>DASSYF010000027.1:0-58037 GCA_035703435.1 Chiayiivirga sp. | reverse complement strand
ACGGCCAGGTTCGCGCCAGCGTGGATCTGCCGGTGCCCAACGTCGACTGGGAGGACATCGCCAGCTACGAACGCGAAGGTCGTACGTATTTGTTGGTGGCCGATACCGGCGACAACGGCGGGATTCGCAAGGAGTTGGTGCTGCACGAAGTCGAAGAACCGGCCACCTTGATCGATCAGGCACTGACCTCGGTGCGGTCGATTCGCTTTCGCTGGCCGGACGGGCCACGCGATTGCGAGGCGGTGGCGGTCGATGCGACGGATTCGAGCATCTGGCTGGTGTCGAAGAAGCGCGTGCCGCCGGAACTGTTTCGTCTTGAGCTTGACGCCGTCGAGTCCGGTGACGTACAGGTCGCCGAACGCGTGGGAACGCTGGCCGGCATCGTCCAGCCCAGCGCCAAGGAGCGCGCCGACAATCCACTCTACGGCAAGTATCGTGGCCAGATCACCGCAGCCGATATCAGTGCCGACGGGCAACTGTTCGCGGTGATGAACTATCAACACATCTACCTTTGGCGTCGGCATTCCGAAGCGTGGGCCAAGGCATTGAGCCAAGCCCCGGTCCGCCTTGATTTGCCGTGGATGGCGCAGGCCGAGGCCATGGGATTTGATTCGACGGGACTGAGTCTGTGGATCAGTTCCGAGCACATCCCGGCGCCCTTGATCCGGTACCAACTGCCGCGCTGAGCCGATTTGCCGCGCTTGTGCGCCTTTCCTGATGAGGCGGCAATCCATGCCCCGTGGAGACGGCAATGAAAAACGGCGAAGTGACAAAAACGATCCTGGCCGGTGCCCTGATGTTGGCTCTGGCCGCGTGCAGCGACAGCTCCCAGTCGGGGCCTGTGGCCGAGGCCAGCGGCTCGGTCACCCCGTGGCAGGCTCCCGGCGCTCAGGACGACACGGCGATGCCTGCAGCGCGCTCTGCGCCCAGTGATACCCGAAACCTCGTTCCGGCGCAGGTCGTCGATTCACAAGGCTTTTCCCAGCCGATGGTGGCCATGCGCGTGCTGATTCCCGCAGGCTGGTCGATGCAAGGCGGTGTCGCATGGCGCCAGACCGACAGCGCCTGTGCGCCCGATCAGTATTCGGTGCAATGGCGGGCCTTGGCGCCGGATGGCGTCTCGGTGCTCGAAAACTTGCCCAGCGCCAGTTGGCAACAGCAGGAGTCGGTCGGGTTGGTGTCATCGCCCTGTCCACGTGCCGACCTTCCGGATGTTCAACGTGTGCTGGAAGCGCAAGTGCAGCGCTTCCGCCCCGGTGCGCGCATTCTGGATTACCGTGAACTCCCGCAGTTGGCGCAACGGATCCGTGAGGTGTTCGAGGCCGCCGCGCAACGCATCGGCCTGCCGAGGATGGACGCGCGTATCGAATCGGGCAGTGTGTTGTTGGCCTATCAGCAAAACGGCGTGGACATGCGCGAAGTGCTGACTGCGACCGTGAGCTATGTCGGCATGGACGGCTACAGTTCGACCATGGCCTATCGGGCGCCGAACGGTCAGTTGGACCTGAGCCTGAGCGAACGGGTGGCGGCGAGCCTCGACACCAATCCGGTGTGGGAGGATCAGAAATCCGCACGGCTGCGGGTGAACTCGGATCGCTTCTATGCCAACCAGAGCCGGCAAATTTCGGACTGGAATGATCGCAGCATGGATGAAATCAGGGCGCGCGGTGCCGCCGGGCGCGCCGCGATCGCAGCCATCGCTGCGCGTGGCGGTACCCAAGGCGGCAGGTCCACTTGGAGCCCGACCGTTACCAGCAGCGGTGGCGTCAGCGATGAAGACCAGCGTCGTCGTCTGGAAGCCATCGGCGAGTACGACACCTACACCGGTGTGGATGGCACCGATGTGCAATCCAGCATCCACGGCGGCGATCGCGTGTTCCAGAACACCACTGATCCGTACTCGACCTACAGCACCAACGATCCCTATGCCACGCCGGCCGACGGCTACACCGAGTTGCAGCAGCGCGAGTAGACCACGGTCACAGAGCCGGCATTGCGTCCGGCTCATCGCCAGGGCTTGCGGTATCTTTCACCGGAGCGATCTGCGCAAACTGGGGGTGAGCGGTGGTGGCGGTGCGAGCACATGCAGCGGTGATCGGTGGTGGCCTGGCGGGGATCGTGACCGCGCTGGAGTTGCTGCGTGCCGGTCAGTCGGTGGTCGTGATCGATCGTGACAGCGAGACGCGTTTCGGTGGTTTGGCGCGCTGGGCGTTTGGTGGCATGGCACTCGTCGGCACGCCCTTGCAAGCGCGCAAGAAGATCATCGATACGCCCGAAATCGCACTGCGCGATTGGTTGAGCTTTGGTGAACTCGATCCTGACGACAAATGGCCGATGGCCTGGGCCCGTGCCTACGTTGAACACTCGTGTCGCCACGTGCACGACTGGTTGCACCACGAGGGCATCGGTTTCATGCCGGCGGTCAACTGGGTCGAACGGGGTCGTGATGGAGAAGGCAACAGCGTCCCGCGCTACCACATCGTCTGGGGCACCTCGCGGGAATTGACTTTGCGCATGATCTCGGCCTTGCATCAAGCCGGGCAGGGCGGGCGACTGACCCTGCTGCATCGCCATCGCGTCACCGCCATCCAGAGCTCGGCTGGGCATGTGTCGGGCGTGGTCGCATACGATGAAGCCCACGACGCGCAGATCGAGATCCAGGCGCCGGTCGTGGTGATCGCGACGGGTGGCATCAACGGTTCGCACGAGGAAGTTCGTCGTAATTGGCCGGCGGACCGACCAATGCCGACGCGGATGCTCAATGGCGCTCATCCGTTTGCCGATGGCGCGATGCACCGCTTCGTGGCTGAGCGTCTGCAAGGTCGGATCACCCACGCCGGTGAAATGTGGAACTACGCGGCCGGATTCGCCCATCCGTTTGCGCATTTCGAAGGTCATGGCCTTTCAACCATTCCCTGCAAATCCGCACTGTGGCTGGATCATCGGGGTCGGCGCATCGGCCCCGAGCCGCTCGTCACCGGTTTCGATACACATTGGCTGTGCCAACGCGTGGCCGAACAGGAAAAGCCATGGACCTGGCACCTGCTCAACTGGCGCATCGCGATCAAGGAATTTGCCATTTCCGGTGCCGAACACAATCAGCGCATCCGCGACAAGCAGTTCGTGCGCTTCTTGTGGGAAACCCTGACTGGCAACCGCCGATTGGTGCGGCAGATGCAGGCCGAAAGCGAGGATTTCCTGGTCGATGAAAGTCTGACCGGACTGGCGAACAAGATGAATGCCTTGACCGCTTCGCACGACATCGATGCCGCCCAATTGCAGGCCACGGTCGATGCCTTTGATGTTCATTTCTCGGCTGGTGGCGAACCGACGCAGGATGCGCAGGTTCGTCGCATCCAGCAGGCGCGGCAATGGGGGCCAGATCGCTTGCGCACTTGTGCGCCGGCCGCCTTGCAGGCCAAGGGCGCAGGGCCGTTCATCGCCATCCGCGTACATCTGATCACGCGCAAGAGCCTGGGTGGATTGCGCACCGATTTGCAAAGCCGGGTACTGGATCAGGCCGATCAGCCGATCGCAGGTTTGTACTGCGTGGGCGAGGCCGCGGGCTTCGGTGGTGGTGGCGCCAGCGGCAAACGCTCGCTCGAAGGTACCTTCCTGCCTGGCTGCATCCTTACCGCGCGCGCCGCAGCGCAGTCCATTCTGCACGGCCGGGGTCTGGAATGAACTTGCGCTTGCCGTCGACGGCCGATGACTATCGTCAACGGGCACGCCGACGCCTGCCACGCTTCCTGTTCGACTACCTTGATGGCGGTGCGGGAAACGAAACCACGCTCGCTGCCAACGTTGCTGCATTTGCGCGGGTGAAATTGCGCCAGCGCGTACTCGTGGATGTTGACCACATCGATACCGCCACGGCGCTTGCCGGTGAGCCATGCACGATGCCGGTGGCGCTGGCGCCTGTGGGCTTGGCGGGTTTGATGGCGCGTCGTGGCGAGGCGCAGGCCGCGCGCGTGGCGGAAGCTGCGGGATTGCCGTTCACCTTGTCCACCGTCGGCATCTGTTCGCTCGAAGAAGTACAGGCTGCGCGCAGCGCGCCGTTCTGGTTCCAGCTCTACATGCTGCGTGATCGCGGCGTGGTGCAATCGATGCTCGACCGCGCCTGGGCCGCCGGCTGCCGAACCCTCGTATTCACCGTCGACCTTCCGCTACCCGGTCTGCGTCATCGCGATGTGCGCAATGGCATGGAAGCTGCCGGCCTTCGCGCCGCGCTGCTGCGCGCCAGTCAGGTGTTGGCGCGGCCCGGCTGGGTGTGGAACGTGGCCGTGCGCGGCAAACCTCTCGACTTTGGCAGCCTCGCCAAACAGGTGCCCGATGCGCACGATCTCAATGCCTTCAAGCGCTGGGTCGATGCGCAGTTCGACGCCAGCGTCACCTGGCGCGATATCGAATGGCTGCGTAGCCGCTGGCAGGGTCGCTTGATCCTCAAGGGCATCCTGCACGCCGAGGATGCGCAACGCGCCTGCGAGGTGGGTGCCGAAGGCTTGGTGGTGTCCAACCACGGCGGTCGCCAGCTCGATGGCGTGCGTGCCAGCATCGAGGCACTGCCGTCCATTGCCCAGGCCGTTGGCTCACGCTGCGAGGTATGGATGGATGGCGGCATCCGTAGCGGCACCGATGTGTTCCGCGCTCTGGCCTTGGGTGCACGCGGCGTGCTGATCGGTCGTCCGTGGGTGTGGGCCTTGGCCGGCGGCGGGCAGGCCGGGCTTGCCGCGTACCTCGCCGGCCTGCAACGCGAGTTGCGATTGGCGATGATGTTGACCGGCAGCCCCACACTGGCTGCGATCGGCCCGGATCGGCTCGATCGCGTTTTTCCTTTGAACCACTTGGACACCCAACCATGAACGGCGCCCAATCCCTGTTGAAAACCTTGGCCGATGCCGGCGTCGAGGTGTGTTTTTCCAACCCTGGCACCTCGGAAATGCACTTTGTCGCTGCCCTCGACGACGAGCCGCGCATGCGTGCGGTGCTGGCGCTGTTCGAAGGCGTGGCTACCGGCGCGGCCGATGGCTATGCGCGGATGGCCGATAAACCTGCGGCCACCTTGTTGCATCTGGGTTGCGGGCTGGGCAATGGGCTTGCCAATCTGCACAACGCCCGCAAGGGCAAGGTGCCGGTGGTCAATATCGTGGGTGATCACGCCACCTATCACGTCAAGTACGACGCGCAACTGCAATCGGACATCGAAACCGTGGCGCGCAATGTCTCGCCCGGCTTCGTACGTACTTCAAAATCCACGGACGAGCTTGGGCGCGATGCGGCCGAGGCGGTTCGGGCCGCGCATGGCCTGCCGGGGCAGGTTGCCACCTTGATCCTGCCAGCCGATGTGTCCTGGGGCGAAGGCGGGGTTCCGCATGCGCCCTTGCCCTTGCCCAATGTGTCGCCCGGGCCGGCGGATGTGTTGGCGACGGTTTCCAAACTCATCGATAGCGGCAAATCCGTGGCGCTCTTGCTGGGTGGTCACGCCTTGCGTGAGCCGGCCTTGCTCGCGGCCGCGCGCATCGCGGCGCAACGTGGCATCAAGGTGTTGGCCGAAGTCTTCCCGACTCGGCTGGAGCGTGGCGCCGGCGTGCCCGCGGTGGAGCGCTTGGCCTACATGGCGGAACTGGCCAGCTTGCAATTGCAGGGCGTCGAACATCTGGTCCTGGTCGACGCCAAATCACCGGTGTCGTTCTTTGCGTATCCCGGCAAGAAAAGCGACCTCGTGCCCGAAGGCTGTCAGGTGCATGTGCTGGCTTCACCGGCACAGGATGCTGCCGCCAGCCTTGAGTTGCTGGCCAAATCCCTTGGCGCAGACCGCGCCCGTGCCGCGTTGCAAAAGCCCCAGCGGCCCGGGGCGCCACGCGGACGACTCACCGCCGCCAAGGTTTGCAAGGCCGTGGGCCACTTCATGCCTGAGAATGCGATCCTGATCGATGAGGGCATCACCTCCACCCTGATGTTGGGCGTGATGACCTGCGGCGCTCCGCGCCACGACTTTCTGACCTTGACTGGTGGGGCCATCGGCCAAGGCCTGCCCAATGCCGTGGGTGCCGCCATTGCCTGTCCAAAGCGACCGGTGATCGCCCTGATCGGCGATGGCACCGCGATGTACACCATTCAGGCCCTGTGGACGATGGCGCGCGAAAACCTCGATGTCACCGCCATCATTTTCAATAACGCCGCCTACTCCGTGCTCAATGTCGAACTGGAGCGCGTCGGTGCACGCAGCGGTGGTGACAAGGCACGATCGCAACTGGACCTGCACGGCCCCGAGTTGAACTTCGCCCGTCTGGCTCAGGGCATGGGCGTGCACGCGGTACGCGCGAGTACCGCCGATGAATTCAACAAAGCCTTCGAATACGCACTCGCGCAGCCCGGCCCGCATCTGATCGAGGCCCTCGTGCCCGAGTCGCTCAACCGCAACAAGCGCCGTGTGCTGCCATGGATGCTCAAGGCCTTGCCGAGCCTGCCTTCATCGGTGGCGCTGGCGATCAAGCGGAAGATTGCGCCATGAGCGTGGCTCGCTCCAGCTTCGTGACCGTTGTAGCGTGGATTTTCATCATTTTTTCCGGTTTCGGAACGCTGATTACGATCCTGCAGAACATCATGTACTGGACGCTGTTTCGCAGCCCGGAGGTGATCGATGCGCTGCAACGACCGATGCCCGGTGCGCCGCCGCTTGCGACCTTTCTGGCCAGCCACATGCATTGGTTCTTTATCTTCACCCTGATGGCCGCTCTTGCCATGCTCGTGTGCTCCATTGGCTTGCTCAGGCGTTTGAACTGGGCGCGGCTTGGGTTCATTGGACTGATGGTGTTGGCGGCTATTTGGAATCTCGGTGGACTGGTGTTGCAGTGGTCGATGTTCTCGTCGGTGCAGCAGGATTTCGCCCAGTCACCGGGCATGGGCGAGATGAGCACAGAGCCAGTGTTCATGGTGATCGTCGTGATGTCGGCGCTGATGGCCGTTGGCTTCAGTCTGTTGTTCGGCTGGATTGCCCGACGTCTGGCGTCGCCAGCCATTGCGGCAGAGTTTCATTGAGTCGGCGGTGATGGCGCTTTTGGCCGCTGAGCTACGGGCCGGCCGCACATGAACTGAGCGAATCGTGGCCGGATGGTCACACGGCATATTGTTGTGCGTCTTGCAAACTGATATCGAAGTGATATCTAATGTTTGCACACCACGGGAGATCCATCATGCGCGAGATTTCGAAGAACTCATTGGCCGGCATCATGACCTTGATGGGCATCCTCATTGCCCTGCTGGCAGCCATCGCCCTGTTTGTACACGGGGTTTCCAATCAGTCGGGATGGGAAGCCGTGTTCGCTGCGGTAGCGGCCTTGGTGCTGCTGGTGATGCTGGCCGGCTTCTACACCATCGAACCCAATCAGGCCGGCGTGTTGAGCCTGTTCGGGCGCTATGTGGGCACGGTCAAGGACAGCGGCCTGCGCTGGAACAATCCCTTCTTTTCGGTTCGCAAGGTGTCCTTGCGGGTGCGCAACTTCGAGAGCGGCAAGCTCAAGGTCAACGAGCTGGAAGGCAGCCCGATCGAGATCGCGGCGGTGATTGTCTGGCAGGTGGTGGATTCGGCCGAGGCGGTCTACAACGTCGATGACTACGAGAGTTACGTGCACATCCAGTCGGAAGCGGCCCTGCGTGCCATGGCGTCGAGCTACCCCTACGACCAGAACGAGGAAGGCCAGATAGCCCTGCGCAGCAATCCACAGGAAATTTCGCATCACCTGCAGGAACAGATCGCCGAGCGTCTGGCCAAGGCCGGTGTGGAAGTGATCGAGGCACGCATCAGCCATCTGGCCTATGCACCGGAAATTGCGCAGGCGATGTTGCAACGGCAGCAGGCCAATGCCGTGGTCGCGGCGCGCACCCGGATCGTGTACGGCGCGGTCAGCATGGTGGAAATGGCACTGGCGGAATTGAAGAAGAGCGGCGTGGTGGAACTGGACGAGGAGCGCCGCGCGGCCATGGTCAGCAATTTGCTGGTTGTGCTGTGTTCGGATCGAGCGACCCAACCGGTCGTCAATACCGGTTCGTTGTACTGAGCCAGGCCGCATCGTGAGTGAGAAGAAAGCCTATCCGCTGCGCATCAACGCCCAGGTGCTGGCGGCCATGCAGCGCTGGGCGGACGATGAACTGCGCTCGCTCAATGCGCAGATCGAATACGTGTTGCGCGACGCGCTGCGCAAGGGTGGGCGACTCAAGTCCGAGATGCCGCCAGATTCCGAGGAGATCGATTCATGAGCAATGACCGTTGGGAATACAAGGTGGTGCCCGCACCGTCCTCGATCTGGGGCACGAGCAAGCCGGAACACATGACCGAAGCCCTGAATCGCGAAGGCGCGCAAGGTTGGGAGTTGGTCAATGCCACCCTGATCGGCATGCGTCTGCACTTCTTTTTCAAGCGGGCGCGATAGGGAGACGTTCCATGCGCAAGCTGCACGTCGCGTTCTGGGTGGTGGTCAGTCTGGTTGGGATTTTCTTCAGTGCGCGCTGGCTGGTGCAATCGGTTTTGACGCCGCCACCGGCACAGGCGGCACAAGCGGATGCCGAACATTTGCGCATCGGCGATGTCTTCCTCGATGCGCTCGATGCCGGTCGTTACGATGAAGCCGTGGCGATGTGCACGCCCGAAGTTCAACAGGCCTTGAGTGCCGAGGCCCTCCGGAAAGTCTGGGAAGGCTTGCCCACGCAACTGGGCGCGCGGCGATCGCGCGGGCCACTGCGCGGCGAGCGCGTGGGCGATACGCCGGTGGTGACATCCACCCTGGTGTTCGGCATGGCAGCACTGGATGCGCGCATCGTGGTGAATGGCAGCGGCAAGATTTCCGGATTCCGTTTGGTGCCTGGAACGATGCCGGCCGCCGCACCCGTCCGCAAGGCCGTGCCATGAGCCGCCGGTACACGGTGATGGCCCCGCCCAAGCGCGCCTGGGTGGCGATGATGGGCTTGGGTGTGGTGATTCCGTTGGTTCTGGGCTTGGCGTTGCCACGGCTGCTGGCGACGGAAGCGAAGTTGGATTTGCCCATGGCGCTCATCGTGGGCGGCCCGATGCTGGTGGCCGTACTGGGCGCCGCTTTCATGGGCTGGGCGATGCGCCGGCTGGAGGTGGAGATCGTCGAGGGCACGTTGATCGTGCGGGCGATGATCTACACCCGCAGGCGGCCACTGGCGCAGCTGGATGGTGCCCACGCCCGCATCATCGATTTGGACCACGAACGCGCATGGGCGCCCGTGCTACGGCTCAATGGCGTAGGTTTGCCGGGTGTGCAGATCGGCTACTTTCGCGGCTCGCCGTTCCGACGCCGCTTGTTTTGCCTGATCACATCGCGTCAGCGTGTGTTGTTGATCCCTGAATTGCACGGCGAGTCGTATCTCCTGCTCAGCCTGGAACAGCCGCAGCGGTTGTTGGAAGCCGTGCAGGCGTGATACCTGTCGGCGCTCTGATCGCGGCGCGACTGCCGCGCACTGCGCTCAGCAAACGATGGTACGAAAGAGGCTGAAGCTGCTGGCGGCGATCAGGATGATCGAGACGAGCAGGAGCAGGTTCTTTGCTGCAAATCGCTTGGTCAGCATCGCGCCGAAAGGCGCTGCCACGACGCCACCGGCGATCAATCCGATCGTGGCGATCGAGAATGCCGACAACCCGATCGCGAGCATGAAGGAAATCGACACGGTGAGGGTCACGAAGAACTCGGCGGCGTTGACGGTGCCAATCGTACGGCGCGGTTCACTGCCTTGTGCCAACAGGTTCGACGTCACCACCGAGCCCCAGCCACCACCACCGGCCGCATCCAGAAAACCGCCCACCAGGCCCAACGGTGCGACCAAACGCGCATCGCAGTGATGCGTTTGACGGCGCATGCGCAGCGCGCGCCAGAGCAAGTAAAAGCCAATCACGATCAAGTAGCCCATCACCCAGGGACGCGCAACACTGCCATCGACATTGGCCAGCAGGCACGCGCCCAGAACGCCGCCTACAACGCCCGGCAGCGCCAGGCGGCGAAACAGTTTCCAATCGACATTGCCATGCAGAATGTGGCTCAGGCCGGATGCGGCCGTCGTGAATGTTTCGACCAGATGCACGCTGGCCGATGCCCGCGCCGGAGCGACGCCGAGCACGCTGACCAACATCGTGTTGGTGATGACGCCAAAGGCCATACCGAGCGCGCCATCCACCAGTTGCGCAACGAATCCCACGGCGACGAAGGGCAGGATGGCGTTGATCTGGTCGGGAGTCAGCTCGGGCAGAAGGAACATGTCAGACAGCGCTCGTTGGGGCGATCCACGCCAGCGACCGAGCCCGATGTAACGGCCACGGGCGCAGGTCGTGAGTCGTGTCGATGGTGTGCTGCAGCACAGCTCGTCCGATGCACAACGGGCGCATCCGACAACAGTGGGCAAATTCTGCGCATCTCCCGCACCATCCACAAAGAACAAGAGGCGATGCGCATATGACGCGCCCTTGCATGCACACGCCCATCAGACACCGATCTGGCTCTGGCGCTGAGCTGGGTGCCGGCGTGGTGACTCGACCTTGTTTCGCATCGGCCCCGCCACGTTCCATCTTGCAGTTTGTGCTGCAATGCAGCATCTTTGCCATTCCCCGTCAACCCACGCCGAGAGTGTTCCCGTGATCCAACGTCTTGACCCTGGTGCGCGCATGTCCGAAGCCAGCATTCATGCCGGCATCGTCTATCTGGCTGGACAGGTGGCTGAAAGTGAGTCTGCCGATGTCGAAGCTCAGACGGCCGAAGTTCTGGCTGCGATCGATGCCTTGCTGGCGCGTGCTGGCAGCGATAAAGGCAACATTTTGCGGGCACAGATTTTCCTCGCGGACATCGCTGACTTTGCTGGAATGAATCGCGCATGGGATGCGTGGGTACCGGCCGGCAACGCGCCCGCACGCGCCACCGTGGAGGCGCGTTTGGCCAATCCAGCATGGAAGGTGGAGATCGTGGTGACCGCAGCCGTGCGACGCCACGACTGAGCGGCGGCTTCAGCAACGGGCAGCCGTAGATCCTTGTGCGCCATGGCAGAAACGCCTATGATGTGCGGCTCTTCCAAACGTGCTTTGGAAGACGACCGGAGAGGTGGCAGAGTGGTCGAATGTACCTGACTCGAAATCAGGCGTACGTGTAAGCGTACCGAGGGTTCGAATCCCTCCCTCTCCGCCAATTCAGCGATAAGTCATTGATTTAATTGACGCATTGAATCGCATTTTGGTTGCCACATGGCGTGCCCCATGTTTCTCTCGGCAATGACTGAGGCAACCCGTGCGTCGATCTCGGTCGACACCCATAGGATCGCATCCCTTGCTTGCACGGCACGGGGAGTCGTCCATCTCCGATCTTCCGATAGATCGTCGCAGTGCTCAGGCCGACGATCCTTTTCACCTCGGCCATGGGCAGTAATCGGGCCCTTTTGCGTGATGCGGGGTTGGGATACGGTTTCGGTGTAGTCGGAACGTCTGATTTCCACGGGCGCGGTGTCGAGGCAGCCATCGGCCAGCCTGCCGGACTTGGCGCACAGGCGACCGCCGTGGTCGCGATACATCCAGTCGTGGGCGATCAGCCAGGTGGTGAACAGGCGTTCGCGGATGCCAAGCAGCTTGGCGGCGTTGCGGGCGTTGTGCTGGCCTTCGTGGCTGGCGAAGCGTTCCAGCGCGGCCACCTTCAGGGCGTCGATGGTGCGCTTCACGTTGTCGTGGCGCTTGCCAACAAGATAGGCAATCTCGGCGCTGGTGATGCGGGCGGCTTGGCCGTTGGTCATTGTGACGATGGCATTCATACGGAAACCTCCATGGCGGTGGCGGGCAGCGCGGATGGGAATTGGGTTTCGATCTGGTCGCGCACGGCGCAGGCGGTGGCGGCGAAGGCCTGCGAGAGGCTGCGAATCATGCGCAGTTGAGCCATGTGGTGCGGGGTGAGGACTTCACCAAGGGTGGTTTCGGCAATGGCATCGAGTGCGGTGTCCATGTCCAGGGTGGGCTTGGGGTAGCCGCTGAGTAATGAAAAAGCCGCACGGCATCGACACGTTGCGGCTTTCGCCGCGATCACACAGGCTTCCAAACCCGGCACGCGATTGTGCGCGTGCCGGGTGAACCCCACGCCGGTTGTTTGGTGGCGTCAACTGGCAACAATAGTTGACACATTGCCGAGTGTTAACTATATTTGACACACGCTCAAGGTGATCGAAAGCGAAACCTTCAAGGCGTGGATGAATGCCTTGCGCGATGGCCGAGCACGGGCGGCGGATTGCCTTGCGGGTACGGCGGCTGGAATCTGGCAACCCCGGCGACGTGAAGCCGGTGGGGGCGGGCTTTCGGAATTGCGCATCGACTACGGACCCGGCTACCGGGTGTATTTCATGCAACGCGGGGCGTTTCTTGTTGTGGTGCTGTGTGGTGGCAACAAGAGCACGCAGGATGCTGACATTCAAACAGCCAAACGCATTGCCAAAGAGTGGAGGTATTGAGTCATGGCAGAGAAGTTCACCGCCTTCGACGCTGCGGAGTATTTGGACAGTGAGGAAGCCATCGCGGCCTACCTTGAAGCGGCGCAGGAAGATGCCTCCGACGACCCCGGCCTCATGGTCATGGTGCTGGCGGACATTGCTCGCGCCCGCAACATGAGCCAACTGGCCAAGCAGGCCGGCCTGACGCGAGCGGGGCTGTACAAGGCGCTGGCTCCAGACGGGAACCCGCGCATCGACACCCTGCATGGCATTGCCAAGGCGCTGGGCTTGAAGCTCACACTGACTGCTGCGCATCGGTGAAAGGTGCGAGAACTGAGGACGTGACGCATGACCCGTCGATGGGACTCTGCCGAACATCTGCGCACGGACGAAGAAATTGCCCTGTACCTGGAAGCCTGTTTCGAGGAAGCGGGCGACGATGCCGCCTTCATCGCCAAGGCGCTGGGTAACGTGGCGCGTGCCCGTGACATGACGCAACTGGCACGCGACACGGGCATGGGCCGGGAAAGCCTGTACAAAGCCCTGTCTGGCGAAGGAAACCCCAGCTTCGCCACGGTGCTGCGTGTGTCGCACGCGCTGGGCGTGCGCTTGACGGCAATTCCGGCTTGATGGCGTGGCGGGATTCATGGGTGTTGGCTTATGGATCGATGCTTGGTTCTGGCGCTGCGTCGTGTTCGGCGTCGCACTCGGGCGGCATTGGCAACGGCATGAGCCAACTGTCTAAGGACGATTCCTGGTCCACGGCCAAGCATCTGATCTGTTGGTCGAGTGGCTCGTAGGCGTTGAACAGGGGCGTGCCGGCAGCGCCGTGGAAGTGCATGCTGCGGTGATCGGCGCGGTCGATGGTGAGCATGTGCTCCATGAACCAAGCGCGAGCCTCGGTGATCGAGTTGGCTTCGACCAGGACAACGGCAGGCCCGCCATCAGGAATGGTGACGCGACGTGCTCAGGCCAAGC
This sequence comes from Chiayiivirga sp., assembly GCA_035703435.1. Lineage (GTDB taxonomy): Bacteria > Pseudomonadota > Gammaproteobacteria > Xanthomonadales > Xanthomonadaceae > Denitratimonas. Next base: position 44,588 of record DASSYF010000027.1, on the reverse strand, counting down.
TCGCAGAGTTGGACGCCTTGGCCGCTGAGGACGGTGGCCTGACCGCCAGCGAAGCCGAGTTGCAGACCGTGTTGCGTCGCAATGTGGGCAATCCGGCCATGCTGGCCAACATGCTGGATGCTGATTTGGTGGCACCGGCTGCCCAAGATCAAGCTCAAGTGCCGGAACCTCAACAGCCGGAAGCCCCGTCACGCGCCGTGCCGCCGACACAAGCTGGCATCGTCGCGCCATTGACGCCATCGTGGGTGAATCAGGAAACCGGCGAAGACGCCATTCCAGGGCGTGAGGACATGCGTGCCGCGCTGGAATCTCAGATGCAGGCGCAGTTTGCCGCGCATGGCAATACCGCAGTGGATGCCGAAGCCATCGCCTACGCTTGGCAGGCCCGTGGCGTTGACGTGTCACCCACTGCCATCACCAAGGTGGCGCGCGCCGTTCGCAAGACCTTCACGCCGGCAGGCAATGCGCCGGCAAATCCCGAAAATGCAAGCGCGTCGGATCCGATGCGCGCACAACCGGCAGCGACAGCGGAGCCATTCCAGGACGCCAACCCCGAGTCTATTCCGGGCGCTGAAACCCAAGCGCAGCAAGGCTTTCAGGGTGATGATCCAAGTAAGGGTAGCGCCATACCCTTACCGCAACCTGCCCCGGCGCAAGCAGGAAGCAAACAACCTTCCACCGCACCATCAACCGCACCTGACGCCGGAACAGAAGCGGCAGTGCAAGCTGACGGTATCGTCCCCACAAACGACGCCACCCAAAGCGAGATAGCCGGGCAGCCCCGGCCCGCCGAACCTGCGACAGCGGCACCGGAAGCGATTCAGCCGCCGGCTCAAGCCGCCTCGCCCGGCATCAAGACGGCCATCCATCTGCCGCATTACAAACGCGACGTTTCACCTTCGGACTTGGTGAAGACGAAGAACATGAACGGGAAAACCGTTTTCGTCCACAAGGATGCACTGGCCGACGAAAGCGCGACCCTGCTTCCGATGTACACCAGCAGCGGCAAGCAGAACAACAAGCAAGGCCGACACCAGACCATTCACCGAGAAAACCTGGACCCGGACGGCAGCAAACGCGCGACTCGTCCAGGCTTGCCGTACTACGCCAGCACGACGCGCACCGGCGAGAAGCCGTTCAAGACCGCCAAGGCCGCGCAGAAGGCCGTGACTGATGATGGGCAGAGCCTTGACGACTACGAGATCACGGCGAGTGGAGATGGCTTTGTGGCGGTTCGGAAATCGGACGCCGAGGCCCGACCCACGCACCCTGATTCGCGGCTCGGGCAGCCGCCGGCCAGCACAGCCACCCACATCGAGCCAGGCCAGCCACCGCAGCCGGCCACCCCCGCCGTGGTGGCCGAGGCCGAACAGGTCACGGATGCGCCCGAAAACGAAGATCAAGAGCGAGTCGCCACCGAGGCTGTGGTGTCTGACGCGGCGCCAGTCGGCGACCAACGCAGCCGCGCTGCCATCGAACAGGAAATTGAGAAGCTCAAGGAGAAACGCGCGGCTCTAAGCAAGAAGCAGGTGGAGAGATACCATAACAACGCTGCATCGCGTCGCCGGACAACAACCTACAACGCCGAGGCAGGCAGGATCAGTGCCCGCATTGATGCTTTGCGTGCGGAACTGGAGCGACGGGATGCTGCGGAAAGTGCGCAAGCCGCTGCCAAGGAAACGGCAGTGTTGGACGCGGCGCATGATGGGAATGATGGCGCACAAAGTAGCACTGATCTTGATTGGCTTGACCAATTGATGTCGGGGAACGCCACCGCACAAAAAGCCGAGCCGGAGTTGCAGGAGGCTTTGGATACAGCTGTTCGGAAGCTCGAAACTGCCGCCGACAGTTTCGCAGGCATGGCAGAAGAAGTTTCTTCGCGCGTTTACAAGACCCGCAAGGGTGGCGTTCAGTTCGATGGAGATGGCCCCGCGAGAGACGGGTTCGCCAGCTTCACTTCGATCAACGAAGGCCGCAGGCGTCGCATGATTGCATCACACCGCGCGTCACAGAAACTGTTGCTTATTGCTGCATCGAGGCTGAAAGCCGGTAGACGGGAGTTCGCCGAGAAAATCTTGAAATTGGCCGCAGAGTGGGCTGGTGATCCACACATGCAAGGTGGGGAAGATTATGCGTGGATCTGGCACTTTTTGAGTGACGATGACCGCATGGCCATCGGTGGCGCGTATGGCCCAACATCTGCTGGTGGGATCGTGCGGCGGGTAATGCTCGACTATGTTCACGATGTTGATGCCGCTCTTGGCCACGCACAGACCAAGGAGGAAGCTGGCGCCACGTCCACAAAGCCCGCCCAACTCGACGACTTCGGCGAGAAGCTGGAAGGCGCGCGCAAGGACTTGCCGCCGAGCCTCAAGGAAGAACTGAGCGATGACCAGATCGCCAGCCAGCCGTTGTCGAAAATCTGGCCAGCCGATGCGCACGAAGGCATCGAGGATGACGCGGCTGCGGCGCTGACGTTTGCAGCGCGTGCCGAGATTCCGGCCAAGCCGCGTGTGGCGCACAAGCTGCGCCGATGGGTCGAGCAGGTGAAGATGCTGCGCGACATGGTGCGCAATCCAGATGACGCCAAGCTGTTCATCAGAACGGGCGAGTCCGATAGCAGGTTTTCCAGTCTGGGTGGATTCTTCGCCAAGGTTCGCCTGTTGTCGCAACTGCCACGCGAGCACTGGAAGCGGGTCGGCAAGGTGGCTGAATACCCCAGTGCACACAGATACAAGGACGGGAAACAGGTTGCCGCTCCATTTTCCGAGGTTCAGATCGACGGCAAATCGCATCGGCTCCCGATCGGCAAGATCGGCCCGGATGAGGTTCAGAAGGTACTGGAGTTGCTGGGCGCTGCCGCACCAGCGAAAGACAGCCTGACTGCGAAGGACTTTGAGATTCGGATGCCGCGTGGCGGTGGATCGGCCTTCATCAACCGCAAGGGTGACAAGGAATACCGACCGCTCAAGACCTTCACCGGCGATGATGCCGTGAAGCAGGCCCGAGCATGGTTGAAGGATCATGTGGCCGATGCCGAAGCCGAATGGGAGGCGGTGAAGGCCCGCGACAACATCGCCATGGGTGATGAGCGGCGCGACGAGAACCGCGAGCGCACCGGCCCGAACCGGCGCAACGGCAAGGACGTGACGCCGGAGATGTTCAACGAGGCGTTTGGCTTCCGTGGCACCCAATTTGGTAACTACGTCAAACAGGGCAAGGGGGCGAAAGATCGCCAAGGCATGCTCAATGATGCCTACGACGCCTTGCTGGACTTGGCCGAACTGTTGGGCATCCCGTCACGGGCGATCAGCCTGAATGGAACGTTGGGGCTGGCGTTCGGCGCACGCGGCAGTGGCCGGGCCGGCGCGCACTTCGAGCCGAGCAATCTGGTCATCAACCTGACCAAGACCCGTGGTGCCGGCAGCTTGGCGCATGAGTGGTTCCATGCGCTTGACAACTATTTCAGCCGGATGCGTCGGGATGGCAAAGAACATCCGATGGGCACCAGCCAGGATGATTACCGGCGCAACAACTACATCACCTATCGGCCAGAGCCGGTTTGGACAACCGAGCGGCAGGGCAAGTACGGCCCAATGCGTGACACGGCGACCAGTGCGCAACTTCGACAAGGCTTGCAGTCCAGTGGCCAATGGGTTGATGGGAAGACGCTGGAAGAAAACGCCAAGGCGGCAGGGTGGAGCCGTGATGCGGCCACACCCGAGGGTGTGCGGGTGCAGGTGGAAACGGCCTTTGCCGAGCTGACGAAGGCACTGAACGCATCGCCGATGGCATCGCGCGCGCTGGCCATGAGCAAGGGCAAGTCGGAAGGCTACTGGAACCAGATCATCGAGCGCGGTGCGCGCAGTTTCGAGAACTACATTCTGTCCAAGATGGCGCAGCGTGGTTGGAGCAACGACTTTCTGGCCAACATTCGGGATTGGCAGGACTGGCAGGACAGTGGCAAGAATGCCGAACGCTATCCGTACCTGAAACCAGAAGAAGAAGCGCCGATTGTCGAAGCGTTCGACAACCTGTTCGAGACCATCGAAAGCCGCACCGACCCGGAAACCGGGAATGTGGCGCTATTCAACCGGGTGGGCCGGGCTGCCCCCGGCAGCAGCCCGATCCCGCGCAGCCGCTTGGACAGCCTCGTCGATCATCTCACCCGCAATCAGCCGGATGGAAAGGCACGGGTACGGATCGCGAGCCGGTGGGTTGACCTGCCGGCGGAAGTACGCGACGAGGCGGAGCGCCAAGGCTTTGATCCGGTCACGGAAACGATTCCCGGCGTGGCCTACAAGGGGGATGTCTACCTTGTCCATGAATACCTCACCAGTGAAAAGCTGGTGGAAGAAACCTTGTTCCACGAGCGGGTGCATCAGGTACTTCGCAACAACACACGCGATCCAGACAGTTCGCAACTGCGCAGTGCGTTGCAGTCACTCTACACCAGCCTGGGCGGGCGCGATGGATTGCGGCGCGCAGCTACGCAGGCCGGGGTAAGCCACCGCCCTTCAGAGCGGCAGGGCAATGCACTGCGCCAAGCGATGCTGCGGGAGGCCAAGGCACAGGGCACGCCTGAACTGTTGGCGATGCGGCAGGCGAACGTTGCGCGCAATGTGCTGACGATGGAGGAGTTCCTCGCCGATCTGGAAGGCGGGCGTGCCTACGAGAACGTATCCAAGACCTTGCAGCGCAAGTTCCACGAAGCACTGGGCCGACTGCGCCAGTGGTTGCGCGACCACGGGTTTGCCCGATTGGCCAAAGCACTGGGGCAAGACCTGAACACGGCCAATCTGGCCGATCTGCGAGCGCTGTTGTGGGGTATTCGGCAGCAGGTGGCGGGTACGGGCGATTCGGCGGTGCGGTTCATTCGGGTGTGGCACGGCACGCCGCATCGCGGCATCGAGCGCGAGTTCCTTGCCGAGCTGCCGGAAGATGCCGACTTTGCCGATGTTGTCGAATTGCTCGGCACAGGCGCGTTCTCGCCGAAGAACGAGGCGGTGCTTCGCGCATTGGCCGACGCCGATTGGTTGGGCTTCGACTACCCGGCGCAGGCGCTGAGTGCGGCCTTGAGCAGCCAGATCAACAACTTCGACCCAACGCCGGCGCTGGTGCGCGCCGTGAGTGACGCACAGGAAGGCGGAACCCACAACTATGTGATCTGGGACGAAGCCCTTTTGACGCCTAAGAAGGCGCAGATCAAGCCGTACTACTCGCGTGCGGAACGACGTGATGATGGCGACGCCGACATCCGCGCCATGGTCGAACAGTACGCGAACGTGGACGGCGCACCGACCGAAGCCGAGATTCGGGAAGCCATCACGCAGTACCGCGACACCGAGCGGGCCTACGGCGGCAGACCCGCCTACGACAAGGCGAAGGCCGATGGCCGCACCAAGCTGACCTACGGCCAGTGGGTGCAGGTGCGCACGCCGAACTTCAAGCGGTGGTTCGGGGATTGGATGAACGACCCGGCTAATGCGTCCAAGGTGGTTGATCCCGAGACCGGCGAACCGATGGTGGTGTATCACGGGACGGACAGGATCTTTAACACGTTCCGCGCAAACGAAGCGGCTGGTTTTGGCCTTGGTATCTACCTAACAGACAACTTTGAGCAGGCGCGCGACGAGTACGCTTGGGAAGGCGGGAGGGTTGTGCATGGGTTCGTGAACATCAAAAATCCTTCCGATGGCGGCATCCCGCGCGGCGTGGATTTTGATAGCTTTGATGTTGATCGTTGGGGTGAGGATGGTAGCTATGCAGGCCGATTGATCCGTGAGTCAGGGCATGACGGAATCATTGCCCGATGGAGCAATAACATCTTGGGGCTGGAGATTGTCGCCTTCGCCCCCAACCAAATCAAATCCGCCACTGCCAACATCGGCACGTTCAATGGCAACACGGGCGACATTCGGTTCAGCCAGCAAGACCAGTCCGGCCCGAGCTTCCTCACCCGTGCCGCCGATGTACAGGCCGCTGTGCTGCGCGTGCTGGACACCTGGAAGGGCGACAAGCCCGTGGTGCGCGTGGTGCAATCCATGGCCGAGGCTCGCAAGCAGGGCGCGAAGCTACCCGCCGATGCGCCAAGCGATGTTGAAGGCTGGTGGGATGGGGATTCGACCGTCTGGATCGTGGCCGGCAACAACCGTGACGTGGCTCGCGCGCTGGAAACCCTGAGCCATGAGGCCATCGGCCACTATGGCATCGAGCGGGTGATGGGCAAGGAAGCCTGGACGCGCTTGGTGGCTGACGTGAAGCGCTTGCGCGGACTCAAGCAATCCGATGTGTCGCCGAAGATTTGGAAGGCACTGCAATCTGCCGAGCGGCGCTATGGCAATGAGTCTGCCGAGACCTTCGCCAAGGAGTTCTTGGCGATCATGGCCGAGCAAGGTGTTCGCTCTGGCCTGACGATGCGCGTGGTGGCGAAGATTCGCCAGCTCCTTGCCAAGCTCGGTATCCCCATGAACATCAGCAAGGCGTTCCGTGAGGCGGAATTGCTGGATGCGCTGTACCGTGGACGCAAGCGGGTGACGCAGGCGCCACGCGGTCAGGCTGCCTCAACGGGGCGGCCGGCGCGGGAGATGGCGTTCTCTCAATCCACGCCGACCTTCTACAGCGCCATGCTTGATGCTGTGAGCAAGGCGCAAGGCGTGCCGAAGAAGGGTGAGGCAACAATCAGGACCGAGGGGAACGGACTGGGTGATACGCAGTCTGTCTACGCACTCGACCTGACCCCGAAGATGCGTGACGCTGCGCTGGCCGGCCTGCCGTTGTTCAGTCGCAAAGACGATGCCACACAAATACCATCCGGTGTTGGCAATCTGTCGCAGGATCATCTGGACGTGCTGCGCCAGCTTGGCCTACTGTCGCAGGAACAGGAAGCCGACCTTTCCGGCCAGGCACAGGAGGACGCCAGTGAGCAACCAGTCAACCGATGGGGCGAGCGGATCATCCCCGAGGCCGAGGCGCGTGCACACCTACGGTATGGCGCGCGCCAAAGGGGTTCTGCCGTCGCTGGAGGAACGGATGGCGCTGTCGGCAGCGATGGAAGTTCAGCCGGGCGAGCGGGTGAGCATCTACAGCTACCCGATAGCGCAGCGGGACAATCCGGCGCCGGGGTTCGCAGCCATCCCAATGACGAGCGAGCAACACGCGGCCTACAGGGCTTGGTACGCCGACTATCAGAATCCGCGTCGGATCAGCTTGGAGGCGTTCCTTCAACGACACGGCATCTCGATACCCGAGTAGGGCCGTTCAGCGGGGTGGAAATCCGTGCCCGGTTCAAGAATCAAGGCACGATGCAGGAATCGCTGGTGGTCGAGGTTCGCTATGATTTCGACCAGCATCAGTTCGTGGACAGCAAGGGCCATGCAATTTCCGTTGGCGAGCACGATTCAGTTCTATCCCAAGCATCCGCTGGACAGGGTGCGGTGGGTCGCCGCTCGGCACAAAGAGCGCATTTTGCTGCGACAGCCTGGAGCGAACTTGAGCGACGCGGGATTGCTTCGGATGGCGACGCGCTTGCATGGGGAGGCCGAGCTGCGCAAGCCGGTGCTCAATCCGGAGTGCGTGCTCTTGCCGATCCCGCCGGACATGCCAAGGGGCATTCTGACACCCTGGTGCTAGATGGTCCGTTGACCATGGGGCGTGCGTTCTACTCCCGCCCCGACCCAAGCCCATCCAACCCGACTGGCTCACCCTTGGTGGGCAACGAGCCAGCCATCGCCAGCAACTTCGAGAAGTTGCTCAGGCCCGGCAAGGCAGCCCTGACAGCGGCCAAGAACCTGATCGAGCAATCCCGGCCCGTGTGGCTGGGTGCCTTCACCCTGGATCAACTGGTAGAGCTGGGCAAGAAGTACCTGCCGCAGATGAAGCACTACGCCGACATCCTGCAAGCACTGGACACCGATCGGAACGTGATGCAGGAAGAAGCCGGCGTACTGGCCGACGATTGGCAGAAGTGGGCCAGCAAGCACCAGAAGGACAGCATCGCACTGACCAACCTGATGCACGCGGCCACCATTGCCGGTACGGACCCGGCTGAGGACTTTGCGCCACTGCCCATCGTGTTTGGCGGCAAGAAGCTGGAAGCCACCAAGGAGAACGTGAAGCAGGTGTTGCTGGCGATCCGCGAGCAAATGCTTGGGCGTGCGGGCGACTCCAAGCGTGAGATGTTGGCGCGATCCAGGGAAGTCAGGGGCATCATCAAGCGCAATGCTCGGCGCGCGGCCGATCACGCGGTCCTGCGCAAGCAGTGGAACGCGCTGAGTCCCGAGGCCAAGGCCATGTACGTTCGGGTGCGGAACATGTACAGCAAGCGCCGTGATCAACGCGAGGCGGCGCTGATCGGGCGCATTCGCGACATGAAGATGGATGATCGACGCAAGCAGGCAACGATTGCCCAGATTCGACTGATGTTCGAGTCCCAGCGTGTGCAGGCGCCGTCACCGACGCTACGGATCGCGCACTCAGCCGGTTGATTTGCCTTGCCATTCCGCCCCATGTCATGCCCCACGTTTCTGGGTGCAATCGAGTGAGCCGACATGATACGTCGGTGGCGGAGGAAATGGCGTGGCGCTTGAGTTTTGAGAATCCATGCAGCGGCATGAGATGCGAAAAGTTCGATCCCTCTCCGCCAGATCAAACACGCCGCGCCCTGTGCGCGGCGTTTTGTTTGGGTCAGGTTCGTGATTGCGCGTGCGACTTCTGGCACGCTGTCGGATTCCCACATCCGGAACGCACCCATGTCCGAAATTCTCGTCCCCGTCTCGTTTGGTGAACTGCTCGACAAGATCGCGATTCTGCAGATCAAGTCCGAGCGCATGCGGGATGCCGCCAAGCTGGTCAACGTGCGCAAGGAACTGGACGCGCTGGAACACACTTGGGCCCAACATCCGGCTTCCAAGGTCGATATCACCGGCTTGCGTGCGCGCTTGAAGGCGGTCAATGAGCGGCTTTGGGTGATCGAAGACGACATCCGCGACAAGGAAGCTGCGCAAGCCTTCGATGCGGGTTTCATCGAGCTGGCGCGTTCGGTGTATTTCCAGAATGACGAGCGTGCGCAGGTGAAGCGCGAAATCAATCTGGCCTTGGGTTCGAGCTACGTCGAAGAAAAGTCCTACGCGGACTATCGCGCGCCGGGTGCCACGCCGCCGGCGTGAGCGCGACGTTCGGCGGTGCAGCGGTCGATGCAATCGTTCACTTCGTCGACGCCGATCAAATCCATCACCCCGGGAAATTCCACGCGCTTGCCCCAGCGCAAGGCGCTGGCGGGTTTCTTGAGAAATTGCCGCGCTGCGCGGTCATAGTGATTGACGCAAAAGCGGCGGTCCGAATAGGGCCCGCTGCGCTCGGCATCGGTGCAGGCGTAGAGGCCCACCACCTTGGTGCCCAGCGCGTTGGCGATATGCACCGGGCCGGAGTCTGGGCCCAGCAGGATGTCGGCGCGCTCCAGCAGCGCCATCAGTTGTTTGAGTGTGTCGCGTCCCACTAGATCGATGCATGGCGCCTTCATCGCAGCCCGGATCGTCTCGGCGGTGTGCCACTCCAACTCGCTTCGCCCTCCGCATAACACGATGCGATAGCCGTGCTTGAGCGCAGCGTGGTCGGCCACGGCGGCGTGGCGCTCGGGTGACCAGTTGCGCAAGGCATGGCTGGAGCAGGGCGACATGATGAGGGTCGGCATGTCGCCGGGAAGCTGTTCGGCGGCCCATTCGCGCGCGGCTTCCGGCACCGGCAAACGCCACTCGACGCGGGTTTGCTCCAAACCCAAGGGCAGAGCAAAACGCCCCAGCACATCGAGCACGTGGGTGCCGCCCGCTGGGATGCGGCGGTTGATGACCAGGCCATGGCCTTCCTTGCTGCGGGCGCGGTCGTAGCCGATCTTGAGCGGAGCATCAATACCGAAGGCCAGGATGTTGGCACGCGCAGCCAGTTGCATCTGCAGCAGCGCATCGAAACGATGGGATGCGAGGCGTTGCCACAGCTCACGCATGCCGCGCCAGCCGGTCTTCTTGTCGTAAACGATGAACTCGACGCCCTCCAGCCCATCCAACAACAGGCGCTCGCCTTTGCCAATGACCCAGCTCAGGCGTGTCCGAGGCCAATGTCGTTGCAAGGTGCGAATCAGCGGCACCACATGCGTGGCGTCTCCCAGTGCCGACAAGCGCAGGATGACCAGATGCTCGGGTGAGTCGATGAGGCTCAACTTGTTACACTCTTCCGGGTGAAACGGGGGGATGGATGACAAACGCAGTTGCCACGGTGGAGGTTCGTCGGATCGCGTCCGCGCAGGGCGTGATTGTGTTCGACGCAGCGTTGCTTCCACAAGCTACGCCGGAACTCGGTGAACGTGCGAGCTGGCCCCACGCCAAGCTACTGTCCGGTCGTGGTGGACGTGGCGGCGTGAGTGTGGTGCACGGTGATTTCGGTGCAGGGCTCTTGCGCCACTACCATCGCGGCGGCGTGATCGGTCGCTGGATCCGTGATCGTTACCTCTATCTGGGCGAGGCGTCCACGCGGTGCTTGCGTGAATTCCAATTGTTGCTGCGACTGCGTGAGCTTGGCTTGCCGGTACCGCGCCCGATTTTTGCCACGTGGCGGCGTTCGGGCCTGCTCTATCGTGCGGACCTGATGACCATGCTGATTCCCGAGGCCAGAACCCTGGCCGAGTGCCTGCGAGAGTCACACGGCACCATCGATTGGGAAAAGATGGGTGAGACGCTGGCGCAGTTTCATGCGGCAGGCGTTTTTCACGCCGATCTCAACGCGCACAACATCCTCATCGACGCGCAGGCGCGTATCTGGCTGATCGATTTCGATCGCGGCAGACTGCGCCACGGCTATGGCTCATGGCAGGCTTCCAACTTGATGCGACTGCGGCGCTCACTCGACAAGCTCGGCGGCATCGCGCCGGCAGCGTGGTCGTCATTGCAGGCCGCGTATGGCAGCGCCATGGCGGCACGCGGGCGGCAGGCAGGTGAATGATGAGTGCCGACTGGAACCTGCATATGCTGGGCGTGGGCAATGCCAGTGCGGTGGAACTGGGTTCGGCCAGCGCCGTGCTGGAGCGCGATGGCGAGCCGATTCTGATGATCGATTGCGGACAGGAAGCCTTGACCGCCCATCTGTCGCGTTATGGTCAAGCACCGACGGCGGTGTTTCTGACCCACACCCATCTGGATCACGTTGCTGGCATGGAGCGCCTCTTCGTGCAGCACTATTTCGATGTGGAACGTCGTGGCCGATGCCGGCTGTATGTTCCCGCCGCGCTGGTGTCTTGGTTGCAGGGCCGCATTGCCGACTATCCGGGCGTGATTGCCGAAGGCGGTGCCAATTACTGGGATGCCTTCCAGTTGATTCCGCACCGGCGTGGATTCTGGCACCAGGGCCTTTGGTTCGATGTGTTTGCGGTACGCCATCATGCGCCGGACACGGCCTTCGGCGTCGCCTTGCGCGGCAGTTTCATCTACACCGGGGACACCCGCCCGATTCCGGAAGTACTGGCCGCCATCGGTAATGGGCACGAGCCCATCGCGCACGATTGCGGTCTGGTGGGTAACCCATCGCACAGTGGCATCGATGATCTGGAGCGCGAATACCCGCCCGAACTCCTGGCGCGCTTGCGGCTGTATCACTACGGCTCTGGTGCAGACGGCACGGCGCTTGCCGCGCGCGGCCATCAGGTCCTGCAGATGTCCGAATCCATTGCGCTGTCGGCACCCGAACTTCCGCCCTGAATCAACGCGTGTCCAACGCGCCAACAAAGCCGTCGTTGCGTCGAAATTGAGGCGAACGAGGTCTCCACCTGCGTCAAGCTGGTGTAAGGTATTGCCACCTGAGTCAGTGCGCTTCAATCGATCGCATGGTGCGATTGAGTAGGGTGCTGCCGGAATGGAGAACTGCGATGAGCGATATCGAAAACACCCCGCCGCCTTCACCACCGCCACCGCCCGCGACACCGCCGCCCCAGGGTGACACCCAGGACCGGCAGTGGGCGATGTTTGCGCATCTGTCGGCCTTGGTCGGCATCATCATTCCGTTCGGCAACATCATTGCCCCGCTGATCATCTGGCAGGTCAAGAAGGACCAGTTCCCGTTGGTGGATGATCAGGGCAAGGAAGCGTTGAACTTCAACATTGCGGTCACTTTGGCGTTCGTCGTGGCTTTCATCTTGATGTTCGTGCTCATCGGCTTCGTGCTGATGCCCTTGATCGGCATTGCCTGGCTGGTGTTCGTGATCCTGGCTGCGATCAAGGCCAACGAAGGCGTGAATTATCGTTATCCCGTCAATCTGCGCCTGATCAAGTAACGGCGTTTGAGGTATCAACGAAGGCGTGACCTCACCGTCACGCCTTCGTCGTTTCCGGCCCCGACCAAGCAGGAGCGCCCGTGTCGACCATCCTGATGACCTTCGACCTGATCGGCACCTTCGTGTTTGCGCTCAGCGGCGCTACCTTGGCGGTGCGACAGCGCCTGGACCTGTTTGGCGTGATCGTGTTGGCCTGTGCCGCGGCGGTGTCGGGTGGCATCGTGCGCGATGTGCTGATCGGCGCGCAGCCACCCACGGCTTTGGCCGATTGGCGCTATCTTGCGGTTGCCATCGCTGCCGGCGTGCTGACCTTTCTGCGTTACAACACCATCGTGCGACTGCGTAATCCGGTGCAGATGTTCGACGCCGCCGGTCTGGCCCTGTTTGCGGTGCTGGGCACGGAAAAATCCTTGCAGTTCGGCCTGTCCCCGTTTGCGGCCACCTTGCTGGGAATGACCACGGGCATTGGCGGCGGCATCATGCGCGACTTGCTGGTGGTCCGCACGCCCGTGGTCCTGCAAGCGGAACTTTACGCCGTGGCGGCCTTGGTGGGTGGTGTCGTGGTGGCCATGGCCCACGTGCTGGACGTGCCCCACGCGCCGGCGATGGTCGTCGGTGCCGTTGCCTGTTTCGCCTTGCGCTACATGGCGATCCGGCATGGTTGGCAATTGCCGGTGGCACGCGCGAAATGAGAACTGCGCCGCGTTGGCCACACGCCGAACGGCGGCGTACTCTGGCAGACTGGGCTGCATGAATGCCGTCGCTTTCGATCCCGCTTTTCAGACCCGTCCGCGCGTGAGCGCGGTTGGCCTTCGTCGTGCCTTGGTGGCTGGCATGCGGCGCGTGCTGGAACGGCGCGAGCATCTGAATCGCATCAATGTGTTCCCAGTGCCGGATGGTGATACCGGCAGCAACCTCGCCTTTACCCTCAGCGCCGTGATGGCCGGCGGCTTGAGTCGCCCGACCGCCTCGGCCGGTGAGTTGATGCGCGCGGTGGCTGACGATGCCATCGAAGGCGCGCGCGGCAATTCCGGCGCCATTCTGGCGCAGTTTTTCTGCGGCATCAGCGATGCTCTGGGAAATACCCGCCAACTGAGTCTGGACGTCATTGCCAGCGCGGTTCGCTGCGGCGCACGCCATGCACGCGAGGCACTCGCTCAACCCCGCGAAGGCACCATTCTGAGTGTCATCCAGGTCTTTTCCGAAGCCCTCGAAAACCAGGCGCGCGGTTTGGAACCCTGGTTCGCCAATGCCTTCCAGAAGGCGCAGGCGGCACTTGCAGACACGCCACGGCAGCTGGCTGTATTGCGCCAGGCTGGCGTGGTGGATGCTGGCGCGCAAGGCTTCGTGGACCTGCTCGAAGGCATCCACGGGTTCATTCTCGAACAACGCGTATCTCAGGGCGTGGCCGAGATCAGCGAGGAAGCCTTTTCATCGCTGGATTGGCATGCGGAAGCCAATGTGGACAAGCCGTGGTGCAGCGAGTGCTTGATCGACAATGCGGGTTTGCAACGCGACGCGTTGTACGCCGGCCTCGCCGAACTGGGCGCCGAATCGGTGGTATTGGCCGGTTCTTCGTCGCGTGTTCGCTTGCATGCGCATGTCGCCGATCCGGGTGCACTCTTTGAACTGGCGGGGCGTTTTGGCGTTGTCAGCGCACGCAAGGCCGAGGACATGCGTGCCCAGCATCGCGCCGCCCAGCGCCATGCCAAGGTGACCGTGGTGACCGATTCGGCATCGGACCTGCCCGCAGGTATCGGTGAGACGCTGCCCTTGGACCTGGTTCCGGTTCGGGTGAGTTTCGGTGACGAGGACTTTCTCGATCGGGTGTCACTCAGCCATGCCGAGTTCTACCGGCGCTTGCGTGAGGGCGGTGTGCTGCCTCAGACCTCGCAACCCCCGTCGGGCGATTTTCGGCGCTGCTTCGAACTTCTGTTGTCTCACTCCGAATCGGTGGTGTACGTCGGTCTGGCGCGTGCTCTCAGTGGCACCCTGCAATCAGGCGAAGCTGCTGCGGCGCGCTGTGGGGCAGGGCGCGTACACGTGATCGATAGCGGTCAGGTTTCGTGTGCGCAGGCTTTGCTGGCAATCGCCGCCGCCGAGTGCGCCCAAGCCGGCGGCAGCGTGCCAGACATCGAGGCCAAACTTGCGCGACTGCGGCCGCAGACCCACTTGTTCGCAGCTGCGCGTGACATCCAGCATGCGGTTCGCGGCGGGCGCATTCCGCGTTGGATTCTGCCCGTGGCACGAGGCTTGGGGCTGACCGCCATCGCACGGATGCGCGCCGATGGTCGACTGGGCGTGAATGGCGCCCTGTTCGGTCGGCATCGCGTACCGGAACGCTTTGCGCGCTACATCGCGCGCACGTTGCCGAAGGCAAACGACTGGCGCGTGATCGTCGGGCATTGCGATGCCGCCGAGGAAGCGCACGCCTTGCTGGTTGCCTTGCGGCAACGCCTCTCGATCCGCCGGGATTGGCTGGTTGAAACCGGCCCTGCGATTGGTGCACACGCCGGGCCCGGCACCTTGGTGGTCGGGCTTCAACCCGATATTCCCTTCGGCGAGTGACTTGAGTCCATGCTGATCGTCGCCTGTCTGGTCATCGCCTACCTCTTGGGTTCCCTCTCAGGCAGTTTGCTGCTGGGACGCCTTACTGGCGTGGATATTCGCCGCAGCGGCAGCGGCAATGCCGGTGGCACCAATGCCTTCCGTACCCGTGGTTGGCGGTTTGCGCTGGGTGTGGTGGTGGTCGATGTGGGCAAGGGCGCGCTCGCCGCCTGCGTGCCCGCATGGCTTGGCGCAGTCGATCCGTGCCTTCCGTGCGTGCAGGCCGGCTGCGTTCTGGTGGCTGCATCTGGCCACACCTGGCCGATCTTTTTCGGTTTTCGCGGAGGCAAGGGTGCAGCGGTGTTGCTGGGTGGACTGGCGGCGCTGTGGCCTTCCGCCCTGATCGTGGTCATTTCGGTCTGGCTGCTGGTCCTTGTGCTCAGTGGGTATGTCGGTTTGGCAACAATGCTGGCCACCTGTGCCTTGGTACCGTGGGCCATGGTCCAGGATGGTGCGAACGTCGACCTCCAGCTGGCATTCGCGCTGGCTGCAAGCGCCTTCATTGTTTTCACCCACCGTGCCAACGTGCGGCGCCTGTGGGCTGGGAATGAACATCGCTTCGAGAGGGTGCGTCTGTTCGCACGCAGGCGCGGGCGCACCTCAGGATCCGAGTGAGCCGGTCAGTTCCAGACCTTCCGTCGCCTGTCGCAGTTGGGTAATCAGGGCGCGCAGGTTGCGCTCCAGCAGGCGGCTGTCATCGAGCACGCGCGCCATGCCGGATTCCAGCGAATCGGCCAACTCGTGCGGCGATAGTTCGCGTGTGCGTGCGCCATTGCGACTGACGAAGAGATAGCGACCAGAGTAAGGACTGGTCCAGCACAAGCGGGCGCGCTCGCCTTCGCTGGTGGGGGATCGACGGAACTCGAACCAGGTGTCCGGCTGCAAGGCGCGCAGTTCGGGACTCGGTGCCTGTTCGAGTGCGGCGGCATCGGGTTGATTCTCCAGCTGCGCATCCTTCCAGTGTGTGGCGATGTCCGCTTGCAGCAGGCTTGGATCGGTTTCGTAGGCGAATACCGGCGGCTCTTCACCTGTTGCCTGGGTTTCAAGAAAGGCTTCAAGGCGCTGTACCAGCGACTCGATCTCACTGTCGTACTGCGTCACACCCTCCAGGCCTTGGCGCAGGCGTCGGGGCAAGGTGTCGCGGGCGAGTTCGAGGCGGGCAGGATCGGCGGGCTGGTTGTTGCAGTCATCCACCCAAAGCAATTCATCGATGAAGGCCAGCGCTTTGATGAACTCCTGACTGTTTTCGCTGTGTCGCAGCCACAGCAAGGCCAGATGGTGAGCCCATGGCCCACGCAACAGCTGCCGGACCCAGGGCAGAGGTTCACGTGAGCGCAAGCGTTGCTGGATCAAGGCGCTGACACGGTTGCGAGCCAATTCGAGGCGCTCGCGGCCGATCACGGTATCGATGGTGCGAGATTCGGCCAGTTCGGCACGTCGCTGCGCGGTGTCCTGCTGCAAGTGCAAGGCATTGAGCGCATGCGAATACTCGATCGACTGCACGCCTTCACGGTGCGCGGCCAACTGTTCGACGGTCAGGGCGACCTGTTTGAGCACATCGCCAGCCGGGTCGGAAGCGTCACACCAGCCCACGGCGGTCGCACCGAGTTGATCCAGAAGTTCGCGCGCAGGGTGCTTGTTGCCGCGCAACAGATCCGGCTCGCGCAGGGCCGTGCGCAGGAACGGCACGTGCAGACGTGCAAGCAGCTTGCGCATGGCCGAAGGCAGTTCCAAATCGGCACGAATGCGGGTGAACAGCAAGCCGATCATGTCGATCACATCTTCATCATCGCTGGACAATTGCGCGTGCTCGGACTTCGCCAGCGCCCGAGATTTCGCGAGCAACTGTCCCTTGAAGGCGAGTGGGTCCTCGTCAAAGGTCCAGAGCTCGTCCAGCGCCTGATCCAGGATTTCACGATCGAGCACCGGCCCGTCTGCATGCGGTCCAGCGGCAGGTTCCTGCGTCAGCGACGGATGGCTGCGCTCGCGCCGATTGAAACTGACCAGTCGCTGCAACTCATCAATACGTTCGTCATTGCCGTCAGGCGCCAGCACATGCGTGCGTGCAGGTTCGGACTTCCTGACTTCGGCTTCCGCCGGCATCGGACGCGGCACCCGATGCGGCGCGGGTGTCTGGACGCGCGCAACGAATTCGGTTGCCGTGTCGGCCAGATCAGGAAGCACACCGGCTTCCCGCAGGCAGGTATTCAATTCGGCGTAGAGCGGATCCACCACCGGCATCAGGTGCACACCAAACAGGCCGACCGCGATCAGGCGGATTTCCACGTTGATGTTGATGTCGTCGAGCGCGGCACGAAAGGCGCGACTCAAGCCGCGCGGAGAAATGGCCGAGGTCAATGGATCCTTGGGCGGGGGCTGCTGGGCGAGTGCGGAAAGACGGGCCAGCAAGGCCGTCAGTGCCGGGGCAACCACGCGTGAGACATGCTGGGCCTGAATCTCCAGCTGCATGGTTTCCTCTTGCTCGTCCTTTTCCAGCAAGGTGAGCGCCCCGCGCAGTGGCGTGTATTCATCGTTCTCGCGCAGCGGGTGCAGGCTTTGATCGGCGGACTGGAGAAAACGCGTTTCCAGATCGGCACGCGCCAGACGCAGGCTGCGCAGGGCGTCGAAATAGAGCTGTTGCTGGCTAGCGGCACGGCTCCGCTCGGCCAAATTGAACAGGCGATCATCCAGATCGTCGAACAGGTCCCGAAGTGGGCGTGCCAGCCACTCCTGCACGATTCCGTGCAGGTGTGCGTGCAGTTCGACGGGCGACCTGTCCGGCTCCATGCTCATGCTCCGAACGTGCCTGACGCCGGCAGGATGGCCTCGGAATCCAGCATGACCGGAATGCCGTTGTGAATCGGGTAGGCCCGACTGCCATCCGCCACGATCAGCGCCGCCTCAAATGGCTCATCGATGGCCCGACCGGCTACCGGCGTGTTCACGGCTGCGCGCCGCACATCCTCCAGCTGCGCACGCGACGCCAGTGCAAGTGGCAGTCCTGTGGCTGGACAGCGCAAGATTTCGAGCAGGCGTGTGTCCAGGGCCGTGGCTCCGATTGAGGTGATCTTGACCCGGATTCTGTCAGCGTGGCGGCGTGACTACAATGGGCGAAGTCGCAAAAAGGGTTGGAATATGGATTTGAGTCGGAATGTCGTGGTTGGGCTGGTCATGGGTTCGCGCTCGGATTGGGAGACGATGCGCCACGCAGCAGCGCGACTGGAAGCCTTGGGCATTGGCTTCGAGCAAGAGGTTGTCTCGGCACACCGCACCCCCGAGCGACTGTTCGACTACGCGCGGTCGGCGCGTGAGCGTGGGCTTCGCCTCATCATCGCCGGCGCTGGCGGCGCCGCTCACTTGCCCGGCATGCTGGCGTCCATGACGCCGTTGCCGGTCTTGGGCGTGCCGGTGCAGTCGCGCGCACTCAACGGCTTGGATTCGCTGCTCTCGATCGTGCAGATGCCGGCCGGGGTGCCGGTCGCCACCTTCGCCATCGGCGCGGCCGGAGCCAGCAATGCCGCCTTGTTCGCCGCTTCGATCCTGGCGGCCCGTGATTCCCGAGTGGCCGAGGCGTTGGATGCCTTCCGCGCCGCGCAAACGGCCGATGTGCTGGCCCATTCCGATCCATCCACCCCATGAGTGCTGGACGAGCGCAGCCCACGCTGGGCGTCATTGGCGCTGGGCAGTTGGCGCGCATGATGGTCTTGGCCGCACGCCCACTGGGCGTGGATGTGCGGGTTTACGACCCCGCCCACGATGCCTGCGCCGGACACATCGCAAACTTGACGTGCGGGGCATTCGACGATGCCGATGCCCTGGCTTCGTTTGCTGCCGATCGCGATGTCATCACGTTTGACTTCGAGAATGTGCCCGCGGCCAGCTTCGAGACCTTGGCGCGGCAGCGTTTGGTACATCCGGGGGCCAGAGCCTTGGCCACGGCGCAGGATCGCTTGCATGAGAAGCGCAGCTTCAATGCCTTGGGCATTTCGACCGCCGCCTTTGCCGATGTCGGCAGTCGCGCAGAACTGGACATGGCCGTCGCGCAGTTGGGGCTGCCGGCCATCCTCAAGACGCGACGACTCGGCTACGACGGCAAGGGCCAGTTCCGCCTGCGCCGCCCCGAGGACGCCGAGGCGGCCTGGGCAGCGCTGGGCGATCAGGTCTCCTCATCGGGCTTGATTCTGGAAGCTTTCGTGCCGTTCCAGCGCGAACTGTCGGTGATTGCGGTACGCGGTCGCGATGGCAGCTTTGCGAGCTGGCCATTGGTGCAGAACTGGCACGTCGATGGCGTGCTGTCGGCCAGCCTCGCGCCGGCGGACGTCAGTTCGGCGCTGCAGCAACAGGCATTGGACTATGCCCATCAACTGGCGTCGGCCTTGGACTACGTCGGGGTGTTTGCGTTGGAACTGTTCGACTGTGGTGACCGCCTGCTGGCCAATGAAATGGCGCCGCGCGTGCACAATTCCGGGCATTGGACCATCGAAGGCGCCGAAACCTCGCAGTTCGAAAACCACGTGCGTGCCGTGCTGGGCTTGCCGTTGGGCGACACCCGTCCGCGTGGCCACAGTTGCATGCTCAACTTCCTCGGCACCTTGCCGGACGCTGCGACTGCGTTGGCCGTCGCGGGCGTGCATTGGCACGACTACGGCAAGGCACCGCGCGCGGGCCGCAAAACCGGCCATGCCACGGTTCGAGCCGACAGCAATGCCGGCTTGGTGTCAGCCTTGGAACAGCTCGGCCAGATACTCCATCGAGAAGCCCAGGTAGCGCCCGTCATCGAACGCCTCCGGCGCATCTGAAACACAGGGTGGCGCGTCAAGGCCGTTCGCACGATGCGGTCTGTGTCGAGTCCAGACTCAGGCCATCGAGTTCGAGGCGGCCATCGGCCCGAACGCGCAAAACGCTGCCTTGTTCGTACCAGTCACCCAGAACAACGCGCTGCCGTGGCAGATCATCCACGCGCAGATCGTGGATGGCGGGGCGATGGGTGTGGCCGTGGATCATGCGACGAACACCGAAGCGTCGAAAGTACGCGTGCACGGCCTCGTCGCTGGCATCGCCCACATCCAGCGATGACATGGCGCTTTGGTGCGCGGCGCTGGATGCACGCGCATGGGCGGCGAATGCCCGTCGTTCGTCCAGCGGGCGCGCCAACAGGCACGTTTGCCAGCGGGGGTCGCGTACCTGTCGGCGCACGGCCTGATAGGCGCTGTCGTCCCAGCAAAGCACATCGCCGTGGAGCAGGAGCACGGCTTCGCCGGCGAGCATCACCACGCTGGGATCGTGCAGGATTGAAAACCCCGCGCGTTGGGCAAATCGCTGCCCCAGCAGAAAATCACGATTGCCGCGAATGAAGGTGATCCGGGTGCCGGTCTCGGCCACCGAGGCCAAGCCCTTCGCGACGGCCGTTGCGAGCGGCGCATCGTCATCGTCGCCGATCCAGGCTTCGAACAGATCGCCCAGAATGTGCAGTTCGGCCACGCGCGTGGCCTCGTCGCGCAGGAACTTCAGAAACAGTTCGGTGATCCGCGGGCGGCTCGGATCGAGGTGAAGATCCGACACCAACAGGGCGCACACCGCCACGTCATGGCCAGCCGTGTGCGCCACGTGGAAATCAGGAGCCCGTTGCAGGCGCGGCGGCCGGTTCTGTTGGCGTGGCGGGTTCCGCGGCCGGTGTCGCGGCAGGCGCTGCCGGCACCGCCACTACCTCGGCGCGTTCGATCACCACAGGCTGGGTCGGCACGTCGGTGCGGAACGGGCCTTGGCCGCCGGTGGGAATGGCGCGGATCTTGTCCACCACGTCCATGCCTTGCACCACCATGCCAAACACGGCGTAGCCCCAGGTCATGCCGTTCAGGTCGCTGACGTAATCAAGGCGCGGGTTGTCGACCAAGTTGATGAAGAACTGTGCCGTGGCGGAGTTCGGATCGCCGGTGCGCGCCATGGCGATCGAACCACGCACATTCGACAGGCCGTTGTTGGCCTCGTTCTTGATCGGGGCGCGGGTGGGCTTGGCCTGGAGATCAGCGGTGTAGCCGCCACCTTGCGCCATGAAGTTGTCGATCACCCGGTGGAACACGGTGCCGTTGTAGAACCCGTCCTTGACGTAGGTGAGGAAGTTTTCGGTGGACAAGGGCGCCTTGTCCTGGGCCAACTCAATCACGATGTCGCCAAGGTTGGTATGCAGGGCCACACGCGGTTTCGGAGCAGCCGGCGCCGTCACCTCGGGCGTTGTCGCGGCGGCGGCAGTCGAGGCCGGATCTTGGGCCAGTGCGGCAATGGGCAGGAACAGGCCGGTCAGGATCAGGGAGCGCAGAATCATGGGGCGATAACTCCATTGGTGTGCAAAGGCGCGCAATGCGTCGGAGCCGCAAATTGTACTCAGTTGGTGATCACGTGGCGGTGGATTGCCCGAACGCACGACAACAGGATTCAGGTCGAGCGCGCCCGCAGCGATCTTGTCGTTACAATTCTTCTTTCCATCCAAACTGATCGACGCGATGACCTGCCGCACCCGTTTTGCCCCAAGCCCTACTGGTTTCCTGCACATTGGCGGTGCCCGCACGGCCTTGTACTGCTGGCTGGAAGCGCGCCGCCGCGGCGGTCAGTTCATCTTGCGCATCGAAGATACCGACCGTGAGCGCTCCACGCAGGAAGCTGTTGACGCCATCCTTGAAGGCATGGCCTGGCTCGGTCTGGCACACGACGAAGGTCCGTTCTATCAGACCCTTCGACTGGATCGCTATCGGCAAGTGGCTGATGGCTTGGTGCGTGCCGGCAAGGCCTATTACGCCTATGAGAGCCGCGAGGAAATCGAGTCCATGCGCGAAGCAGCGATGGCCGCTGGCGACAAGCCGCGCTACAACGGACACTATCGCGATCGCAACGAGCCTGCGCGAGACGATCCCAATCGCGTGATCCGTTTCAAGAATCCACTCGAAGGCAGCGTCGTGTTCGATGACAAGGTGCGCGGTCGCATCGAGATCGACAACAGCGAACTGGACGACCTCATCATCTGGCGCTCCGACGATCATCCGACGTACAACTTCGCTGTCGTGGTGGATGACATCGACATGGGCATCACCGAGGTGATCCGTGGCGAGGATCACATCAACAATACTCCGCGACAGATCAACATCTACCACGCCCTGGGTGTCACGCCACCGGCGTTCGCCCACCTGCCGATGATCCATGGGCCCGACGGCGCCAAGCTGTCCAAGCGTCACGGTGCGGTCGGGGTGACCCAATACCGCGATGACGGTTATCTGCCACACGCGCTGCTCAACTACATCGTTCGGCTCGGCTGGTCGCATGGCGATCAGGAACTTTTCTCGCTACCCGAAATGATCGAGGTCTTTCGCGTTGAGGATGTCAACAAGGCCGCCTCGCGTTTTGACTTCGACAAACTGGCCTGGGTCAACCAGCACTATCTGAAGACCGATGAACCCTTGGAACTCGTGCCGCATCTGATCCCGCACCTGCGGGCGCAGGGCATCGACCCGGCGCGCGGCCCCGATCCTGCCGAAGTCATCGTGGCCTTGCGCGAGCGTGTCACCACGCTCAAGGAATTGGCGGAGCGGGCGCGCGTCTGGTACGTGGGCATCGAGCAGTGGGATGCCAGCGCCGTCGCCAAGCACCTGTTGCCCGCCGAGGCCGTCATCGCCGCGGCAAGGGATCGCCTGGCGGCGGTGACGGATTGGTCGCCGGCCAACATCGATGCGGTTCTGCGCGAGATTGCCGCCGAGTTCCAATTGGGCTTGGGCAAGGTCGCGCAACCCATGCGCGTGGCAGTGACCGGTACGGCGGTGTCACCCTCGATCGACCACACCATCTACCTGTGCGGGCAGAACGGTGCCGTGGCGCGTCTGGACGCTGCACTGGCGGTGATTCGTGCCGGCGGCTTGGAATCGACGCAAACGTGATCGCGTACCGGCCTGGAAACCTGCGAATGGTATGATCGACGGCCATGAGCAGAGTCCAGCACCAAGCCTGTATCCACCCCGACAACCACGTACATGGGCTTGAGGAGTTCATGCGCGAGGTGGGGGATGTGTGCGATGAGCGCGGCCTGCGACTGACTCCGCTGCGCGAGCGCGTACTGAGCTTGGTCGCCGGTGCGGAACGTCCGGTCAAAGCCTACGATCTGATGGAGCAGGTTAAGGATGGCAAGGGTGCCGTCGCACCGCCCACCGTCTACCGCGCACTGGATTTCCTGCTGGAAAACGGTTTCATCCACAAACTCGAATCGATCAATGCCTTTGTCGGCTGTCATCAGCCGCGCACGCCGCACTCGGTACCATTTCTGATCTGCAACCTCTGCGGCCTGGCCGTGGAGATGGAGGACGAACGGGCCACGCGCATCCTCAGCGAACAAGCCATCGCACTGGGTTTCCGACCACAGGCGCAGACCTTGGAAGTGCACGGGCGTTGCGCCCAGTGCCATGCGTCGGGACGCGGATGACAATGACGCCTTGGTTGGGTTTTGTGGGTGCCGGTACCTTGGCTCTGGCACTGATCGCGGTCGTTCCGGCGGTGGGCACACAGGACCCCGGCCCCTTCGTGGGCCCACCGGCCTTGCTCCCCGCCGGTAATCCGGAGTCGCAAGCGTTCATCGGCCCCAAGCTGGTCGGCAACTTCGAATTACTCGGTGCCGCGGTGCCTCCCGGCACCGTACAACGATTGACGTGGAACGCCAGTGCCGGTCTGGTGGGAAGCGAGTTGGGCGCGCCGGTGCTGGTTGCGCACGGCGTGCGCCCAGGCCCCGTGCTGTGCCTGATCGCAGGCGTGCATGGCGATGAGCTCAACAGCGTGGAAATCGTGCGGCGCGTGAGCAATGCGGTGGACCCTGCCGACTTCGGCGGAACCCTCGTCGCGATCCCGGTGGTCAATCTGTTCGGCTACCTGCGCAATTCGCGTTACTTGCCGGATCGACGTGATCTCAACCGCTACTTTCCGGGTTCCGCGCACGGCAGTATTGCCTCGCGCATTGCCTACAGCCTGTTCAACGAGGTCATCCGCCATTGCGGCTCCGTGGTGGATCTGCACACTGGCTCCTTCGATCGGCGCAATCTGCCACAGGTGCGCGCCGACTTGAGCCGTCCCGACGTGGCCGTGCTGGCGCGCGGTTTTGGCGCGACGGCGGTGCTGCACAGCCGTGGTTCGCGCGGCATGTTGCGTTATGCCGCGATCGAAGCGGGCATCCCGGCGGTCACACTGGAGGTCGGTGGGCCAGCGGAACTCGAACCGGATGAAATCGAACACGGCGAGCAAGCCCTCATCACCTTGTTGCACGAACTGGGCATGACGCGGCATTTGCCGTCCTGGAATGAAACCCCGCCGGTGTTCTATGAATCGAGTTGGATCCGCTCGGACGCCGGTGGCCTCCTCCTCAGCCATGTGGCACTCGGCGAGCACGTGAACAAGGGGCAGATTCTCGGCGTGGTCATCGACCCGATCAGCAACAGTGAACGCAAACTCGTTTCGCCGTCGGATGGCACCATCATCGGCTTGGCACGCAATCAAGTCGTATTGCCGGGATTTGCCGTCTTCCACCTCGGCGGGGAAACCAGTGAACAGAACATCGTTCGCGAGGCACGCCGTGGCGATCCAGGCGTGATCGACGAAGATGGCTTGCGCGCTGGCGAAGGCGGTGGTTTGGATGAAGAGAGCGAGGAAATGGAACAGGATTGAGTTATGGATCCCGCCCTCAAATGATCCGAGCCTGACGTAGCTGCCGAGTTTGCTCGGCAGGCAATGGAGCAAGCTCCATTGCTACAAAACAAGGGCCGGATCAATAGTGGGCTTCAAATCCTTGATTTTCCCCATCCAAGCCCCATGTGCGAGCCGTCCACCGAGGAGTTCAGACGTGCCGATTTATGCCTTCCATTGTCGCCAGTGCGGTCACCAGTTCGATCGACTGCAGCGGCTTTCAGACCCCGATCCGGAATCCTGCCCAGCCTGTGCTGCCCATGCGGTACAGCGCAGCGTCACAGCCCCCAGCTTTCGCTTGGCGGGCAGTGGTTGGTATGAAACCGATTTCAAAGGCTCGGGCGAAGCCAAGCACAACCTCGCCACTACCAGCGAAGCGCCTGCACCAAAGGCGGACGCTGGATCAGGCGCTTGCGCCAGCTGTACGGCTGCCCCTGCCACCAACGTCGATTGACTTGACTTGCACGAGGCAAGCCCCCTCTGAGTACGCACGCATGAGTCCAGATAGTTCAACCGATGATCGACCGTTTTCGTCAGTGCCCGAACGCTCGGCCGCCGATCACCTGCTGCGGCTGGTGCAGCAACACCATGTGCAGTTGTCGATGATGGCTGACGTGAAGGCCAATATCATCATTACGGTTTCATCGATCGTGCTGACCTTGGCGCTCGGGCGATCCACCACCTCGGAGTACCACGTCGCGATGGTGGTTCTGTCAGTTTTCACGTTGATCGCGTTGTTGTTGGCGATTTTGGCGGTGCTGCCCAAATATCGCTCCGGGCAAGGCACCTTGAAGGTGGACAAGAATGCTTTCAACATTTTGTTCTTCGGCCATTTTTCCAGCATGAGCCAAGATCAGTTCCTGCGCCAGTTGGCCGACGCCATGCAACCGGCACGACCCTATGAAACCGTCGCGCGCGATGTGTACGGGCAGGGGTGCTACCTCGCCAAGCACAAGTACCCGTGGCTGCGTTGGAGCTATCTGTTCTTCCTCGCCGGCTTCGTCTTTGCCTGCGCCACGCAAGTGATACTTTTCATCCTGCCTTGAATGACCGGCTGGAAGACGAGCGCAGTGCCTCGTACAGGATCAGGTAGGCCGCCGTCAGCAACGACAACAGCGGCGCCATGAGCGGCGTACTCAACAGCTGACCGAAGACCAGCCAGCCCGGCCGCATCAAGGTCATGATCCCACCGTCGGCACTGACGAGCGCAGCAGTGAGGGCAAAAGGCAGGCTGCCAAGCGAACCCAAGACGCCCAAACAAACCAGGGTGGCCAGAGACAGCAAGCCGGCCGTGCGCGCCCAATGTCCGCGAACCAGGCGAAAGCTCATCGATTGGGCCGAAGCGGCGCCACATCCATCCAGCACGATGGGCGGATAAATGAAACAGGCGGCAACCGAAATCCAGGCCAATGGCGCAGCTGCCAGCAGCAGGCCAAACAGCAGGGCCGTGAGCATCGACAAGGGATTCTCCGATGCGCCGCTGGCAAACCAGGCCAGCCCGACCGGCAGGAGCGCCAGCAGCAGCAACAGCGTGTAAATCAGGGTCGCAAGCGTTGCGGCGGGCAGACATCGCAGCGCGTGAGCCCGGCTCGAAGCCTTGGTACTTTCGCCGCGCAGACGTGATCCTTGCCGATGCAATACGCTGAGGAAGAACCACAAGCCTGCCACGTTGAAAATCACCGTCATCAAGACATCAGCCGTACTCATCGCACGGATCTCGGGGCTCAACCAAGCGGCGAAGGTGTTTTCCGCAAAGAGTGCGCGCGTCTTCCACCACCACAGGAGCAAGGGCAATTGCGGCAACAGCGAACACAGCAAGGCATCAAGCATGCACTCGCGCAAGCTTGAAAGCCACAGCTTGGTACTGGCCTTGATCAGCGCACCCAATTCAAGTCCTGACGGTGGTAACACTGGATCGTGCGGGGAAGCAGTTAGCATGTGCGCATGATGCCGCAAAACCTTCCATCATCGCCCACGGTCAGGGTGGCCGAGCTGATCCGCAAGGCCGAAGACTATCTATGCGTGGACGACGCACGGCGGGAGCTTGAGCGCTTGCTCGAACACGCCTTGGATACCGATCGAGCATGGCTGTTTGCCCATCCCGAGCACGAACTGGGTGAAGACGAGCGGGCTCGATTGGCGAGCTTGCTGCATCGTCGTCAACAAGGCGAGCCCTTGGCCTATGTGCTTGGCCACGTTGGGTTTTGGACCTTGGATCTGGCAGTCAGTCCGGCCACCCTCATTCCGCGGCCGGAAACCGAGTTGCTGGTCGAGGAGGCATTGGAACGAATTCCCGATGGGCGGACTTGTCACGTCGCAGATCTGGGCACCGGTAGCGGCGCAATCGCCTTGGCCCTTGCCAGTGAACGGCGGCAGGCAACGGTGTTGGCCACCGATACCAGTCCCGATGCGTTGCGCATCGCGCAGGCCAATGCCGTGCGTAACGGTATTGAAAATGTCGAGTTTCGCTTGGGTGATTGGTTTGACCCCGTGCAAGGCGAGCGCTTTCATCTGCTCGCCAGCAACCCACCCTACATTGCAGAAGGCGATCCGCACCTGGATCGCGGCGACCTGCGATTCGAACCGGCCATCGCGCTGGCTTGCGGTGCGGATGGGCTGACTGCGATCCGCCACATCATCGCCCACGCACCGGCACACTTGGAAAAGGATGGATGGCTGTTGCTGGAGCACGGTTTCGAGCAAGGCGATGCCGTGCGCGCACTGATGCGGCAGGCCGGCTTCACACAAACCAACAGTCGTCGTGATCTTGAGGCACGCGAACGCGTGACGCTGGGCCGGCGCTGACCTTGGTCGACAAACTGGGGTTGGGCGGCAGCCCGCCAGCCTGACCTCGGCACCCGAGTCGATCAATACCGTTGCTTCCTTCCGGACCTGGCGGGGTTTTCGATCTATCGTCGCGAGGGGACCGACGGGCCGCCATAGAAGCGACACCGGAACTCGGTGGCAAACCGCGATTCGGCACGGGCCGGATCGCAAAAAACTGGCGGAGAGAGCGGGATTCGAACCCGCGAAGCGGGGTTAAGCCGCTTACACACTTTCCAGGCGTGCTCCTTCAACCACTCGGACATCTCTCCGGGATGTCCCACTTGCATAAACCGCCAAGAGGGCCGCGCATCATAGCTTTTCAGGCGCCGCCGAACAAGTCGAATCGGCGTCGGTAGACGGTGTGTCTGCCAGGGTTCATGGTCATGGCTTCCGTTCCAGCAGACAGCACAGCTCATAGTGGCTGCTGTGCGGAAACATGTCGAACAAGCGCGCTTGGACCGGCCGGAACTCCTGCAAATCGTGCAGATCCCGAGCCAAACTTTGGGCGTTGCAGCTGGAATAGACGAGATGTTTGGCCGAACCTTCGCGCAGGCTTCGACAGAGAGCGGTTCCCAGCCCACGACGGGGCGGATTGACGATGATGAGCGGCGGATGTCGGTCGGCAGCGTGTACGAACGCCGTGGCGTCGGTGGCATGGAAGTGAACGTGGGCCAAGCCCGCTTCATCACGACTGCGGCAGGCACTGGCAATGGCTTCTGAACTGGTTTCGATGCCCGACACCTGGCGCACGCCGTCGGCACAATGCAGGGCAAAGCCGCCCACACCGCAGTAGAGGTCCCACAAGGCTGGCGGATCGATGGCTTGCACCCATTCTCGTGCTTGTCGATACAGCGCGGCTGCGATCTCGGTATTGGTTTGGAAGAAGCTCTTGGTTTGCAGATACAGGACGATGCCATTGACCCGCATGGCCAGCGCGTCCTGTGATCCCAGCGGGATTTCCTCGTCACCTTCGACGATGGCCTTGTGCTCCGCCTGGATGTTGGCCGACACCACACGAAGTTGGGGCAGGGCGGTCAGCAAGTCGGGAAGGTGTTTGCGAATGCGTGCGATGGATTCGGTGGATCGCAACACGAAGCGCAGCATCAGCTCACCGGAGTGTTCGGCCAGCGTCAGCAGCAGATATTTGAGTTCGCCGCGTCGGAGTGGCACGTCGTAGGGCAACAATCGGGCTTGACTGATGAAGCGACTCAAGACGGGAAAAGTTGCGGCAAGCGCAGACGGGTAGAGCGGACAGTCGCTCAGGTCTACACCAGCGCCGTGTGGATCGAGGATGCCCAGTGTCGGCTTGTCCGTGGTTCCAGCAACCACCATCTTGGCCTTGTTGCGGAATCCCGCTTCGCGACTGGCCACGGGATCCAGCCAAACGATGTCGCCAAACGGCGCCAACAGTTCTCGAGCGCCGCGCTGCTTTCCGGCCAATTGTTCCCGATAGGGCAGTTCGATCAAACCACACGAGCGACAACGCCCTTGCACGTAGGCATCACAATGCACGGTGATGCTCCTGCCGCCACGCCAAGGCGCCTTCGGCAGCGATGACCCCACTGGCCAGGCAGGCGGTGAGTAGATATCCACCGGTGGGCGCCTCCCAATCGAGCATCTCGCCGGCGGCGAACACGCCGGGCAGGCCGCGCAGCATCAAGCGCTCATCGACCGCATCCAGACGAACCCCGCCGGCGGTACTGATGGCCTCGTCGATGGGCCGTGTGCGCAGGACACGCAGCGGCAGCGCCTTCACGGCGGTGGCCAACCGCACAGGATCATCCCAATTCGGGCGTGGAACGACTTCATGCACCAGGCCAGCGCCGACGCCGCTCAGCCCCAGCCGTCGACGCCAGTGCTCGCTGCGGCTGCGTGCGGCGCGGGGCATGGCCAGTGCGGCTTCAATGTCAGTTCGCTGCCGTTTGGGCATCAAATCCAATTCCAGCACCGCCTGCCCATCGCGTTCAATGCGGTCCCGCAAGGGCGCCGAGAGCGCGTACACGAGGCTGCCCTCGATACCGTGCCGAGTGATCACCATCTCCCCATGTCGCCAGCCACCGTCGCCTTGGAGACGCGCGGCGACCGACTTCAGGGGCTCGCCGGCAAAGCGACCGGAAAACACCTCGCTCCAATCGCATTCGAAGCCACAATTGGCGGGTTTGAGTGCCATCAGGCTCACGCCGCGCGACGCCAGCGCGGCAAACCAAGCGCCATCCGAACCCAACTTCGGCCAGCTGCCACCGCCGAGCGACAGGATGGTGATATCCGGACGAATGGCAAGCGCACCATCAGGGCACTCGAAACGCAGACAGCCATCGCCCTGCCACCCCGTGAAACGATGTCGCATCTTGAATTCAATGCCCGACTCGCGCAGGCGACGCAGCCAGGTTCGCAACATCGGCCCGGCCTTCATGTCGCTGGGAAACACCCGACCAGAGCTACCGACAAAGGTGGAGAACCCCAGATCCTGTGCCAATTCCCGGACGGCGTCGGGGCCAAACCGCCGCAACCACGCGCCCACGTGGGGCGATGCTTCGCGGTAACGCGGTACGAAGCGATCCATTGGCTCGGAGTGACTCAGGTTGAGCCCACCTTTGCCGGCCAGCAGGAATTTGCGTCCGACCGAGGCCATGGCATCGAAGAGTGTGACTTCCGCACCCGCCTCCCGCAGGGTTTGGGCTGCGATGAGGCCAGCGGGGCCGCCACCGATCACGGCGGCTACCGGTGCCTGGGCAGGCTGACGCTGCGCGACCCGTTCAGGTTCAATCATCATGCGTAAGATTAGATAAGTCTTGTATCAGATTGATATGTAACAATAACATGTTAATTGCATTGTACCCAACATCAGCGCGTAACAATCTTTTTACGCACGGCCGCGTAAAATTCGAACCTCGCCAATGCGTCATTCGACGCAGCCAGGCGATCAACCCCGATCGATGCGACTGCCGCGGTGGTAGTGCATCGCAGTGGGCCCTCATCATCCGCCATGTTGGAGGTCTCATGAGCGAATCTCTGGATATTCTCCCCGAACTGATCGAAGCCAGCCGCGACGGCGTGGACTTCTATGCCGAGGCGGCCGACGCGGTCAAAGACGGCGAACTGAGCAAGCTGTTCCGTCGCATGGCCGAGGCCAAATCCACCCTCGTGCAAGAGTTGAGCAACGAGGTGAAGCCCACCACCAAAGTGCGCGCCAAACGCGCTGCCAACCCATCGGAATGGGTGGCCAACGTCAATGCCACCTATACCACCTTGCGCACGGGCCTCAAGGTCATGCGCGCCGATCAGGTGACCCAGATCGAGCAAACCGAGGCCGACCTGCTGGGCCGCATCCAGCGCATCCGGCATGATCGCGACCACAGCTACGTCGTGCGCGTTTTGGCAATGCAATACGAGGCCAAGGCACGTACCGTGCACGAGGGCCTGCGGGCGCGCAAGCGCCGCCTCCCGGGCTGATTCAATTACCTGCCGGCGTCTGGCAATCCCGCTGCCGCTACGCAGCGGGATGCGCGTTCGTGAAAAAACGTGTATAAGGTAGGGACTGTGTTTGCAAGGAGCGTGATGCACCGTGGCACGGTTTGGCAACATTTCGACCCATTGCTTCGTGGCGCATGCTCCCTGTGACGCGGTCCCGGTAAACGGGTCACTCACCAGCCAAACGTTCCAGGAGTTTCGCCATGTCCGATCGTCAGACCGGCACAGTCAAATGGTTCAATGACGCCAAGGGTTTCGGGTTCATCAGTCGCGAAGGCGGCGAGGACCTGTTCGTGCATTTTCGTGCCATCCAAGGCAGTGGCTTCAAGTCACTGAAGGAAGGCCAGAAGGTCTCGTTCGTCGTGACCCAAGGGCCGAAGGGCTATCAGGCAGATCAGGTTCAGCCTCTCTGACGATTGCTTCAAAACCGGCAAGTCCCTGTGCAAGCCGCTCCGAAATCGGGGCGGCTTTTTCATATGACCGTGGGTGCCAGAGCGCGACGCGCAGCTGGCCAGACTCGACGTGCGCTCAGCGCATGCGGTAGGTGATACGACCCTTGGTCAGGTCGTAGGGCGTCATTTCGACCTTGACCTTGTCGCCCGTGAGGATACGAATGTAGTTCTTGCGCATGCGACCGGAAATATGGGCGGTCACGACGTGACCGTTTTCCAGCTTGACGCGGAACATGGTGTTGGGCAGGGTCTCGAGCACCGAGCCCTCCATTTCGATGGAGTCGTCTTTGGACATTCGCAGTGAGATTCAGGGGAATTGGCGGAAAACCGCTCGGCATTGTGACACGAACTTGCAACGAGGTCACCTGTTGTGAGGTATCAAGCTAAATCCTGCCGATCCCGCCCAATCAAAGCGCATTGATGGACATGGCATCAGCGCCTCGTGCATTCGAACAAATCCCGGGGTCGCCAAGTCGGCATTGCGTCCGACCACGATGAATCCGTAAGTGTGCACTCTCCGGTTTCCGCCAGCAGCTCAAGGTAACGACTGCGGGCCATGCACCGCACACCAAGTGAACGCAAGTGTGGTGTCGGCATCTGCGCGTCCAGCCACGGCACCTTGTTGAGCGACAACCAGCGGCACAGTGCGGCCAAGGCCAAGCTCGACGCGCCACTTTCCAGACCGAACATGGATTCGCCGCAGAACACGGGGCCGACATTCACGCCGTAGACGCCACCGATCAGGCGCTCTGCGTCATGGACCTCGACACTGTGGGCGAAGCCTGCCTGTGCAAGTGTCATGTAGGCGTGTTTCATTTCCGGACCGATCCAAGTGCCGGCTTGATCATGGCGCGGCACACTGGCGCAAAAATCGAGAACGGCACCGAAGTTGCGGTCGGCATGGATTGTCCAATCACGCGCCCGCAGCGCGCGCCGCAAGCGACGCGAGAGATGCAGGTCGCCGGTGTCGAATACGGCGCGCGGCTCAGGTGACCACCACAGTATCGGCTGGCCTTCGCTGTACCAGGGAAATATCCCTTGGCGATAAGCGCGCATGAGCCGCGTGACGGAAAGATCACCGCCGAAGGCGAGCAAACCATTGGGCTGCTCAAGCGCCCGATCCACGTTGGGAAAGGGCGCGTCCGGGCTGGAGCCGAGGCAGGGTAGGCGCATGCGCCGATCAGTCCTGATGATCCGAATCAGACGGCAGTGCCCTGAGCGGCCTTGGTGTCGAACTCAGCCAGTCTGTTCCAGATAGCGCTCGACATCGAGCGCCGCCATGCAGCCGAAACCGGCCGAGGTGATGGCTTGCCGATACACGTGGTCGGCCACGTCACCGGCGGCAAACACGCCCGCGACACTGGTGGCAGTCGCCATGCCGGATTGACCTGAGCGTGTCCGGATGTAGCCGTCGTGCATATCGAGCTGGCCATCGAAAATGGCCGTGTTGGGATGGTGCCCGATGGCCACGAAGAAGCCGGTCACGGCAATGTCGCGCACGTCGCTGCCTTGGGTCGACTTCAGGCGCATGCCGCTGACGCCGTTGTCGTCGCCCAACACTTCTTCGACGGTGTGATTCCAGACCAGTTCGATCTTGCCCGCCGCCGCTTTCTGGAAAAGTTTGTCCTGCATGATTTTTTCAGCCCGCAGGCTGTCGCGACGGTGCACCAGATACACCTTGCGCGCGATGTTGGACAGGTAAAGGGCTTCTTCGACGGCGGTATTGCCGCCGCCGATCACGGCCACGTCCTGATCGCGGAAGAAGAATCCATCGCAGGTGGCACAGGCCGATACGCCACGGCCCATGAAGGCCTGCTCGGAAGGAAGGCCAAGGTATTTGGCGGTCGCGCCGGTCGCGATGATGAGGGCATCGCAGGTGTATTCGCCACCGTCACCGACCAATTTGAATGGGCGATTGGACAGGTCGGCGGTGTGGATCTGGTCGAACACGATCTCGGTTTCGAAGCGCTCGGCGTGGGCCTGCATGCGCTGCATCAGTTCCGGTCCCTGCACGCCTTGCGCGTCGCCGGGCCAGTTGTCGACGTCGGTGGTGGTCGTAAGTTGGCCGCCTTGCTGCAGGCCGGAAATGATCACGGGCTTGAGGTTGGCGCGCGCGGCATAGACTGCCGCACTGTAGCCGGCCGGGCCGGAACCCAAGATCAGGACACGGACGTGACGGCTTGAGCTCATTGCAGTTTCCTCGATTGATGGTTCGCTTGAACGATCGAGCATGGGGGCAGTTGCACACCGAAACAAGCGCCTGCCCATCACGCTGGCGTGATGACGTGGACTGCTACACTTTCGGCTTGCCCAGTTTGAAACGGATACACGGCCACGTGGCACGCACCTCCGAGGACATTCCATCACCATTGAGTGCGCGCCAGCGAATCTGGCGTGAGAGCCGGATCCTGTTTTTGGTGCCGGTGCTGATGTATTTGCTCGCTTGCCTGTTGAGCTATCACCCCGATGACCCGGGCTGGTCGCATTCGGCCAGTGTCACCGGTGCGCTGCATAATTTCGGCGGACTGACAGGCGCCTATCTTGCAGACATCATGCTGTCGCTGATTGGCATTGCCGCCTATCTGGTACCGATCCTGCTGGGACTGGTGTTCTGGTTCGCCTTGCGGCCTCGCCCCGACGAACCCGAAAGCGCACTGACACCGGCCTTGCGCCTGATTGGCGTGGTGAGCTTCCTGATGGCGCTGTCGGCCTTGGCGCACCTCAATCCACCCGCCTCGGCAATGGGCTTGCCCGTGGGTGCGGGTGGTTTGTTTGGTCAGTTGGTGGGCGGCTTGTTGCTGAGCGGGTTCGGAGGTCTGGGCGCGGCGCTGTTTGCACTGAGCCTGCTGTTGTTGGGGGTGACCTTGGTCACCGGCCTGTCTTGGTTTGCGCTGATGGACTGGATTGGGCGCGCGGTGCTGACCTTGGGTGGCCGCATCCTGCAACGTATTCGCGGTTCCGATGATCGTCGTCTGGCGCGTGGCGCACGGATTGAACGTAGTGAAACCCGCCGCGAGCACGCGCAGGTGCGCGCCAAACGCGAGAAAGTGCGCATCGAGCCTCCGCCGCTGCCGGTGGAAAAGAGCGATCGCGCCCAGCGTGAAACCCAGATCCCGTTGTTTGCGGGCAGCCCGAGTCGCGAGGGCGGCTTGCCGCCACTGTCCTTGCTGGACGACCCAAAACCACAGCCAGCCGGCTATTCACAGGAGGCGCTGGAGACGCTGTCACGCCAGATCGAGTTCAAGCTCAAGGACTTTCGCATCGAGGCACAGGTCGTCGGGGTATTTCCAGGCCCGGTGATCACCCGATTTGAAATGGAACCGGCGGCCGGCATCAAGGGCAGCCAGATTTCCAGTCTCGACAAGGACATCGCCCGCGGTCTGAGCGTGCGTTCGGTGCGCGTGGTGGATGTGATCCCGGGAAAATCCGTGATCGGTCTGGAAATCCCCAATGCCAGTCGAGAGATGATCTACCTCTCCGACATCCTGCGTTCGAAGGAGTACGACAAGTCATCCAGCCCACTGACCTTGGCACTCGGCAAGAACATTTCCGGCCGCCCCACCGTGGCCGATCTGACACGCATGCCGCATCTGTTGGTGGCCGGCACCACCGGCTCAGGCAAATCCGTGGCGGTCAATGCCATGGTGTTGAGCCTTCTTTACAAGGCCAGCGCGCGTGATGTACGCATGTTGATGATCGACCCGAAGATGCTCGAACTTTCGGTATACGAAGGCATTCCACATCTGCTCGCGCCGGTTGTGACCGACATGAAGGAAGCCGCCAATGGTCTACGCTGGTGCGTGGCCGAAATGGAGCGGCGTTACAAGTTGATGAGCGTGGTTGGCGTTCGCAACCTGGCTGGCCTCAACAAGAAAGTGCGCGACGCCATCGACGCGGGACAACCGATGATGGACCCGCTGTTCAAGCCGAACGTGGACTTGGGCGAGACCCCGCGTGAGCTGGAAGCCTTGCCCTACATCGTCGTCTTCATCGACGAATTTGCCGACATGATGATGATCGTTGGCAAGAAGGTGGAAGAACTGATCGCGCGTCTAGCTCAGAAAGCACGCGCGGCAGGCATCCATCTGATTCTGGCAACCCAGCGTCCCTCGGTCGATGTGATCACCGGCTTGATCAAGGCCAATATCCCGACCCGTATTGCCTTCCAGGTGTCCTCGAAAATCGACTCGCGCACCATCTTGGACCAGTCGGGCGCCGAAACCCTGCTGGGACACGGCGACATGCTCTACCTGCCCCCGGGCACCGCGATGCCCGAGCGGCTTCATGGTGCCTTCGTCAGCGATGAGGAAGTGCACCGCGTGGTGGAATTCTTGAAACAAAGCTCGGGTGGGCCGGACTATCTGGCCG
The DNA here is from genome assembly GCA_035703435.1 of Chiayiivirga sp. Lineage (GTDB taxonomy): Bacteria > Pseudomonadota > Gammaproteobacteria > Xanthomonadales > Xanthomonadaceae > Denitratimonas. The sequence continues at coordinate 8,840 of DASSYF010000027.1, read as the reverse complement.
GTGTGCTGGAGGACGTGCAAACCTTGGGCGACGGGCAGGTGATTGGCGCCACCGGCCTGCCCGAGACGGCATCGAGCGACGACCCGGAAGCCGACGCCTTGTTCGATCAAGCCGTGCGCATCGTCACTGAAACCCGTCGTGCCAGCATTTCCAGTGTGCAACGTCACCTGCGAATCGGTTACAACCGAGCCGCGCGTCTGGTCGAGGCCATGGAAGCGGCGGGCATCGTTTCATCGCCGGAGCACAATGGCGACCGCAGCGTGCTGGCACCGCCACCGCCTCGTGACTGAAGCCCGTGAAACGCCAGCCGGCATTCATCCACCGCACGTCAGGCTATGTCGATCGTGTGAATTGAGGGACCCAGCGATGTGCCCGAACCACTTCAGCCGCCTTTGTCTGGTGCTGGTCGCAATGCTGCTCGGCTTCGGTGCCGACGCAGCGCGTGCCGCTGATCCTCATGCGACCCTGGCCGCGTTCACCGAGGGGCTGAAAGGCCTTTCGGGCCAGTTTCACCAGACCGTCATCGATGCCAACGAACAGGTGACCGAAGACAGTCGCGGTACCTTGGCCTTGTCCGTGCCGCGCCAGTTTCGCTGGAGTTACGAATCGCCGTTTCCGCAGCTGATCGTTGCCGATGGCGACAGGATCTGGATCTACGACCCGGACCTCGAACAGGTCCAGGTGCGCCCGCAAGGTGCGGAAGAACAGCAAAGTCCCTTGTCGGCGCTGATTGATCCCTCCGAGCTGGATCGTCAGTTCACCCTGAGTGAGGGCGGCAATGAAGACGGTCTGGCTTGGGTACGCTTGGTTCCGAAGGCCGAGGATGCACCGTTTTCCACCGCGAGGCTGGGCTTTTCCGCAAACGAACTGGCCCGCATGGAAATGATCGACGCCTTGGGCCAGAAAACCGTGGTGCGGTTTTCAGGGTGGCAGCGCAATCCCGAGTTTGATGCCGGCACCTTCCGCTTCGTTGCGCCGCCCGGCGTGGACGTGATTGGCGAAAGTTCGGCAGCAGCGCAGGCCTTTCCGATTCACGATTGAGCCATCGCAGGGTCGCATACGGACAAGCGCGTCTTGACCGGACATGCCGTTTGCATCTTCGTGTCCGTCTGGGCTAAGATCGAGAGCGTCTTTACGCGCCGTTCAGCCGCGCGCCATGGATTGGCCGCATCGCCTTGCGATGCCGTACGGGAAGGGGAATCCGCAGTCGCGGATGGAACGTTACGAGGATTGCAGGCAATGCTGATATTGACGCGCAGGGTCGGAGAAACCCTGATGATCGGCGAACAAGTCGCGGTGACCGTCTTGGGTGTCAAGGGCAATCAGGTTCGCGTGGGCATCAACGCGCCCAAGGACGTGACCGTGCATCGGGAAGAAATTTTCCAGCGCATTCAACAACCGGACGGTGCGCCCGCGCCATCCGATAACAGCGAGGTGAGTTGATCATCTTTTCGCCGAATGCTTGGCGCTCCGCTGCAAACAAGCGCACGCGACTCAACTGAAAAAAACAAAACCGGCCATGAGCCGGTTTTGTTTTTGCAGTGTTTTGGTCGGGGAGACAGGATTCGAACCTGCGACCTCTACGTCCCGAACGTAGCGCTCTACCAGACTGAGCTACACCCCGAAACTGCGAGCCGCGCATTGTACAGGTTCGTTCCTTGCGCGGGCAAGAACGAATTTGCTGTTTGGCCCCAGAGCCTAGCCAAGCCGCGACTGTGCGAGCCGTGAAATACCGCAGAACCGGCGTTTTTGTAGAGCGCAGCTTGCTGCGCTGCCTCGGCTTTACGGGTGCCCAGCGCAGCAAGCTGCGCTCTACGAAAGCCTGCTTGTTTTGTGGGGTTTTCGATGACGAAAGGCATGGAAGCCGCTGCACGAGGACTTGCCGGCGCAGCACAGGTGGGGCGACGCATTGCGGTGACAAGGACTCGGCTGCTTCCTTGGATAAGCAATCCCATTAGCAATAGGCATTTCCTATTGTAACGATTGTAACAATCGATTTTACCTATTTGTTAGCGTGGCCTAAACTTCCTTCCGTCGGCACCTTGCGTGCCAACACCTGAGTTCACCCATCCCCAAGGAGTTGTGCGATGTCGCTCATCAATACCCAGATTCAGCCGTTCAAGGCGCAGGCTTTCCACAATGGCAAGTTCGTGGAAGTCACCGATGAAACCCTCAAGGGCCACTGGTCGGTCGTGATCTTCATGCCGGCGGCCTTCACCTTCAATTGCCCGACCGAAGTCGAGGACGCGGCCGAGCATTACGCCGAGTTCCAGAAGGCCGGCGCCGAGGTCTATGTCGTGACCACCGATACTCACTTCTCGCACAAGGTGTGGCACGAAACCTCGCCGGCCGTGGGCAAGGCCAAGTTCCCGCTGGTGGGCGATCCGACCCATCAGTTGACCAATGCTTTCGGCGTGCACATTCCCGAAGCCGGTCTTGCCCTGCGCGGCACTTTCATCATCAACCCCAAGGGCGTGATCAAGACCTTGGAAGTGCATGACAACGCCATCGCGCGCGATGTCACCGAAACCCTGCGCAAGCTGCGTGCAGCGCAGTATGTCGAGTCGCATCCGGGTGAAGTGTGCCCGGCCAAGTGGAAGGAAGGCGCCAAGACGATTGCGCCCTCGCTGGATCTGGTCGGCAAGATCTGAGTCACGGCTTTCCCACCCTCGCATCGAGGGTGGGAACACCGCTCAGTCCATGCGCGCGTGGCTTGAGCCGTGTTCCCACGATGTGCTCGCAACGGTGATCCGATCCGGGTTGCCGCGGTTTCGATCTACCTGAAGAAAGGAGTCAGCCCATGTTGGATGATGCTTTGAAGACCCAGCTTGCCGCCTATCTCGAACGTGTCGTTCGACCGATTCGGATTCGCGCCAGACTGGACGATGGCGCCAACTCTCGTGAAGTGCGTGCGCTGCTCGACGACATCGTGGCCGCATCTCCTGAGGTCAGCCTCGAACTGCACGATGACGCGTCGGCACACCTGCCTTCGTTCGATCTGACCAGTCCCGGCCAGGACATCCATCTGCGTTTTGCCGGCCTGCCGATGGGGCACGAATTCACATCCTTGGTGCTGGCCCTGCTGCAAGTTGGCGGTTATCCGCCCAAGCTCGATGCGGAAATGATCGAGCGCATCCGCGGCCTCGATGGCGACTATCGTTTCGAAACCTATTTTTCGCAGTCCTGCCAGAGCTGTCCCGACGTGGTGCAGGCGCTCAACCTGATGAGTGTCTTGAATCCGCGGATTCAACACATTGCCATCGACGGTGCCTACTTTCCCGAGGAAGTCGAAAAGCGCGAGGTGATGACGGTTCCCTCAATCTTCCTCAATGGCGAGCATTTCGGCCAAGGCCGCATGGGCATCGAGGAAATCGTGGCCAAGCTCGATGTGACCTCACCCGAACGCGACGCGGCCAAGCTCGATGCCAAGGCGCCTTACGACGTGCTGGTGATCGGTGGCGGCCCGGCCGGTGCGGCAGCGGCCATCTACGCGGCGCGCAAAGGTATTCGCACCGGATTGGCGGCCGAGCGTTTCGGCGGGCAGGTGCTCGATACCTTGTCGATCGAGAACTTCATTTCGGTCAAGGAAACCGAAGGTCCGAAGTTCGCGACGGCTCTGGAGGAGCACGTGCGGCAGTACGACGTGGACCTGATGAACTTGCAGCGCGCCGAAAAACTCATGCCAGGCCCCGATGGCATTCGCGTGCAATTTGCCAATGGCGGCTCACTGACCAGCAAATCGGTGATCCTGGCCACCGGTGCGCGCTGGCGCGACATCGGCGTGCCGGGCGAAGTGGAATACCGGACTCGTGGCGTGGCCTATTGTCCGCATTGCGACGGTCCGCTGTATCGCGGCAAAAAGGTCGCGGTAATCGGTGGCGGCAATTCCGGCGTGGAAGCGGCGATCGACTTGGCTGGCATCGTCGAGCACGTCACCCTGATCGAGTTCATGCCCGAGCTGCGCGCAGACTCGGTCTTGCAGCGCAAGCTTCACAGCCTGCCCAATGTCAGCGTCATCAAGAACGCCAAGACCACCGAAGTGATTGGCGAAGATGGCCGTGTCTCGGGTCTGGCCTATGTGGATCGGGACAGTGGTCAAGCGCATACGGCCGAATTGGCTGGCGTGTTCGTGCAGATTGGCTTGGTGCCGGTGACCGATTGGCTCAAGGACAGCGGCATCGCGCTGAGTCCACGCGGTGAAATCATCGTCGATGACCACGGCCGCACGTCGATTCCCGGCGTGTTTGCGGCCGGTGACGCCACGACCGTGCCGTACAAGCAGATCGTGGTCGCCGTGGGCGCCGGCGCAACCGCGGCCTTGGGTGCGTTCGATCACCTGATTCGCACCTCAGCACCGGCTTGATCCGCCTCAGCAGACGATTGAGCGAGAACGAAAAACCGCGCCAAGGCGCGGTTTTTCGTTACTGAGGTTTCGACTTTGATCCTATCAATCGTCAATGGATTCGCGCACCACATCACCGCTGTACGGATCAATGCGAACTTCGACACGCTGGCCTTGGGCATTGGTGGCATCGGCTTCCCACTGGCGATCGTCGAAGTCCAGCTCGTGGATGTTGCTGTAGCCTGCGGCGACCAAATGGGCATGAATCTCGTCACGCGACAGCGGCGTGCTGCCCGGCGGATCGAGCGGTGCGTTGAGGATGGCGCCCGTGATCGGGTGCAGGATCAGATCGATTTCGCGGCCGAGCGAATCGATGGCTTCGACTTCCCAGAAGCCGTCGTCGAAGTCGATGTCGTGGACACGGGTATAGCCCGCCGCCAGTACCAGCTCACGCACGCGGTTGGCATCGATGGCGCCGCTGCCGTAACGGTCGAAGGCCGATACCTGGCCACTGGCCGGATCCACCAGCAAACTGACCCGCATGCCTTCGCGGCTGGTGGCCTTGGCGGTCCAGTAGCCATTTTGGAACTTGAGCTTGTAGGGTGCCGAGTACCCTTGTGCCGTGATGCGTTGCACGGCGTTGCCGGCGTCCATGACGGGCTCGGCGGTGAAGGCCAGTGGGCTGACCAAAGCCAGAGCGAGTGCTGCGGCGAGAAGCTTGGAACGTGACATGATGAACTCCTTGGGTTGGGAATGTGGAATCGACACGATGTCGACGCTGCGCACTTTGCCCCATGCTCCCTAAACAGGTATTGATGGCTTCGTTAACTCATCGTTTACTCGTTTCAACCGAGCATACGCGGCATGAAAAAGCTGATTATCCCTCTGTTGTTTCTTGTTCCCTGCGCCCATGCCGACGAGCAGGACGCCGTGCGCCGTGCCGTCGATGAAGGTCGTTTGAAGCCCTTGGCCGAGATCATCACCCAGGTGCAAGCGCGCCATCCGGGACGTGTGATGGAAGTCGAATTGGAGCGCGATGACGGGCGTTTCGTGTATGAGTTGGAGGTGCTGAGTCCCGATCGCCGCCGGATCGAAATCAAGGTCGATGGCGCGACCGGCGAGATCCTGGGCAACGATGCTCGGAGCACCTCTCCGCAGCATCCCTTGCCGGTGCTGCTGCGCGAAGTGTTGCGCGAGTATCCCGGCCACGTGACCGATGTCGAATACGAGAACGGTCTGTATCAGATCGTGATCGCCACGCAGGATGGCGCGCAGTTGCGCGTCAGCGTGGATCCGGTTGATGGGCGGATCCATCGCGACGACGCACGCGCCACGCGCCTGCAGCAACTGCAGGCGATGCCGGAGGTGATGGACGCGATGTTGCAACGGTATCCGGGCACGGTGTTGGAAGCCGAACTCGAACGTGCGCGCGACGGCAGTTATCGCTATGAGTTCAACATCCGCGATGCACGTGGCGATGTGCGCAAACTCGAAGTCGATGCGGCCAGTGGTGAACTCATCACCGAGGTTGTCAGCGGGAATCGCGACTGATGCGCGTGCTGGTAGTGGAGGATGATTCCGAACTGTCGCAACGTATCGCGCAGGTGATCACGCAGGCGGGTTTGCTGGCGGAAATCTGTGCCGATGGTCGCCAAGCCGAGTTTCTGGGCGCAACGGAAAGTTACGATGCCGCCGTAGTCGATTTGGGCTTGCCGGGCCTTGATGGCGTCTCGCTCATTCGCCAGTGGCGCGAGCAGGGCCGAGACTTCCCGGTGTTGATCCTGACCGCACGCAACCGCTGGAGCGACAAGCTCGCCGGCTTCGGTGCGGGTGCCGATGACTACCTGACCAAGCCCTTCCAGCTTGAAGAGGTCGTGCTGCGCTTGCGCGCGCTGTTGCGGCGTGCGCAAGGCCATGCCGGCAGCGTCCTGAGTGTCGGACCGCTGAGTTATGACACGCTCAACTCACGGTTCTTCCTCGATGGCGCACCGCTCCAGCTCACCGCTCAGGAACAACGTATCCTGTCCTACCTCATGCACCATCAGGATCGCGTCGTGAGCCGCAGCGAGATTGCCGAACACGTTTACCAGCGCGATTTGGACCCGGATTCCAACACCGTCGATGTGCTGATCGGTCGCATCCGCAAGAAGCTCGGCCACGCACTGATCCACACCGAACGCGGCCTGGGTTTTCGTTTGAGCACGACAGCCACCTGAGATGCGCACGTTCGGGCTCGCCGGTCGTTTGATCGTCTCGGGCATCCTGATCGCCTTGCTGGTATCCGCACTGGCGGGCTGGACGCTTCGTACGGCGCTCCATGGCGCGATGCGGTCGGCCTTCGATCAACGTCTGGAAGAGCGCGCCGACTTGATTCTCGCGCGTTTTGACAGCGCGGCGGACAAGATCGGCGTCAACTACAGCGAACCGCGTCGCGGTGACGAGTTCGGGCGCATCTTCTCGGGTTGGTACTGGCGCCTCGATGGCGGTGGCACGGTTCAGCACTCCCGCTCGTTGTGGGATGCGGATATCCATCAAGTGAAGGCCGATGAGTCGGGGCGGCTGGATGGCGTCGGGCCCGAGCAGGCGCCGGTCTTCGGCATCGTGCGTTCCGTCGAACTGGGTTCGCGACCTTATCGCCTTGAGGTCTATGGGCCAGCAGCGCCGGTGCTGCAGGAGCTTTCAGCCTTCGATCGGATGTTGCTCTGGATCGTATCGAGCCTCGTGGCCTTGCTGGTGCTCGCCACCGTCGTGCAAGCACGAGTGGCCCTCCGCCCCTTGGCGCGTTTGCGTACCGCGATGAACGCGGTGGAGCAGGGCGAGGCCGACATGATCGGTCGGGGCTATGGGCCGGACCTTGACCCACTGGCGCGCGAACTTGATGGCTTGCTCAAGCGCAACGCCCAGATTGTTGAACGGGCGCGTGGCCATGCGGCCGATCTGGCCCACGCGCTGAAGAAGCCGCTGGCCTTGCTGCGCAGCGAAGCCGATGTGACACGTGCCGTGCCTGCCGAGCTGGTGCAACGCGAAAGCGCCTCGATGGCACGTCTGATCGACCGCCACCTTGCCCGCGCTGGTAGTGGCGCAGGCGATCGACGCAGGATCGACGTGCACCAACATGCCGAAGCCTTGGTGGGTTTGATGCGCCAACTGCATCGTGCCCGTGCACTCGACTGGCAGCTTGCCGTGCCGGAGGGCCTGTCGTGGCGCGGTGAGGCCACGGATTTCGAGGAAATGCTGGGCAACCTGCTCGATAACGCCGGCAAATGGGCCAGCCATCAGGTGCGCGTCAGCGCCGTGTCCACGCCTGCGGGCATTGAACTTGCGGTCGAAGACGACGGCCCCGGCCTTTCCGCCGAACAGCGCGCCCGTGCGACGCAACGTTGGCAACGCTTCGATGAGTCCGTGCCGGGAACCGGCCTTGGGCTCGGTATCACGGCCGACCTTGCCGCGACCTACGAGGGCGAAATGGCCTTGCTCGAAAGCAGCCTCGGCGGCTTGCGGGTGGTGTTGAATCTTCCGCAGTGAGTCGGCAGATCGTCACATGGCATCACGAACGCGCTCAGGCTGGCGGGGCTTGATACTCGACCACGCGATTGCGTCCCTGGGACTTGGCCTGATATTGCGCTTCATCCGCATGCTCCACGAGCGTTTCCGCATTGGCCGTGGACAGACGCCGTATGGCGACACCGATACTCACCGTCATGCGGACCGTGTGGCCATGGGTTGCGACCTGGAGTGACTCAATGCGCGCACGGATGCGTTCTGCCACACGCCCTGCACGCGCCACACGATCGTCGCGCAGCAACACCAGAAATTCCTCACCGCCGAAGCGCCCGACGTGGTCGTTTTCACCGATCTCGGCCCGCACCGCATCGGTCACCGCGCTCAAGCAATCGTCGCCGGCCGCGTGGCCGTAGCGATCGTTGATCTGCTTGAAATGATCGATGTCGAGGAACAATACGGCCATCGGCAGCAAGCCGGCGTCCGTTGCCGCCCAGGCTTCGTTCAATTGCGCGGTGATGGCGCGCCGGTTCAATTCGCCGGTCAAGGGATCCGACTGCGCCAACTGGTTGGCCAGATCACGTTCGCGCCGCACTTCTTCGGTGCGGTCTGCCAGACCGGCGGCGATGATCAAGGAGGCAAAGGCCATGGTGGCGGCAAAGCCGTATTCCAGCCAGGTCGGCTGATACCAGTCGGCCATTTGCTGCGTGGCGCGAAGGATGAGAACGACCAGCAAAGGCATCCAGGACAGCAGGAAGTAGCCAGCTTGGCGATTGCCCCGACGCCAGGATGACCATGCAGCCGACAGCGCCGTGATGCTGCCGGCGACAAGAAGGACGTTGAGAATCATGACGATGGTGCGATTCAAGTTCAGCCAATAAGGCAGCCACATCAACGCCGCCAGCACAAGAAAGGCCTGACACATCACCCACAAGGCCCTTGCCCGACGTGGCGTGAGGGCGCGCAACTGGGCAAAATCCAGCAGGATCCGAATGGC
>DASSYF010000012.1:0-39828 GCA_035703435.1 Chiayiivirga sp. | reverse complement strand
CTGGTTGTAGCCGCGTTGCGCCAGTCGGCTTGAGTGCAAGGGCACGGGAATCATGCGATCCACGCCCTGCCAACCCGGCCACGCACGGATGGCGGGCAGGGCCAGTTCCGTCAAGACCTTGCCTGCCGCCAGATCGTGGTGGAACTTGAAGCGCGGCAGCAGGTGCGCCACGACACCCTCGTAACGCCACACCGCAAACACCTGCGAGAACGGCGGTGGATCGTGCAGACACGCGCCACAGGCGGCTTCGATGGCAGGCAAGGGCAAACCGCAACACAGGCAGGCCAGCGTATTGCGAACCAGGGTGCTACAGCAGGCTTCACACAGGTCCAAGGTCCGAGTGGATTCCGCGCACACGAGACAGCGGGCCGGCAACAGCGCCTGGCTGAGGGCGTTGGCGGCACGGAGCCAGAGCGGTGGACGGTTGACAGGCATCGGCGTGTTTTCCAGACTCCCATCACTGTGCCACCGGCCCCGCTTCGCAATCAAAGTTGATGCCCAGCCCGCGATCCTCCAAACCTGCCGCGCGACGCGATCCACGTCCGACCCTCGCGGCCCGTGTCGAGGCGGAGGCCCGATCCAGCTTACGTCACGCAGCCAACCGCGCCGCAGGCCACATCGGTGCACGCGAGGGCGTGGCAGTGGAGGTCGATGGCCGCGTGCTGCGCAACTTCAGCGGCAGTGATTACCTCGGCCTCGCCCAGCATCCTGAAGTCATCGCCGGCCTGCAGGAGTCGGCGGCGTGGCTGGGTGTGGGCGCCGGCCTTTCACACCTGAGCGCCAGTGGCTTTCGCGCCCAACGTGAACTCGAAGATTCGATCGCGCAGTGGCAAGGCTATGCCCGAGGTCTGATGTTCGGCTCGGCCTATGTTGCCAATCTGGCGGTGATGCAGGCCTTGCTGCGTGAAGGCGAGATCAGCGTGCAGGATCGTCACAACCACGGCAGCCTGGTCGATGCTGCGCGTCTGGCCGGTGCCGAGATCCACGCTTATCCGCATCTGGCTGCCGAAGGCGCCATGCGTGCGTTGCGCGGCCGTCCGCAGTCCGCTGCCATGCTCGCCACCCACGGCATCTTTGCGCTCGATGGCGACATGGCACCGCTCAAGATGCTGGCCGTATTGGCACGCACCGAAAACGCCAGCCTGTATGTGGACGATGCGCACGGCACCGGCGTGATCGGTCCCGACGGCCGTGGCAGCGTGGCCATGGCTGGCCTCGGTGAGCATGAGGTTCCGCTACAACTGATTTCGCTCAACCGCGCACTGGGCTGCGCTGGTGCGGTGCTGGTCGGCTCACAGGCCCTGATCGAACAGATCACTGAAACCGCGCGCGCCTATCTGTATTCCAGCCCACCGCCACCAGCGCTGGCCGCAGCCACCAGCAAGGCGCTGGCCTTGGCACGCGGCGAAAGCTGGCGTCGCTTCAAACTGGCGGCACTGGTGGCACGCCTGCGCCGTGGCGCGCAGCAACTGGGTATCGACTTGATGGATTCGGCAACCGCCATCCAGCCGCTGATTCTGGGTAGCAGCAGCGTGACCTTGGCCGCTGCCCGCCATCTGGAGCGCGCCGGATTTCTGGTCAGCGCGGTGCGTCCACCCTTCGTGCCCGATGGCCGCGCGCGCCTGCGCATCACCCTCAGTGCCGCGCACGAGGAGCAGGACATCGACGCCCTGCTGGAGGCCTTGGCCGAGGTCGTGCGTCGGGTGTCGGACGAATCGGACGAATCGGACGCGTGAGCCTCGCAAGCACGATGGGTTCACCACCGCTCCACGTCGCGGTCGAAGGCCATGGCCCGCCGGTCGTGCTCGTGCACGGTTGGGCACTGCACTCGGGGGTGTTTGCACGCGTGCGCGACGATCTATCGACATCGCACCGCGTGTTCAGCGTCGATCTGCCCGGCCATGGTCGAAGCCGTGGCAGCGCCCGCCTTGAAGCCGATTCGTTTGTCGATGCGCTCATCGATCGTGTGCCCGATCAGGCGGTCTGGCTGGGTTGGTCCCTGGGTGGCTTGCTGGCACTGCACGCCGCCGTGCGCCATCGACGCCGCCTTGCAGGCTTGGTGATGGTCGCCTCCAGTCCGCGCTTCACCCGTGCACCCGATTGGCCCTTCGGTGTCGAAGCCGAGGTGTTTCGCACCTTTGCCGAAGGTCTGGATCGGCGCTTTGTCGCCACCATCACGGGTTTCCTCGATCTGGAAACCCGCGGCAGCGCCATGACGCCGGCCGCCCTGCACGCCTTGCGCGAGGAGGTGCTTCGCTACGGCGCACCCGACGCGGATCAAGTATTCGCCGGACTTGAATTGTTGCAACGACACGATCTACGTGACGGCCTTGCCGCACTGGATTTGCCTTCGGTCTGGATCGCCGGCCGGCGCGATCGAATGGTGCGCGCGCAGGCAATGCAGTGGGCAGCCCATCGCAGCAACGCCCGCTATCTCGAATTGGACAGCGGACACATGCCGTTCCTGTCGCATCCTGAGGTGGTGACCGAGGCCGTTCACGAACTGACGCGCGCCTGAGCCACTATCATCTGGCGGCGCAGCCTTTGTTCTGAACACGCGTCATGCCTGCACCCACCCTCGACCATCTGCAAGTGCGCCGTGCCTTTGCCCGCGCCGCACCGCACTATGCCCAATTCGCGGTATTGCAGCGCGAAGTGGAACGGCGCCTGCTCGAACAACTGGACGCCATGCCCCATGCGCCCGAACGCATCCTCGATCTGGGTTGCGGACCGGGCACGGCCAGTTTGGCCTTGAAGCAACGTTGGCCCCGAGCGCAGGTGATCGCGCTGGATTCCGCCCTGCCCATGCTTCGACTGGCACGGCGCGCTGCCGGTCGCTGGCGACCGCGATTTTCGTGTATCGCAGGCGATGCGCGGGCCTTGCCCTTTGCGCCGCACAGTTTCGATCTGGTGTTTTCCAGCCTTTGCATGCCATGGCAGGAGGACATGACGCGCCTTGCCTTGCAGTGGCGCACGGCGCTCAAGCCCGATGGTTGGTTGCTGGCCTCGGGCCTGGGGCCGGCCACCTTGCAAGAACTGGCGCAGACCTTTGCCGACGTTGATCCCGAGCTGGCCCACGTGCACGGTTTTGCCAGCAGCCAATTGCTCGGCGATACCTTGCTGGCGGCGGGTTTTCGCAATCCGGTGGTGATGAGCGAACGCTTCACCCTGACGTATCCGAACCTGGCGCAACTCCTGCTGGAACTGCGCGCCACCGGCAGCACCAATGCCTTGCAACAACGCCGTCGCAGCCTCACCGGCAAGGGCCGATTTGCCGCCGCTACCCGGCTGTATGAGGCGTTTCGTGCCGGCGATGGACTGCTGCCAGCCACGGTCGAGGTGATCTACCTGCAGGCCTTGGGGTACAAGCCGCGACCGCGTGACTGAGCGTGGCGTCTACGATCGGTTATCGTGCCAAGCCTGAGACTTGGATGCCCCTCATGAAATACCTGCACAGCATGGTTCGCGTGCGCGATCTGGATGCGTCCTTGCGCTTTTATTGCGAAGGTCTTGGCCTGCGCGAAACCCGACGCAAGGACGTACCCGAACATCGTTTCACCCTGATCTTTCTGGCCGCGCCGGAAAGCCCGGAAGCCGAGATCGAGTTGACCTACAACTACGACGCCGAAGACTACGGCCATGCCCGCAATTTCGGCCATCTGGCCTTTGCCGTGGACGACATCTACGCCACTTGCGCACACTTGATGACCATGGGCGTGACCATCAACCGCCCACCACGCGATGGCCACATGGCCTTCGTGCGTTCGCCCGACCTGATCTCGATCGAACTCTTGCAAAAGGGCGAACGCCTGCCGCCCGCCGAACCTTGGGCCTCGATACCCAACACGGGCGTCTGGTGAGCGACACGCGCGCCTTCGTCGATGGTGAGCCGGCCAGCACCGCGGCGCTGATCCGCTTCGCCCGCAATGCTTACCACCACTTCACCACGATGCAGGTGCGCGCCGGCGCGGTGCGTGGCCTTGATCTGCATCTGGCCCGCTTGAGCCAAGCTACGCGCGCGCTGTTCGATGTCGAACTCGATCTTTTCCAGCTCCGTCGGCACCTGCGCGTGGCGCTGGCAGGACAGGCCGATGCCGCCCTGCGCATCAGCATCGGCGCACGCAACTACAGTGCCCGCGCCATGCCCGTGCCGGCCCAGATCGAATCCCTGATCCTCGTCGATTCGCCATCATTGCCGCGCAGCGATGCCATGCGGCTGATGAGCGTGCAGCACATGCGCCACCACGCTCAGTTCAAGCACAGCGGCTTGTTCGACGTGTTCGCGCTGCGGCGACAGGCGCTGGCCTGCGGCTTCGACGATGCGGTGTTGCTGGACGATCGGCACTGCATCAACGAGGGCCCGACCTTCAACCTCGGGTTTTTTCAAGACGATGCCCTGATCTGGCCCGAGGCCGACAAACTGGCGGGCACCAGCGAGCGCCTGTTGCAGCAGGCCTGGGCCCAGGTCGGTGGCAAACACGTCGTACGCCCCATCACCCTCGCCGACCTGCAACACGTCAGTGGCGGTTTTGCCTGCCATTCCGGCGGTATCTGGCCGCTGAGCGCCATCGACAGTCAGGTACTGCCCGTCCAGCGCGATGCGCTGGCGCGTCTTTGTCAGATATGGGATGGCATCGCCGCCGAGCCGATTTGAGACACGCGCCCGACACGGGCACCGCGCGGTGCTGGCAAGCCCCGACCGTACCGGCGATAATTGCGAATCGTTTCACACCGCGAGCCTGCCTGACCCGCCCTTCAGCCGGCGTGTCTGCTCATCATGTCTTCAGATTCCGACCTTGCCGTTCAACTGGAGCGCGTGACTCTCTGTCGCGGTACGCGCACGATCCTGTCCGAGATCGACGTGCGTCTGCCACGCGGCAGCGTGACCGCCGTGCTGGGGCCATCGGGTGCGGGCAAGTCCACCTTGTTGTATGGCGTCGTAGGCGAACTGACTGCAACGCAAGGCAGCATCCGCGTGTTGGGCGAAACCCTGCCGTGCGCGAACGTGGCCAGCCTGTTCAGGCTACGCCGCAAGATGGGCGTGATGCTTCAAGGCAATGGCCTTTTGACGGATTTGAACGTGTTCGAGAACGTGGCCCTGCCCTTGCGCACCCACACCGATCTGCCAGAAGAAATGATCAGCGAGCTGGTCCACATGAAGCTGGCGGCGGTGGGTCTGGGCGAAGCCGGGGCACTGGAAACCAACGAGCTTTCCGGCGGCATGGCGCGGCGCGTGGCACTGGCGCGTGCGGTGGTGTCCGATCCGCCGCTGATGCTGTACGACGAGCCGCTCACCGGCCTTGACCCGATTGCCTGCGGGGTCATCGTCAACCTCATTCGTGGCCTCAACGACGCACTCGGCATGACCAGCCTCGTCATCACCCATGACGTACAGGAAATCATGCCGATCGCCGATCAGGTCGTGATCGTGGCCAATCGCGGCATCGTGTTCGCCGGCAGCCCGGCCGAGCTGAACGCCAGCACCGATCCCTTGGTGCGCCAGTTCATGGACGGCGCGCCCGATGGCCCGATCGGTTTCGACTATCGCGCCCACCCTGGAACCGCCCATGCTTGAGCAACTGGCCGCACTGGGCCGCTTCGGCCTGTTCCTGCTGCGCATTCTGGGGGCGCTGCGATTCACACGCTCGCAAGTGCGCGACACGATTCGCCAGATCTACGTGATCGGCGCACGATCGGTGCCGATCATCGCCGTTGGCGGTGCGTTCGTGGGTCTTGTGATGACCCTGCAAGGCTACCGAACGCTGGTGACCTTCGGTGCCGGCAATGCCTTGGGCACGATGCTGTCGCTGACGGTGTTCCGCGAACTGGGGCCGGTGCTGACCGCGATCCTGTTCTGCGGGCGTGCCGGCTCCTCGATGGCCGCCGAGTTGGGCCTGATGCGCGCCACCGACCAGATCACGTCCTTGTCGATGATGGCGATCGATCCGGTCGGCAAGGTGGTGGTGCCGCGCTTTGTCGCCACCTTCTTGAGCGTGCCCTTGCTGACCGCCGTGTTCATCTGTTTCTCGATCGTGGCCGGATGGATCCAGGCGGTGTACCTCTTGGGTGTGGACCCCGGCTATTTCTGGGCCTCGTTGCAATCGAGCGTGGACCTGTCGCAGGACTTCGGTCAGGCCTTCGTCAAGGCCACGGTGTTCGGCCTGTTCTGCGGCCTGATTTCCACCTTCGTCGGCTACCACGCCAGGCCCACGCCGGAAGGCACCTCGGTCGCCACCACTCAGGCGGTGGTGTTTGGCTCGTTGATGGTGTTGTTTCTGGACTTCCTACTCAGCGCGACCCTGTATTGAGCACGCTGCAATCATGACTATGACCGCGAACACGGAGAACGAACATGGCCAGCCCCAAGACTGAATGGAGCGTCGGCGGTTTCATCCTGATGGGCTTTGCCTGCGCCCTGGTGCTGGCCTTTGCCGCGACCAATTCCGGCGAACGTCTGGGCGGCAACAGTTACCGCGTCAGTGCCAATTTCACCAACGCCGGCGACCTCAAGCCGCGCGCGCCGGTGAAGATCGCCGGGGTCAAGGTCGGCGAGATCGAATCGATCAGCCTCGATCAGAACTTCGATGCCCACGTCGTGTTGCGTTTGTCGCGCTCGGCCGGTGAGCTGCCTTCGGACACGGCCGCGGCGATCTTCACCAGTGGCCTCCTGGGTGAACGCTACGTGGGCCTGTCGCCGGGCGGGGATCCCGAGCCGCTCAAGGATGGCGACGAAATCCTCTTGACCCAACCGGCGGTGGTGTTGGAACAGTTGATCGGCAAATTCCTGTTCAACGCCGATTCGGGCGACAATAAACAATAATGTGCCCGCGCCGGATTCTGGCGCGTCGGCACCAAGGATGATCCATGTTCAAGCGTTTGCTCATTGCCATCGCGCTGTTGTTCACCCTCACCGCAGCCGCTGCCGCTGCGACCGAACCGGCCGAGCTGGTGACCCAGCGCACTCACGCCGTGCTCGATGCGATCACCAGTCAGCGCGCCGCCTTCAAGGCCGATCCGGCGAAGTTGCGCGCCTTCGTGAAGTCGCAACTGATCGACGTGATGGATCGCCCTTACTCGGCGCAGTTGGTCTTGGGCCGCCACGCACGCACGGCCAGCCCGCAGCAGATTCTGGATTTTGCCGATGCACTGACCGACAGCCTGCTGCGCCGCTATGCCGACGCCCTGCTCGACATCGATCCCGGCACCGAAGTCACCATTGCTTCCAGCACACCCCTGCGCAATGGCCAGATGATGCGCGTGGCCAGCCGCATCGTGCGCCAGGCGGGTGAGCCGGTGCAGGTGGATTACATGTTCCGCAAGAAGGGCGATGCGTGGCTGGTGTTCGACGTGATCGTCGAGGGCATTTCCTACGTGCAGACCTACCGCAACCAGTTCGATGAGCAATTGCGCACCCAGAGCCTGGATCAGGTCATCGCCGGCCTGCGCAGCGGCGCGATCAGCGTCAAGGATTGAACGTGGACGTGGCCGCCGAAGGTCGATGGTGCTTGCCCGAGCGGGTCACGCTGGACACGGTGGCGACGCTGTATCGCGCCCGCTGCGAACAACCGGCCGCGATTCGTTGTTTCGATCTGAACCAGGTGCAGGAAATCGACAGCGCCGGCGTGGCCATGCTGCATTGGTTCCGCAGTCGGCAACGCCAACTCGGTTTGACGCCTGCTCCCATCGAAGGCGCGGCGTCCGCGCGCTATCAGGCGCTGTGCGCCGCGCACCGGGTCGAGGAAGTGGAACTGCCATGAATCGCTTGTTGCCGCTGCTGCTGGCTCTCCTGATGCTGACGGCGTGCGCTGGTTCCGGCGTGCGCAAGGCGTCGTCGGAAGGCACCGCCGCAGCACCGACCGAAACCACCCACCAACAGGCCACCGAGCGCCAGTTCGGGCTCTCGCCACAGGATCCGTGGGAGCGTTTCAACCGCAGCATGTATGCCTTCAACGACGTGTTCGACCGCATCCTGCTGCGCCCGGTGGCCAAAACCTACGCCACGGTGGCGCCGCGTCCGGTGCGCATCGGGGTCAGCAATTTCTTCAACAACCTGCAGCAACCAGTCACGGCCCTGAATCTCCTGCTCGAAGGCCATCCCGGTCAGGCGGGAACCGCGATCGGGCGCTTCCTGATGAACGCGGTGCTTGGATTCGGCGGCCTGCTCGACCCGGCATCGAGCGTCAACGTGCCCTTGCGCAACCGCGATTTTGGCCAGACTCTGGCGCGCTGGGGCTGGAAGGATTCACGCTATCTGGTCCTGCCGATCTTCGGTCCGGGAACCGTGCGTGACGGCCTAGGCAAGGCCGCCAGCACCACGGTCAGCCCGGTCACCTGGCTGGCCCGTCGCGAAGGCGCCGAGGTCAGCGTGCTGTATGGTGTGGATGCACGGGCCGCGGTATTGCCCTACGAGGGCATGCTCAAGGATGCCGCTGATCCCTACCTGATGATCCGCGATGCCTACCTGCAGCGTCGGCACTGCCAGATCGTCGATTGCAGTGCCGAGATGCCCGATTACCTGTTGCCCGATTATGATTTCGAGATCCCCGATATCGAATCACTGCGCAACTGACACACCAAGGAGCGCAGCATGAGTTCGCATGAAGAACAGCCCGTCGACCAGAGCGCAGCCGAAGCCGCCGTGCGTACCCTGCTGCGCTGGGCGGGCGATGACCCTTCACGCGAAGGCCTGCTCGACACCCCCAAGCGCGTGGCCCGCGCGTATCGCGACTGGTTCTCCGGTTACGAGATCGATCCGGCCGAGTATCTGGGCCGCACTTTCGAGGAAGTGGCCGGTTACGACGGCATGATCGCGCTGCGCGACATCCGCTTCGAAAGCCATTGCGAGCACCACCTGGCCCCGATCATCGGACGCGCTCACGTGGGTTATCTGCCGACTGACCGCGTGGTGGGCATCAGCAAGCTGGCGCGGGTGGTGGAAGCCTTCGCCCGCCGCTTGCAGGTGCAGGAAAAGCTCACCTCGCAGATCGCCCACTGCATCAATGACGTGCTCAAGCCGCGTGGTGTGGGCGTGGTGATCGAGGCCTCGCACGAGTGCATGACCACCCGTGGCGTGCACAAACGCGGAGTGAGCATGATCACCAGTCAAATGCTCGGCGACTTCCGCGACGACGCCCGCACCCGCTCTGAGTTCATGCAGCTGATTCGCGGCACCGCCACCGATTGAGCGAGTCGGCGCGGGCCGTCATTCCAGATTCTGGACTTGCTCGCGCATTTGCTCGATCAGGACTTTCAATTCGACGGCCAGTTGGCTGGTGCGCGCATCGACGGATTTTGAGCCGAGCGTATTGGCCTCGCGGTTGAACTCCTGCATCAGGAAGTCCAGTCGGCGGCCAACGGCCTCGCTCAGTCCGAGCACGCGACGCGCTTCGGTGATGTGGCTGGCGAGGCGATCCAACTCCTCGTCGACATCGAGCTTTTGCAGCCACAACACGAACTCCTGTTCCAGCCGGCCCGGGTCGAGGTCAGGTGCAAATTCGGCGAATCGCGCTTGCAGTCGTGCACGCAGGCCGCTGCGAATCTCGGGCAGAAACTGGCGAATCAGGGTGCAGGCCGACTCGATACCTTCAAGACGTTGTCGCAATACCTCGGCCAGGGCCGCGCCTTCACGTTCACGCGCACGGTGGAAGCCATCGAGCACCGCATCCACCAGCGCCACCGCTTCGGCCTGCAGGCTGTCAGGATCAGGCGCATCCTGCTCGACCACGCCCGGCCAGGCCAGCAAGTCGGTGAATTGCACCTGCAGGCTGGGGAAGCGCGCCGCTTGGGCGTTGGCGATGTCGGCCAGTCGATCCAGCAAGGTCTGATCCAATCGCAATGCCCGCGCGGCGGCGGCATTTTCGGTCCGCATGCGCAGGCTCAACTCGACCTTGCCGCGCTGCACGCGCGCGTTCACCCGCTCGCGTAGGATGGGCTCCAGTCCGCGCAGGTCATCCGGTGCGCGCAGGGAGAATTCCAGATAGCGATGGTTGACGGCGCGCAATTCGGCACTGAGGGTGCCCCAGCGGGTTTGACGTTCACCGCGGGCAAAGGCGGTCATGCTGCGAATCATGGGTACTTCCTTCAAGCCGGCGACGTGGCGCCTCGGTATGGGCGCATTGTCCAGCAAGTTCGCCTGCAAAGTCCTGTGTTGCGTCGATGCGTTTGCGACATCGCGCGGTTCAGGACGTGCTTTCGCGCAGCCGCTGCAGCACCTGCGCCTCATCGACCGAGCCATGCACCCGCACATGGCCTGCGACGATTTCTTCCGCCAATTGGCTCACGGCATCGGGCGCAAGCGGTCCGGCAGTGCCGCCGCTGAAGCCTACCCACGCCTTGCGGCCGGCGCGCTTGGCCACGTACAGGGCGCTGTCGGCCAGTTCCAGCACCTGTTGCCAGCTCAGTTGATGCGGGTAGGCCGCTTGCATGGGATAGAGGGCAAGGCCCAGTGAGCAGGGGCGTTGCAAGGCACGCTGATCGGGCAGCAGGTAGCTGTGCTCGTTCAGGTGGACCAGCACCTGTGCGGCCAGCGCGGTGGCGCGTTCGGCATCCATCCCACACGCCACCACCAGGAATTCCTCGCCACCCCAGCGCACCAGCTCGGCATCGCTCGGAAACCGCTCGCGCAAGCGCGCGGCGACCTGCTGCAACACGGCATCGCCGGCGGCGTGGCCGAACTGGTCGTTCACCTGCTTGAAGTGATCCACGTCGAACAGGAAAAAGGCCAGCCCATGTCCCGCCTGCGGTGCCATCACCCCCGCCATGGGCGCTGTTTGCTGTCCGATGGTGGCGACCGCGTGGTCGATGAACTTCGAGAAGTGCCGTCGATTGCGCAGGCCGGTGAGAGGGTCGGTGAGGCTGGCCTCTTCGAGCGCTTTCGATTTCTCGCGCAAGGCCGCCGTCAGTTCCTGCAACTGCTGGGTGCGCGAGGCCACGCGCCGTTCCAGTTCGTGCTGGCGTGCACGCAACCAACGCGTGCGGGACTGCATCAAGGCATGCAGACACAACAAGCCGAGCAGCACACCCAGGAGTTGGACCCAACGCCGTTGCCACCATGCCGGCATCACGTCGATGCCAAGACGCAAGGTGGCATCGCCTTCGTTGCCCAGTCGATCACGCCCCTTCAGCTCGAACTCATGGTGACCCGGCGGCAAATTGACATAGGTGGCCACGCGATTGGTGCTGTCGGTGATCGTCCATGGCGTGTCGGCGCCTGCCAGGCGGTAGCGGTAGTGCAGCAAATTCGGTGCGCTGTAATCGAGCGCCGCAAACTCGATGTCCACACGGCGTTGCGTGGGGGCAAGCGTCAGTCCGTTGGCTGCACTCGCCGGCGCGATGGGCGTGCCATCCACGCGCAGCGCCGTGATCACCAGGGGCGCTTGGTAAGCCTGTGGCTGGTACTGCGCCGGGTCGATCACCAGCAGCCCCAGGGTGCCACCGAACAACAGTCGGCCATCCGGCAGTTGGCCGTAGGAACGAAACCAAGGCGAGCCCAGATCCGCGCCATCGGCGTGGCCCAAGGTCAATATCCGGGAGGCGGCAGGATCGAAAACCCGATCCTGCGACCACACCCGCCCCTGGGCATCCATCAGCAGGTTGGCGCCGAACGGCCGGCCGGCTTCGCCATGGCTCGCGCTGATGGCCTCGAGCTTGCGCTGCCCGTCGTGTTCGGCATCGAGTCGATACAGGCCACTGGGCGTGTCGAACCAGATGCGGTCCTGCGCATCCACCAGGAGGCCAATGACGTCGGTATTGGTGCCACGGGCCGGATGGCTGGTCTCGATGCGACGCACGACGGGCTTGCCCGATGGGTCGATCACACCGATCCCCAGCTCGCCCCCGATCCAAAGCCTGCCCGCAGAATCCCAGCCAAAGGCGTTGATGCTCCGGCGCAGCTTTGTGCCATCGGCATCGCGCATCGCTTCGATCGTGCCGTCCGGTTGCCGGCGCAGCAAGCCGTCCTCGGTCGCTATCCACAGCACACCGTTGGGCTCTGCCGCCAGTTTGCGCACGATGCCGTGTTGGCTGGGATAGGGCACGTCTTCCAAATCCTGCCTCACGCGGCGGAAGAGGCCCGCATCGCTGCCGATCCAGAGCGTGCCATCGTGTGCCTGAGTCAAGGCGGTGATGCGCACACCCAGCAACAGGGGTCTGCCATGTGCATCGGTCAAGATCTCGCGCGGACGCAAGTGCGCATCCAGCGCGAGGATGCCGTGATTCTCGGTACCCAACAGGACTTGTCCATCCTCCAACACCGCCATGCTGCGCACGTTGGGATCATCGAAGCCCGGACCGGCATCGGCGAAGGCCACCCGGTCGAGCGAGCGAAAGGCGACGTTGTGCGGATTGAAGCGTTGCAGCCCACCGCCATAGCCACCCACCCAGATCAAACCGCCCCGGCCTTGCATCATGGTTCGCACCTCGTTGCCGGCGAGCGAACGCGGGTCGTCGGAGCGGTGGCGTAAATGATGCAGAAGGCTGCCATCGGTGCGGCTTCGAATATCGATGCCATCGGTCCGGCCAACCCACACGCTGTCGGCATCGGGCTGAAGAAAGACGTACACCGCGCCCGTGCGCGTACCGTCGCTGACCCGCTCCGGCTGGCGTGTGCCGGGTGCCAAGCGCCACAATCCACCCTCACCCGATCCCACCCACAGCCAACCATCACTGGCTTCAAACAGGCCGGAAATGTTGGTCTTGCCCGGTGCCAGGGTGATCGTCGTCAGGGCCGAGTCGGGCTGCTTCACGGACAGTCGCCCAAGGCCACTCCAGGTGGCGATCCACAGCACGCCCTCGCGATCGATCAACAACTGTCGGATTTGATCATCGGGCAGACCTTTGCCGTCGCTGACGCGCAATTGCCGAACCCGGCCATCGCGTTCGCGCAACAAAACCCCGTGACCATCGGTGCCAATCCAGAGTCGGCCCTGATCGTCTTCGACCAGGGCGTTGACCGTCAGCCCCTCCGCCCCCGATACCGGCAATGGCACGGGATCGAGCCGATCGAGCAAAGGGTTGTAACGCGCCAGCCCGGCAAAATCCGATCCCACCCACAAGCTGCCATCACGCGCCACCAGCAAGCTGCGCACGAACAGCGAGGTTTCACTGCCTGCACTGCTCCAACGGTTGCCATAGCTACGAAAGCGATGACCATCAAAGCGCACCACCCCCCGCGCCGTGCCCACCCAGAGCAGACCATCATGATCTTGAGCCAAGCTGGTGAGCACGGCATTGGGCAGGGCTTCGTCGGTGCCCTCGTCGGCACGAGTGAACTGGGGCGCGAAGAATTCACTTGGCGCAGTGGCGGCCTGCGCCAGCACAGAGAACAGGAGCCATACGATCAGCAAGGGACAGCGCATGGCACCATCTTGCCTGCATGGGGCCCTTGGATACCAGCCGCTTCGGGCGGTTCATCGAACGCGATGATCCCCTTCGCCGCAGCCGCGTGCGACCCGTTAGACTTGCGCGTTTCCGCAAGGACGCACGGCATGACCGGACCCACCCGCCCCAGTGGCCGCGCCGCAGATCAGTTGCGCGTGGTGCACATCGAACGCCACTTCACCAGACACGCCGAAGGATCGGTGTTGATGCATTTCGGCGAAACCCGCGTGCTGTGCACCGCCAGCATCGAAGAGCGCGTGCCGCCCTTCCTGCGCGGCAAGGGCGAGGGTTGGGTCACGGCCGAGTACGGCATGTTGCCGCGCGCCACCCACACCCGCAGTGATCGCGAAGCCGCACGTGGCAAGCAAGGTGGCCGCACCATGGAAATCCAGCGCCTGATCGGTCGTGCACTGCGGGCCTGCGTGGATCGGCATGCACTGGGCGAGCGCACCATCACCCTCGACTGCGATGTGCTGCAAGCCGATGGTGGCACCCGCACGGCCGCCATCACCGGCGCGTATGTCGCCTTGCGCGATGCGGTGAGCTGGCTGCAAGGCAAGCGCGGGCTGGAACGCAATCCGATCGTGGGTGCCGTGGCCGCGGTGTCGGTCGGTATCTGGCGCGGCCTGCCGGTACTGGATTTGGACTACGCCGAAGACTCCGACTGCGATACCGACATGAACGTGGTGATGAATGACGGTGGCGGCTTCATCGAGTTGCAGGGCACCGCCGAAGGCCACGCCTTCCGTCGTGATGAGCTCGATGCCCTGCTTGGCCTGGCCGAAGCGGGCACCCGCGAGCTGTTTGCAGCGCAACGTCGCGCCCTGGGAGAGTGAGCATGCAACTGGTGCTGGCCAGCCACAACGCCGGCAAATTGGCCGAGTTGGGTGCCTTGTTGGGCGCGGTGGGCATCGAGGTGTTGCCGCAGTCGCACTTCGGCATCGATGAGATCGAGGAAACCGGCCTGAGCTTTGTCGAGAACGCCCTGCTGAAAGCCCGCCACGCGGCACGCATCAGTGCCTTGCCGGCCTTGGCCGATGATTCGGGCCTGTGCGTGGACGCGCTGGGCGGCGCACCCGGCCTGTACTCGGCGCGCTACGCCGGCAACGACGGCAATGATCAGGCCAATATCCTCAAACTGCTCGATGCGATGTCCGAGATTCGCGACGAGCACCGTGGCGCGCACTTTCATTGCAGTCTGGCCTTGTTGCAGCATCCGGAGGATCCGGCGCCCCTGATCTGCGACGGCCGCTGGCACGGTCGCATCCTGCACGAGAGCCGCGGCGAAGGCGGCTTCGGATACGACCCGGTGTTTCTTGATACCGCCAGCGGACAGAGCGCCGCCGAGCTGTCGCGCGCGGAAAAGGCCGCCGTCAGCCATCGCGGCCAAGCCTTGCGGCAATTGTTGGACGCGCTCTCGAAGCATCCGCTTTGACCCATCCCGGCCTTCGCGCTGCCCGCGCGGGCCGGCCTCCAGCGTGATCAGGCCGTTTCACGCTCCGTACCCGATTGCGGCGGAGCGTGCGTCGATGAACACCGGCAACGCGCGAGATTCCATCGCGCCCGGTGTCACGCTCCTGTCACACCCACTTCCTACCGTGTGCGCGTCCCGTCGTGCCTGACAGGCACGCAGTTCCATGCCGCGTCCGACAGCGCGGGCGGGATCCTCCTTCCCTTGGAATGCGCCACCGGCATGAAACCCACCCCATTGACCAAGGCCATCTTGGTTGCCCTGTCCCTGTGCGGCGCCTCCAGCGTCTCCGCACGGCCCGCCAACGAAACCACGCCACCGCCAAACGAGCCAACGACCACACTGTCGGAAGTGGCGGTCGAAGAAAGCTACGTACCCGAAGAGGGTGGGCAATTTGATGCCGTGCAGCTGCGACGTGAGTCCGCACAACTGCTCGACGTACTTTCCCATGAACAAATCGCGCGCGCCGGCGACTCGGATGCGGCGGTCGCATTGCGGCGCGTCACCGGTCTGAGCTTGGTGGATGACAAGTTCATCTATGTGCGCGGCTTGGGCGAACGCTATTCAGCGGCGCTGCTCAACGGCGCGCAGATTCCCAGTCCTGATCCGACCCGTCGCGTCCTGCCGTTGGACCTGTTTCCCACGGGTCTCTTGTCGGGTATCGAGGTGAACAAGAGCTACAACCCAATGCTGCCGAACGAGTTCGGCGGCGGAACCGTGAACCTGCGTACTCGTGGCGTACCCGCGGCCCGACTGTTCAAGGTCGACTTCGGTCTGGCGTTTGTCGATGGCACCACCGGCAAAGAGGGCTGGCGTTCGGCCAGTGGCGGGCAAGACTGGCTCGGTCGCGACGACGGCCTGCGCGCACCGCCGCCCGGTGTGCTGCAGCGTCCCTTGCCACCACGCGGGTCTCCTGAACTGGCCGCGCTGGGCCGCGAGGTCATGCGCAAGCCGTTCGGCGTCTCGCGCCAGCGCATGGGGCCGAACGGCAATTCTGCGCTGAGTGTTGGCGATGTCTTCGAAGGTGACGAGCTTCGTTTCGGCTTCATCAGCGCTGCACGCTGGTCACAAGGCTGGGATCTGCGCGAAGAAGAGCGCGCCGAGTACGCCATTCTTGGCGACGGAAGCCTAAGCAAAAATCAGGACTATGTGCGCGAACGCGCCGCGCGCAACGTGGATACCAGTCTGTTCCTCTCCGCCGGAATGGATATTGGCGAGGAGCATCATCTCGATGCCAGCCTCATTCGCATGGCCCAAACACTGCAACAGGACCGAATCGACACCGGCCTGCGCACCTTGGGAACCGAAGAGCGCACCACCACCAGTGAGTGGACCGAAAACGTACTGACGACTCGGCAATTCGGTGGCAAACACCTGTTCGCGCCAAGTCGCGACCTGGCGCTGGAATGGCAGTACACCGACTCGCGCGCCACGCGAGACCTGCCGTATGCGCGCAGTTCCATGTACACCCGGAACCTTGCCGGCGACTACGTCTACACCCCCAGCTTCTCGGCCCAAATCCGTTGGGAAATGATGCGTGATGATGTCGATGAAGCGCGCCTGGGTCTCTCGTTCCCATTCACATTTGGCTCGGATTCCAGATTGCTGCTGTCGACCGGCGGCAGCCGCCTGCGGCGCGATCGAGACTCGGAAATCTGGCGAGTCGGCGTGCGCCACTTGGATCGGCTGCCAAGGGTGGACACGCCAATCGACGACATCCTCAATCCGGGCGAAATCGATGCCGGCCGACTGGAGCTGCTCTCGGCCAGCCAACCCACGGACTTCTACCAAGCCGAGCAATCGCTCAATGCCTGGTACCTGCGCGCCGACCTGACACTGGGCGCATGGCGTGCCGATGTCGGGCTGCGGCGTGAGGACAACGACCAGCGTGTGACGACCCTGGATCCATTCCTCCCCGGCGCGATCCCGACGATCGCCCAGCTTGAAGGCGCCAAGACCCTGCCCTCGGGCACGCTGACGTGGGG
The DNA here is from genome assembly GCA_035703435.1 of Chiayiivirga sp. Taxonomy (GTDB): domain Bacteria; phylum Pseudomonadota; class Gammaproteobacteria; order Xanthomonadales; family Xanthomonadaceae; genus Denitratimonas. The sequence continues at coordinate 22,995 of DASSYF010000012.1, read as the reverse complement.
CTATTCGGAAAATGCGCAGCTACGCCTGTCCTACAGCCAGACATTGACGCGACCCGAATTTCGCGAACTATCCAAGTCGCCCTACACCGACCCGCTGCTGGACATCACGGTGTTGGGCAATCCAAGTCTTCGGCAAACCGAGATCACCCATTACGACTTGCGCTGGGAGTACTACTTCGTGGGGAGTGACAGCCTTTCGGTGGCGCTGTTCCGCAAGGAGTTCGATGAGCCGATCGAGTTGGTGCGAACACCCGCCTCGGCCGACCTGCTGGAACTGCGCAACGCCGAAACCGCCTTTGTGCGCGGCATCGAGTTCGAGATCGGCAGCAATCTGGCGTACTTTGCCGACGCCGCATGGGTGCCGGAAAGCCTTCGAAATGGCGTGCCATGGTACGACCTCGCGGTCAGCCTCAACCACACGCGGATTGATTCGGAGGTGGGCCTGGGTGCACGTGTTGGCATCCAGACATCGGCCCAGCGTCCGCTTCAAGGTCAATCGCCCTACCTGACCAATGTGGCCCTGACCTGGTTCGACCCCAATGCGATACACGAGGCCACGCTGCTGCACAACGTGGCCGGCCGACGCATCAGCAAGGTGGGTTTGCAAGGCGTACCCGACGAATACGAGCAGCCGTTCAACCAGCTTGACCTGAGTTACTCGCGAAGCTTCGTCGATCATTGGAAGCTGCGCCTGCGCCTGCGCAACCTGCTTGATCCACAGGTGGAGTACACCCAAGGCAGCGAACTCTCTCGCAAGTATCGGAAGGGCCGCGAGATCGCGGTGAATCTGGAGTGGAGCTACTGATCTCCGTGTGATCGCGGCCACCGATGGTGGCGTGATCCAAGCGGCGGCCCGATCGTGTATCGGGCCGTTTGCGTCCGTGCGGCAATCGTGCGCGACCGACTCGAACTGTCGTCAAACCGAAACCTGGGTGTCGCGCGATGGTCATCGTGTGCCCGTACGGTGATGGCTCCCTCCCAAGCAGATCGATGCTCATGTCCTCACCCATCCGAAAATCCGCTCTGGCACTGGCGCTGGCCTGTGCTTGCCTGCCTGCCATGGCGCAGGTTTCCATCAACGATGGCCTCGATGGCAACTGGTACACCGCTGGCGCTGGCGGCCGCGGCGTTGCGATCGACGTACTGCCTCGCCCCGATGGCGGTGCGCACCTGTATGGCGTGTTGTTTACCTACGATGCCGCCGGCAAGCCGACCTGGCTGAGCTTTCTAGGCAACTTTGAGCAAGGTGACAATGTCATCGAGGATGTTGACCTGTTTCGCCATGAGGGCGGCCGCTTCGACAGCCCGACACCGAGCCCGACCGGCACCGTGGTCGGCAAGGCTTCCATCGATGTTTCCAGTTGCGCCTCGCTCGGCTTGACGCTGGCGCTGGATGCCTCTTCCGGCTTTCCGAACGCCATGCTCGATGTGAGCCCCGGTCAGATCAACGTCGGTTTCGACGGCAACCCACTCTGCCGCCAGCTTCCCGTGCTGACACAGTGTCCGGTCGGAACCACCGCCGAAGGAAGCGACTGCCTGCTGCCCAACAGCATCACCGGCAGTCTGTACCTGCCGGCCGGAAAGAAGTATCTGGTCAAAGGTGCGGTGATCGTGGAAGCCGGCGGCACCTTGACGATCGATCCCGGGGTGACGGTACAAGGTCACTCGGATACGGCCGTGACCAACTGGATCGGCGTCAAGCAGGACGGCCGAATCTATGCCGAAGGGACGGCAGATCGTCCGATCGTGTTCACCGGCCCGAGCGCGGAAATTGGATCCTGGGGCGGTATGCACATCGCCGGCCGCTCGACCTGCAATGACTATGTTTCCGAGGCTGAGCCCTGTCGCTTCGAGGCCTATCCCGAGATGGCCTACGGTGGCAACAAGGCCGACGACAATTCCGGCGTGCTTCGCTACGTTCGCATCGAGTGGGCGGGCGCTCTGACGCCGTTTGCAAATCAGGAGTTCAACTCACTGAGCCTGTTGGGTGTTGGTGCCGGCACCACGATCGAGTACGTGCAGGTGGACGGCGGCAAGGACGATGGTTTCGAGTGGTTTGGTGGCAACGTCAATGCGCGCCATCTGGTGTGTTCGAACATGGCCGACGACTGCTTCGATCTCGACGACGGCTACCACGGCAAGCTGCAGTTCTTGCTGGCTTGGCAGGGCGTCAATTCCGATATCGGCAACGACTCCAACGGCATCGAGTCCGACAACAGCAATACCGCGCCAGACATCATGCCGCGCACCCGCCCGGAAGTCTCCAACATCACCTTGGTGGGCTCGGCCGACTACACCAACCTGCATGGCATGCGCATCCGCCGAGGCAGCGGCGGGCTCTATGCCAACGCGGTCGTAAGCGGCTACACCGGCGCCAGTGTGGCCTTGGACGGCGCGCAGACCTGGGCGCTGGATGCGGAGAACCTGTCGTTCACCCATTCCTTCGTCGGCCACAGTGGCGCCGGCTTCTTCGGAGGCAACGCGGCCAGTGCCGAGGCCGTGGCCGCCTGGTTCAACGCGTTCTCGGGCAATCAGACCGGCGATGCGAAGCTGATCGCTTACCTCCCGCAAGGCGATTCTCCGGTGCTGATCGGCGGCAAGGCCTTGGCGCATCCGTACTTCCGCCCGGTGAGCTATCGCGGCGCCTTCGCCGGCATGCATGACGACTGGACCCGTGGCTGGACGAGCCGACTGCCGCGCTGACGGCATCGCGATCTGTCGTGGACCCCACCCCTCTCGGCGGAGAGGGGTGGGGGTTGGGCGTAGTGGTCCGACCCTCAAGTTGTCCAAGCCTGGCGTAGCTGCAGAGTTTGCTCGACAGGCAATGGAGCAAGCTCCATTGCTACAAAACACGGGCCGGTCCGATAGTGAGCATCTGAACAAGGCGAGATGTACTTGTCGCTCCCGCGAAGGCGAGCGTCCAGTGCCTTGATTTCAATGAATTGAAGTCGCTGGATGCCCACCTTCGCGCACATGACAGGCTTGTTCAGACATTCCCTGGCTCACCCTTGGCGGCGGCAACGGCCTGATAAACTGTGCGCCCTTTGGCTATTGCGATACCGCCCGTGTCCACGACGCTGCATACCTCCGACCTGCCTGGCCTGCCCTTGCTGCACCGTGGCAAGGTGCGCGATGTCTACGCACTGGGCAGTGACCGCCTGCTGATGGTGGCCACCGATCGGTTATCAGCCTTCGATGTGGTCTTGCCCGACCCCATCAGCGGCAAGGGTGAAATCCTCACCGCGATGTCGAACTTCTGGTTCGCGCAAACCCGCGACTTGATGCCCAATCATCTTCTCGATGTGGCCGTCGCCTCGGTGCTGCCCGCTGGTGTGGACACCGCCTTGTATCAGGCGCGAAGCGTGGTCGCGCGGCGCCTGAAGCCCCTGCCGGTGGAAGCCATTGCGCGCGGCTACATCATCGGTTCGGGCTGGAAGGATTACCGCGCCACGGGCGCGGTCAGTGGTGTGGCACTGCCGAAGGGTTTGCGTCAGGCCGAGCAATTGCCGGAACCGATCTTCACGCCATCCACCAAGGCCGCAGTGGGCACCCACGACGAGAACATCGGTTTCGACCAGATGGTGACGCTGATCGGTGGCGAGCTCGCCGAGCAGGTACGCGAAGCGACACTGTCGATCTATCGCTTTGCGGCCGAGTTTGCCGCGCAACGCGGCATTCTCATTGCCGACACCAAGCTCGAATTTGGCCTCGATCAAGACAGCCAACTGCGGGTGATGGACGAAATGCTCACCCCCGATTCCTCGCGCTTCTGGCCAGCCGAGGAATACCGCGTCGGGACGAGCCCTGCGAGCTTCGACAAGCAGTTCGTGCGCGACTATCTCGAAACCCTAGACTGGAACAAGACCGCCCCCGGCCCGCGTTTGCCCGAGGCGGTGATCGAGGGCACGGTGGCGCGTTACCGCGAAGCGCTGCGCCGCCTGACGGCGCCCAAGCCGCGTGCCTGACTCACGCAACGGACGGTTTGTGCCTGTGCGGGTCGTGGTTGGAACCTGTTGACGCCGGGCAATCGATGGGGCGTGCCGATGACCCGCAGGGTTCGGTCGCAGAAGCAGGCGTAACTTAGGGGATCGATCTTCTGGTTTATATAGAGATTGCTTCACTGACATCTCAACAAGGAGCTACGCGTGCAAACATTTCGCTTTGTTTCATTGCTTTTTGCCGGTTTGATCGGCGCCACAGTGGTAACCAAGCCAGCCTCGTCCCATGGGGACTCCTGGGTGCCATCCTCGATGGAGGACATGGCCTTACTCAAAGAAGCGCGACGAGCCAATCTGCTGCGTCAGGGCTTGATGCCCAAGCGCCTCATTCCCGGCTGCGTGCCGGAACCACTTCCCACCACGCCCATCGGGCCCACGTGGGAGGGAACCATCGACGATGACTTCGTCGGCATGACCACCAAACTCAAGATGATCGTATGGCGTTACCCCTGCGCGGAAGCGGGAAAGTCCCAGATCCTCGTGACCCTCGTTCCCACCGCCGGTACCACGCATATCTACGGGACCTTCGGGGTGCAACAAGGCGATAGACACTTCAATACGGAACTGGTGTCCAATACCGATGGTTCGTCGGTTTCAAGCAGGGTCACGCAAGCCGTCACGGGCTTGCTGGATTTCGTCGGCCAGGAATCTGAGTCCTTTGATGATTCGGCGGCGTTGACCGTGCAATACCTCCCATTGGGCAGCCCAAACGTCTCGGTGGACATACCCGCATCCGATGCCGGACCTGCGCCCTTCGTCGCCAACGGTCGCATCCGCGGTCACTGGGATATCGATGGAATGACGGCCAACGGCATTGGCTTCGATGTGTCCAAGGCCGCCAATGGCGTGATGGGCGTGTACGGGGTGTGGTTCACGTCATCGCCCGTCAGTACCAGTGCGCAATACCGCGAGTGGTACACCTTTGCCGATCCCGAAGTCACGGGTGATACCGCCGAAGTCACGCTCTACGCCACGACGGGGCACGTGTTCGGCGCACCAGCCCGCGTGGCCACGCGGGCGGTGGGGAGTGCTGTGATCCGCTTCGAGAGCTGCACCCTGGCGCACCTCACCTACACGTTCACCGAGTACGGCAAGACTGGCGAGCACATCCTGCGTCGTTTGACTTCAGTTCCAGACGAGTGCAACGAGTAGCACGGTGACGCAACGCGGCCATTACTCGCGGCATGGACGAGGCGCTTTGAAATCGCGCCTCGTCTTGTGGGGGTGTCCGATGCTCAACGTTCTTGGACACCACTGACGCATCCGGTATCGCCCATGGTCCCGCATGCCTTGCCACGCACCCACTTGCTGCTGATCCTCGTGATCTGCGTGGCCTGGGGCATGAATTTCCTGACCTCGGCCGCGGCCCTGCGCGAGATTCCGCCCCTGCTGTTCACCACCTTGCGCTTGTTGCCGCTCGTGCTCTTGCTGGCGCCCTGGATGCGATGGCCGCGACGCGAGCAATGGCGGGGCTTGGTCGTGGTCGCCCTTTGCAATGGCGTGCTGCACTTCGGGCTCAACTTCTGGGCCATCCGCGAAGCGGGCGACCTGTCCTCACCCGCCATCGTGGTGCAGAGTTACATCCCGATGGCCACCGTGCTGGCCGTCGTGTTTCTGGGCGAGCGCATCGGCTGGCGCACGTGGACCGGCATCGGGGTGAGCTTTGCCGGCGTCCTGGTTCTGGGTTTCGACCCCATGGTGCTGGCCCAGCCTTTCGCCCTCACGCTGATGCTGCTGTCGGCGCTGGCGCTGGCGTTGGGCACGGTGACGATGCGCACCCTGAGCGGCATGCACCCCATCGGCATGCAGGGCTGGATCGCCCTGATCGCCATCGGGCCGCTGGTGGTCTGGAGTGCCTTGGTCGAGCAGGGTCAGTGGCAGGCCCTGCGTGAAGCCTCGCTGGTGGCTTGGTTCGGCGTGGCCTGGGCCTGCTTGATGGCCTCGGTGCTGGGCCATGCGCTGTTCTATTGGCTGGTACAACGCCACCCGGTCTCCACCGTCACGCCTTACCTGCTGCTGGCGCCGGTACTGGCCATCATCCTCGGGATTGCATTTTGGGGTGATCGCCCCGGACCACGCCTGTGGTTGGGTGGTGCGATGGTCTTGGGTGGCGTGTTGTTCATCGCCCTGCGTGCGCAGGTGCGGGCACGGCCCTTGGCCGAACCGTCTTGAGGATGCCGTCGTGGCGCGTCATGGCTGGCGCACGCCGTCGAGATGACATCATCAGGAACGCGCACCGGCGCCTTTCAGTATTCTTGCGGTGACGTGGAGACTGCGACAGACATGAACCGACCTTGGAATCATGGTGAATAACCGCATGGATTTGCGACGCCCGATCGTTTCATTTCGGAGGCGTTCGTCTCGTCCGGTGCATCGGCTTGTCCGCAACGGAATGCCCTTGACGTTGTTGGCCGGGCTATTCGCGCTCGCCGCTTGCACGTCCCCGCAACCTCGACCCGCCGCACGTGCGCCAGCGGAAGTGCGTGCCCAACTGATCCAGATGATCCCGTCGAAGACACCGGATCGAGCCGCTTGGGCGGCGGACATCCAGGCCTCGTTCCAGTTGCTCGACCTTCCGCCCAGCACCGAGAACCTGTGCGCGGCACTGGCCGTCATCGCCCAGGAATCCACCTACGATGCCGATCCGGTGGTGCCCGGTCTGGCCAGGATTGCACGCGAGGAAATCAACCGGCGCGCGGCACAACACCACATTCCCGCCGTGGCGGTGTCCGTGGCGCTCAAGCTCAAGTCGCCCGACGGCCGAAGCTACGCCGAGCGATTGTCGCGGGTGCAAACGGAGAAGCAATTGAGCGTGCTGTTCGAAGATTTGCTCAGCCAGGTCCCACTCGGCCGGCGCCTGTTCGCCGACGCCAATCCGGTGCGCACCGGTGGCCCGATGCAGGTGAGCATCGATTTCGCCGAACGCTACGCGCAAACGCGCCCCTATCCATTTGCCGAGGATGGCTCCATCCGGCATGCCGCATTCACGCGGCGCGGCGGCCTGTATTTCGGCATCGCTCACCTGCTTGGCTATCCCAACCGTTACGAGCGACACCTGTTTCGCTTCGCCGACTTCAACGCCGGTTGGTATGCCAGTCGCAATGCCGCCTTTCAGAATGCGGTGACGGTGGCGTCGGGCGTGACGCTGGCACTGGATGGCGATCTGGTGCTGCCATCCAAGCTGGGCGCCACCGAAGCTGCGGTGCGATCACTGGGCCCGGACCTGGGCCTCGGTGACCGCGCCATCCATCGCCAGTTGCTGGAGTCGGATCGCTTCGAGTTTGAAGAAACCGATGTGTATCGCGCCGTGTTTGCCCTCGCGGAGCAACGCCACGGATCAGCCCTTCCCCGCGCGGTGATGCCACGCATCCGCCTGGAGAGCCCCAAGATCACGCGCAAATTGACCACGGAATGGTTCGCCAATCGCGTGCAATCGCGCTACCAGACCTGCGTCAATGAAGCCTTTGCGCGCATGAAGAAGCGGTAATCCCGCACGAAGAGGCGAAGGCGGCGCGGGCCGCCTTCACGATGGCCATCAGAGCTGCGGCTTGAAGGTGTCCTTCTCGGTGGGACGCAACAACCACCGGCACAAGGCCGGCAGGAAGACGATGGCGGCCACCATGTTCACCACGAACATGAAGGTCAGCATCACGCCCATGTCGGCCTGGAATTTCAGATCCGAGAAGATCCACATTGCCACGCCGACGGCCAGGGTGAGTGCGGTGTAGAAGATCGCGATGCCGGTGGTCTTGAGGGCGATGAAGTAGGACTCGGAGACCGACTTGCCGGCGCGCAGCGATTCACGCATGCGGGCGAAGATGTAGATCGCATAGTCCACGCCGATGCCCACGCCCAGCGCCACCACGGTGAGGGTGTTGACCTTCATGCCGATGTCCAGCTCCACCATCAGCGAGTGCCCCAGTTCGGTCACCAGCACCAGCGGCAGCACGATGCACAGGGCCGCCAATGGATTGCGGAAGCTGAGCAGGCACATCAGAAACACCGCGCCATACAGGAAGAACAACATCCGTCCTTCGACCGCCCGCACGGTGTCGTTGGTGGCGGCCATCACGCCGATGTTGCCGGTGGCCAGGCGCAGGTTGACGGCATCGGATTTGAAGTCCTCGCCCTTGGCCTCAGCCTCACTGGCTTGTGCGGCAAGTTGGTCGCGTAGGTTGCCTTCGTGCCAAGCGTTGTTTTTTTCGCGGAAGGTTTTGACCGCCGCCACGACACGGTCGATGGTTTCGGCGCGATGGTCGGACAAGAAGGCCGTGATCGGCATCGCGGAACAATCGCGGTTGAGCAGGCCCGAGTCGGTTTCAAAGCCTTGCGTGGCCAGGCGCAGTGAATCCGAATCACGTGGCAGCACACGCCATTTGATCGCGCCGTCGTTCCAGCCGGCATTCACCAGCTTGGCCGCCATCGGCAGGGTGATGACCTGTTGCACACCCGGCACGTTGGCCAGATGCCACGCAAAGCGATCCACCAGCTCCATCGTCGGGTAACTCAAGGTGCAAGCGTCGGGGCGGCCTTCGGCGATGACGTTGAGGATGTCCACGCCCAAGGCGAACTTCTCGGTGATGGCGCGTGCGTCCTGGTTGTAGCGCGCATCCGGTCGCAGTTCGGCCACGCCTTCCTGCGCATCGCCGATCATCACCTTGTCGCCGTAACTTTCGGCGAACCACCATGCGACCGTGCCCAGCGCAATGATGACGATGGCTGGCAAGGGCTTGCTCAGGCGCGTGAGCGCGGCCCACACCACGTCGAAGCGCGTGAGCTGACGAAGGCGGTACTCGCGCTTTTTCTCCATGTTGCGCAGGCGGGTGTAGGACAAGAGCACCGGCAGCAGGATGAGGTCGGTGAGGATGGTGATGGCCACACCCACGGTGGCGGTGATGGCCAGCTCGAAGATGATCCGGATCGGGATCATCAGGATCGTGGCAAAGCCGATACAGCCGGCGATCAAGGCCACCGCGCCGGGAATCAGCAACATGCGGAAGGCGCAGCGCGCAGCGGTCAGCGAATCCACGCCTTGGCGTCTTCGCAGTTCATCGACCGTGCCATCTTCCAGGCCACCGAAGAACAATTCGCCACGGAAGCGGTTGATCATTTGTTCGCCATGACTGACCGCAATGGCAAAGATCAGGAAGGGCGTGAGCATGTTCATCGGATCGATGCCAAAGCCCATCAGGCGCAGGGCGCCCAGCATCCAGATCACCGCGATCAAGGCCGAAAACACCGTCAGGCTGGCGAGCTTGGCCGAGGTCGAATACAGGAACAGAAGCAACCAGGTAAAGGCAATGGTCAGGGCAAAGAACTTGATGACCGAGCGCGCGCCGTCGCTGATGTCGCCCACCATCTTGGCGAAGCCGATGATGTGGACCTTGAAGCCTTGGGCCTCGTATTTGCCGCGCAAGTCTTCGAACTTGCCGGCGATGGCCTGGTAGTCGACTTTGTTGGTGTCGCTCTCCGGGACCAGATCGGCCCAGATCATCGCACCCGACCAGTCTTTGGCGACCAAGCGTCCGACGATGCCGGCTTTGACGATGTTCGAGCGGACAGTTTCGAAGTCCTCCGCTGTCGCCTGGGTGGCGCTGAATTCGTTGGGGATGACGTTGCCGCCGGCGAAGCCATCCTCGACCACTTCCACGAAACGCACGTTGGGCGTGAACAGCGAGCGCATGCGTGAGTTATCCACCCCGTCGATCGCCATCACATCGGTGGTCATGCCTTCCAGCGAAGTGAAAAACTCCGGCGTGAACATGTTGCCATCGGGCGCCACCAGTGCCACCAGCACGCGATTGGCCCCACCAAAATCCGCCTCGTAGTCGAGGAAGGTTTTCATGTACTCGTGTTCGAGCGGGATCTGCTTCTTGAAGCCGGCATCCACGCGCAACTGACTGGCCAAGGCAATCGCGATCACGGTGATGATCGCGAAGATGGCCAGCACCACCGGACGGGCACCGAAGATCACACTTTCCAAGGCCCGCGTGATCGGGCCTGCTTCCACATTGCCACCGTGCGCCATGATTATTCTCCCTTGCCCGCGCTGGAAGGCGTATAGCCATCCACGCCTTTTTCGCCCGCCACCACCAGACTGCGATTGCTGAGCGCCAGGACAGCGGCCAGCACCGGCGTCTCCTGATGCGAATTGGTGTAGATTCGGGTCTGCGGCGCGGCGGTGGCATCGTTGCGCACGAGCACGATGCCATTGGCACCGACCAGCGCGAATCCACCCTCACCATAGACCGCACCGGCCATCAGACCGAGCTCGGTTCCGCTGTCGACTTGCTCCCACGTCGTGCCAAGGTCATGGCTTTCGAACACGTTGCCACGCATGCCGAAGGCCAGCACATGCTCGCCCTCGTAACCCAGGACCCCGAACATCGAACCGCCGTAGGGCAGCTTGATGCGTTCCCAGGTCACCCCCGCATCACGCGAACGGAAGGCGGTGCCGCGTTCACCCACGATCATGAAGGCGCCACTCCCGGTGCGCGCAATGGCATTCATGTGCGGCTCGGCGATGTCATCCATCGCCAGATCGTCCTCGGAAAAAGTCCAGCTGTCTTCGTTGCCGACTTCGGACTCGCCGGCTTCAGCAGAGGTGTTGGCAGCCTCGTCGACGGCATCCTCTGCCGCTGCGGCCTTGGTCTCGATGAAGGTCCAGGTCGCGCCCGCATCATCGGTGCGGAGCAACTGCGAATAGGCGCCGATGGCAAAGCCGTGCGTTGGGCTGAGCATCAGGACATCGAGTAGCGGCATGCCCTGACGCGGGTCGAACACGGCGTCTGGCGAGGTGTCGAGCACATCCACCCGCTGCGAGCTCCAGGTCAGACCACCATCGGTGCTGTGGATGATGGTGCCATCGTGTCCAACGGCCCACACCAGATCGCCCACGGCACTGACGGCAGTCAGGGTGGCGCGCGTCGGCACATTGTCGACCTGTCGCCAGTCGGTACGGCTTTCCGATACCAGCACCTCGCCGCGTTCACCCACCGCAACGGCGCGGGAGGCGGCTTCGGTGATATCCAGAATCAAGGATCGCGTGGTGGCCAGTGGCATCTGTTCGCTGCTCAGTGGCGGCGGCGCGGCTTCCTGTGCCGATGCAGGCGCTGGCGACAACGCCAGGGCCATGGCCACGCTCAGCGCGAAAGAAATCACCTGCTTGGATTGCATGATGGAATTACTCCCCTGGATAGCTGTGGCGAACGTCGTCATTCGCTCAGTTCGCACCCGCATGGTGCCCGGTTTTCGATTCGATGGGCAGTGGTGGAAGGTGAGCTTTCGTAAACGACCGCTCAAAACGCACTCAGCCGCGCCTTGCGGTCGCGGCTGAGTGGAGATAACGGCTGACTCACCGTGGATCAGCGCACGCCGCGTGTACGCAGTGCTTGTGGCGTGAAGTTCTCGAGCGAGGACTGGAAGCCAAAGTCCGGCGGCGTGTCTTGATTGTCCACACCGGTTGCCAGGTAACGGCCCGACTTGAGATCGTGCGCGTTCTCCATCGTGGTCCAGAACACCGGCACTTCGTAGTAGTTGATCGAAGGTGCCTCGTGGTAACGCCAGACGTCGCCTTGCTTGTCGTAGTGATCGATCACCAGAATCTGCCAGCTGTCCTCGTCCACATAGAAGGTGCGGCGCGGATTGATGTGGCGCTTGCCGGGCTTGAGCGTGGCATCGACCACCCAGACGCGATGCAGTTCGTAGCGCAGGTAGGACGGATCCAAGTGATGTGGTTGGATCATGTCCGACACCAGCGACTTGTCGCTGTCGGCCTTGTAGGAGTTGTACGGCACGTACATTTCCTGCCGGCCCACGAGCTTGAAGTCGTAGCGATCGAGCGAACCGTTGAACATGTCGGTCATGTCCGAGGTGCGCAGGCCGTCCGCCGCCGTGCCGGGGTTGTCATAGGCCACGTTCGGCGCCAGACGCACGCGGCGCTGGCCGGGGTTGTAGACCCAGGCCTTGCGCGGTTGCAGGTCTTGATTGAGCGTTTCGTGCACCAGAAGCACCTGCCCGGCCAGACGTGCCGGCGCTTCCACCGACTGATAGAAGTACAAGAGGATGTTGTTGATGTCGGCGATGGTGTTGCCGGGCTTGTAGTACAGGCCCATGAACTCTTCGCGGATCTTGACCAGGTTGTAGCGGCCATTGGCCGTCACCGGCGCAAGATTGGTCCAGCGCGCGGCGCTGATGCCCTTGTATTTGAGCTTGTGGTTCCAGATGACCTCGGCGCCGGTCTGCGGAATCGGGAAGGGGATGCCTTCGGCCGCGTTGGTCACGCCATTCTCATCGGCCGTGAGCTTGGCGGTCGTCGCATTCTTGATCGTGTAGTCGTAGGTGCGCTGCGGGTAGGAGGCCGAACGCCGCGTGGGGTAGATGTCCATGCGGAAGGTCGGATACTTGGCAAACATCGCCTCCTGACCCTCGGTCAGCTTGTCGGCATGTTCCTTGTAATTGGCCTGGGTGATCGAAAACACCACCTTGTCGGCGGCGAAGGGATCGGGGTGGGACATGCCCGCCTTGTAGCCTGCCGGCGGGCTGGTGATGCCACCGGTCCAGGCCGGGATGGTGCCTTCGGCGTTACCCGCGGCGATGGCACCCATGGCCGTGAGTTCCTTGCCGAGTTTGGCGGCCTGCTCGGCACTGACGGCGGCATACGCGGTGCCGGTGGTCAGCGCCGCGGCCAGACATACAGCCAAAGTGGATCGAATACGTGAGGTCGTCATTGGATGCTCCTTGACTGCGATCAGAACGAGTACTTGGCCACGAGCGAATAGAAGTCGCGGTCGTGGATCTGGTTGTGGGGCTTGCCACCGGTGAACACCGTGTAGCTCAAGTCGAGGGACCAGCGGTTCATGTAGTTGGCCTCGACACCCAAGGTGCCGGACTTGCGGCCTTCGAGGAAGTTGCCGCCCGGCCCTGGGGTGGTGCCGTTGACATCGTGATTGAAGGCCATGCGCGGCGAGATCGTGAAGGGAGAGCCGAAGGCATTGGGATAGTCGGCTTTGCCCGCCAAGCGGTAGCCCCAGCTGAATGCCGTGGCGAAACCCGTCGTCAGGGTGACGGGATTGCGCAGGTAACCCGAGTCGATGGCATAGCCGCCACCGGTGTCGGTGCCCTCGCCTTCATAGCGCATCACGCTGGCGTCAGGCAGGTCCCAGACCTTGGTGGCGCCCACTTCGGCAACCATGGCAATCTGACTGGCGCCCAGGAAATTGTTTGGTCCGATGACCTTGGTGAAGGTCGACTGCGCCTGACTGATCTCGTGGCGCTCCCAGCCTCGGATGTACTCACCCGGACCGTAGTCGCCCAGCTGGCTGCGGAAACGCAGAGCCGGCTGCGGGATGACCACGTTGAGGGGCGTCAAGCCCGCAAACAACAACTCGACGTCATCCACCTGCAAGGGCATGTTGGGGCGGTAGCTGACTTCACCCTGGAAGGCGATGCCACTGGGCAGCGAAGTGCTCCACGACAAGCCGTACAACTCGATGTCTTCCGGGTACTCCAGGAAGTAGCTGCCGGAATTGGGCGAGGTGTTGGTGACCGAAATGCCCGACACCAGCGGCACACGACTGTGGTATTTGAGGTAGAACAGGCCGAACTCGACGCCATTCATGAAGTCGGCGTAGTAACGCAGGGCCGCGCCGTACTGGCCACTGTCCTTGGCATTCTTGTTCGCGCTGCGTGGGAAGGCGGCAGTACAGCCCGCAGCCACCAGACTCGGCGGCATTCCGGTATCACTGAGCGCCCAGCCGGCGGCGCCGTTGTAACACACGTCGCGATACAGGGCCGGGTTGTTGATCGGTTGTGGCACGGTACCGAAGTTGAGCATCACGTATTCGCCACCCGGCGCGGCAAAGTCGTTGGCGCTGAAATAGGTGCCGGCGGCATCGATCTCGATTTCCTCGAACTCGAACAGGTACAAGGCCTCGAACGAGAGCTTGTCGGTGATCGAGAACGAACCCCAGAGCGAGTCGATCGGCAGATAGGCCTCCTTCAACTCGGCACCGGCCACGCGCAGGGCGGACAGGTCGAAGGGGTTGACGACGTTGATGCCATTCTGGATGAAGGTGCTTTCGCCCCAACTCACCACCTGGCGGCCCAGGCGCACGGTGCCCTGACCCGCCTCACCGTAGCTGAAGTTGTGGAACACGAAGGCATCGAGCAGGCGGAAGCGCTTGCCGACCAGGTCGCGCGCTTCCTGAGTCAGGTCGTCGCGACTGGCGTTCTCGAAATCATAGAAGTAGGTGGCGCGGGCGAAGGCACCCGAGTCGCGGTAGTTGAGCGAGAGCTCGGAGGTGATCTTGAAGGCATTGGAGATCAAGTCGCCCTTGTCGTACTTGAGGTTGCCGTCGTCACGGTTGGCCGAGAAGCGGCCACGGGCGGCCACTTGCAACTCCTGTGCTGCAAGGTAGTCACCCGCAGCTGTCAGAGCCGCGATTTTCGCCACGATGGCCGGGTCGAAGTGCGACTTGGCAATCAAGTCGTCGGCTTGATCCTGCGCGCGCCACGAGGCACCGAACGACACCGTGGTATCGAGCGAGCCCGTGAAGTCGCCTTCGCCAAAGTCGATGGCCATGGCCGGCGCCGTGGTCAGCGCGATGACGGCTGCCACTGCCAGAGCCAGCGGGGCACGCGTCGCACGGAAGTTTTTGTATGAACGGATCATGGTGGGCTCCTGGCTTACTGCGCGCTAATGACGGAAGGATCCTGGACCAGGACGGTGGTGCCTGAAGTCATCAACAGGCTGGCCATCTGGCCTTGCATTTCAGCCGTCACGGCCGGTGCGCTTGGACTGATCAAGGAGGCATGCTCACCGGCGGTGAAGCGCACCACACCACGCACGCCGTTGGCGGCTTGGGTGGTTTGCGAGATCGACGCCAGTCCCAGCGCTCGGATCAGGGGCTCGGTGCCGGACAAGGGTGCGCCCGGCACGCTGTTGGGGACCACTTGGTCCGGCAGGTTGGAAGCGCCGTCACCGATCACCTCGTGCAGGAGGATCGTGTTCTGCATCGAGGCAAATCCGTAGTTGATCGGATCGATTGGATCGATCACCTGCTGCGCCGCACCCATGAAGCTGTCGTAGGTCGGCGTGCCCGCATTCACACCCGATGCGGCCAAGCCTGCGCGGATGCGCGGCCCGAACGCGACCGAACCATCCAGCATGCGTGCGATGCCACCACCGGGCACGGAAAGCAGGCCCACGTTGACGGTCGGCTCCAGCGCGAGGAACGAGGTTCCCACGATGGCGCCCAGCGAGATGCCGACGAACTGGATGTTCGAACTGTCGAAGTCACCTGCGCCATTGCCGTCGATGTCGAGGCTCGGGATCGTGGCACTGAGCACAAACAGGTCAGCGACGCCTTGGCGCAGGTTGTCACGGGAAGTCAGCAGCGAGGCCAGGTTGATGAAGTGCGTGCCGGAAGCATCCACCACGCCATCAGGGCCGGGTGCGCCGGTGTCATTGTTTACGTAGTCGACGTCGAAGGTTCGCTCGGAGGCCACCGCCGCAAACGGCGTATTGCCGATGGCCAGCGGGCTTTCCGGTGGCAGACCGTGCAGCGGAAGGTCGATCGACACCACGGCAAAGCCCTGCGCCGCCAAGGTTGCAGCAACGGCGAGGGCGTGACTGCGATTGCCGGTGATGCCGTGCTGGAAGATCACCACGGGCCAACCCGATGCCGGCTTGACCTTGCCCGAGTTGGCATTGGGGATGGTAGCCAACACCGGAATCGTCACGTCTGCGGTCTTCACCGGGAACGGATTGGCGAACGTGATATTGGTCGAGGTCGGACTCAAGCCTGCGGCATTGAAAGGCGCGACATAGGCGCCCGGTGCGGCTTTCCAGAAACCATTGAGCGGTGCCGTGGGATTGTCGGCGCTCGGCGCACTGAGGTAGTAGGGCACCTGGAGTGTGCCGATGAAGATGTCGGCCACCGGCGGCAGGCCCACCGCCGACAGGTCCATGCCGCTGGGCACGAGCATGGCGGCGCCCGGCTCGGTCACCGAACGCACGGCCTGCATCACCGGGGTGATGGACTGGGTGGTGAACACCCAGCTCACGACCACGTCATCAGGCTGGATGCCGGCGCCCGCAGCGGCAGCCAGATGCGAGTTGGTGAGCTTGCGCAACGGTTCCAGTGCGCAAGCGGTGGACGCTGGCAGCAAGGGCTCGGTGCTTTGGCCGTTGACACACAAGGCCGAGGTGCGCTTGGAAAGGAAGTAGGTCTGGTCGGACGTCGCATCATTGCCGCGTGCGTCGCGGATGCCGTCGGTCAGCACCACCAGGTAGGAGGTGAGCTGCTGCAAGGGCTGGGTCGGAACGATCGCCAGTGTGGTTCCAGCGGTATCGCTGGGCGCCAAAGCGGTGACGAACTCACTGCCGCCGGCCAACTCGCGGACGATACCGGTGACGCCGCCACCCGGGCCGGTCAATGACACCTCGAAGATGCGCACCGACTGCCCCGGAATGATCGAGCTGACATCCGGCTTGGCATTGAACTTGGTGGACATCGGTCCGGTCGTGCTCCAGCCATCGAGCGAGCTGACTGCCACGCTGGGATCACCGTAGTTGTTTGGATTGGCAACCGGCGGGTTGAGCGTCAGATCGGTGGTGCCCGACAACAGCAGATTGTTCGGCAGCGGAATGACGCCGGCCGTGGGGTCAAAGCGTGCGGTGAGCACGCCGGTCACCGGGTTGCCGTTGTTGTTGTTGGACGGCGCCGTCGCTACGGCACGGTCGCTATTGCTGGAGCCGCCACATGCTGCAAGCAGCAAGCTGGACAGCGCCAAGGTCAGTGGGATCCTGGATCGCATGGTGTGGTTTCCTTCGGCAACCGAGTGTGAGCGCAACGTGAACCTATCATAGGGATCGGCTCGCCCTGCTGGCAATGCTGTGACGTATGGTTTGAGTGGACCGCTTTTGCTGCGTTGCAGCAATTCGCCAAGTGTTAGGGTTTTGGAAAGTCGCCGGCCTTGGGGTCGAATCCGCGCGGACTCCATCCGAAGTCGCGCCGCGCCGCGCTATCTTCGAACACGAGGTCTTCACCCATACGCCTCAGCATGGACGGGCTGAGCCCCGATCCATGACGCAAGACTGTCAGCATCCAGACAGCGATGCGCGGCAGACTGGATGGCACACGAAGGACGCGCGCCGGTGGCGTCAGACAGGCCACGGTGCGGCGCACCATTTCATCGTAGGCGAGGATTTCGCCACCGCCTACTTCGTAACACCTTCCGGCGCTATCGGGCGCATTGGCTGCGCACCATGCGCCAATTGCCAAATCCTGGGCATGCACTGGCTGCCTCAAGCCTCGGGCGTGTCGCGGCAACGGCACGCAATGCCAGCGATGAGCAAGGGCCGCGATGCGACTGAGGTTGGCGTCCTTGCCACAACCATAGATCAGGGTGGGACGCAGGATGGTCCAGCCGATGCCGCGCCCGTCGCAGTGGCTCGCCAGTGCGGCTTCGGCCTGCAACAAACGTTGCGCCAATGCGCGTTCGGCCTGATCGACGGACTCCCGTTTGCTCAAGGCACTGGTGGAACTGAAGGCGACGATGCGTTGTGGGCAATGGCGCGTTCGCGCCAACCAGGCGATCAAGCCATCGAGCGGGCCGGCACTGAACACCCAGTTGGGCCGGTGCATGCAGTCATCGTTGCCATACAAGTCCAGCGTGCTCCAACGCACGCCATCCTGCGCCGGCCTGACCACTCGGGAAATCGCTTCGATCTCGATGCCGTGCTGGCGCAGGATCGGCAACAGAAAGTGGCCGATCTGGCCACTGGCACCCAGCACCAGGGCGCGTCCCGGCGCGCTCGTTGACGCCACGCTCATTCGGTCGCCGCCGTACCCAACTGGTGCCATGCCGATCGGATGGCAACGCGTGCCTGACTCAAGGCGTCATCCAGCGGCACTACCCGAGCGCGCGCATCGAGGGTGCACGCCAGCGCCCGCGTACTCAGCACCGCGTGGGCTTGCAGCAACTCTTGTGCCACACGTTCGTCGAAGAATCCAACGGCCTGCAGCCCCTGCACGAGGTCTCGCGTATGGGTGCACTCGATGACCTGTGCCGCGTGCGCACCTGCCATCAGCACACCAGCCTGCAACAGGAATTCCAGATCGACCAAGCCGCCTTCGCCCTGTTTGAGATCGAATCGCGCAGCATCGGATCGATCCAGCTCCGCACGCATGCGCTGGCGCATCGAGCGCGCTTCCTCGCGTACCTTGTCCGGCGCCGTGTTGCTGCTCAGTACTTGGGTGCGCAGCGCGTCGAACGCCTGCGTCACGCGCGCATCACCGGCCACCGCACGCGCGCGCACCAGCGCTTGCCGCTCCCACGTCCAGGCACGCTCGTGCTGGTAGGCCGCAAAGGCGTCCGAACTGGATACCAAGAGTCCCTTGCTGCCATCCGGTCGCAGTCGCAAATCCACTTCATAGAGACTCCCGGCCGGCGTTGGCATGGCCAGGAGATTGATGACCTTCTGCACCACGCGGGTGTGGTAGCGCACGCTGTCCAGTGGCCGCTCGCCGTCACTTTCCTGTTCGGTGTGACCACCATCGTAGAGAAATACCAGATCGAGATCGGAACCAAATCCCAGCTCCCGACCGCCAAAACTGCCGTAAGCCACCACGGCCATGCCGCCATCACGCAGAACGCCATGTCGTCGTGCCACATCCGCACGCGCCCACGGCAGGATTTGCGCAACCACAAACTGTGCCAGTTCGGCGAGCAGGCGGGTGCACGCAACCGCCGGACGGGCTTCGATCAGGTGCGCACGCGCAATGCGGAACGCCACGCCTTGCCGCACTTCATTGAGTGCCTGCACCCGCGCTTCGAGATCGTCTTCGGCCACGCCCGCCAACGCCTGCTGCAGCAGGCGCGCGGCTTCCTCGGTGGCATTGGCGTCCGGCACGGTCCGCGCATCCAGAAGTTCATCCAGCAGCAGTGGATGGGAGCAGAGTCGCTCGGCCATCCAGCGACTGGCGGCGATGACATCGACCAGACGCGCCAAGGCGGCGGGTTGTTCGTCCAATAGAGCCAGATAACTCGATCGACGCAGGATGGCTTGAATCAAGGCCAAGCCTCGCTCCAGCACAAGGTCGGCTTTGCCGCTGCCGCTGGCCGCAACCAGGAGCTTGGGCAGCACGCGATCCAATCGCGCACGCGCACGCGCCGAAACGTTGCAGAGACTGTTCAAGCCGGCGAACGCCCGCAGTCGCGAGGCTGCTTGTGCGCCA
Organism: Chiayiivirga sp.; assembly: GCA_035703435.1. Taxonomy (GTDB): domain Bacteria; phylum Pseudomonadota; class Gammaproteobacteria; order Xanthomonadales; family Xanthomonadaceae; genus Denitratimonas. Next base: position 3,755 of record DASSYF010000012.1, on the reverse strand, counting down.
TCGGCAAACCCAGCGTGCTGCAATCGCTCGCCGGCATCGGCGGCCTGAGGCTCTTGCCACAACGCCGCCATGGCATCCAGATCGACGTGGGCGGCGCGCGCCGGCGCTTGCGTGCGCGCTTCGAACACGCGTGCAAATTCTCGCGCCACCTGATGACGGTGCTGCTCCAGCGCCGTCGACAACCCATCCCAATCGGCAAAGCCCATGCCGAATGCCAAACGTGCCCGCTCCAGCGCATCCTCGGGCACCACGTGGGTTTGTTGCTCTCGCAGCATCTGCACCCGGTTTTCCAAACGACGCAGAAAGCGATAGGCGGATGCCAAACGCTCGGCGCTGGCGTCGGGAATATGGCCCGCGCTGCGCAAGCGCGCCAAGGCGGGAAGCAAGCCGTGCACGCGCAAAGGTGGTTCGCGGCCGCCGCGGATCATCTGCTGGACCTGGACGATGAACTCGATCTCGCGGATGCCGCCGCGACCCAACTTCAAGTCCGCCTCGCGTTCCTTGCGGGCGACTTCGGCTTCGATCATCGCCTTCATCTCGCGCAGTCCTTCGATCGCGCCGAAATCGAGGTAGCGCCGATAGACAAAGGGTCGCAGAGATTCCAGAAAGCGTTGGCCCTGGGCCAGATCGCCGGCCACGGGTCGGGCTTTGATCCAGGCGTAACGTTCCCAATCGCGGCCCTCACGCTGGAAGTACTGTTCCATCGCGGCGAACGACAAGGCCAATCGTCCGGCCTGCCCGAACGGCCGCAAACGCATGTCGACTCGATACACCATGCCCTCGGCATCGATGTTGGCAAGCAGCTGGATCAGGCGTTGGCCCAGCCGCTGGAACCAGTCGTTGTTGTCCAACGCCCGCGCACCGTCACTTTGGCCGGCGTTGGCAAAGGCGAACACGAGGTCGATATCGGATGAGAAATTGAGTTCGTTGCCACCCAACTTGCCCAATCCGAAAACCACCAGCCGTTGTGCGATGCCGTGTGCATCGCGCGGAACACCCACATCGCGTTCCATGCTGGCTCGCACGGCATCCAGTGCCCCACCGATGCAGCGCTCGGCCAACTGCGAGGTGCCCGCAAGGGTTTCTTCGAGGGCATCGATACCGTTCACATCCCGGTAGACCAGACGCACGCTCTCGGCGTGGCGATAGCGGCGCAGCAGCGCCGGCCACGTCTGCGGTGCATCGTCGGGCAGAATCAGGCCACCACGGCCAGCGTCCAGGGATTCCAACAGGCTCGGCATGCGGCAAAGGCGATCGGCCGCGTAGTCACTGGCAAGCAGGAGGCGTTCCAGCCGCTGCCATGCCGATTCCTGCGCCCGCAGTCGCGCCATGGCTTCAGGCGCGGCATGCTGCAAACGCTCGACGGATTGCTGCAGAAGTGGGACGAGGACGGCGGGGCTTGGCATGGGCCGGATTCTGGCAGAAGCCGGCCCGTCTGAGCTGTCCAGCGTGACGGCAGCAGGTGGTGGTCAGACGATCATCGCCCGCAACATCGTTACTGGATCACACCACAGGCGATGCGTGCGCCGGCGTTGCCCGACGGCTGGCTGGTGTAGTCATCCGGTTGAGCGTGCACGATGAAGGCGCGCCCGATCAGATCGTTCGGACCGCCGTCGCGCAAGGTGGCTCCGGCAATCGTGACATCGACCTTGAGGGTGCCGCTGGCATCGGCCACCTGGTTGGGCATGTCGCCCAAGTGGTGTTCACCCTGATCCGGCTGGCCATGCGCGTGCCCGGCCGGATTGAAGTGCGGGCCGGCGCTGGCACCATCGGGGGCGCTGCAATCCCCGGTTTCGTGCACGTGGAAGGCGTGCGTATCACCGGCTTTGACACCCGTGATCGTACCGACGATGTGAACGCCATTGTCGAACGACCAGAGTTTCATGTTGCCGGTCGCCGTCTGCCCTTGCGTTGGCGCGAGACTGGCTGCGGCCTCCTGCACTTGCACAGCGGATGGCGGGGGCGGTGGAGGCGTCGGCGCGGTAGGCGCAGGCGGTGGTGCCGGCGGTGCGGGTGGCGCAGGTGGCGCGGGTGATTGCGAGCAGGCCGCCATTGAACAAGCGACGGCGAGCGCGAGCAAATGGGTTCTTGCATGCGTTTTCATGGGTGCCTCCGTACGAGTCGTGGGACGAACAATCAAGTTTGACACGCTAACACGGGCGAGCGAGCGCCGCGTTCAATTCACACCGCTGTCGCATATATCACGGGCCGCAATTGCACCCACTGCAATGAAAACGCGGGTGTCTCGATCTTCACCTCGCCGAATCCAGCCTGTTCCAGTCGATCCTTGATGTCACGCCCGTAATCCCGGAACACCAATACCGGCTCGTTGCCCTTGAATGGATCGACGTGATATGCCGGCGGCAACAGGTGTACCACCCCGTTTGGCCCAAGCTCGGCACGCTTGACCGTTTGCGCCGCATCAAACAGTGGCACGGTGAACACCACTTTTCCGCCGCGCCGCAAGACGCGGCGCAGTTCCGAAAAACCACGTCGGTCGTCGGGAACATGCTCGAAGACTTCCGAATGTGTTACCAGATCAAAACTGGCGTCCGGCCAAGTCAAGGCCTGCACATCCTCGCAACGAACGCCCGCTTCGCTATCGTTCAATCGAACAAACAACGATGGACCGCAAAACGGGCACCGCGCTGCTCGCAGGGCAAGTGAGCCGGGTTTCAAAACCGAGAACCCGGTACGTAGCCTAGAAAACAGCTTCATGGTCAAAGCGAAACAAGATCAGCCCTGAATCCCAACGGCTTGTACTCCTTCTCCCTTGGGGAGAGGGCTGGGGTGAGGGCGATCTCGCGAACGAACATCCCTCATCCGTCCTTCGGGCACCTTCTCCCGATGGGAGAAGGGATACACAGCGTTGCCGCACGGCGCGGCGCGGTGAATCAAGAAACGGGATCTGAAATTCATCACACGGTCAATGGATTCGGCCGCTCGGAATCAATGCCGAATACCTTGATGGCGCGCGCCACGTCCTTGGCGGTCAGCTTGCCCTCGGCGGCCAGCGCGGCGACTGCGGCGTGGGCGACGTGGTAGCGATCGACCTCGAAGAAACGCCGCAGGTTCTCGCGGGTATCGGATCGACCGAACCCATCGGTGCCCAGCACGGTGTAATGGCCCGGCACGAAGGCGCGGATCTGGTCAGCGAAGCCACGCACGTAGTCGGTGGCGGCAATCGTTGGGCCTTCGCGCCCCTGCAGCAGTTGGGTGACGTAGGGCACGCGCGGAGCCTTGGCTTCCGGATGCATGCGGTTCCAGCGTTCGGCATCGAAGCCATCGCGGCGCAGTTCGGTGAAGCTCGGGCAACTCCAGATATCGGCCTTGACGCCGAACTCCTTCTCCAAAAGTTCAGCACCGGCGATCACTTCACGCAGAATCGAGCCGCAACCCAAGAGTTGCACGCGCAGCGGCGGCTTGCCCTTGCCCTTGCTCGAATCTCCAGTCCCCAACCCCGAATCCTGCAAGAGATACATGCCACGAATGATGCCCTCGGCCGAACCTTCCGGCATTTCCGGGTGCGGATAGTTTTCGTTGAGCAAGGTGATGTAGTAGTGCTCATCCACTTGCTCGGTGAGCATCTGCTTCATGCCGTGCTGCAGGATGGCCACCACTTCGTAACCAAAGGTCGGATCGTAGGCGCGGCAGTTGGGCACGACGCCGGCAAAGATCTGCGAGTGGCCGTCGGCGTGCTGCAAGCCTTCGCCATTGAGCGTGGTGCGGCCCGAGGTGCCGCCCAGCAGGAAGCC
>DASSYF010000025.1:0-120537 GCA_035703435.1 Chiayiivirga sp. | reverse complement strand
GCACCAACTCCTTGCGAATCCCGCCGTTGTCGCCGGTATCGGCCACCAACAAATACGTACGACCTTCGCGTTCGTAGCTGGCGATGTCCTCCCAGTCGACGTTGGGCACCGGCAGATCCACGCTGGCGCGAACCTGGCCGTTCTCGTCCACGGCATGAAGCGTGTTGGCATCGTGGCTGTCGTTGTGCACCCACACGATGCCCGGATGACGACGTGACACGGCCAAACCGCTGACCTCGTCCAAACGTGCATCCGTCAGCACCGCCACCAGACTCACGCCCTCGGGCAACGGTGAAATCGACCTGACGGGCGCACGCGCAGGCTCGGGCTCGTCCGCCACGGCGGCGAACGCGACCACACACATCAGAGCCAGCCAACCGGTCTTCATGAAGAAATCATGCCACGAGCCGAACGCAGACGGCAGGCTTGCACCGCCTGCATGCGGCGCTATGGTGTCGATCCCGCGATCACGCAATCGGTCCCATGTCGAACATCTCACCCGCACTGTTCCGCTTCCTGACGCAGCTTGCGGCCAACAACAACCGGACCTGGTTTCATGCCCACAAAGCGCGCTACGAGGCCGAGGTGCGCGAGCCGGTGTTGCATTTGATCGGGAACCTGCAGCCTGTGCTGGCGTCGATCAGCCCGCATTACCGCGCCGATCCGCGCAAGCTGGGCGGATCGATGTATCGCATCCAGCGCGATACCCGCTACTCCCACAACAAGGCACCCTACAAGACCTGGGCCAGCGTGCGCTTGGCGCACGAGCGTCGACGCGAAATGGAAGCGCCTTCGTTCTACCTGCATTTCGAGCCGGGGAACTGCTTCGTCGGTGCGGGTTTCTGGCATCCGTCCAGCCCGACCCTGCGCGCCTTTCGCGACTTCGTGGTGGACAATCCGGCCAGTTGGACCCAGATCACCCAGGCGCAGGATTTCCGCTCACGATTCCACTTCACCGGCGAAAGCCTCAAACGCGCACCCGCCGGATTCGACATCGCCCATCCCTTGATCGAAGACCTGCGTCGCAAGGATTGGGTCGCCGTGCGGGCGTTCGATGAAGCCCTCGCCTGCTCGGATGCACTGTTGCCCTTCCTCGACGACTCCCTGCACGCCTTGGCGCCGATGGTGGACTACTTGTGCGCGGCGCTGGAATTGCCGTTTTGAAGTACACCCTTCTGATCCGCACCGCCGTGCTTCACATCGCATCCAGATCGCCGAGTGCCTGAAGCAAGCGTCTGGCGCGTTTGTCAGGACGATGGGCGGGCGGCTGGAATCCGGCACGCTCGGCCGCACGCTGCGCACGCGCCTCCTCGCGCCGCAAACGTGAGTCGTCAGCTTCGACATACAAGGCCTGCGCCATCGTGGCGGGGCCACGGCAGTCGCTCAGGCCCAGCACCCGCACTTCCCAGAGCTCACCGGAACGCTCGATCGCCAACACATCACCCACGCGCACACTGCGCGAGGGTTTGCAGGATTGACCTGCGATCTTCACCCGAGAATGTTCGATGGCATCCTTGGCCAGCGCGCGCGTCTTGAAGAATCGCGCGGCCCAAAGCCACACATCCAGACGCACGCCCTCGGCGGGAATCTGGCTCATACCAGAATGGCCCGAGCCACGCAGGTGTTCAGACCTGTAGTCACGGCGCCTTGGATCGACGCGAACGCGTCACCGCAGCCACCGTCGGACGTGGTTTGCGTGGCGACTCCTTGGTTTTCACGGGCACCTTCGTGCCGACCTTGGCGGCGGGCTTGGCCGGCTTGGCCGGCTTCGACGATTTCGCCGTAGCCGGCGTGGAGGCCGATGTGCGGGCTTTGGCCTTTTGTGGAGCCGCCGCGGTGGGTGCTGCGCGTGCGCTGGACGCCTGAGTGCTGACACCCTCCACACTGGGCACGAAGCGCGCGATGAAATCCTGCATCGACGCTGCCATCTCGCGCACGCCGCCCATGCTCATCAAACCCGGCGACATGCCCGCGCCCCAAAGGCCTGGCGCGACGTTCCCAAAAGCCTCGGCACATTCAGATTGCCACTGCTGCAAGGCCGATTGCACGCCCTCGATGAATCGCAACTGGTGGCCCACCGCCTGCGTCAACAAACCCTGCCATCGACTCGGGTGCGAATGCATCCATCGCAACATCTGTTCGGGCGAGGGAAGCACGCGGCCGGACTCGGCCTGCGCCTCACGATTGGCGTCACGCTGAGCACGCGCTTCGGTCAGTCGTTCGTTGGCTTCGGCGGCGAACAGATCGAACCACTGCGCGCCGTTCTCTTGCAAGAGGGTCGCCAATCGCAAGGCCAAGCCGACATTGGCCTGGTACAAGGCTTTTGGAATGGAAGCATCCACGCTCATGGTCAAATCCTCCGATCCGATGCGTCATTGGGCCGCAGCACCAGACTAATCCGAATTGCGGCCCGATGCAGCCTCGGGTCAGCGACTCAGGCACGATGCAGCGTCGGAAATCACCCCGAGATCCTCGTTCCACATGGCCGATTCGTCTCGCTCGCGGCGCGCAAGGCTTCGGGTGTGGGGCGGACCTCGTGGCGTGGCAACAACGCGGTGTAGGTGCCGCCGACACCCGCAGGACGCACGCGAATTTCGAGATAACGCACGCCGCCATCAAATGCCGCGCCAAAGTCCAGGCTCAGGGTGAATCTCCCCTGCCCGTCGCCCCCAACCGGTCGATTGGCCCGCTCGACGCAGAGCAAGGGCATGGAGTTGGGAATGACCGGGGTGTCGAACAGGCAGGCCTCGAAGTCGAACAGGCCTTGGGCCGCTTCCCCGGCGGCCTTCAGCTCGCCCTGTTAGGTGAACGCAGTTCCGAGGCTTTGCGCGCCGGTGGCCGCAGGCACGGCCAACAGAACGCCAAGAAGAATGGTGCAAGGCAATACATGGCGCATGGCGGATTCCAAGGCAGGCTTCACCTTCATCAAGCGAAAACGCGCGGTGCGGGGCCAGCGCTTTGAAGCGGCGTGACTTCTGACCGGCGTCGAACGCAAAATGTGGCGTGTGTGGCGTGCATCGAGCGACGCATCACGGCGCCTCGTAGCCGTCGCGGAAGATGCAGTCGAGGTCGGCACCACAGCCGACGCCGGGGGTCGGGGCACCCGTCACGCCGGTCCAGAAGCCGCCGGTCAATTCGTACGTCGCTCCGACACAATCCGATTCCGAGCACAGCGACAACTCGCCGGCATCGTGCTGACCAAGCGTTCCGGCCACGCTGTAGACCGTCCGGTATCCGACGTGCCAATGGACATACCACCGCCACCAGCAATCGTATGCCAACTGATCGAATACTGGGCATGGGCGGGATCGATACCCAGAAGGCCGAGTCCAATGACAACAACGAGCGTGAGGCGGGCGCGCATTCGAGTCTCCAGATACCGGGTTAGTTCGTCCAGGGTCGGTAGGTTCACACACCTGCCGTAACGACAAACCGTGGTAACGGGGGCCACTGCCCTGCGGTGATTCGCGCAAGCTCGAGCGCTGGCCCGGCACGCAACCCGGAGCGCCGCGTCCTTCTGAACACGTCGACAGCTGCGCGTTGCTCCCGCGAAGGCAGGCATGACGAGCTTGTCCAGACGTTCCTTATAGATTCGGCCCTTGCTGTGTAGCAATGGAGCTTGCTCCATTGACTGCCGAGCAAGCTCGGCAGCTGCGTCAGGTTCGGATCATTTGAGGGCTGGATCAATCGTTGGATGTTCCCTATGCGCGGCGCTGCCGAAGTGCTGTCAAGGTCGTCAGCAACAACAACAGGCTGAGTCCGCCCAGAACGGGCCAGGAGGTTGCGGGAATCATGGCCGGTGGTCCTGCGAGCGGCGCCGCCGTGGCACTGGTGAAGGACACAAAAAATGCCGTGGGATCACCGCCATTGTTGACCTGCACATGCAGGGTGTTCACGCCCGACACAAACCCGCTGTTGACGGTAAATGGCGTGGTGGCGCCGAAGCCGGCGAATCCGGTGGTGGCGACAGGTGGATTGCCATTCAGCCAGATGGCACCGTCATTGTCGGTGCCGAAGACCCCGCTGATGACGGCGGTGGAGGGATCCAATCCCGTGAGGTCGATCACCAAGTCGTACGTGTAGATTCCCAGCACTCCTGCACCACCACTCGCTTCTGGTGAGACCCAGGCGGCTGACGCGGTATCGGGGAAGTACGATCCAACGTGATAGCGGTAGGGAAGACTGCCGATCGCCGGAACGGCGCCGACCGGCTTGGCGGAGAGCGTCCAGAACGCTGCCTGTGCACCATAAGTCACCAGTACATCGGATGCATCGACACCCGTGTTGTGGACCGGAATTTGCGCAGCCAACGCCAGTTTCGGTACCGCAAGCAGGATTGAAACCATCACAGCATGGAACAAGGTTTTCATCGTGACATTCCCCAAGGAGTGGATGCGCCCGCGACCAACGGCATCGGCCGCAGGGTTGGCTAAGGCAGGTTCAAATCGAAATTGGAAATCGCTTTTCTCGAAAATTGATTGGGTAGCTTGCTGACAAGTTCATCTCAGCGGCGCCGATCTTACGGCCAGCAACCCCGAGTTGCACAGTGGGGCCCCGTTCTCGACCCATCCCGATGCACCGCCAGGAATTGTCCCTACCACCCGACTTTTACGTTGTTCCGCACGTCATGCTTGAAACGCACCTGACGATTTGTTCACGATCAGATCACGACACCGGCCCATCAACGACCAATGTCCTCGTTCCAAAGCTCGGGCTTGTCGCGCATCATGCGCGCCATCAGTTCGATGCAGCGCGGATCATCGAGCACGGTCACTTCAACGCCGCGACTGCGCAACAGGGCTTCCTCGCCCATGAAGCTGCGGTTCTCGCCGATCACCACGCGCGGGATGGCGTAGAGCAGGATCGCGCCCGAGCACATCGAGCAGGGCGACAGCGTGGTGTAGAGCGTGCATTGGCGGTACACCGATGCGGGCTGGCGGCCGGCATTTTCAAAGGCATCCATTTCCCCGTGCAAAATCGGGCTGCCGTTCTGCACGCGGCGGTTGTGGCCACGTCCGATGATCTGTCCACGATGGACGATCACCGAACCGATCGGGATACCGCCCTCGTTCCAACCCAGTTGGGCTTCATCGATGGCGGCTTGCATGAAAGGATCCATGGTGTCCTCAAGTCGGTGCGTAATAGGGTTTTTTACCGGTGGAGTGGTCGGTGACATCGCGCACGCCCGTGATCCCCGGCACCTTGGCCATCAGGGTCTTTTCCACGCCGTTGCGCATGGTCATTTCCACCATGCCACAGCCGTGGCAGCCACCGCCGAACCGCAACAGCACCACGCCCTCTTCGGTCACGTGTTCCAGCTTCGCCTTGCCGCCGTGCATGGCCAATTGCGGATTGACCATGGAATCGAGCACGAACCGAACCTGCTCCACCATTGCAGCGTCGCTGCTGGGCACCTCGCCCTTGATGCGTGGCGCGCGGATGTTGAGTTGGCCGCCGGTGGCTGAGGCTGTGTAGTCGATGCTGGCGCCTGCGAAATGTGGAAGGCTGCTGCGTTCCACGTACACGCGCACGCCGGGGTAATCGAGGCGGTGTTCGTCACCAGCAAGGTCGCTGGCCTCGCAGAACTCCAGCCGTACTTCGCCCGACGGCGTGCCACCCTCGACGGCGCGCAACAGGACGCCGATGGCCTCATCGCCCTGCTCGACCAGCAATCGGCGAAAGTAGGTTTGCGCACTGAGGGTGACTTCGATCATGGGGTAACGCGACGTGGAAGGGTCGCCATTGTATCGCCGCGTATACTTTGCCGATCCACACGGAGCCTGCCATGACCACTCTCGCCGCGCTTGCCGCCCGATCCTGCCGCCCTCTGAACCGTGGTACCGAGGCCTTCGCACCCGATGCCGCGCGTGCCTTGCTCGCATTGCTGCCCGGTTGGGAACTGGTGGAGAACGGCGCGGCCATCGCTCGCACGTTTCGATTCCCCGACTACTACCGCACCCTGGCCTTCGTCAACGCGATGGCCTTCATCGCCCACCGCGAGGATCACCACCCCGACTTGGGCGTGCACTATGACCGTTGCGTGGTGCGTTACAGCAGCCACGATGTCGGCGGGCTGTCGGACAACGATTTCATCTGCGCAGCCAAGGTCAGCCTGTTGACGGGCGACGCGACCTGACATGCGCCTGAGCTGGCCGCGATATGCGCTGGCGGCGCTGTTGGCGGTCGCCGGCTTCTGGCTTCTCGGCCAGCTCACGGTGGCGACCTGGATGGCCCAGGAAGCACAACGACGCAGTGCGACCTGGGCCAGTGGCACGGCACTCTGGCACTGGGATTTCGCCCAACCGCGCAGCATCGTCCCGTCCGGGAGTCACGGACTGGAGAACCGTCGGTTTTCCAGCGATGGCCTGCAACTTCAGGGTGACAAGGATGGCGTGGTCAGCCTGTCGCTTGCTCTGAACGATGACATCATCCCCATGGCGGTGATCGATCAGGTGGTGATCGATGTGTGCAGTACGGCCCCGCTTACGCTGTCACTGCTGAGCGTGCATCCACTTCGAACCTGGGTGACCGGCGCACTGGCAGCAAACGAGCGCCCACCGCCATTGCGCGTGGCCGGATTGGCGCGAACCCAGGCCAAGAACCTTTTGCTGCGTTTTGAGGCGGCACCGGGTACAGCCATCCAGCTTCGCAGCCTGTCCCTGCGCAACAGCCGCTGCGAAACAGTCGGCGCCTGCGTGTTGCCCGTGGCCGAAACCGCCTTCCAGGCAACCCCCGAGCACGCATTGGCCTTGCGCGACGCCACGCGCCAGTCCGATCCGGTGTCAGCCCTCGTCGCAGGCGGCCGCTTGGGCACGGTGGCGCGATGGCTGGCAACCCATGTGACCGGACACGGCGCCGGCATGCCGTGGGTGATGGCGCTGGTACTCATCGGATGGATCGTCCATGCACTGCGACGACGCGCACGCGGGCTTGGCGAGCACACGCCAACTCAAGCGCTGCGGGATCTGTGCGTGCCGATCGGTTGCATCGTGATCCTGTTGCTCGCCGGCTGGCCGGCACGCTACACGCCGCTCGCCATCATCGCGCTGTTTGCACTGTGCATCGTGGCCTTGCTCGCCTCGCCCCGGCCACCGTCGCCACCTTGGTACATCGTCGGCGACGCGCGCGCCTGGCGGCGCGCCGTGGGCTTCAGCCTGATCGCCATGACGGTGACAGCGCCCCTCCTCTGGCTTTCATCACCGCCGATTGATCGCGATGCCTTGTCGTTGATGCGTTACCCGGTCTGGGCCATCGTGCAGCAATGGCTGTTGATCGCCGCGATCATGCCGCGCGCACGCCAGCTCGCTGCAAGCCCCCACACGGCCGCCCTGCTCGGCGGGCTGGTGTTTGCCTTGCTGCATGCCCCGAATTTTGCACTGATGACCTGCACCTTCCTCGGTGGCAGTGTTTGGGCCTGGCTGGGCCTGCGCGATCGCGCCCTGTTGCCGTTGGCCACCAGCCACGCCCTGCTTGGTCTGTGGCTGATCCACGTCGCCCCCAGCTGGCTCCTGCGCTCGGCCGAAATCGGCGGACGGTACCTGATGCCCCCCTGATCGACTCACGATAAGCACGCACGCGCCAGGACGCGCCCATGAACGCCAGTTGCGGCAGTGCAGCATCGTTTCTAAACTGGCTCCTTTCACCTCTGAAACGCCGGAGTCCACCGTGCAATTGAACGTCCTCAAGGCCAAGATCCATCGCGCCAGCGTCACCCATGCCGAACTGCACTACGAAGGTTCGTGCGCCATCGACGGGGAATTGCTGGATCGCAGCGGCATCCGCGAGTACGAGCAGATCCACCTCTACAACGTCAACAATGGCCAGCGCTTCGTCACCTACGCCATCCGCGCCGAAAACGGCAGCGGCATCATCTCGGTCAACGGTGCGGCCGCGCACCGCGCCAGCGTGGGTGATCTCCTCATCATCTGTGCCTATGCCGGCATCGATGAAGCCGCCATGTCGCGCCACAAGCCGACCCTGGTGTACGTGGATGCGGACAACCGCGTCACCCGCACCAGCAACGAAATCCCGGTGCAAGCCGCCTGAACCGGGGCGCCACCCGCATGTCCACGCCCATCGCAGCACCACCGCTTCAAGTCGATCAATGGTTCAATACAGACGCCGCGATCACGTTGGATTCCCTGCGCGGCAAGGTCGTGGTGATCGAGGCCTTCCAGATGCTGTGCCCTGGCTGCGTTTCGCATGGCTTGCCACAAGCCCAACGCATCGCCACGACTTTTTCACCCGATGACGTGGCGGTATTGGGCCTTCACACCGTGTTCGAGCACCACGCCGCGATGATGCCCGTTGCGCTCGAAGCCTTCCTGCACGAGTACCGCATCGACTTCCCCGTGGGCGTGGATCGCGCCGGCATCGACGATCCCATCCCGCAGACGATGCGCGCGTATGGCATGCGGGGCACGCCGACCCTGTGCCTGATCGATGCCAAGGGTGCCTTGCGGCATCAGCATTTCGGCCGGGTCGAAGATATGGTCATCGGCGCCCAAATCGCCGGCTTGCTGTTCGAAGCACAGCTCGCCTCGGCCTGATCGGTGGCGCAACGACTGCGCCGCACCTGATCCAGATCAGCGCGCCGCGCCTTCGCCGCTTGCACGATCGGCACCATGGACAGCAAGGAGCCGCACATGGACACCCCCACGATCGACATCGACGGCACGCTCGTGGCCGGAAAACTCGATTTGTCCGTGGAGGAGTTCCGCCGCCTGATGGCCGACGGCAAGATCGCCGTGCTGTGCGAGCGCGGCACCGACGAAGATGCAGGGCGGTTCCGCGCCAGCTTCTATCACGGCTCGGCGCGGGCGCGTTTTGTGCTGGATGCCGCCGGCGAAATTCTTGTCTCGCTTTGAACCTCTGATTCGGGTAGATCCAGGCAACATATCGGCCAGTCCGACCACACGAACCCTCCGTGACATTGCGGTCACATTCGGCGTACCTTCGCCTTCTCAGTGTCGACCCAATCACGTCGAAGCCAAACGAGGTACACGCATGGCGCCGCTTGCAGGAGTGTTGATCACCGCGCTGATGGCCTGGGTGATCTTTGCCTTCAACCATCTGGTGCGCCTGCGCAATCAGGTGCGCACCGCTTGGGCCGACATCGACGTGCAGCTGCAACGCCGACACGACTTGATCCCGCAGTTGGTCACCGTCGTGAAAGCCTACGCCGCACATGAAAAAGCCACGCTGGAAGCCGTCACGGCGCTGCGCGCCAAGGCGCAACGCAGCACCGGCGCCGCCAGTCAGGGCATTGCCGAAACCGCGCTCGAACAGGCACTGGCGCGTCTAGTAGCGCTGAAGGAGTCGTACCCCGAACTCAAGGCCAACGAGAACTTCGCCCAGCTTTCGGCCGCACTGGTGACGGTGGAAGATCACCTGCAATTCGCACGCCGCTTCTACAACGGCGCGGTGCGCGACAACAACGATGCGATCCAACGTGTTCCCGGCCTGCTCATCGCACGCAGCTTCGGTTTCAGCGAGTCCGAGTTTTTTCAGGCCGAAGCGTCGAGTCGGGAAGCACCCAAGGTGGAGTTGGCACCATGACCCGTCTGTTCGCCGCACTCTTCATCTGCCTGTGTTACCTGTTGCCCGCACACGCCCAGGAACGCATCCTCGCCTACGACAGCAGCATCGCGGTTCAGGCCGATGGCAGCATGGACGTGGAAGAACGCATCCGGGTGCGTGCCGAAGGCCATCAAATCCGGCGCGGTATCTACCGTGACTTCCCCACCCGTTACAAGGATCGCTACGGCAATCGCGTCGTGGTGGACTTCCAGGTCAAGGACGTACTGCGCGACGCCAAGCCCGAGCCGTGGTTCACCGAAAACATCGCCAACGGCGTGCGCCTCAATACCGGCAATGATGATTTTCTACCGACACCGGCCGAGTTCACCTTCACCCTGCGCTATCGCACCACCCGACAACTCGGCTTCTTCAAGGACCACGATGAGTTGTACTGGAACGCCATCGGCACCGGCTGGGTGTTTCCGATCGAATCGGCCAGCGTCGATGTGACGTTGCCGCAGCCGGTGCCGGTCGCTGACTTGAAGGCCGAAGGCTACACCGGCATCCAAGGCTCCAAGGCCCAAGACCTCGCGGCCAGCATTCCCGCACCTGGACAGGCACATTGGCAACTGACCGAAGCCTTGATGCCCTACGAGGGCATGACCATCGTGCTGAGTTTTCCCAAGGGCCTCATTGCCGAACCGTCTGCCCTCACGCGCGCATTCTGGCTGCTCAAGGACAACCGCGGCGTCTTGATCGCCTTGCTGGGCTTCGTGGTGTTCATCACCTACATGGTGCGGCGTTGGCGCGAAGTGGGCCGCGACCCGGCGGCCGGCGTCGTGATCGCGCGCTATGAGCCACCGTCGGATTACTCGCCAGCCGCCTTGCGTTTCATCCGGCGCATGGGCGCCGATACCCGCTGTGTGACGGCCGACCTGCTCTCTCTGGCCGTGAACGGCAATGTCCAGATCGAACGTGACAAGGGTTTTCTCAAGGACTCATGGATTCTGCGCCGTGTCGCCGGCCACCGTGATGGTTTGTCCGCCTCCCAGATACAATTGCTCGACGGCTTTTTCAAAGAAGGCGACGAACTCAAGCTCGACAACAAGAATCACAGCCTCTTGCAGATGGCCATCAAGGACCAAACCCAGGAACTGGAAACGGCGTACGCCGACCGGATGTTCAAGCGCCATGGCGGCAGTGTCGGCAAGGCCTTCCTGATCGGCGCGGCGAGCATGGCGGCAGCGGCATTCTTAAGCGGTGGCCATGGTTTGCTCGCCCTGATTGTGCTGGGGATCCTCATGGTGTTCGCCCTGTTGATCTTCAGTTTCCTTGTGCGCGCACCCACACCAGAAGGCCGCACGCTGCTCGATGAAATCGCCGGTTTGAAGCTCTATCTGAGCGTGGCCGAACGCGACGACCTCGCCCGCTTGAGTGGCCCGGATGCACCGCCACAACTGGATGCCGAGCGCTATCAGAAGCTATTGCCCTACGCCGTGGCACTGGAGGTGGAAGATGCCTGGACCGACAAGTTCACGCTCGCCGTCGGGGTCGCTGCCGCAGCCGCTACCACGGCGGCGATCTCTTGGTACCACGGCGGCAGCTTCAGCAGCCTGTCCAATCTCACCAATGCGGTGAGTTCCAGCCTGAACTCGCAGATCGCCTCGGCCTCAACCCCGCCGGGCAGTTCATCCGGCGGTGGTGGTGGCGGATTTTCGGGTGGCGGCGGTGGTGGCGGTGGTGGTGGCGGGCGATAGGGCGTGAACGGCAAGCTCACCCGCCAGGATTTCGATACCGCGCAGAAAATGCGCGCGATGATGCCGGTCGTGTATCCGTTCTTTGCCGTCCACATGGCGGCATTCGGCGGCTTCGGTTTCTTCATGGCTTATTTCAAGGAACCGCTCGACCTGAAGTTCCTGTACCTGCACGGTGGTATCGCGATCTTCGTGTATCTCACTTTCTACGTGACGATCTTCGGGCGCGATGCCATCCGCTGGATGTTCATCAACGCCGCGCTGGGGCTGTTCGGAATCTACGCGCAACTGGACTGGTTCCTCGCACGTTTTGGCAAGTCGGCAGCCGACTATTCCTGGGAGGTGCACCTCGTGCCGGTCGCCTATTACGTGCTTTACACCTTCCTGCTGCGTCAATTCGTGCTCGACATCACCCACTCGCGCGACAAGCCTGAGCGACGGGCGAAGATCGAATGGGCGTATGTCGCCTTGTCGTTACTGGTCTACGGTGTGCTCTGGTGGCGCAGTCCGGCACAGGCATGAGTTGGCCTCAGGTCACGCCAGACGCCACGCCACGGTTTCACCCGCCCGCATCGGCACGCCGGGCACGCCACCGAAATCCACCTCGTCAGGCACCTGCCACGGTTCACGCAGCAAGGTAATGGTCTCGGTATTGCGTGGCAGGCCATAAAAGTCCGCGCCGTGGAAGCTGGCGAAGGCTTCCAGTTTGTCGAGTGCACCGGCGGCTTCGAAGGCTTCGGCATACAGTTCGATCGCTGCGTGCGCGGAATAGATGCCAGCGCAACCGCAAGCGCTTTCCTTGGCATGCTTGGGATGCGGCGCACTGTCGGTACCCAAGAAAAAATGCGGATCGCCACGGGTCGCTGCCTGCACCAGCGCCTGACGATGGCGCTCACGCTTGAGCACGGGCAAACAGTAGGCGTGTGGCCGCAAACCACCCATGAAGATCGCATTGCGATTGAGCAAGAGATGCTGCGGGGTGATAGTGGCGCCCACATGCGCAGGCGACTCGCGCACGAACGCTGCCGCTTCGGCGGTCGTGATGTGTTCGAGCACCATGCGAAGCTCGGGAAATGACCGCCGCAACTGGCTCAGTTCGCGCTCCACGAACACCGGTTCGCGGTCGAATATGTCCACATCCGGATCGGTGACTTCGCCATGCATCAGAAGTGGCAAACCCTGCTTCTGCATTTCCTCCAACACCGGGAACACGCGCCGAAGCTCGGTCACGCCCTGCGCGGCATTGGTGGTGGCACCGGCCGGGTAATACTTCACCGCATGCACAAAACCACTGTTCGCCGCCTCGATGATGTCGGCGGCCGTGGAGGCTTCGGTGAGATACAGCGTCATCAACGGCGTGAACCGCGCACCCTGCGGCAAAGCCGCCAAAATGCGATCCCGATACGCATGCGCCTGCGCCACCGTCGCCACCGGCGGCTTCAGATTCGGCATCACGATGGCGCGCGCAAAACGCCGTGCGGTATCGGGCAGCACGGCCGCCAGCATCGCACCATCGCGCAGGTGCAGGTGCCAGTCGTCAGGGCGGGTGATGGTCAGGCGCTTGGGGCTCATCGCACGTTCTTCCACTCAGGGCAAGGTTTCGAATCCATCCGCAAACAGGCCTTGCTGCGCGCTTTGCACGGCAGCCCACGCATCCACGCGGCCAAAGCCCGCCTGCCAGTTGGGCCAGTTGGTCATGGTCAATCCGCCACAACCGGCGTTGCCTGGATCGGTGATGCCGCTGCGCTGTGCCGAGGCGCGCAGGATGGCCGCCACGGCATCAGGATGACCCCGCAGGCGCGGATCGGCCGACATCACCAATGCCGCCACGCCCGCCACATGCGGGCCAGCCATGCTGGTACCGCTCGAATTGCCGTAGCCGTTGTTGCGCGTGCTGGAATACACCGAAACGCCCGGCGCCGTGATATCCAGTTCAACGCCACTGGCCCCCGGTACCGGACCACGACTGGAGAAGCCGGCCAGCGCATCAGAGCTGTTGCTGGCCGCGACGGTGAAGCTGTCGGCATAGGTCGCCGGTGAATCGAGGATGGTGCTGCAGCTTGAACCGGAATTGCCCGCCGAAACCACGAACAGGATGCCGCCGGCGATCACGTTGTTCACCGCCGCGCGCAGTTCTTCGCCGGTCGTGCAGCCCTCTTCGGGCACGCAACCCCAGGAGTTGTTGATGACATCCGGTGCCTTGGCCGGATCCGGGTTCTGATCGGCGCTGTCGGTGGGCGCCATGAACCATTGCATGCATTCGATATAGCGCGCAGGCGTGCCCCAGCCGCCACCCATGTTGCGACAGGCGATCCAGCGCGCCTGCGGTGCCACGCCGATGACATCACCAGCCGGCACGGTTCCGACCATGGTGCCCATGGTGTGGGTGCCGTGGCCGTGGTCATCGCACGGGAAGGGTGAGTTGATACCGCACACGTTGCTGCCATCGTGGATGGCATCGTGCCAGTTGTAGGCATGGCTGGCGCTGCTGCCATTCCAGCCACGGTACTGCGGCTTCAATGCCGGGTGATCCCATTGGTAGCCGGTATCGGCACCGGCCACGACGATGCCCTGCCCGCTCACGCCCGCCGCCCAAGCCTGGGGCGCATTGATCTTGTCGATGCCCCAAGGCCGCGCGTTGACGGCCTTGGGGTTGGCCTCTTGCACGGGCAAAGTCTGCGGCAAGGCGGCGTTGGATGCGATGCGCGACAAGTCCTTGCGGCGCATCAGGGTTTGCAACTGTCGCGACGTCAAACGCGCCTCGATCAGGTTCGCGATCCAGTAGTCGCGGTGGACGATGCCCTGTCGATCCAGCCACGCGCGCAGCGAGGACTGCGTGACATCGGCCCGCGCACGCAGGGCATCGACGAGTGCACGACGGCGCTCCAGATAATCAGCATCGTGGCGCAAGGGCGCGAGTGCTGGCGTGCCTTGCTCGGGCAGCACCAACAGCACCGACTGGGTCTTGTCCGGGGCCGTCTTGGCCAGCAAAACGGCATCGACCTCGACCGCAGCCGCCGGCCATGCCCCGAACACACCGACGGCCAGCATGGACATCACTGAAAACGACCGCAACGGAATCATGCTCATGGCGCGCCTCGATGCCTCCACTCACAGCATCGGCAAGTTCAGACCTTTCTCTTTCGCACAGTGCTGCGCGATCTCGTAGCCCGCATCGGCATGCCGCATCACGCCTGTGCCGGGATCATTCCACAACACCCGCGCCAAACGCGCATCGGCCTCGGCCGTGCCATCGCACACGATCACCACGCCCGCGTGCTGCGAATAGCCCATGCCCACGCCGCCGCCATGGTGGAGACTGACCCACGTCGCGCCCGATGCGGTGTTGAGCAGCGCATTGAGAATCGGCCAGTCGGACACCGCATCCGAACCATCCTGCATGGCCTCGGTTTCGCGGTTGGGTGAAGCCACCGAACCTGAATCCAGATGATCGCGGCCGATGGCAATCGGAGCTTTCAACTCACCGTTTCGCACCATTTCGTTGAACGCCAGGCCAAGTTTGTCGCGCAACCCGAGGCCCACCCAGCAAATGCGAGAAGGCAGACCTTGGAAACTGATGCGCTCGGCCGCCATGTCGAGCCAGCGATGCAGGTGGGCATCGTCCGGGATCAGTTCCTTGACCTTGGCATCGGTCTTGCGGATGTCTTCGGGATCGCCGGACAGTGCCACCCAACGGAAGGGCCCGATGCCTCGGCAGAACAGTGGACGAATATAGGCCGGTACGAAACCGGGGAAGTCAAACGCATGGGCGCAGCCCACATCCTGCGCCATTTGGCGGATGTTGTTGCCGTAGTCGAAGGTGGGAATGCCTTGCGCATGGAAGGCCAGCATGGCTTCGACGTGCTGGCGCATCGATGCCTTGGCGGCATCGCGCACGCGCTCGGGATGGGTTTTCTGTTCGGCCAACCACTGGTCCACCGTCCAGCCAATCGGCAGATAGCCGTGCACCGGATCGTGCGCCGAGGTTTGGTCGGTGACCGCATCGGGCTTCACGCCGCGACGCACCAACTCGGGCAGGATTTCCGCAGCATTGCCGAGCAAGGCAATCGACTTGGCTTCTCCGGCGGCGGTGTACTTGGCAATCCGCGCCAGTGCGTCGTCGAGATCGGCGGCCTGCTCGTCCACATAGCGCGTCTTGAGGCGGAAATCGATGCTCGTCTGGCGGCATTCGATGTTGAGTGAACACGCCCCGGCCAGCGAAGCGGCCAGCGGCTGCGCACCGCCCATGCCGCCGAGGCCGGCGGTCAGGATCCACTTGCCGCGAAGATCGCCGCGGTAACTCTGTCGCCCCATCTCGACGAAGGTTTCATAGGTGCCCTGCACGATGCCTTGCGAGCCGATGTAGATCCACGAGCCGGCCGTCATCTGGCCGTACATCATCAGACCCTTGCGGTCGAGCTCGCTGAAGTGCTCCCACGTTGCCCAATGCGGCACGAGGTTGGAGTTGGCGATCAAGACACGCGGCGCATCAGCATGCGTTTTGAACACGCCGACCGGCTTGCCCGATTGCACCAGCAAGGTTTCGTCCGGATTCAATTCCCGCAGTGATTTCAAGATCGCATCAAAGCAGGGCCAGTCGCGTGCCGCGCGGCCAATGCCGCCGTACACCACCAGTTCGGCCGGATTCTCGGCCACCTCCGGATCGAGGTTGTGCTGGATCATGCGGTAGGCCGCTTCGATCAGCCAGTTCTTGCAACTCAATTCGGTGCCACGCGGGGCACGGATGCTGCGGGAAGGATCACGGCGTGTGTCGGTGCGAGTCATGCGGCCACTCCAGAAAATCAGGCGGCAATTATCGCATCGTGGAAGGTCAAGCTAGTAGCAGGATCACGGTCATGACTGGATGAACTCGACATTCAAGCCCCGACGACGCCGCGAAGCGTCTGCCACAGCCGCCATCAACGACGTTCGACTTCCTTGAGCGCCACTTCGCGCACGACGCGAAACCCAACGTCGTCGTAGCCGCTATCGGCCTTGAGTGGACCATCCTTGCGCTTGCCGGACGCACCATCCCGCCAGCCCAGACCGATGGACGCATGCGTGCTGCAGCCATTGCATCCAGCGGTCCATTCGCGCACATTGCCCAAGGCGCTGCTGACGCCATTGACACGAACCGCGCCCGCCGTGGCCTTGACGGTGCCATTGGGAAGGCAACGCACGCCGGCCACGCCGCAGGCGGCATCGGCCGACACACCCGTCACGCTGCGCCATTCGGCAGCCGTGGGGAGTCGGTAAGTCACGCCGTCACGTCGACTGAGCCAGTTCACGTAAGACTGCGCATCCACCAGGCTGACGCACACCACCGGGTGCTCCGCGTTCTGGGCAAAGCCAGGATCGCTCCAACTGCGATCGCGGAAAGACACCATCGCGCCGCGCTTCAGGCAGTTGCTCACGCCGCGGCCCGTCGCCTGCACAAACCTGGCGTAATCACCTTGGGTCACCACCGAAGGCAAAACCGCCAGACCAGGTCGATCTGCCTGTGGCTGGCGCGCCAGCACCATTGAGGTGCTGCCACGTTTCAGACTCTCGCCGACGCGCACGGTGATGATGGGCGTCGAAAATTCGGGTTCAAGCACGCTACCCGCGATGCCCAGGTGCGCAGCACGTTGTTTTGCAGCATGAAGCGCATCGATGTTCTTGCGCGCCAAGGCCTGTCGCAGTTGTTCACGCACGACCGAGGCCACATCGTCCTGAAGTGCACGCCAAGCCTCGGTCTTGCCGAGGTTCAAACCCTGATCAAGCTCGCTGGCTGAATCCAGCATGCGCCGGGCTGCCGCATCGTCGCCTTGCGCCATGCTCTTGGCGACATAGGGTTGCATCGCAGCCAACCAGCGCTCGCCCAATCGGGTCAGACGTGCGTCCTTGCCAAGGAGCTTCTTGGCTTCGAGCAGGGAATCGAGCGCATTGCCACCACGGGGCTGGGTCAAACGGCGCCGACGGATCTGTTCGCCCGCCGTCAACAGCAAGGCATCACCAGGTGGTAGCAGGGCCGGAACAGTGAAGCCTGCGTCGGTGTCGCCTTCGGTGACGCTGTCGTCAACGGTGCTGGAATCAACTTCCGCCAAACCAGGTTCCACGGACGCTGAAACGGTCTCATCGCCGGCAGCGCCTGCGGCCTCGTCCGGCATGGCCTGATCGGCATCAGACCCTGGGCGCACTTCGGACAAAGTCGACGCAAGCGCGACCGTCGCCGCCTGCGGTTCAGGTGCGGGAACCGCAGCCATTGGTGCGTTCGGCTGGCCTGATCGTGGCGGCGCCACCTCGGAAGACTCGGGCCAAAGCAAAGCAAACAGGGCGGTCACGGCCAAGGCCAGCACACCCAGCGCCAAGGACCATCGAGCAAGTGGCCGGGTCGGTGGTCGCGTCGATACCCGGTTCGATCGCGGCTCGGCGTATGCATTGGACTTGTTCGACGTGGCCGCCACGGGCGCGGCGACGGCAGGCGTTGGCGTGGCACGCGGCGCCAGGGCGATGCGATCCAGCGCGGTCAGCATGTCACGTGCACTGGCGTAACGTCCGTCCGGCTGTTTCGCCATGGCGCGATCGATCAAAGCCTGCCAATGGGCCTTGCCGGGTGGGAGTTGCGGCACCGGATCGAGCGCGTGCATCAGCGCCAGCGCCATCGAATCCTCATCGTGGAACGGCAGGGTTCCCGTCAACATTTCGTAGGTGAGCACGCCCACGCTATACACATCAGCGCGCCCATCGACGCGTTCACCGCGTGCCTGTTCGGGCGCCATGTAGGCCCAACTGCCCATGGCATTGCCAGCACCGGTCATGCGCGAACGATCTCGCTTGCTGATGGCAATACCGAAATCCGTCAGCAAGGGACGGTCGTCGTGATCGAACAGCACGTTGGCCGGTTTCACGTCGCGGTGCACGATGCCTTGTGAGTGCGCGTAATCGAGCGCCGCCAAGAGCGCACGCAAGACGCCGATGATCTGAACTTCGTCGTCACGCAGATCACGCTTGCTCAGATCGCCACGCGACAGATACGGCATGGCGTAGAACAGCAGGCCCATGTCCGCCCGTCCCACCGTATGGATACCGACGATGCCTGGGTGCTGCAGTTTGGCAATGGTGCGTGCCTCGCGCTCGAAGCGTTGCAGGGTGATGTCGTCCTGCAGAGCCAAGGGCGAAATCACCTTGATCGCGACCTGACGGTCGAGCGATTCCTGGATTCCAAGGTAAACGTAGGACATGCCGCCGCGACCCAACAAGCGCAACACGCGATGACCCGGAATATCGGGCAAAACCGCGCTGAGCAGCTCGTCGAGTTCGGCAGGCGAGAGGTCGTTGTTCTGGGGAATCATGGCGGTCGGATTGGCACTCCGCTTAAAGCATACGACACTCTTTGACACAATTGCGGGCCTATTGCCAGCATTTTATGTGAGCTGGTTCAAGGCCGACGCGCGAGCCTCGGGCTTGCACGCCCTTCCAAGGGCCGCATGGGCCTTGGCGTGGAAACATCATGACACGAACCTATCAACTCATTCGCAATCGGCAGCAAGCTTCATCTACCCAAGAACGCCCGAACGACACATTTGCGAGGAGTGAGAATCAGCTTCATTTCCTCGCGAGGGTCCGTCGGGCTGCAGCCCGACCTACGAAATCGTCGTGACCCGATCGTCGTGATCGGGATGAAGCCCGACACTTGTTACACTCGCCGCATGCAAGCGCCGATCAACCGCAAGAAATCGCGCATCACCTCGATCGACATCGCCCATCGCGCCGGTGTGTCGCAGGCAACGGTGTCGCGGGTTCTGGCCGGAAGTCCCTTGGTCAACGCCGCGACGCGCAAGCGGGTCGAAGAAGCGGTCAAGGAACTCAACTACAAGGTCGATCGCCACGCCTCCAGCCTGCGTACCCAGCGTGCCGGCACACTGGCGTTGTTGTTGTTCGAAGATCCCACCACGGACGACTCACGCATCAACCCATTCTTTCTGTCCATGCTCGGGTCCATCACCCGCGCCTGCGCTCGCAATCGGCATGACCTTCTGGTGTCCTTTCAACAACTGTCCGATGACTGGCACGGCGATTACGAGGACAGCATGAAGGCCGATGGCTTGATCCTCTTGGGCTATGGCGACTACCGCGCCTACGCCGGAAAGCTGGAACAACTGCTCGCCCAAGGCACGCATTTCGTGCGTTGGGGGGCGGTGCTGGACGATCAGACCGGCATCGCCATCGGCTGCGACAACCACGCCGGCGGCCAGCTCGTCGGCCAACATCTGCTCGAACAAGGGCGTCGTCGGATTGCCTTCCTGGGCGACGCATCCAACCGCTTCCCCGAGTTCCAGGCGCGCTTCCAGGGCTGTGACGATGCGCTGCGTGCGGCCGGTCTCAGCCTCGCACCGGCCTTGCAGGTCGATGCCGACAGCAACGAGCAGGACGGTTACGAGGCCATCAAGACCTTGCAGGCACGTGGGCTTGCATTCGACGCCGTGTTTGCCGCCAGCGACCTGATCGCGATTGGTGCGATGCAGGCTCTGCACGACGCCGGTGTTCGCATCCCCGAGGACGTGGCCGTGATCGGTTTCGATGGCACGCCGATGGCGCGTTTTGCCAATCCGCCCCTGAGCACCGTGGTACAGGACACGGCCCGCGCGGGTGAGTTGTTGGTGGAGACGCTGTTGCATCTGGTGCGCGAGGAACCGACCACGAACCCGATGCTGATGCCGACGCTGGAAGTGCGGGCCTCCAGCCAAGCCTGAGCACTGCGCCTGCCGCCATCGTCATTCGGCCGCGTGCGCGCCCTTCATCGCCGCCTCCAGTGCCGCCGCCAGGGCTGGTTCGGTCACGGCCGCATCCAGCACCCACACCTGCACATCGTGCGCGGCCACATCGGCCGAAAGTGTGCCGCCCTCGCCTACTCGCCGGCTTGCACCATCCAGTGCCGAACGCCAAAGGCCTGCTTGCATCAGGGTGTCGATGGCGAAGTGTTCGGGGGCATCGCCCTTGTTGAGCAGGACCAGCGCAATCTGCTGCACGCCGTCGTGTTGCAGCACGCGAAAAAAGGCCGCGCGCTGCGCCTTCAATTCGATGTTCAACTGCACCCCACGTTGCAAGGCTGGCGTTGCCGCACGCACCGTGGCGATACGCGCCAACGCCTTGCGGATCGGGCTGGCGCGGGCCGCCTCGATACCTTCCACGCCAAAGTAATTGCGATTGCCGGCGTGTTCGGCACGACCGCGCATGAAACCCATCTCCGAGCCGTAATACACCACCGGAATGCCGCGCGCGGTGAAGAGCCAGTTGTGGGCGTCGATGAAACCCTCATCGCTGGCATCGAGGCGCGCCATGTCGTGGTTGTCGTAAAACGTGGCCAGCTCGTATGGGTTGGCATAAGGGCCATTGGCGAGATGCAGGGCCGAGTTCAATCGTTCATAGCCGGCCTGCGCATGCCCGAACACCTCGCCCATGGCCTGCTTCATCGGAAAATCGAGCACGCTCACCGCGCCACCGCTTTTCAATGTGTGCCTTGCGATGTGCGCGGCGTCGTAATCGAAGGCCTCGGCGAACATGAAAAAATCCGGGTGTTCATCGCGGATGCGTGCGGTGAATGCGGCCCAGAAGCTATCGGGCATCCAGGGAATGGTGTCAATGCGGAAGGCATCGGCACCTTGCGCGATCCACTGCGCATACGCGCCAACGAGATAATCCAGCACGGCCGGGTTGTTCTGATTGAAGTCCGACAGTTGCGCGAGATTGCCATCGAAGATCGAACCGGTCGCGCCATCCACCGGCCCGCGCGTGTTGTAGAAACGGTGCAGCGGGTTGTGGACAGGATCGAGTTGTTGCGGCGGCAGGTTCTGATGATCAGCGATGAGCGTGCCATCGCGGTCGTAGATCTTGCCGAACTTGGGCTGGTCGTACGCCATGCCCCAGGCTGGCGAGCCGTGGTTGCCGACGATGTCCAGCACCAGTTTCATGTCACGCGCATGCACGGCATCGGCCAAGCCGGAAAAATCGAGATCGGCGCTCGGCAGGTGCTCATCGAGCTGGTAGAAATTGACACCCCAATAACCGTGATAACCGGTCTTGCCCTTGTCGGCGAGGATGCCACCGCAGGTCGGTCCCGTGCCGCCAGTAAACGGCTCATCCGGGTTGTCCACGATCGGCGTGATCCACAGCGCCGAGAATCCCATCGACTGGATGTAGTCGAGGTGTTTGACGATGCCCTTGAAGTCACCACCCAGATAGCCGATGTTGCCCGCCACGCCGTTGCAGGGCGCCAGCGGGATATCGAAGGTCCCCTGCCCGCGTTGATCGTTGCCGGCATCGCCATTGACGAAGCGGTCGGTCAGGACGAAATACACCGCCTCCTGCGCAAAGGGTTCCAAGGTGCCGTAATACTCCGGCGCCGGCACCGCTTCGGGACGCACGGTCTGGGTGCAGCCCAACAGTGCGCTCAGTGCGCAGCTCAAAATGATCGATCGACGATAGTCGTGTTGCATGGCAATTCCTCAGGAGTTTGCGTCGTTGGGAAGCCGTACGCGCAAGACGCACAGTCCGGCCACGATGAGGCTGATGCCGCCGATCGACAGGGCATGGATCGGATGCCCGCCCAGCAAGGACTTCAGCAAGAATCCGAGCAAGCTGGCTGCCACCAACTGCGGGATCACGATGAAGAAATTGAAGATGCCCATGTAGGTGCCCATCTTGGCCGCAGGCACGCTGTCGGACAGCATGGCGTAGGGCAAGGACAGGATCGATGCCCAGGCAAATCCAACCCCGAGCATCGACAGCAGCAACCCATTCGGATCGGTGATCCACTGCATCGACAGCAGCCCGACGCCGCCCAGAACGGCGTTGATCAAATGGGTCACGCGCAAGCCCCAGCGCCGCACCATGCGCGGAATCGCGATCGCGGCCAAAGCAGCAAAGCCGTTGTAGGCGGCAAACAGCACACCCACCCAGTTGGCCCCGGCGTTGTAAGCCGCCGATTGTGGATCGGTGCTGCCAAAGTGCAGCTCGGTCACCGCTGCCGTGGTGTAGATCCACATGGCAAACAGGGCAAACCACGAAAAGAACTGAACGACTGCTAGCTGTGCCATCGTCGTCGGCATGTGCCGCATGTCATCGAGAATATGGGTAAAGGCGTTGTCGGTGCGTAGCTGCACACGCAGCAGAAACGCCAGTCCAAAGGCGGCCAGCAGGCCCGCCAGAATGTAGAGCGCCTTGTCCAGGTGGCCCGCCGTCACCCAGATGGCCAAGGCTGCACCGGCGGCCACGGCCACAGTGGCCACGGTACGCACACCGACATCGTGCGACGGTCGCGGTGCGGCGCTCGGCACCGTATCCCAGCGCGCCAAGGCCTCGGGCGGGTACTCGCGGGTACGCAGCACGGTCCAGCCGATCGCACTCAACAAGGCCACACCTCCCGCGTAGAAGGCATAGCGCACGGTATCTGGAATCTGCCCGGCAGGCGCGGTGTTCGCCACACCCGCGTGTTCAAGCAACCACGGCAGAAGGCTCGCCAACACCGAGCCCACACCGATGAAGAAGCTTTGCATGGCAAAACCAGTCGGACGCTGCGTCGGCGGCAATTGGTCGCCGACGAAGGCACGAAAGGGCTCCATCGAGATATTGATCGAGGCATCCAGCACCCACAGCATGCCCGCCGCGATCCAGAGCGTGGGTACATTGGGAAAGGCGAAGAGCGCCAGTGAAGCCAGCACCGCGCCGATCAGAAAATACGGGCGACGACGCCCCAGACCCGTCCAGGTCCGGTCCGAGAGATAGCCGATGATCGGCTGCACCAGAAGGCCGGTGAGCGGCGCGGCAACCCACAGCACGGGAATGTCCTCCATGCTCGCGCCGAGGGTCTGGAAGATGCGGCTGACGTTGGCGTTCTGCAGCGCGAAACCGAATTGGATGCCGAGAAAACCAAAGCACATGTTCCAGATTTGCCAGAACGTGAGTGGCGGCTTGCTGGCGATGCGACTGGTATCCATGGACTCCCCGCGTGATGTGATGGCCGGCCCCGGCGGCCTCGATTCACCTTATACGGCAAGCGCCACGCGCACACCGACGTGTAAACGTATTCACGCCTGCAAGCCACCCGGAACGCGGCATAGTCCACCCGCAAACAGTGACGACAGGGTGAGCAGATGGGACGCGAGTGGTGGCGTGGCGCGGTGATCTATCAGATCTATCCGCGCAGCTTTCTGGATACCAATGGTGATGGCATCGGTGACCTGCCCGGCATCGTCGAGCGGCTCGATTACATCGCCGACCTCGGCGTGGATGCGATCTGGATCTCGCCGTTCTTCACCTCGCCCATGGCCGATTTCGGTTATGACATCGCCGATTTTCGCGGTGTCGATCCGATGTTCGGCGGCCTCGATGATTTCGATCGTGTGCTGCACACGGCGCACGCGCTCGGGCTCAAGGTGATGATCGATCAGGTGCTCAGTCATTGTTCGAGCGCGCATGCGTGGTTTCAGGAAAGTCGGCAGAGCCGCGACAACCCCAAGGCCGACTGGTTCGTCTGGGCCGACCCCAAACCCGACGGCAGCCCGCCCAACAATTGGCTGTCGCTGTTTGGCGGCGTGGCCTGGACCTGGGAACCGCGTCGCAGCCAGTACTACCTGCACAACTTCCTGCCGTCCCAGCCCGACCTCAACTTCCACAACCCCGAGGTGCGCGCGGCACAACTGGACAATCTGAAGTTCTGGCTGGATCGCGGTGTCGATGGCTTTCGCCTGGACTCGATCAACTTCCCGTATCACGACGCACGGCTGCGCGACAACCCGGCCAAGCCCGCGCACCTGCGCACCGGGCGCGGCTTCAGTCCCGACAATCCCTACGCCTACCAGTACCACATCCACAACAACACCCAGCCCGAAAACCTCGGCTTGCTGGAAGACGTGCGCGCCCTGCTCGACCGCTACGACGATGTCGGCGCGTTGGGCGAGATTTCTTCCGAAGATTCCCTCGCCACCACCGCCGAATACTGCAACGCACGTCGCCTGCACATGGCCTACAGCTTCGAGCTCTTGACCGAAGATGGCAGTGCCCGGCACATCCGCAGCACGGTCGAGGCGCTGGAATCCCGCATGCACGAAGGTTGGCCGTGCTGGGCCGTTTCCAATCATGACGTGCAGCGCGCGGTGAGTCGCTGGGGCGAGAGTCGCGCCGACGACGCCTTGGCGCGGCAATTGATCGCGCTGGTGTGTTCGTTGCGTGGCGCGGTCTGTCTCTATCAAGGCGAAGAACTCGGCCTGCCCGAGGCCGAACTGCCATTTGAGGCGTTGCGCGATCCTTATGGCAAAGCGTTCTGGCCAAACTTCAAGGGTCGCGACGGCGCCCGCACGCCCATGCCTTGGACCGACGCGACCAACGCGGGCTTCAGCTCGAGCAAACCCTGGCTGCCGGTGCCGGAAGCGCACAGGGCAAGGAACGTCACCGCACAACAGGCCGATCCCGCTTCCGTGCTCAACGCAGCCCGCGCCTTCCTCGCTTGGCGCAAGACTCAACCCACCCTGGTGCAGGGCAGCATCCGGTTTCTGGAGGCGCCGGAGCCGGTACTGGCCTTCGTGCGCGAGTACGAAGGTGTCCGCCTCTTGGCGGTATTCAACCTGTCACCTCATGCCGCCGCATTCACCCTGCCGACGGGCGCTCGCCTGCTCGAAATCCCCGTCACAGCGTCGAGCACCCGAGCGGGGCAAACGCTGCAACTGGCGGCACGCGGCTTCGCCTTGGCAACATTGGGAGACTGACCATGCCATACCCTGCCCGAATTGCAGCATGGTTCTGTCTCGTGCTCGCGCCACTGGTCGTGCACAGTGCCGAAGTGGCCAAGGTGCGATCGCCCGATGGGCGCATCGAGGTACGACTGGACCTGGATGGCGATGGACGTCTGAGCTACCGGGTGTTGCGCGACGAAAAACTCCTCATCGCGCCCTCGCACCTCGGCTTCGTTTTGCGCAATGGCCGCCAGTTGCTTCGCAATCTCAGCCTCAGCGGGCAGTCCACGCGCAGCCACGACAGCCAGTGGGAACAGCCTTGGGGCGAACGCCGCTTCATCCGCGACCACCACAACGAACTGCGCGCCCAATTCATCGAGAAAGATCACGATCGGCGCCGCTTCGACGTGGTGTTCCGGGTCTTCGATGATGGACTCGGCTTTCGTTACGACCTGCCTGCGCAGCCCGCGCTGCGCGAAGCCCAGATCGTGCAGGAATTGACCGAATTCGCCATCGAACCGGCTGCGACCGCGTGGTGGATTCCGGCCCTGCAATGGAATCGCGAGGAATACCTCTATCACCGCACGCCGTTGAACCAAGTCGGCATTGCGCAGACGCCGCTGACCCTGCGCACCGCCGACGGCTTGCACCTGAGCCTGCACGAAGCGGCCCTGATCGACTACGCCGGCATGAACCTGCAACGTGGTGAAGGCCAAGTGTTGCGCGCCGCACTCACGCCCGGAAGCCCCACGCCAGTGGTACGGACCACACCGTTCGTCACACCCTGGCGCAGCATCACGATCAGCGAAGACGCCGCGGGCGTGGTCGATTCCAACCTCATCCTCAACCTCAACGCGCCCAACCGGCTCGGTGACGTGAGTTGGTTCAAGCCCGCCAAATACGTGGGCGTGTGGTGGTCGCTGCATCTGGATCAACACAGCTGGGCCACCGGCCCCAAGCACGGCGCCACCACCGAGAACACCCGACGTTACATCGATTTCGCGGCCGACAATGGCTTTCGCGGGGTGCTGGTGGAAGGCTGGAATCCCGGCTGGGATGGCGATTGGTTCGCCAATGGCTGGGGTTTCGACTTCACCCGCGCCACGCCCGACTTCGACATCGCAGCCTTGTCCACCTATGCCGCCAGCAAGGGCGTTCACCTGATCGGCCATCACGAAACCGCCTGCGCGGTCAGTCACTACGAGCGCCAACTCGACAAAGCCTTGGCGCTGGATGAGCGCCTCGGCATCGACGTGGTCAAAACCGGCTACGTCTGCGATGCCGGCCAGATCGAGCGACAGGACACACCCGACGGCCCGATCCTGCGCGAATGGCACGAAGGCCAGTGGATGAGTCGCCACAACCAGCGTGTTTTGGAGGCCGCCGCCAAACGCCATATCGCCATCAACTCGCACGAGCCGATGAAGGACACCGGCCTGCGCCGGACCTGGCCCAATTGGGTTTCGCGTGAGGGCGCACGGGGCATGGAATACAACGCCTGGGCCCAACCACCCAACCCACCCGAGCACGCCGTCACCCTCGCCTACACGCGCCTGCTCGCCGGGCCGATGGACTACACCCCGGGCATTGTCAGCCTCACCGGCCGCAACGGACAGGAGATCCCAAGCACACTCGCCCGCCAGCTCGCGCTCTACGTCGTCATCTACAGCCCGATCCAGATGGTGGCGGACCTGCCCGAACACTATGCGCAGCACGCCGACGCCTTGCAGTTCATACGGGATGTGGCGGTGGATTGGGAAAACAGCCAAACGCTGGCGGGCGACGTCGGCGAGTTCATCGCCGTGGCACGCCAACAGCGCGGCAGCGATGTTTGGTTCATCGGCGCGATCAACGACCGGCACGCGCGCGATCTGAAGCTGTCACTGGACTTTCTCGCCCCGAACACGCGCTATCGCGCCGAGATTTACCGCGATGGCGAGGGTGCGGACTGGAAGGGCGAGGCACGTTTTCGATTCGCCCGTGAACAACGCACGCTCACGCGCAACGACGCGCTCTCGCTCTGGCTGGCTGGCGGTGGTGGTGCCGCCGTACGGCTGGTGCCCGTCGAATGAAAACCTATTCATGACCATTCCTGCGCGTTTCCAGCGATGTAGCCACTGAAAACGTATGCAGGACCCATCCACCACGTGGGGCGACGTCTACCATCGACCACACCACTGCTCGAAACGCTCGAATCACTCGAACGCCTGTTGCACCAACACTCACACAAGAACCTGGAGGGGACGACGATGTTGTTGAAGCGAAACATGCTGAGCCTGGCACTGGCCTCAGCCACCATGATGCTGGCCATGCAGGCTCAGGCCCAGAACACCGCCGCGGCCGAGCCGCAAGCCGACGCCGCCGACACCAAGGCCAAAGCCAAGGCGGACGAAGCCAAGAAGCTCGATGCCATCGTGGTCACGGGCATTCGAGGCGGTATCGAGCGCGCCATCGACATCAAGCGCGACGCAACTTCGATCGTCGAGGCCATCTCGGCCGAAGACATCGGCAAGCTGCCCGATGTCTCGATCGCCGAATCGATTGCTCGCCTGCCCGGCCTTGCCGCGCAGCGCGTGGCCGGTCGCGCACAAGTCATCAGCGTCCGTGGCCTGTCGCCGGACTTTTCCACCACCTTGCTCAATGGCCGTGAACTGGTCAGCACCGGCGACAATCGCAGCGTCGAGTTCGACCAATATCCGTCCGAACTGATGGCCGGCGTGACCGTTTACAAGACGCCCGACGCCGCACTGGTCGGACAAGGCCTGTCGGGCACCATGGACATGCGCACCCTGCGCCCCTTGGACTATGACGATTTCGTCCTGTCCGTCAGCGGTCGCTACCAACACAACTCGCTAGGTTCTGCCGCCAATGCCGATGGCACCGGCAACCGCTTCAATGTCAGCTACGTCGGCCAGAACGCCAACCGCAATGTTGGTTTCGCCATCGGCTTCTCGCACGCCGATACGCCGATCCAGGAAGAACAGGTCGGCCTCTACGAGCCATGGCGGCAAGTGGGCGACAACTGGCGCCCCGGCGTCGCTGCCGGAACCTACTATTCGGACGGCATCAAGGCCCTGCGCCGCACCGGCTACACCAAGCGCGATGGCCTCATGGCCACGCTCGAAGCGCGTCCTTCCGACACTTGGTACAGCACCTTCGATGTCTTCGTGTCGCGCGCGCAACAGGAAAACACCGCCAACCAGTTCGAAGTGCACATCGGTGACTACAACGGCGGCTATGACCGTTTGAACGTCACCCAGCCGGTGATCAACGGCAATGGCACCTTCACCGGTGGCGTGGCCGGCAATGTCTATCCCTTGGTGCGCGGCATGTACAACGACCGCGACGACCGCATCCACGCCGCCGGCTGGCGCAATGTATGGGTGCTGGGCGAGGCGATGCTGACGGCGGATCTGAGCTGGTCGCGTGCCAAGCGCGAAGAGCTCAACCTCGAAAACAACCTGCAGCTGGTGCCGGCGCCGCAACTGGATTCGATCACCCTCGACCTGCGCAGCAATGGTTTCTCTCAACTGACGCCGGGCCGTGATTATTCCGACGCCAGCCAGTTGTTCCTGCGCAATTCGATCTACGGCTCCGGTTACGGCAAGGTGCCCAAGGTCGAGGACGAGCTGACCAGTTTCCGCGTCGATGCCGACTTGCCGGCTCCCGATGCCATCGATGGGATGTTCTCGGCGATTCGCCTCGGCATCAACTACTCGGACCGCAGCAAGGACAAGACGCAACCTGAGGGCAGCATCAATGTCGGCGTCCAGGGCGATACCGCCATCGGCTCCGAGTTCCAGTACGGACTGGTCGATCTGGGCTTTGCCGGCGTAGGCTTCATTCCGTCGTGGAGCGTTCCCGGTGCCGTCGGCCAGTACATGAGCTTCAATCCGAGCGACAGTTCGGCCGCCTACCTCATTCCCAAGGCCTGGCAGGTCAACGAGAAGATCGGCACGGCTTACATCCAGGGCAATATCGACACCCTGTGGGGCAATGTGCCGGTGCGCGGCAACATCGGCGTGCAGGTGCAATCGACCGATCAGTCTTCCGACTCGCGCGTATGGGATGGCTCGCAGCCTGCCGGTCAGGAAATCCGCCCCTATTCCAATGGCAAGAAGTACACCGATGTGCTGCCGAGCCTGAATCTGGCCTTCAGCCTGACCGACGATCAGACCCTGCGCGTGGCGCTGGCCCGTCAAGTTGCCCGTGCGCGCGTGGATCAGTTGCGCGCCTCGGTCGAGTTCGGTGTCGATCCGGCCACCGGCAAGCCCGGCGCCGGTGGCGGCAACCCGCAGCTTGATCCGTGGCGTGCCAACGCGCTGGACATTTCCTACGAGAAATACTTCGGTGATGGCAAGGGCTATGTGGCCGCAGCGCTCTTCTACAAGGACCTGCGCAGCTACATCTACACCCAGACCCGCGATGGCTACGACTTCACCGATCTTCTGGTCGGTTATGTGCCCGCGCCGGGTTCGGCACCGGTGTTGAGTCACGGCACCATGTCCGCCCCGTTCAATGGCGACGGCGGCACCCTGCAGGGCTTGGAATTGACCGCATCCCTGCCCTTCGAGCTGTTCAGCCCGTCGCTGGAAGGTTTCGGCCTGCTCGCCAGCGCCAGTTTCACCGACAGCAACATCGAGATCCGCGATCCCGAAAGCGCCTCCAGTATCGGTGAAGGCGACATCGCCCTGCCCGGCCTGTCGGACGAGGTGTACAACCTCACCGCCTACTACCAGCGCAACGGCTTCGAGTTCCGCATCAACAATCGACGTCGCTCGGACTTCATCGGCGAAATCGGCAACTTCGACGGCAATCGCACCCTGCGCTACGTGGTCGGGGAAAACATCACCGATGCCCAAGTGAGCTACACCTTCGGCGCGGGCAGCTCGATCGAGGGTCTGACCTTGCTGCTGCAGGCCAGCAACCTCACCGACGAGGCCTACCGCACCTACGCCGGCACCAAGGATCGTCCGCTGGAATACATCAAGTGGGGCCGCACCCTGCTGCTGGGTGCCAGTTACCGGTTCTGAGGTCCGTGCCAGCCCCCGAGCGTCTGAAGCGCTCGGGGAGTATTTGAATTGTCATGCGTTCATGTCGGCGCTCGAAGCGTGGTTTCTCGACCGCCGACACGGACTTCCAGTGAGCATCTGATCAAGTCGAATGCTGTCATTGCGAGCGAAGCGAAGCAATCCATGCCTTTGATTTGTCGAATAACCTGGGATTGCCGCGTCGCTGCGCTCCTCGCAATGACGGCTTGTTCAGATGTTCCCTAGCCCCGCTCTGGTTGGATGCGCTCGCGATCTGGCCGACACCTCGAGGCCATCGCCGATGTCCAGCTCGCTCGTGCAAGTTGCCGTCTTTCTGATATTGACCGGTCTGGTGGCCTTGGCCACCTGGTGGCGCTACCGCCGCGAAGCCCGGGCGGCGGACCAAACCCAGGACTTCTTTCTTGCCGGCCGTCACCTCGGTTGGCCCTTCATCGCCGGCAGCCTGCTGCTGACCAATATCAGCGCCGAGCAGATCGTCGGCATGAATGGCGCCCAGAACCTCTTGCAGGTCTGGTGGGAATTCGGCGCGATTGCGGGCTTGTTGGTGCTGGCCAAGGTGCTGGTGCCGATGTACTACCGCTACGGCTGCGCCACCACCACGGAACTCTTGGAACGCTGCCTGCCCCATGGCGCGGGCCTGCGACGCATGGTGTCCCTGTTGTTCCTCATGGGCTACGTGTTCATCCTGTTGCCGATGGTGCTCTACACCGGCGCCCGCTTCATGCAGTCGATGTTCGAGATCGACCTGTCGATCCTTGCCATCGCCTGCCTATTTGCGTTGGCCGGCCTCGCCTATGCCGCATTGGGTGGCCTGCGCGCCATCGCGATTTCCGATACCTACATGGGACTGGTGTTGCTGGCGATGGGCGCACTCGTCACCTGGTTCGCACTGGATCGCATCGGCTGGGACTTGAGCGGCATTCCGGCCGAACGCCTCACACTCTGGGGTGACGCCACCTCCGATATCCCATGGCCAACCCTGCTGACCGGCATGGCCTTCGCGCACATCTTCTACTGGGGCACGAACATGCTCATCGCCCAGCGCGCCCTGGCCGCCCGCGACGTACGCGAGGCGCAGAAAGGCATCTACGCCGCAGCCTTGTTGAAACTCCTGACGCCGCTGATCGTGGTGCTGCCCGGCATCATCGCGTTCAAACTCTACGGCGACATCAATGACGATGCCTACGGCCGCCTGGTCGCCGACGTACTGCCGCCGTGGCTCGCCGGCGCGTTCGCCGCCGCGATCACCGGTGCCGTGCTGTCGAGCTACAACGCCGGCCTGAATTCAGCCGCGGCGCTCTACACCCTCGACCTGCACCTGCCGCTCATCAATCCGAACGCCGATGGCAAACGCATCGGCCAACGC
The DNA here is from genome assembly GCA_035703435.1 of Chiayiivirga sp. GTDB lineage: Bacteria > Pseudomonadota > Gammaproteobacteria > Xanthomonadales > Xanthomonadaceae > Denitratimonas. Next base: position 89,135 of record DASSYF010000025.1, on the reverse strand, counting down.
CTGCAAGTGATCCTGATGCTGGTGTCCCTGGCTCTGGTGCCCTTGTACACCCACGCCAAGAGCATCATCGCCACCTTGCAACAGTTGAACGGACTGTACTCGATGCCGGTGCTGGCGGCCTTCTTCGTCGCGATCTTCATTCGCGGCGCCAAGGCCCGCGCCATCCAGATCGCACTCGGCTTCGGGGTGATGCTGTACGCGATTTTCACCTTCGCCTGGACACCCCTGCACTACCTGCACCTGATGTTCATCACCCTGGTCTCGACCGTGCTGGTGGCCATCGTACTGAGTCGAATCATGGGCGCGGTGCGGGATTGATCTGCACACGCGCTCGGTCGCGCGCCCGAACGATGGGTCGCGCAGGTCGCATGACCGAGCCAAGTCATTCGGATTCAAAGCCGTCGCGGAAGAAGGCTGGGTCATCCAGCACGAAGCCGGGTAGCGTGTTGTCCTTGCGCCCGATGCCGAGCTGGCCCGAGGCGTTGTCGCCCCAGCACAGCACCCCGCCCGTCTGGGTCAGGGCGCAGGTATGTCGTCCACCGGCGCTGATTGCGATGAGCGGCTGATTCAAGCCGAGCACGGGCATGGCGTGATAGGAACTGGCGAAGGTGCCGCGACCAAGTTGGCCGTAATCGTTACCGCCCCAGCACCGCGCGCTGCCGTCGTCAACGATGGCACAGCTGTGTTCGAAACCTGCGCTGATGGCGTTGAAGTCGAGGCCCCATGTATCGGCAGGAACCACGGGAAAGGCCTCGCCGCTGCTCGAACCGATCTGCCCCTCACTGCTGCCACCCCAGCACAGCACGGTTCCGGTGCTGACAATGGCGCAACTGTGCACGTCGCCCAAGTCGATGTCGATGGCATCGGTCGGATCGGCCAGAACGATGGGCACGAGGTGGGTATCGTAGTCGTCGAGGCCAAGTTGGCCTTCGTCATTGCCGCCCCAACAGCGCACGCTTTGGTCGTTCATGACAGCACAGGTGTGCAAGCCACCTGCTGATATTCGCAAACCACCGCTGTTGAAGTTGTACACATCAACCGGCAAGGCGTTGGCGATCAAGGTGCCGTCGCCGCCCAGTTGACTGGATGCGTTGTCACCCCAGCACTTTGCCGCACCCGATTGGGTCAATACGCAGTTATGGCGGGCACCGGCGGAGAGCTGCGTGATCGGCGCGTTCAAGCCTTGGACTGCGGTGGGCAGCCAACGATCGTTGAAGCTGCCATCACCAATTTGGCCTTGTGCATTGTCACCCCAGCACTGGACCCCACCAGACGTGGTCCGCGCGCACGTGTGCATGCTTCCAAGGCTGATGGAGGATGCATTGCTGATACCACTGACCACCACCGGTGTCGTATGGGCCGTGGTGCTGCCGTCGCCCAGTTGGCCTTGGCCATTGCTACCCCAGCAACGCACGCTGCCGGTGTCCATCAACGCGCAACTGTGCATATCGCCCGTGCTGATCGCGACGACGCCACTGCCAAGCCCGCTGACTGCCTGTGGCGTACTGAACTGCCACGGCTCGGCATTACCCAGTTGGCCGTCTCGATTGTTGCCCCAGCATTGCACCCGACTGTCCGCCAGCAAGGCGCAGGTGTGGAATTTCCCGGCGGCGACCACACGCGCCGGCCCTGCCAGCTCGGCCACCGCAACCGGCGTGGCATGGTCTTCACTGCTGCCATCGCCCAGCTGCGCGAAACCGCCGTAGCCCCAACAGCGCAGGCTGCCGTCGTCGAGCCGTGCACAGGCGTGGTCATAACCGGCACTGACCTGGGTGACGCCGCTGCCAAGGCCGCTGATCGGATATGGCGTGAACGGATCCGGATCGACCGTTCCAAGATCACCCAGAACATTGTCGTAATTGTCACCCCAGCACTTCACCGCGCCGGCGGTCGTGACGGCACACTGGAAGAACTCACCCGCACTGATCGAAACCACGTCGTTGCCGAGGGCGCTGACCACCTGCGGCGTGGGCGTAAAGGCGAAACCGCAGCCCATGAGACCGCAATCACGGTCGTAAACCCCCCAGCATTTCACGGTGCCGGCGTTGTCGAGCGCACAGGTGGTTGCGTAACCGGCGGTGATGGCGGCGACATTGTTGAGGCTCGACACCGGGGTCGCGGTCGATTGATTGTCGAAGTTGCCGTTGCCCAGACCCAGTTCACCGTAGCCGTTGTAACCCCAGCATTTGAGTGTGCCGCCAGCAATCAAGGCACAGTTGTGGTCGCCACCGCTGGCAATCGCGATGGCGTTGCTGAGGTTGAGGACAACAACCGGGGTGTGGCGCTCGGTCGCCGTGCCGTCACCGAGATTATTCAGCAGGTTCTTGCCCCAGCAACGTGCGCTGCCATCGTGCATCAGGGCACAACTGTGCCGATACCCGACGCTGACCGCGATCACGTCCGAGTCGAGACCCACCACCTGAACCGGCCGGTCGCGCGATGTGGTGCTGCCATCGCCGAGCTGTCCGTCGTCGTTGTTGCCCCAACATTTGACGCCGCCGCCCTCGGTCACGACGCAACTGTGTCTCTCACCGACGGCCAGTTGCTGAACGCCAGTCATGGGTTGCAAGGTGTCGGCGCTACTGATGCCCGCCGCCGCCAACATGAGTAGACCCAGACCTACCGCGCGAATCACGGCGCACGGCGACGTGACCGAGTGATTCTGTTTGTGGCTGCCGAGCATGGAGGCGTCCTCCAATCGCTAGTGCGGATCTGAGCGATCTGGACCTCATGGACGAGGCCAGATCCATTGCATCATCGCGCAGTTCTCGCATCATCGCAAAGCACCGCACCGTCCTTCGCTTCGAGTCGCGCGCTCACCGATCCGCGCGCAAGGCACAGGCAGCACCCAAGAGGCCCGGATGCGGATGGGTGATGACGTGGATCGAGACTGATTCGAGCAAGGTGGCCATGCGGCCCTTGGCGAGGAAGCGCTCACGGAATGCGCTGGCACGAAGGAAAGGAAGAAAACGCGGCACGATGCCGCCGGCGATGACCACGCTGCGTGCGCCATGGACCAGCGCGCAGTCACCGGCCACGCTGCCCAGCACCGCACAGAAACGCGCCAGCGCGCGGCGTGCGGCCGTGTCGTGACCTTCCAACGCCAAGGACACGATTTCCGCAGGATCGCGCACCGCCGCGCGCACCGTTACCGATGACGTTGGCATCGCCTCCACGCCACGCAGCACGGCATCGATATCGGCAAGCCCCATGCCACTGAGCAGGCGCTCGGTGGAGACGCGGCCATGTCGGGCCGTCAACCAGGCGTTGATCGCTCGTTCTTCGTCACCGATCGGGGCAAAACTCACGTGGCCGCCCTCGGTTTCCACCGCATGCCAGCCCTGCTCCGGCGTACCGACCACCAAGGCCACGCCCAAGCCGGTGCCAGGTCCCAGCACACTGATCGGCCCACGCATCGGAAGCTTCGCATCACCATGCAAAGTGACGACATCCGAAGCCTTCAATGCCGGAACGGCCCACGCCACCGCACCGAAATCGTTGAACATGCGCAGCGTGGAAAAACCAAGCACCTGTTCCAGTTCACACCGCGAGAATGACCACGCACGATTGGTGAGGCGAATCTCGTCGCTGCCTACCGGGCAGGCCACTGCCAGCGCGGCGCGACGGGGCATTTCGGACACGCCGGTCAAGTAGTGCTCGATCGCGTGTTGGAGGCTGGCGAATTCGGCATTGGGCAAGCTCCGCGAGGACTGCAACACCACCTCGCCCGCCGCCAGATCGGTCAACGCAAACCGAGCGTTCGTGCCGCCGATGTCTCCGACCAGGGCGAGCTGCGCCTGACTCATGGTTCCCTGCCCCACGCATCGCGCAAGCCACCTCGACGGTGGCCAGCGACCAACAACACCGCAGTTTGACTCGTGTAGGGTTCACTCATGGCGTGCTACCGAATTGGACCGCCTGCAGCTTATTACCAAGCGCGCCATCGGCCGCGATGATTACGTTTCCAATTCCGCGCCCAGACTCAAACTGCCGTGGCAAAGGCCACAGCCAGAGCATCGAGCAGACCTTGCCGCGCCGCAGGCTCGTAGTGCCGCCGCGGCAAGCGACCCCAGACCGGCGCGGGCCAGGCCGGGTCGCTGCGATGGCGCGCAATGACGTGCACATGCAACTGTTCGACCTGATTGCCGAGCGCGGCGACATTGAGCTTGTCCGGATTGAAGCGTGCGCGAAGGATGCGGCTGGCAAGATCGATCTCATCACCCAGCACGATGCGTTCCTCACGATCGAGGTCGATCAACTCACGCAGGGCCTGCCGTATCGGCACCAGGATCAACCACGGCCAATTGGCATCATCCATCAGCAGTACGCGGCTCAGTCTCAGGTTGCAAACCATCGCCGTGTCGGCCAACAACTGCGGGTGAAGCACGAAATCACGATCCATCACGACCCCAACACCCATCGGAAGAAGCGGCGCGTGTGGCGAAACGCCGTGCGCGCCGACTCGCCATCGTAATCGCCACGGTCCTCGCAGTTGAAGCCATGCCCGGCGTTCCAGACGCGGATCACGGCCTTGGGCAAGGCATCGCGATGGGCTTGCAAGGCCTCCGCATCGATCAGCGGATCGTGTGCGCCAAAGTGCAGCATCAGGTGCGCGCGCTGCGGCTCACGCAAAAACGGCACGGTGCGGCTGCCGTAGTAATCCACCGCCGGCATCCCGAGCCGGGTATTGGCAAGAAACGCCACCGTGCCGCCCCAACTGAAGCCCAGCACGCCCACACGTTCGACCCGATCACGCAGCGCATCGGCCGCCACGGCCACATCCTCCAGCGCGCGTTCGAATCCGACCTTCATGGCAAACTCGCGCCCTCGCGCCGTGTCCTCGGCGTCGTAGCCCAAGCTGAGGCCAGACTCGACGTGATCGAAAAAAGCCGGCGCAATCGCGGAAAATCCGTTATCGGCAAGACGATCGACCAGGCCGCGGATATTGGGATTCAAACCGTAGATCTCATGCGCCACGACCACGCCACCGCAGGCCGCTCCGTCTGGGTCCGCACGCCAGCCACCGATTTCACCCGACGGCGTATTCAACCGTACTGCTGGCATCGATCTCGTCCCGTGACTGCACTGGTTGCAGTGTTGTCAGTGTCGCCAAGCGCCGCAACGACCGCAAGCCTTGACGGATGGCCGATGATGGCCTCAGTCGAGCTCGAAGCCATCGGCAAAGATCACCTCGACCGCGACCGGTGGCTCAAACAAGCAGGTCGGATTCCTGAAGGACTGGTAGGCCGCAAACGCGCTCACGCTGCACGATGAAAACTGGTTGTAGGTGTCGCTCACTGCCGGAGCCATGATGTAGCCCGAACCCGGACATGCGTTGCCATCACCGTCATGTTTGGAGCCGTAGTTGTGCCCCATCTCGTGCGCGAGGACGACGCCGCCAATGGCTTGCGAGCCGGTGATCTGCTCCACGCCGGTTCCATACCGTTTGTCGCAGACCGTCGGCACATAGCCCGTTTCAGGCACGCCCACCCACGCCAGACCGAGCGTTGCGCCATCAAAGTTTTTGCCACTGAGCAGCTGCGCCAGGCCATGAAAAGGAATCACGCCGCTGTTGCTGTAGTCGCTGAAGGCCGTGAGGAGCGCATTGGCATCGGTCGAGGTCAGCGTGCCGTTGCTGTTGAGTGCGGTCAGGTTGTACAAGATGACCTGAGTGTCAACGCCAACTTGATGGTAAAAGCCATCGACGATGTTGAGCACCGCCGTGGCGGTCGCGGCGGCGTTGGCACCCCACTGCGTTTGAAACTCGGTATCCAGCACCAGGCTCACCCTGAGCCAGCGCGTCACGGCGGCCGGTTGTTGCGCGGACCGATTGATGCTGGCCGCACTGAAGGCCGTGTCGAACCGGGCCAGAGGAGGCAACTCGGTGTCACCGTGAAAATCCAGTGGCCGATCGAGGTCGCCCAAGCTGTAGATCAGGCTGCGATCGGATGCCACGCCCAAACGTGCGGCCAAGGACGGGTGCTGCGAGGCAGGATCGAGCAACCAAAGCCTTGCGCCATCATGGATCACGCCCGACCAAGCGCCATCGATGCGCGACAGTCGCAGCCAGCTCGAAGGAAAGCCCACGATGTCGCCGCGCATGAACGCGACGCGCCCACTGGACAGCCCTTTGACAAAGCCTTTGGCGGAATCCTGCAAGGCCTGGTTCGGTTCCAGTCGCAAGGTTTGCACGCCCAGCCCGGGAATCTGGATGCGAAGCGCCAGCGTGGCCGGTGCGACTTCAGTTCCGCGTCCAGCCACGGGCATCAAGCCTGCATCGTGCGCGGACATGACACGACTGGGTGCCGCTGCCGCAGCGACGGCAATCTGTAGCATGCAGACGCACAGCACTCGCATGAGGTGGGTGGTGATCGTGCCCATGACCGCGTTCCTCGCTCAGTCGGCTCGCGCCAGTCTGCGCCGCAGCCGATCCACTGTCCAGCGCGGGCCCTGTGCGCGGTCGGGTGACGCAATTGGTTTAGACTCGCTCCGAACCCGCCAGCCCCCTTGCTTCAGCGGTGGTGGCCGGCCAACACACGCCACGGAATTCAGGATGAAGAATCGCAAGCGCCGTCGCCATCTTCATACGCCTGGAGTGACGCCCGGCACGATCATGGTGCCAGCCGACGCCAGCGCGCCGCGTATCGACACGATGTCCTGGGGTTCTGAAGCCGATGCCAGCACCGTCGCGCGCCAGCACATCGCCGACATTTCGCAGCTTCCGCCCATGCCGCCCGGCCACACCATTCGCTGGGTCAACATCTGCGGCTTGGGCGATGCCGAGGTGCTGCAGAGTGTCGGCAAGCGCTTCAACATCCACCCGCTGGTGATGGAGGACATTGCCAACACCACCCAGCGCCCGAAAGTCGAAGCCTACGAAACCTGCCTGTTCATCGTGGCGCGTGTGCCACCCGGCGATGGCAGCATGCCATCCAAGGCGGCCACGGAATCGACCGTGGCGCGCGCTGGCCAGTTGAGCACCGAGCAGTTGTCGATCTGCGTGGGTTCCGACTTCGTGCTGACCTTCCAGGAGGACAGCGAGGATGTGTTCGAGCCGGTTCGTCGTCGCTTGATGTCCAACACCAGCAAGCTACACAGCAACGGCGCCGACTACTTCGCCTACGCCATCATCGATGCCGCCATCGACGCCTTTTTCCCCCTGCTCGAATACTACGGCGAGGCGCTGGAAACACTCGAAGCCGATGTCATCAGCAAACCGTCGCTCGAGGAGATCACCCGCATCCATGACCTCAAGCGCAACCTGCTGACAGCGCGGCGCGCGGTGTGGCCGCAGCGGGAGATGCTCAATGCCATCTTGCGCGATGAGACGGCATACGTCGGTGCGACCACCAAGGTCTATTTGCGCGACTGTTACGACCACACCGTGCAATTGATCGACGCCATCGAAACCTACCGCGAAATTGCCTCCGGTCTGGTCGATATCCTGCTGTCCAGCCAGAGTAACCGAATGAATGAGATCATGAAGGTGCTCACCATCATCTCCACGATCTTCATCCCGCTGTCGTTCGTGGCGGGCGTCTACGGCATGAACTTCGACACCAGCAGCCCGTGGAACATGCCGGAACTCGGATGGCGCTATGGTTATCCGCTGGTGGTCGGCGGCATGATCGCAGTCGGCGTCGGTCTGCTGCTCTGGTTCCGCCACCGCGGCTGGCTGGGCAAACGCGGCGACTGAAGTTTCGGGTGATCGGGCTTCAGGGCTCGAATCCATCGCCGAACACGAACTCAAAGGCGTTTTCCAAGGCTCCGATGTCGATGGCACCGGACGCCTGTCGCACGGTTGCCGCACCCGGCGCGAGTTGTGCGCGCTGCGGCTGGTACGCGGGCGGAAACAGCACGTTGGGCACGGCATAGCCCGGAATCGGCTGAGGTGAGGCATCGCCGGCATCTAGCAAGGCGCTGGCTGCGCTCGGGGTGAGGTCGAGTGCCGTGACGTTGGCAAACCCCGGATCGTTGCTCTGGATCGTCCCCGTCCATTCCACCGGCAGATAGGTCGCGCCCGCTTGCACCCAGTTGTTGCTGCCGCCGACGCGACGGCCGTCAACCCAGTTGGCTTCCACCGTGCGCTCCACGCGCAGGGTGCCGCCGGCGCTGGCGTAGAGCACGTTGTTGTGCGCCTCCACTGCCTGAATACCCTCGAAGATGCGGAACACCGTCACGTCCTGACCCGAAGTGACGAGGATCGTGTTGTTGACGAAACGCGTGCGGCCACGGCTTTCACCCGAGCCATCGCCGCCGACGCGGATCACCGCATTGAACGCGGGATTGCTGTGCACGATCACGTTGCCGACCACATCGGCATCCTCGCGCACCAGCTCCGGCGTCCAGGACGGAGCCTGCGTAGCTTCGTCGGGGCCGATCAATTCCAGCTCGTGATACGCGGCACCTTCGAACCAGTTGTAGTAGATCTCGCTGCGCTCATGGCGGCTCTTGAGCAAGTTGCCGCCATTGCTGTCGTGGATGAGGTTGTGCTGCATGCGGAACACCGAACCGGGGTGGGCCACCTCATCGCTCTGGATATACAGCGCATGGCGTGTCGTAGCGCTGCCGGCATCGAAAACCTCGCTGTATTCGAGCGTGAACGAGCCCGAATCTTGGTCGGCGCTGAGGATGCCGTGGTTGGGGCAGGCATGGATCACGCTGTCGCGCACGGTGATGTCGTGGGCGTGCACGAACACGCAGCGCGAACTGCCACCGGTGATCTCGAAACCTTCCAGCACCACATGGTCGGACAGCTCGAACTGCACCGTATTGGTACCGCCGGCGATGTGCGGACGCTGGCCGTTGACACGGATACCGCGGATCACGAGCGGATTGCCCGGGTCACCCGCAGCCTCCTGCGGTACGACGAAGCTTGGATAGGTCGAATCGCCGTCAACTTCGACCACATCGCCCGGCCCCACGCTCACCGCATTGAACAGCGCCGTGGGCGTGGTGTAGCTGCGTGTTGGCCCGACCTGCCAAGTCGCCGCCTGCACGTTGACGGCCAACGACAACAGACAAAACGACAGGGCAGGTTTGTGCATGACGGCAATCAGGCAAACGGATCTTGCAGGATGATGTTGGCGTCGCGATCCGGACCGGTGGAGACCATCGCCAAGGGACAGCCCACCAACTCTTCGAGCGCGCGAAGATAGGCGCGTGCCGCCGGCGGCAGGCGGTTCCAATCGGTGATGTCGTGGGTGGATTCGCTCCAGCCGGGAAATTCCAGGTACTCGGGCTCGCACTCGTCCCAACCTGCGGCATCCAGCGGCGCGTATTCGGTGGTCTTGCCGCGATACTTGTAGCCAATGCACATTTTCAGGCTTGGCAGGCCGTCCAGCACGTCGAGTTTGGTGACGCACAGGCCGCTGATGCCATTGATGGCCACGGCGCGCTTGAGCGCCACGATGTCGATCCAGCCACAACGCCGAGGGCGACCGGTGGAGGCACCGAACTCGGCGCCACGCTGGCGGATGTCCTCACCCAAGGCGTCGTTCAACTCGGTCGGGAACGGCCCACCGCCGACGCGGGTGGCATAGGCCTTGGCAATGCCGAGCACGTAGTCGATCGCGCCTGCGCCAATGCCGGTGCCGGCGAGCGCGCCGCCCACGGTGGTGTTGGAGGAAGTGACATAGGGATAGGTGCCATGGTCGATGTCGAGCAAAGCACCTTGTGCGCCTTCGAACAGCACGCGCTTGCCTTCACGTCGCAACTGATGCAACAAGCCGGCAACATCGGCCTTCATCGGTTGCACGTAGTCGGCAAAGGCCAGCGCATCGTCGAGCGTGCGCTGGTAATCGATGGCCTCGGCACCGAGATATTGGGTCAAAACGAAGTTGTGGTAATCGAGCGCCGAACGCAATTTCTCGGCCAGCTCGTTGGGATAGTGCAGGTCCGCCACGCGAATGCCGCGACGGGCGACCTTGTCTTCATAGGCCGGGCCGATGCCACGCCCCGTGGTGCCGATCGCCTTGCCGCCGGCGGCCTTCTCGCGCGCCTGGTCGAGTGCGATGTGGTACGGCATGATCAGCGGTGTGGCGGGACTGATCTTCAGACGCGAACGCACTTCCACGCCCTCGCCTTCCAGCTCGTCGATTTCCTTGCGCAAGGCGGCAGGACTCAGCACCACGCCATTGCCGATCAGGCACAGCACGCCCTCACGCAAGATGCCGGACGGGATCAGGTGCAACACCGTCTTCTTGCCGCCGATCACCAGGGTGTGGCCGGCATTGTGCCCGCCCTGGAACCGCGCCACGGCGCTGACTTTTTCGGTCAACAGATCGACGATCTTGCCCTTGCCTTCATCGCCCCATTGGGCGCCCAACACCACAACCGACTGACTCATTTCTCGATTCCTTGGTTCATGGCGGAGACTTCATCGGGAAGTCACCACCGGACGAAGATACACGCTGCAACGCTTTGTCCAGCTCGTTTCCGGCAACCCGCATCGGGCAGGATGCCACCACATGAAATCAAGCCTGCACCAACGTCCAGACGCGAAAAAAGCCGGGCTGACCCCGGCTTTTTCGCATTATCCGCCATTTGCGCGGGGTTTTCATGCCTTCCGCACCCGATGGCCGCCGCGCCTTCAGGGCAGCGGCAGTTTCTCGTCGGCGAAAATCGCCACATGCGGCACGCCATCGGCACCGATCCAGCCGCGATACATGCCTTCGGTATTGAACGGGAACGCAACGCTGCCGTCGGCGCCCAGCGCAATGGCGCCGCCATCACCACCGGCAGCGGGAATGATTTTATTGATCACGGTGTCGGCGGCGCGTTGCAGCGACTGTCCCATGTAGGCCATGCGGGCACAGATGTCGTGGGCCGCGGCGGCGCGGATGTAGAACTCGCCCCAGCCGGTGCCGGACACCGCGCAACGCGGATCGGCCCAGGTGCCGGCGCCAATGATCGGCGAATCGCCCACGCGACCATAGCGTTTGTTGGTCATGCCGCCGGTCGAGGTGCCGGCCGCGAGATGCCCTTGGCCATCCAGCGCCAAAGCGCCGACGGTGCCGAAATAGGCCTTGCCAGGCAGATCGGTGGGATCCTGATGCTGTGCCCGTGCCTCGGCCTCAGCCTTCAAGGCCTTTTGCAGCCCGTTCCAACGTTTTTCGGTGCGAAAATAGGCGGGATCGACCAGCTCGATGCCCTGCTCTTCGGCAAACTTCTCGGCGCCATCGCCCACCATCATCACGTGCCGCGAGTGCTCCATGATGGCGCGCGCCAAAAGGATCGGATTCTTGATCCGATGCAGGCCGGCCGCCGCACCCGCCTTGCCGCTGGCGCCGTCCATGATCGAGGTATCCAGCTCGTTCTTGCCGTCGTGGGTGAAGACCGCGCCGCGCCCGGCGTTGAACTGCGGCGCATCCTCCAGCACGGTGATGGCCGCAGTCACGGCATCGACCGAGCTCTTGCCTTTCTGCAACTGCGCGTGGCCGGCGCGCAGCGCATTTTCCAGCTGCTGGCGCGCTTCGGCGGCTTCCTCGGCGGTCAAATCACCCCGTTCGACCCCGGCGCCGCCGTGGATCACCAGGATCGGCGCATCCAGTCGAGCCAACACGCCGTCGCGCACCGCGAACTTGCGTTCGAAGCCGGGTTTGTCCACACGCCCGCTTGGCAGATGCAGGGTCGAATCGACGCCCACGCCGACCACGTCGATGCGCTCCAGATTGGCCGGCGCGTCCTCGGCTTGCGCAGCCAAACCGCCGCGCACGACGGTGGCACCGGCGCCGGGTGCGGTCGCAAACACTCGCGTGCTACCGTCCGCCTCCACCGCCAAGGCCGCATCTTCATCCACGCCCAGGCCGATCAGGGGTTTGCCGGCACGGTGCTCGGCCTTGATCAAGAACGCCACCAACCGCCCCAAACGATTGCGTTCGGAAAAGTGCGTGTCGGTGATCACGCCCTTGAGCGCGTCGAGGTGCAGAAAGCCGGTTTCGATGGTGTTGTCCGAGCCGTACGGGTCGGCCAGCGCATGCGGGCTGATGAGGCTGCCGCCCACCATCGCGCCGTACAGGTATTCCCCGAGAATCGCCAAGCCGGCGCTGGTGCCGCCCAAGGGTTTGCCCGCTCGCACATGGGCATCGAGCACCTCGGCCACCGGTGTACCGCGCCAGTAGCGTACGTAACGTGACTGGTCGCCACCGGCGATGAAGATGCCGTCGGCGTGGCGCATGCGCTCCAGAATCTTCGGATCGGACGCGGTTTCGCGATCGTGGAACACGAAGGTTTCCACCGACGCCACGCCGCCGACTTCGTTGAAGAACTCCTCGCCGATTTCACCACCTTGCGAGGCACGCAAAACCACGATGTGGCCATTGCCGGCCTTCTGCATGAACCAGCGCAGCGCCGCATGATTGCGATCACCGCCACCCATGAGCAAAAGGCCCGGCGCGGTCTTGCCCGGCGTCTTGGCGCCAAGATCGCCCATCACATGATGTCCATGGTTGGCCGCCGACGCGCTGCCGGCCAGCGCCAGCATGGCCGCAGCCAAGACCCAAGCGGCCCATTGGCCCATTCGTTGACGCATGAAAATTCTCCTGATGGCCGATATTGGCGATACGCTTGCATGCCATGAACTTTAGACGATCCGGCCCCACGATTCCCCCATGTCATCGTTTGCCTTGAAGTTGGTCCGATGAATGCCGAGCTGGACAGGTGGTTCGTGCATGAGGTGCTTATCCATGAAAGCGCTTTGATGCACTACCTGCGTCGCGCGTGGTGGCGCGCCGACGATTGGCCGGACTTGCGCCAGGATGTTTACGCCCGCGTCTATGAAGCGGCCTTGCGCGAGCGCCCGCGTGCGCCGCGCGCCTTCCTCTTGACCACCGCTCGCCACCTCATCGCTGATCGCTTGCGCCGCCTGAACGTGGTCTCGATCGAAGCCATGGGTGATCGCCCGCCCTCGAACGTCTATTGGATGGACGAAGTTTCACCCGAGCAGGTGTGCGGCGGCAGGCAGATGTTGCGACGGCTGTCGCGTGCGCTGGAGCAACTTCCGCCGCGTTGCCGCGAAGTGATCTGGTTGCGGCGCGTGGAAGGCTTGGCGCAACGCGAGGTGGCTGAACACTTGGGGATCACTGAGAAGACCGTGGAAAAGCACTTGGCCAAGGGGATGCGCCTGCTCGCCGATACCGTGTTCGGCGGCGCCAATGCGCCGGATGTCGCTTTCACAGCTACCGTTCGAGAGGCGCGCCTGCATGCTCGACCACAACACGATTGAGGAACAGGCCGCGCACTGGCTGGCGCGTTTGGACGCCGGCAGCCTGAGTGAAGGTGATCAGCAGGCCATGCGCCAATGGATCGCGGCTTCGGTGGCCCACCGCGTGGCGTTTCTGCGCTTGGAAGAACTCTGGCGCCAGAGTGGCCGTCTGCGCGCCTTGGCCCATGATTCGTCGCTGGATGGCGCGAGCGCGGGCGAAGTCGATTCTCGTCCTGAGGCTCCCCTTCACGCCAAACCCCGTCACCGACCGTGGGCGCATGCGCTGTTGGCGGTGTTCGCACTGGTCGCCGTGGGTCTGGCCGCGCTCTATGGCTGGCAGGTCAGTGGTGAGCATCGATCCAGCCACAGCAGCGGCATCGGCCAGATACAAACCCTCAGCTTGCTCGATGGCTCCAGCCTCACCTTGGGCAGCAACAGTGAAGTCACGGTCGTACTCACTCGGCAGCGGCGCTCGATCGAACTCGTCCGGGGCGAGGCCATCTTTGCGGTCGCGCATGATCCCGATCGCCCATTCGTGGTGCATTCGAACGCCCACCAAATCGTCGCGGTCGGCACTCGTTTTTCGGTGCGGCGCAATGACGAGGCCCTGCGCGTGGTGGTGACCGAAGGTCGGGTCCAGCTACGGTCCGATCGCGCAGACTCGGACTCGCCCACACGTCTCATGCCGGCCGGCAGCGTGGCCGACGTCGATGCCAGCGGCATCGACTTCAAAACCCTGAGCCCGGATCAAGTCGAACGGATGCTGGACTGGCGCGATGGCTACCTGAGCTTCGACGACACCGCCTTGAGCGAGGTCGTGGCCGAGTTCAATCGCTACCACCAGCGCAAACTGGAACTGGCCGACGCCACCGTTGGGCAATTGCGTGTGGGTGGCACCTTCCGCTGGGCCAACCTCGATGGCTTTGTGCACCTGTTGGAGCGGGGATTCCCGGTACGGGTCGAACGCCTGCCCAATCGCATTCGTTTGCACCGCAACTGAGTCGCGGTCACGGGGGGATTTCCCTCCTTCATTCGTCAAGATTTCGTGAAAGGGGCCAAACCGGCCACCTCATTCCGTGGGGGACACCATGCGTCATCCGTTGCGACACCTGTTGTTGAGCCTGGCCTGCTCGGCCGCCTTGGCCGCACAGGCCCAAACGCCAGCACCATCGTTCGACCTGCCGGCGGGCGATCTTGCCAGCGCGCTCAATACCTTGGCACGCCAAACCGACACCCAACTGGTCTTTCGACCCGATCAACTCAAGGGCCTCAACAGCCAGGGCGTGCAAGGCGCGACGTCCATCGAGCAGGCGCTTGAACAGGCCTTGCGTGGCAGCGGCTTCAGCGCCAGCCGTGATGCCTCGGGCGCATTCCTGATTTCACCGTCCACGCCCGCTCCCGCCGCGACCAGCGGTACACCGCAAGCTACCAGCGAACCCGCCATCGAGGAGCCGATCTCGCTGGACGTGGTGCAAGTCACCGGCTCGCGCATTCCACGATCGCAGGTGGAAGGCCCGGCGCCGATCACGGTGATTTCATCACTCGACATCAAGGCCAGCGGCTTCACCAGCGTGCCCGACGTGCTGCGCGCCTTGACCCAAAATGGCGGCGAGACCCAAAGCCAGCAATCGGCCGGCGGCGCCGACTTTTCACCCGGCGCGCAACAGGTGGACCTGCGCGGCCTCGGCCCCAATCACACCTTGGTTCTGGTCAATGGCCGCCGCATCGCCGACTTTCCCCTGCCCTTTGGCGGGCGCAGCAATTTCACCGATGTGTCGAGCCTGCCGCTGGGCATGATCGATCGCATCGAAGTGCTCACCGGAAGCGCCTCGGCCATCTACGGTTCGGATGCCATTTCTGGCGTGGTCAACTTCATCCTCAAGAAACAGGCCGACGGCGTGACCGTGGATTTCCGCTACGGCCAAACCGAACGCGGTGACGCCGAGTCCTACAACCTCAATGTGTCGGGCGGTTTCACCGTCGGTGAGCTCAACGCCGTGGTCGGCATGGAATATCGCAATCAGGCACCGCTCTGGGGTTTCGCGCGTGGCCAACAGGATTCGTCCTTCGATGGCCCCACCACCAATTCGCGCGTGCCGCAGCGCAACTTCTTGATCACCGACTGGTGGGATGACTACATCGATCCGGGCGAAGCCAATTGCGCCGGTCTCTATGGCTTGAACGATGGCACGATCCGATATGTGGAACGCCCACGCTACGGCATGTTCTGCGGCAGCGACCGTGCCGTTTCCTACCGCACCATGGTCAGCAAGCGCCAAGGCATCAACACCTACGCATCACTCAACTTGCCCTTGGCCAATGGCAGCGAGTGGTTTGCCGATATCCAGCTCGGCCGCCATGAGTTGTCGCTATTTCGCGCCCCGCGCAGTTGGTCTTTGATGATGCCCGACGGCAACGAGGAAGGGTATTTCTACAACGCCGCCACCGACCAGATCGAATACTGGCAACGCCAGTTCACCCGCGAGGAAATGGGCGGCCTGCACACCGGCACAGTCAACACCGTGCAGAGTACCTTCAGCGTCACCACCGGCCTGACCGGCACCTTTGGCACCGACTGGGACTACGAAGCCGCACTCAGCCACTCGCAATATCAGGCACGCATCAGTTGGCCGCAGATCGTGGCATCGGCCGCCAACCGGCTGTTCCTCGGCGAGCAATTGCCCGGAAGCTACGAGTGGCGCGGGGTGGAATACCCGATCTTCAACGCCCCGCACGAGCGCATGTATTCACCGCTCACACCGGCCGAATACGACAGCATCTTTGCCTACACCACCTATCACCCCAAGTCCGAAAGCCAGACCCTTTCTTTCACCGTGACCCAAGCCGAGCTGTTCGAGCTGTCCGGCGGTGCCGCCGGCTTCGCCACGACCGCCGAAGTGGGCTATCAGGCTTACAACCTGCGGCCCGATCCCTTGGCAACGCAGTACCACTATTACAGCTGGAAGGACTCCAACGGCGTCGGCCATCGTCAACGTTGGGCCTTGGCCAGTGAGTTGCGTATGCCGGTGTTGGACTCGCTCAACCTGAGCGTGGCCGGGCGTTATGACCAATACGGCTTTGCCAGTCGCAACATCGGCAAGTTCACCTGGAGCACGGGCCTTGAATGGCGTCCGCTGGAAAGCCTCTTGCTGCGCGGCTCCTACGGCACCGCCTTCCGCGCACCGGACCTGCACTACGTGTTTGCCGGCGATGGCAACGACGAAACCAGCGTCACCGACTACTACCGCTGCGCCACCGAAGAACCCGATGAAGCCATCGAGGATTGCAGCTACGAAAGCGAGGGCATCATCCGCAGCCGCACCGGCAACCGCGATCTCGATCCGGAAACCAGCCGCTCCTGGACCGGTGGTCTGGTGTGGTCGCCCACCTCGTTCATGGACATGTCGATCGACTGGTTCGACATCGACATGAGCAACCAGGTACAGGACTTGCGCACCAACGACGTGATGCTCAACGAACGTGATTGCCGTCTGGGCGCGCTCGACATCAATTCGCCGATCTGCGTCGATGCACTCGCACGCATCACCCGCCTCGGCGATGGTCAGTTGTATGGCGTGCACGTCAACCCCATCAACATCGCCCGCGAACGCACCAATGGCCTCGACGCCACCGCCAACCTGCGCTGGGACAGCAACGTCGGCACCTTCCGCGTGGTGGGCAACTACACCTGGGTCAACCGCCACGAAATCCAGTTGTATCCGGACGAGCCGGTGGTGGACATGTTCGCCATCAATTCCGGCTACGACATCCCCAAGACCAAGGCCAGCTTGCGCGTGTCATGGTCGAATGATGTCTGGTCAACCTCCCTCCAGGGCTCGCGTCTGGGCAAGTTGCCCAATGATGATTCCTACTACGAAATCTGGGCCGAATCGGACGGCACCAACCCGTGGGTGAAGGCGACCTACCTCTACAACGCCAACGTCCAATACCGCTTCAACAACCATGCCGAACTGTCGTTGTCGATCGTCAACCTGCTCGACGAAATGCCGCCTTACGACGAGACCTCGACCGGCTATCCCTATTACGACATTTCCTGGTTCGACACCGAAGGCCGCAGCTTCTTCCTGCAATACACCCACAAGTTTGATGGCGGCAACCTCTAAACCGCGCCTGCACCGTGACGAAGAATCCCGTCGCATGGCGGGATTTTTCTTGTGGGTGGGTTGCGTGGCGCCGATCTCGGCGATGAGTCGCGACTATGGTGGCCAAAAGATGCGCACCCAATGGCGTGACCCGAAAAGGGCTCAATGCCGATCAACCGCGACGGCAACGTCGCCACCCGCTCGACTAAGGCCGCGCCACATTCGGCCGCACCAGAACGGGATTGCCCGCCGCATCCACGCCATGCAGGGAAAACACGTTCTTGGCCAAATCGATGCCGAGCGTTACGACGCCGCTCATGGGACTTCTCCTTCCAAATACGTGTGTGGAGATGCAGGGCTACACTTCCCATCGTGGAACCCGGAGTTGTGTGAGTCGTACTCTGGTAGTACGATGGCAGTATGAAAGTTGCCGTCTCTGTACCCGATTCCGTCTTCGATGCTGCCGAGCGTTTGGCAAAAGAGCGTCGCGTGCCTCGCAGCCAAGTATTTTCTGAGGCGCTCCAAGAGTATGTGGCAAAGCACGATGCCGCAGCCGTAACGGCCAAGCTCAACGCGGTCTACGACCGCCAAGCGTCGGCCGTTGAGCCAGTCCTGTTGGCTGCGCAGTACGCGGCGTTGAGCCATGAGGCGTGGTGAGGTTTGGTGGGCGTCGCTCCCGCCACCCACGGGTTCTGGGCCGGGCTTTCGTCGGCCAGTTCTCGTGGTGCAATCCAACTCGTTCAACCAGAGCCGAATCAGCACGGTTGTTGTCGCAGTCATCACATCCAACGTCGCGTTGGCAGAGGCGCCTGGCAATGTGCGCCTCGGCAAGGCTGAGGCGGGTCTTCCGCGGGCGTCGGTGGTCAACGTGTCGCAACTGCTCACGATCGACAGGGTGCTCCTGACTTTGCGAGTCAAGGCGTTGCCAAGCGAAGCCATCGCGCGTGTAGACGAAGGCTTACGTTTGGTAATGGGACTATGACGCCCAACCATTCGTGTATGGGCTCACCCGTCAACCATTGACGCATGCTCACAATCGCCGCCAAATTTCTCGACCCATGGGAAGCTCACGTCGTACGGGCGATGCTGGAGCAAGCAGCATGAAGGGTGTCTGGCTTCATGACGTTACAGAACGATTCGGGAGGGAATGGGTCGCAGAAATCCTTCATCCGTCCCATGACAGCCCGTCGCAACGACTCGAATGCATCATCGAAGATGAGTTGGAGAAGTGGCGCTGAGATGTAAAGCAGATCGAAGCTAGCCACGCAGCCTTCGTCCCCTCACAGCAGCGCCGTACACCCAAGCTCGAATATCGCTTTGGTCGGCAAATTCTTCTGGGCGAAGGCGCGGAGTTCGGCCTGTTGCTCAAGGCCGTGCACGAAGGCCGGGTTTACTACGATCCGGGAATCAAGCTGGAAGGGGCTTCGACCGGCAAGCCCAGGCCGAAGAAGCGCAGCCAGTTCCGTGTGGCCAGCAAGGACCTGCCAGCCTTGTACGAACGCAGCAGGATCGTGGACGTTTGCGAGGAATCTGCTTGCTGAGCCAAGTTCCTGAGCCTGTACGCTTGCAAGTCATGCCCTCACCCCAACCCCTCGCCCGCAGGAGATGGGCTTTGCAGTCGGAATCCGTGGCGTAGCTGCCGAACGTGCTCGGCAGGCAATGGCGCTTGCGCCATGGCTACAACACAAGGGACGGTTCACGTCAGCTGGCCGGATTTTTCAAGGCCAGACATCAACGCCGCACAGCGAAGGGCGCGAGCGGCAAACACGCGGCAGAACCGGCGGCCAGTTCTGCAATCCATCGTCCCGTGATCGGGCCTTGAGTCATGCCAAGGTGACCGTGGCCGGTGGCGATGAGGAGGCGTCCCTCATCCAACGCATCGATGATCGGCAAGGAGTCGGGTGTGACCGGACGATCGCCAACCCAGCGACTGACCGCTACGCCGGCAAGGTCTGGACACAGTCGCCGCGCATCGGCTTGGCGGCGCAGGATGTACTCGAAATGCGGCTCTCGATCTGGCCGTGTGAGTTCCTTCAGTCCTGCCAGGCGCATGCCGCCGCGCATCGGCGAGAGCACGATGTGTCGCTCGATCCAGAGCGTCGGCCGTCGCAACAGTCCGGCTTGTGGTGGATACATCAGGTGATAGCCACGGCCGGCAATGATCGGCAGCTTCAAACCGAGGGGCGCGAGCAGTGCCTTGCTGCCGCTGCCGGCTGCCACTACGACGCGCTGCGCCAGCAACTCGCCGTGATCGGTCGTCAGGACATAGCCGGAGGCCGCGCGCTTCAAGTCCCGTACCCGTGAGGGCAGATCCTCGACACCCTGTCGCTTGAGCGCCTCCGCAAGGCGCTGGCAAAAGCCGCCGGGATCGCGCAATCCAAGTGACTCTTCCTGCAATACGCCATGTGAAAAGTCCGCGCCCAGAGCTGGCTCCAAGGTGCTCAGGTCGCGTGCATCCAGCACCCGGTGGCGGATGCCAAGCTGCTTGAACCAGCGGCGCTTCCAAGCATCCGCGGCGAAGCTGGATGCCTCGGAATACACATGCAGGTAACCGCTTTCGGCCAGAAGATCCAGCGCACCGATGGCCTCGGCCAACTCCAGCCAGGCGGCACGCGCCTGCGAATTGATCGCGTGCAGTGCCAGCACCGCACGTTCCACCTGTCCTGACTCACCGGCACGCACGAAGGCCCGTACCCAGCCGATCCACTCGGGCCACACGCCCCAATCAAGTTTCAACGGCGCGTCCGCATCAAACAGCATGCGCAGTCCTTGCCAGGCAATGCCGGGCGTGGCCTGCGGAAAGATGTTGCCGAAGGAAATGGCACCGGCATTACCGAACGAAGCGCCCTGCCCCGCGCCTTTGGGATCGATCAGAAGGCACTGCGCACCGGCGCGTTGCAGGTGAAACGCGCAGGACAGGCCCACGATGCCGCTGCCAATGATGGCGATGTCGGTTTGCACGAGTTGCCTCAGTCGCAGGCGCGCAGTCGCGTGGGGGAAAGATCGTGGAAGTCGTAGCTGAAATCGGCTTCGGGGTCGATGACGCGCATCGACAGTGTCACCCCGCCATTCGCCACTGAACGATGATCGAGCCAGACATCGGCGCTCGCCACGTCAGGTTCATCCCACGCCACCAGCAGGCGCGTGCCGGCACGCATCAAGCGGCCATGCAGCTTGGCCGACTTGCGCGCCCGCCACACCACCGCGTTCTCCTCCGGGCACAGCGCAATCTCACCCAACCAGGGATCGCGATAGATACCCAGAAGGTCGCGCACCTCGTCCACCGCAACGCGGCTTCGTTCCGACGCCTGTGCACGCGCCTCGGCGGCCCCCGACGCGGCACGTTCGGCGGCGCGTTCATCGGCCAGTCGCTCGAAGTCCGGCGGCAAGCCACTCAGCAGACGTGACAGGGCGGCTTCCAGCACGATGCGCGCATCGCCAGCCTCACCGTTGATGAGAAACACGTAACCCCGCTTGAAATCGGGAAAGAAGGCCATCGCCGAATACATGCCATCGAGTGTGCCGGTATGGCCGACGCGCCAATGTCCGTTGGCATCGCCCACGCGCAAGCCGTAGCCGTAAGCGCGTACATGGGCATTTTCCCAGCGGCGGTCGCGGGCACTGATCGGCATCGGCATCTGCGCGCCGGTGATGGCCTGGCGTTGCGTCTCGGAAAGCCAGCCCGGTGTCAGCGTTGGATCGAGCCAGTTGCGCAGCCAGACGAGCATATCGTCGAGGCTGCAACGCACGCCACCGGCGGCCGCCATGGTGCTGTTTTCGATGATGGCGCCATCCGGTTTGACAGGTTCCGGACCGCGCTCGCCGAAACGATGCGGCTGCGCCAGATTGCCCAAAGCATCGCGCTCGAATGCACCCACGCGGCAGCGATTCAAACCCAGCGGCTCGAACACTTCACGCCGCAGCAAGGCTTCATACGCATCGCCACCCACCGCCGCGGCGAGTTCACCGGCGACGATGTACAGCAAGTTGTCGTAGGCATAGCTGGAACGAAAACTCGTGACCGGCTTGAGGTGCGCCAAGCCGGCCAGAATATCGGCGCGGGTGAAGGCATTGGGCTCAGGCCATAGCATCAAGTCACCGGCGCCCAAACCCAATCCGCTGTTGTGCATCAACAGATCACGCACCTGGAAATTGCGTGTGACCCACGCTTCGCCAAAGCGAAATTGCGGCAAATGGCGAATGACCGGATCATCCCACTTCAACTTGCCTTGATCGACCAGACGTCCGAGCAACGCTGCCGTCATGGCCTTGCTGTTGGATGCGATCTTGAATACCGACTGCGCATCCACCGCCGCGCCGCTGCCGGCCACAAGCTCGCCATAGCCGCGCGAAAAGCTCACCAAGCCATCTTCAACCGCACCGATGGCGAGACCGGGCAAGCGGTATCGCGACATCGCCGCACGTGCCAAACCATCGACCACGGTTGGCGTGCTGTCTGCGATGCGATAATTCGTGTCGGCCGCATCGATGGCCGCCTGCCACACGCGCAGTACGTTCTCGCCCCACAGCTTGGCGATGTCGGCCGCGCTGAATCCGGCCTCCTGCAACGCCTGGGTCACGTTGGCGGTTTGACTGGCGTCCATCCAACCCGTGATGCCGCCGCCGCCATCGAAATCCGAGGCCAGACCGACGTGGTCGATACCCGCCACCTCGACCAGATGGCGAATGTGGGCCAGATAGTCATCGAGTGTGGCCAATGGGTGCGCGCGCTCGATCTCGGCCATGCCCTGTGTCATCGCCGGCAGGTAGTCGTGCTTCTCGCTGTCGTATTCGGCATCGCCGGCCTGCTGCGCCACGGACCGTTGCAGGGCTTCTTCGGCCGCCTTGCGCGCCGGATCGGCCTTGAGGAACTCCTTGTAGGCCACGGCCTGGATCACCCCGCCCTTGGCCGCGATCGCGCGAATCAAATCATCCGGCAAATTGCGTGGATGATCGATGAGGGCACGAGCCGAGGAATGCGAGGCCAGCAGGGGTGTTTTCGAAACCGTCAGAGCCGCACGCACGCAGGCATCGGACGCGTGGGAAATATCCACCATCATGCCCAGCGCATTGGCTCGCGCCACCGCAGCGCGACCGAATTCGCTCATGCCGGCGTCGGCGGCGCTGTTGTGTGGCGGCTCGCCATTTTCCAGATTCGGCATCGAACTGCTGCACAGATCGTTGTTGCCCACGTGCACCAGCCCGAGGTAGCGCGCTCCGCGCTGGAAGGCCGCGTCGATGCGCGCCAGATCGTGTCCAAGCGAAAAGGAATTTTCGATGCCCACGCTGACCGACAGGCGTCCGGCGGCGTGGTTGTCACGCAGCTCCTGTGGGCTGCGCACCCGTCGTACACGATCAGGATGGCGTGCCAGCAGCATTTCAATCGCCGAATACTTGCGCTCGGCCTGCGCCACGGCAGCCGCGTAGCCAGCTTCGGTCAAAGGCCCTTGATCGACATAGATCACCAGAAAGATCGCATCCAAACCGCCGCGCTGCATCTTGTCGAGATCCACCTGCAAGACGGTGTCGCCGCCGGCATCAAAGCGCGCTTGGCGCATGTAGTCGTTCGGGATATCGATGTGAGTGTCTAGGGTCAGCGGCGGCGCCGACGTGGCCGATTGCACTGAACTCATCGCGTTGCAACTTACGAGACCGCTCATCAACGCAGCGACCGCCCAAACTGAAGTTCGATTCCTCATGGCGTGATCCACTCCGTGGCGAGGCGTTCATCGGCCATCATCGCATCCAGGCTCTGACGGCAGCGAATGACCGCACAACGGCCATCCTCGACCAAGACTTCGGCGGCCAAGGGCCGCGAGTTGTAGGTCGAGGCCATCGAGGCACCATAGGCGCCGGTGGCAAGGATGGCGACCAGTTCGTTCGCAGCACAGCGCGGCATGCGCCGCTGGGTGGCAAAGGTGTCACCGGTCTCGCACACGGGACCTACCACGTCGTAGTCGACCAGCTCGCGTGCGTCATCCGTGCAAACAGGAACAATGTCGTGCCACGCATCGTAGAGGCTCGGTCGCGCCAGATCGTTCATGGCGGCATCCAGCACCAGAAAGCGCCGCGCACTGCCCTGTTTTTCAAGCACCACGCGACTGAGCAAGATGCCCGCCTCAGCTACGAGCCAGCGCCCCGGTTCGACCAGAATTCGGCCGCGAAAACCCTGCAAGGCGTCGGCAATGGCCGCCGCGTATTCGTGCGCATCCGGCGCGGATTCACCTTCGCGATAACGCACGCCGAGGCCACCGCCGACATCGATGCTGGCGATGACGTGCCCCGCCGCTTCGAGCTCGCGCCAGAAGGCGGCCATGCACGCAAGCGCGGTCCGAATCGGCGCCAGATCGAGCAATTGCGAGCCGATGTGCATGTGCAGGCCATCCAGTTGCACGTTGGGGCGCACTGCCGACTCGGTGAACCACGTCCGCGCCTCGTCGATCGACACGCCGAATTTGTTTTCGGCCTTGCCGGTGGAGATTTTCGCGTGTGTTTGGGCATCGACATCCGGATTGATCCGAACCGACGCGCAGGCGACCACGCCACGCGCGGCTGCAAGGCGCTGGATCGAATCGAGCTCGGCGCGCGATTCGACGTTGAATCGCCCAATGCCCACATCCAGCGCGGCCACGATCTCGGCTTCGGTCTTGCCAACACCGGAAAACACGATGTCCTGCGCTGCCATGCCGGCGGCCATGGCACGCCGCAGCTCACCACCGGAAACGATGTCCGCTCCAGCCCCCTCATCCGCAAGCACGCGCAGCACCGCCGCGTTGCCATTGGCCTTGACGGCATAGCGGATGCCGGCGTTCATGCCCATCAGCGCCGCGCGCAAGGCGCGCACGCGCTGGCAGATCTGCCGGGCGCTGTACACGTACAACGGCGTGCCTTCGCGGATCGCCAGTGCGGCGAGATCAACGCCCTCGAAGTGCCCGGAATCCAAACCTGTGTTCATCGGCAAGTGAGTACTCCAAAAAAGTGGGCGGCCTGAATTGCAGGCCGCCCTGACAAAAGGAAGGGTTCATCAGCAACCTTCCAGGGGGTCGTGTGGCTGCCATCACCTTCGATGATGGCAGCTTCAAGCCTCAGAAGCTGAGCGTGATCACCAGTTGCGCGGTGCGTGGTGACTGCCAGCGCGTACCGGTTCCGAACAAGGGGCGCACCGTACCGGGTGCCGCTTCATACCGCTGGCGGACGTTGATGACGTGCTGCTGGTCGAGCAGGTTGAAGACCGAGAAGCGCGCTTTCAAATCCACCGCCTCGATCGGTGCGGTCCAGGTGATGCTGGCACCCAGATCGTAGATCCACGGCAAGCGTCCCGC
Source organism: Chiayiivirga sp. (assembly GCA_035703435.1). GTDB lineage: Bacteria > Pseudomonadota > Gammaproteobacteria > Xanthomonadales > Xanthomonadaceae > Denitratimonas. The sequence continues at coordinate 64,506 of DASSYF010000025.1, read as the reverse complement.
ATCGCCGCGTCCCGAATACTCGAACACGCGATCGGCCACCGGCCCACTGCAGTTCTGCACGCAATGCCAGAACGAACCGCCGCCCGAACCAATCGTCACGTAGCTGGCCGCACCACGGCTGTCGTCGGGCCAGGCCACGCCCAGTGCCGTGATCGGACCCCCGGATTGCGCGGTGAGCGTTGCGCCCAGCATCCACTGGTCATTGAAGGCATAGGCGCCACGGAACTTGATCTGGTGGCGGTGATCGTTGAACAAGGGACCGTAGTCCTGATTGTTGGCCGGGTGATCCCAATGCTGCACCATGCCGGTATCGCCATAGTTGGTATCGGAGTTGACCGGGCCTTCGTGGTTGCCATCGAGCTTGGACCAGAGGTAGGAGGCATTCATCGACCACTTGCCATCCCAGGCGCGATCGATCTGGAACTCCAGCGCCTTGTACTCGCGCTTGGGCGTGAAATAACCCACGACGTTGCCGCTGCCGCTCATCTCGTAGCCATCGGTGGAGGTGTCGATCGTGATCCAGCCTTCGCTGGCGCAGCCGATGTCCTCGTTGCCCCAGATCGTCAACGGCTTGCCGGGATTGGCAATCGGCCAGAGGTTGTAACCGACCGGGCCACAGGGTGTGTGGTTGATGCGAACATCGTCGAGCGCATTCTTCATGCGGCGATAGGTGGCATTGACACCCCACGACCAAGCCTGATCGATGGCCGACTGGAAGCCCAGGATGGCCTCATCCTGATACACCGCATCGAGGTCGCGGTCCACGCTCTGACGCAGGTCGTCGGCGATGATGTTGTAGGACGTATCCACGCCGCCGATCTGGGAACCGATGACCGGCTCCATGTAGGGCGCGCCGGTCACGGGGTTGCTGGCCTGTCGCCAGCCATCGAGCACGTAGAAGGTGCGCTCGTCGATGAGGCCGCCAGCAAAGGTCACGTTGATGTTGTTGGTGACCGGCAGGTAGTAGCGACCCAGGTTGCCGAACAGCTTGGTGGTGCCATCACCGTGCATGTCCCACGAGAAGCCGAGGCGGGGCGCCACCAGATTGTCCATCTTGATGAAACTGGCACCGCTCGCGGTCTTGTTGTCGAAGCTGTCCACACGCACGCCGAGATTCAGGAGGAACCTTGGCGTCAGGCTCCAGGTGTCCTCGATGTAGTAGGCGCTGGCCACGGTATCGAACACGCCACCGTCGATGCGCTTGCGGCCCATCAGGATTTCGGTCACGCCATCGGGCACCGCGGAACCATTGTCGAGTGGATCGCCAGGGCTGACCACGTAGGCCGTATAACGCATGCCCGAACCCGGATACAGCGTGTGCCGATCCGTCGTCATCTTCTCGTGATCGACGCCAAAGCGCAGCAGGTGATTGCCGAGCGTCCATTCGAAGTCCAGACGGCCCACTTCACGTTCGTCCTCGTGGGTGACGACCGAACCCGAGCCGGGATAACAACCGAGTGCCGGCGAACCCATGCCTTCGTAGATGTCGCCATAGCTGCTGTCGTAGAAGATCTGATCGCACAGGCTGTCGGCCGGCGAGAACGCCAGCGCGCGAGACTGATTGACGCCATACATGGCCTTGGCCACGAAACTTTCACCGAAGTAGCCGGTGTAGGTGATCGAGGCGTTGTCGCCACCACCCTGATCGGTGCCATCGCCAACCTTGGAGCCAATGGTTTCGGCATCCCAGTTGTAGTTGTAGGTACTGGTCAGGGCATCGCTCTTGTCCGAGAAGCCCAGCAGTTCGAGCAAGTGGTTGTCGGTGATCCGCCAATCGAGCTTGGCGCCCCAGAAGCCATTTTCGGAACTGGAGTCGTACCACTCGGTGCCGTCGTTGTCGGAACTGTGCGAACTGGCATCGCGGTTCTCATACATGGCAAACAGGAACAGGCGATCCTTGACGATCGGACCGGATGCCCAAAGGTTGGTCTTGATGAAGCTGCTGCTGTCGCGACTGCCACGATAGGTGGCGCTGTCTCCGCCCTGATCGAAGTAGTGGTCATCGGCCTCCCACTTCCAGGCGGTGGGCTCGAAGGTCATTTCCACACCACCCTGAAACTCGTTGCTGCCCGAGCGCGTGACGGCGTTGATCACGCCACCGGTGCTGCGGCCAAACTCGGCCGAGTAACCGCCGGTCTTGACCTGAAACTCCTGGAAGAAGGCAAACGGCGCGCTCGACCAACTTTGGCGACGATAGAAATCGGTGACGTTCAGGCCATTGATGTAGACCGAATTTTCGGCCACCGAGGAACCGCCAAAAGAGATGCCGCCAAACGAGGAATTGCCCGAGATCACGCCCGGCGCCAGCAGTGCCACCGAACCCAGGCTCTGTGCCACCGGCAGGCGTGCCCATTCCTCGCGGGTGATGTTGGTCGCCGATTCAACCGAAAACACATCGACGCGATTGACGATGCGATCGCCGGTCACGACGATCTTGTCAAGATTGACGACATCGCCGTCACTGCCCAGATTGACCGTCGTGGTGCCCCCCAACGCCACGCTGACCGTCATCGCCTCACCGATGTTCTGACCTGCGCGCACCACGCGCAAGCTGTAATCGCCGATCGGCAATTGCGAGGCGCGATAGCTGCCGTCCGCATCCGTGGTCACGGTCCGCGTGGCGCCGGTGGCGGTATTGACCAGCACGATCTGGTCGCCGGCGTTGGCACGCCCGGCCACGGCGCCCATCGAGCTTTGTGCCAAGACCGGCGTGATCGCCAGGGTGGATAGACAGGTGCCCAGCGCCAGTGCCAATAGCGACCGGCGGATGCGCGGTGTGCGGTTCATGGTTCGTCTCCCGTTGATGGTGTGGGTGCTGCGGTGATGGGTGAAGGGCTGGCTTTGAAGCCGTAGTCCCATTGGTCGAAATAGAGGTTGCCGCCGCGCCATTCGACTTCGCCGCGTTGCGAATCGACGGTTTCGGATCGGACAAATTGCTTGGGTGGATCGAAGGGCTCGGAAATGCCATCGTTGAAGGCGATGCGGTAGGCATCCAGACCACCCAGATAGAACCAGCGCAGGCTGGGATCGGCGCTTTCGAGCTGGCCCGTGGTCACATCCATCGGCACCCAGCCGTAGGGCGCGAGGAACACCTGCCCCCAATCGTGCAGGTTGGCGTAGCTCTCGCTCGCTTCGGAGTAGGTCCAGCCCGATTGCCAGCGCGCCGGAATACCGTTGAGCCGCAGCAGGGCAATCAGCAGCAGGGTTTGCTGGCCGCAGTCGGCATGACCTGCGTGCAGGGCGTAGTCACTGATGTTGCGAATCGTCGAATACTCGCGTGCACCGGCCCAAGGGATCGTGTCCACCGCCGCGAACAATTTTTGCGTCACGCGATAGGGGTTGGTTTCAGTACCGACCACACGCGCCGAATACCGGCGCAGGGCATCGGTGAACACGATATGCGGTGGCTGTTCGGCCAGAAATGGCGCAAGACTCGGGTCCGGCGGGGTCGGCACGACCTTGGCTGGATCGATGTCGAGGTGCTGGGCGGCGATGCTCAGTTCGTAGCGAATCGAAAACCGCGTCGGCACACCCGCACGCGCCGGCTTTTCCAGATACACGGTGCGTTGCAGGGCCGAGTCGGACGCAAGGTGGTGCACCGGCGGATCGCTTTCCAAAAGCACCAGATCCTGCTGCTGGCCGGCAATCTCGCGCGGATAGGGAATCCACACCCGCAGGACTTCCCCGTCGGGCACGGCATCGGCATTGACCGTCACGCTCTGCTCGATCTGCACACGGTGCGGGGTGACGAACCTTCGACCCGTATCGTGCGCCGCCTGCAACACGGCGACGTGATGAGGATGCAGGTGCTCGTAGGGGCCATCGCGGAAGGGTTCGTTCGGATTGGCACGCAAGGCACGCGCGGCGGCGCTGATGCGGAACAGGTTGCTGGGTGCACGATTGAAGTAGCGACGCTCGCCGTCGATGTTCATCGCTTCCAGCAAGCCCTGTTCATCGAAGGCGTCGAAGGCATCGTCGGTCAAGGTGGGAATCGAACGACGCACGCCGGCCAGCGCCTGTTCGCGCGTCAGCGAAAAATCCAGCCGGATGCGGCGCATGCGTTCGCGTTCGAATTCCAGCGTTTCGCGCAGTGACTGCGGCAGCGCAGCAGCCTTCAGCGCCGTCGTGATCGCAGCATCGGCTTCAGCAAATCGGCCGGCATCGGCCAACGCCATCACCTTCGCAGGCAAATTCGTCGCCGTCGTGGTGCTGGGCCGCACCTCGTCGGACGTGGGTGCGCATGCCACCACGCCAGCGGCAGCACTCAGCACCACCAGCCAGCGCAGGCCAGCCCGCATGCGACGCATCCCACCTTCACCCACCTTCGTCATTGCATCGTCCCCGCACCATTCGCCATCGGCACCTGCCAAGCTGCCCCCGCAGCGCGACGATGGCATGTGTAGCACGCACCTCGGGGTGCGTCAATAATTTATTCACATTTGACGTTTTCTTGGAAATATCTATTCTTGAACAGCCGCACGCTTGGGCATCGCAACGAGGGAAAGGCCATGACGAGAACGCATCCGCCCGTACGCCGGAACCATGCTTTGACGCAACTCGGGCGACTGGCTTGCGTGAGCGTGATGGCCATCCTGGTGGCATGCGCGAGCGTGCCATCGCCGACCTCGGCGCCACGCATGGCGCCGGAGACTGCACTCGCCCTGCCCGGCGTCACGCCGCAGCGCTTGACGCCGGAGTATTGGATTGCGCGCCTGCCTTCACCGGATGCCATGGTGCTGGATGGCGCGGCGATCGCGGCGCAAAATGCGCGCCTTGCGGCGCAAGATCCCGCCGTGTTCGACCTCGGCACCCTGCCCGCACACCTCAGCGGTAGCGATGTGCGCGCACGTGTGTTGCGCCTGTCCGCACCACCAGAGCGCGCATTGTTCGATCAAAACGGCACGGTGCTGTCGCCTGCGGCCCTTCAAGCACTCGACAAGGCACTGGCGCTCGATTCGATCTCAGAGCAGGTGCCCGTGCGCTTTGGTCTGGTGACGCGCCGCGCCGACCTGCGCAGTTTCCCCACGGCACAACGGGTGTTCTCGCGTCCCGGCGACACCGACATCGATCGCTTTCAGGAATCGGCCCTGTTTCCGGGAACGCCGGTAGCGATACTGCATGCCAGTGCCGATGGCCGATGGCTGTTCGTGGTGAGCACGCTGTATTCGGCCTGGATTGCGGCCGATCATGTCGCCGCAGGCAGCCGCGATGCGGTAATGGCTTACGGTGCCGCCCCACCCTACCTGATCATTACCGGGGCCACGGTGCGCACGGTGTTCACACCCGACGCGCCGCAGGTATCCGAACTGCAACTCGACATGGGCATCCGCCTGCCGGTGATCGCCGACTGGCCGCCCGCGAAGCTGGTCAACGGTCAACTGCCCTTTGCCAGCCACGTCGTCGCCCTGCCCGTGCGCAGCGCCGATGGCACGCTGGACTTCGCCCCGGCACTGGTTCCACGCAGCGCCGATGTGTCGCCGTCCTACCTGCCGCTCACCCGCGCAAACCTGATTGCACAAGCCTTCAAGTTCCTCGGCGAACGTTACGGCTGGGGCCATTCCTACGGCACCCGCGATTGCAGCGGTTTCGTGTCCGAGGTGTATCGCAGCTTCGGCGTGGCGATTCCGCGCAACACCCGCGACCAAGGCGTCAGCACGGCCTTCGAGCGCATCGTGCTGGATGAGCGCATGGACCATGCCGAACGCATCGCCACCATGCGCCAACTCGACGTGGGCGACCTGATCTACATCCCCGGCCACGTGATGATGGTGATCGGCCACGACGCGGGCGAAACCTGGCTCATCCACGACACCACCGGCGCGCGCTACCGCGACGCATCAGGGAAGCTGGTTTCCGTGCCCATCAATCAAGTGGCCGTCACCCCGCTGTTTGCCCTGCTGGGTGACTCGGGAACGCCCTACATCGACTTTGCCTACAGCGTGCAACGCATCCGCCTCGTGGACCGCCCATGAAAATCACCGACATCACCCTGGGACTGCTTCGCGTCCCGCTCAAAACACCGTTCAAGACCGCACTGCGCACGGTGGAAACCGTCGAAGACGTCATCGTCTGCATCCACACCGATACCGGCCACATCGGCTATGGCGAAGCCGCCGCGACGGCGGTCATCACCGGCGATACCCACGGCTCGATCATCGAGGCCATTCGCGTGTACCTGCGCCCACGCCTATTGGGTGAAGACATCGCCGACCTCAATCGCATCGTCGGCCTGATCCAGGGCGCATTGGAGCGCAACACCAGCGCCAAGGCCGCGGTGGAAATCGCCATCTACGATTTATGGGGCCAGCTCCACGGCGCACCGCTCTACCAAATGCTCGGCGGTGGCGAGCCGGTCATCACCACCGACATCACCATCAGCGTGGACCACATCGACAAGATGGTGGCCGACTCGCTGGCCGCGATCGAACGCGGTTTCAGCTCGCTCAAGATCAAGGTCGGAAAAGACATCGGCCTCGACGTGGAGCGCGTGCGCGCCATCCATGCCGCAGTCGAGGGCCGCGCCCTGCTGCGTCTGGATGCCAATCAAGGCTGGAGCGCCAAACAGGCAGTGCACGCCATGCACACGCTGGAGGACGCCGGCGTGCGACTGGAATTGCTGGAGCAACCGGTGAAGGCGCGTGATCTGGATGGTCTCAAGTACGTCACCGAGCGCATCCACACCCCGGTGATGGCCGATGAAAGCGTGTTCGGCCCGCTCGAAGTCATCGAACTCATCCAAATGCGTGCCGCCGATATCGTCAACATCAAACTGATGAAGACGGGTGGACTCTCCAACGCCATCCGCATCGCCGACATCGCCGCCTTGCATGGTGTGGAATGCATGATCGGCTGCATGATCGAGTGCAGCATTTCCGTATCGGCAGCGGTGCATCTGGCGGTGGCCAAGGCCGCCATCATCACCCGCGTGGATCTGGATGGCCCGTCGCTATGCGCCTATGATCCGGTGGAGGGCGGGGTCCGCTTCAACGAGTCCGAAATTTCCGTTTCGCAGGCGCCCGGCTTGGGTATCCGCGCGATTCGCGGTCTGGAACTTTTGCCCTGACACCACCCGCACAGCGCACGGACACGGCATGTCATCCTTGTTGAAAATCCGCGCCGAACGCGACCAGATGTCGGCCATCGAACGCCGCATCGCGGACTTCATCCTGTCCGAAAGCCACTTGCTGCGCGACTATTCCTCGCAGCAATTGGCGAGCGCCTTGGGCATCAGCCAATCAAGCGTGGTCAAGTTCAGTCAAAAACTCGGCTTCAAGGGCTATCCCGACCTCAAGTTTTCCATCGGTGAAGAACTGGCGCGCGCCGGCAACGGCAATGAAGACGCTCCGCAAAACGGCGACACCGAGCCAACGCCGTCCGATGCGCTTTGGCGCAGCAAGGGCGCGGCACGCGAGGAAACCGACCTGGTCAACCCGGCGGAGAATGTCGTGGCAGCTGCGACCGCTTTGGACAGCGCGGCCCGCATCCTCGTGTTCGGACTGGGCGAAGATGGCCTGCACGCGATCCTGTTCGGGCACCGCATCGCACAGTTGGGTTTGCCGGTGACGGTGCAGCGCGATGCAGCCTTGGCGCTGCCTGCGTTGTTGTCGCTGGTACAAGGCGATGTCTTGTTCGTCTTGTCCGAACATGGAGCCCATCCCGAACTTTCGACGCTCTTGCGCAGCGCGCGTGGTGCCGGCGTGCGCGTGGTGTCCGTCACCCGCCACACCCTCAATCCACTGCGCAGCCAAGCCGATATCGAACTTGTGGTTTCCGCCCACGCCGACGAGCCGCACATTGAAGCCATGGCCTTTCGTACCGCCATGCAGCACCTGCTCGATCGCGTGGTGCTCCGGCTGTGGCACAGTCAGCGCGGGCGGCGTGAGCAGTTCTCACGCATCCGTGACCATCTCCAACATCCCGAAAGCCTCTGAATGCCGATGCGCCCGATTCCCTGCCTCACCCTCTTCGCCATTCTTGCCCTCGTCGCCTGTGCCGGTTCGGTCCGTCCACCCGCGACTCAGGCCGTGCCGGCGGAAACGTCCGAACGCCCGCCGCTGGCTTCCGAAAGCCCGATAGCCAATTCCGATCAACTTATCGTGGTCTCAAGCCAGAACTGGAATGCCACGGTCGGCGAGATGCATCGTTTTGAACGCCAAGGCGCGCTCTGGCAGGAAGTCGGCCATGGCACGCCCGTCAGCCTCGGCCGCAACGGCACCGCCTGGGGCCTCGGCCTGCATGCCATGCCGCAGCCCGGACCGCAGAAAGTGGAAGGCGATGGTCGCAGCCCCGCCGGCGTGTTCACGCTCACCGGCGCCTTCGGTTACGGCCCGACCGGCCACACCCTGATGCCCTACGAAGCCATGGACGCCAGCGACTGGTGCATGGACGTGCCCGCTTCGCCTCACTACAACCGCATCGTCGATACGCGCAGCGTCGGTGAGGATGCGGTGGCTGGTTCGACCGAGCCGATGCGTCTGGACCTGCACCACGATGGCGACGTTCGCTACGCCTTGGGCCTCGTGGTGGCGCACAACCCGCAGGCCGTTCCGAACAAGGGAAGCTGCATTTTCATGCACCTGTGGCGCCAAGCCAGTGAAGCCACGTCCGGTTGCACCGCGATGGACGAAGAAGCAATGCAAACCCTATTCGCTTGGCTCGATCCTGCGCGCAATCCGGTCCTCGTGCTCCTGCCCGAATCCGAGTACGCCCGTTTGAGCACGGCATGGCGTCTGCCGCGTCTGGAGTTGCTGCAATGAAGCGCCCGGGCCCTACCGCACGCGTGATGATTGGTCTGATCGCCGGCGCCGCGCTCGGCCTTGCACTGGCACAGTTCGCCCCCGAAGCCGGCGCGCGCGCTGCCGCCATCGCCAAACCGATCGGCAAGTTGTGGTTGTCCGGCCTGCAAATGACCGTAGTGCCGCTGGTGTTGGCACTGGTGATTCTGGGTGTTGCCAGCGCCAGCGATGCCGCGGCGTCAGGGCGCGTGGCGCGACGCGCACTGCTGACCTTTGCGGTGCTCTTGTGCGGATTTTCCGCCTACTCGGCCATCTGTTCGCCCCTGTTGTTGCGCTTGATTCCGCACAATCAGGCCTTGGCCGAAACACTCCAGTCCGGGGCCGACGTGTCCAACGTGGCGCTGCCCTCACTCTCGGACTGGATCACCCAGATCATCCCCAGCAACGCCATCATGGCGACCGCGCAAGGCGCCATGCTGCCCGTGGTGGTGTTCGCGCTGTTCTTCGGCTTTGCCTTGATGAAGATCGATGCCGAACGCCGCAATCAGATCCTCGGCCTGTGCCAAGGCCTCGCCGACACCATGATCGTGATCGTGCATGGCATGTTGCTGGTCGCACCCATCGGCGTGTTTGCGCTGGTGCTGGTGGTCTGCACCGAAGCGGGCGTCAGCGTGATCGGCGCCTTGGCCGGCTACATCGTGTTGCTGATCGTGCTGTATCTGGGTGCAACCTTGGCCTGCTACCCCATCGTTTGGCTGGCCGGTCACGAGTCGCCCATGCGCTTTGCCAAGGCGGTGTTGCCGGCGCAGATCGTGGCGGCCAGCACCCAATCCTCGCTCGCCACCTTGCCGGCGATGATCGAAAGCGCCGATGCGCGCCTGGGCTATCGCCGCAACGTCGTGGCCTTGGTATTGCCGATGGCGGTGACCCTGTTTCGCATCACCAGCCCGGTGCAATACATGGCCGCCGCCAGCTTCATCGCCTGGGCCTACGGCATCGAACTGAGCGCGGTGCAACTGGCCGCCGCAGCGGCGCTGTCGGTCGTCATCAGTCTCGGCGCCATCGGCCTGCCCGGCCAAGTCAGCTTCATGGCCACGGTGATGCCCGTGACCACATCCCTGGGCCTGCCGATCGAACCGCTCGGCCTGTTGCTGGCCGTCGATCCGGTACCCGACGTCTTCGCCACGATCGGCAACGCGACCGGCGACGTGACCGCCACCAGCCTTGTGGCGCAGCGCGAAACTTCAGGAAGCGCCGATTGATCCAGCCCTCAAATCGTCCGAACTTGGCGTAGCTGCCGAGCTTGCTCGGCAGGCAATGGAGCAAGCTCCATTGCTACAAAACATGTTCATGATCAATGATTTGCTGGATTCATGCAATGGGAATACTCGGCGCGCAAGCGTTCCCATTCGATCTTGAGCCAGGGCGTGAACCGTTCAGGATGCTGCTGGATTTCGGTATCGAGTGCAGCCGGTGTCAGCCAGCGGACGGCGGCGATTTCACTGGCATTGACCTGCGGTGCTTCATCGCTGTGGCCGACGAACACATGACACAACTCGTGTTCGGAGCCGGCCTCGCCAAAGTGTGCTTGATACTGGAACTTGAACAGGAATCGCAGCGCGCAAGCCAGACCCAATTCCTCGTTCAAGCGCCGATCGATGGCATCCTCGATGGCCTCACCGCGCCGCGGATGGCTGCAACAGGTGTTGGCCCAGTAGCCCGGCCACAGGCGCTTGTCGGCGGCACGCTGCTGCAGCAGCAACTCGCCACGCGAATTGAACACGAACAGCGAAAAGGCACGGTGCAAGATTCCCGCACCGTCGTGTGCGCGTGCCTTGTCCAAAAACCCAGTCTCGCGGTCCTCGGCATCGACCAGGATCAGGGGTTCATCGTCGAAGGAAACGACCGTGTGGTGCTGGGTTGGAGCAATCGACTCAGCCAAGGTCCACCTCCATCGCCTGATAGCCGGCATCGCGCATGGCAGCGATCACCCGCGCCCGATTCTCCGGACACAGGGCGATGATCGAACCACCACCGCCACCGCCAGTGAGCTTGGCCCCCAAGGCCCCATGGTCGCGGGCGATCTGCACCAGTTCTTCGAGTTCACGACTGGATACACGCAGGGCATTGAGCAGCCCGTGGCAGACATTCATCAAATCACCCAGATGTTCCAGCTGGCCCTCGTGCAGGGCTTCGACACCATCCAGCGCCAAGGCGTCGATCTGCCGGAAGATGCCCTCGTAAAGGCTCGGATTGCGCTGCCAGGCGCTGCGCACCTCGCCCACGGTGCGCGCAGTGAGGCTTTCGCAACCACTGATACCGACCACCAAGGGGATTTTCCGCGCCAAGCTCAGTTCTTCGACCCGTGGCGCCTCGCCAGCCGTGCGCGCACGGCGATACAGGATGGGCTTGCCGTAGGTCGCCACGGTGTTGTCGATACCGGATGGTGAACCATGCGCGACTTCCTCGCAGGCATAGGCCAGGGCATTGATCTCGGCCTCGCCCAAGCCCAGTCGAAAGTGCTGATCGATGGCGCGGATCACCGCCACCGCCAGTGCCGCCGAGCCACCCAGGCCCATGGCACGCGGCACGCTGGGCACCACATCGATGCGCATCGAGTGCTCGATCAGCCCGAGCCGATCGAACACCAGACCGAGCGAGCGTTGGAAGGAATCGCGGTGCGCGGGATCGCGGTTCAAACGACACTTCACGCCCCAGCGCGGAATCAGCATGTCCACGCCACCCGCCTGAGTGTCCTGCACGCTGGCGCGCACCGCCAAGGGCACGGGTGCGGCAAGCGCATGGCTTCCATACACCACGGCGTGTTCGCCCAAGAGGATCACTTTGCCATGGCCGCAGGCACTGGCCTGGGTTGCTGCGGCGGTGCCTGCGCGCGACGCAGCCGGTCGGCTCATCTCGGCACGTACGTCTTCGATGATTTCGCGTGCCCTGTGAACCTTGATTTCGCCGCCTTCGATCAAGCGCTCGACCACGGTGTCGAAAATATCGGCCGCCGCACCGGCACTGATGGCCACGCTGCGTGCGTGCAGGCTCATGTGACCTTGTTGGATACCCTCGGTGGACAGCGCCCGCAACGCGGAGAAGTTCTGCGCCAGGCCCACCGCGCCCATCACTTCGGCCAGTTCGCAGGCACTCTTGACGCCCAACAGACGCAAGTTCAGCGCCACGGTGGCATTGGACTGCAGCGAACCGCCGACGGTGCCGACCTTCATCGGCATGTCGAGCTCACCCACCAGTTCACCGTGTGCGCCTTGATACCAGCGCGTCAGCGCGGTGTAACGTCCGCCGCGTGCGGCGTAGGCGTGGGCCGCCGCTTCAATCGAGCGCCAGTCGTTGCCGGTGGCCAGTGCCACCGCATCCACGCCATTCATGATGCCCTTGTTGTGGGTGGCGGCGCGGTAAGGATCGAGGCTGGCGAATTCATTGGCGAGAATCACCCCATCGCGCACGTCTTCACCGCTGAAACCTTTTCCAGCCAATGCCTCCACCGGAATCACGCAACGCGCCTGCACGCGCGCACGATCGGCCAGATTGGAGAGGATGCGCAAGAACACCCGTCCACTGGTCATGCTTTCCACCAAGGAGGCCACGCCCTCGCACATGGTATTGACGAGGTTGGCGCCCATGGCATCGCGTGTATCCACCAAGAGGTGCACCACCAGCATGTCGCTGCCTTCGGCGCGCGCGTGCAGGTGCACTTCCAGATCCCGCGCACCACCGCCCCGTGCCACCATCTGCGGATGCAGACTGTTGGCAAGATTGAGGATTTCGTCACGACGTTGCAGCACGATGGCGCGGGCCTGCGGTGGATTGGGCACATCGACCACTTGCACTTGCCCGATCAGGATCGGATCGGTGCTGTCCACCTCGAAACCGCCACCGGCTCGAATCATCTTGGCCGCCGATGACAGCGCCGCCACGATCGAGGGCTCTTCCACCACCAGCGGCACGATGTAGTCGCGGCCATTGATCAGGAAGTTCAGACCCAAGCCCACGGGCAGGCCCATCACGCCCACCACGTTTTCGATCATCTTGTCGGCGAGGCTCACCTTCAAGGTGTGGTCGCCCGATGCCAGCGCGTGAAAATCCTCGTCACCCAACCAGCCTCGCTCGTGGATCATGCGAACCCGCTCGGACACCGGCAGTTTGTAGAACGCCGGAAAACGGGAACGGGCAGCATCACCGGTTTCAACACTCATCACTTCACTCCATCCAGCCACACACCGCCACACACCGGGGGCAATCAAGATTCCGTCGGGATTGCAGGCCGCAAAGCCGAACGCGCCGCGCACGGGGCGGCTTGCGCACATTGGCTATTCGCAGATCACTGCAGGCCACAGGCATCGACATTCAAATCGAGTACCTGCATGCCACTGGCCATGATACTGCCGCGCAGTTGAACCAGGCGTTGCGTGCTGTCGGCGACCAGCACACCGATATCGCCACCGGCACCACAGGGCTTGAACGCGGCACCCACGCGCCGCGCCTCCCGCGCCATCCCTGCTTGCGCCGAGGTAAAGATTTCGAGTCCGCTGGCGTCGGCCAGTGCTTGCAGGGCAATACCGTAGGCATCCACTGCCGCGACAAAGACTGACGGATCCTGCGACACCGCTTCGGCGGCCATCTGCGCAGCCTCGATCAGCGGTGCGAAACAGGCGGCATGACGCATTGGCTCGGCCACCTTCCATTGACTCAAGCGTTGCAAATGACTGGCCGTGGAGGTGGATTGCCCCGACCACAGGAACTGGCAATGCACGCCCGCCGGTGGCCACGTCCGCGACTGCACGCGTGGTGTCTGGGACACGCCTTCACGCTGATAAGCGATCAAGCCACCGACCAAACTGGTGGCGATGTCGATGCCGCTGCCCTGCCCCTGCTGCCAACGTGCATGCAGGGCGAGCATGCGCGCCAGGGCGGCTTCTGGCTCCGACGGGGATTGAGGCTTGCCCGCCGCGGAGCTCAAGGCGGCCACAAGGCTCACGGTCAGGGCCGCACTCGACCCCAGGCCGAGCTTGTGGGCGTGCTGCACGAAGCCGGCGGTATCGATCCTCAGTTCGAAGCCGCGAAAGCCCGTCAGCGCACCCTCGGCTCGCAGCCCGGCATGAATCTGCGCCACCAGGTCCAAGCGCGCGGCCACAGCGTCGTCACACCGCCAATGCAGCCGTCCATCCGCATCCAACACAGCCTCGACCACAGCCTGCGCGACCTGCGGCGCGTGGATCCTGACGCACTCATCGGCGCGCACCCGTACGCTCACCCGTGCCCGCCGATCCACCGCCAAGGCCAGCGCCGGCGCGCCTTCCAGCACCGCATATTCACCCGCCAACACCAGCTTGCCAGGCGCACTGCAGGTGATCGCACTCACGCGCTTGCCGCCCCGGAATGATCCTCGATCAGGCACGCGTCCTGACCCAGGCCACACTCGATCACATCCAACACCCCCGCCACCGAACGCATGGCTTCGATCACGGTGCTCGCCGCCTGCGGCAGGCAGATTGCCTTCACCTGCGGCCCGGCATCGACGGTGAAGAACACCGGCACGCCCTGCGCACGCAGGGACCGAACCGTGTGCATGGCCTCGATCGTCGCGCCATTCCAGTACAAAAGGCCGGGCTGCGCCGCCATCGCCAGGGCGTGCATCTTCAGGCAACTGTGTTCGGAAACATCGGCCAGGGCGTCGAAATCGCGCATCTCGATCGCTGCGCGCGCGCACGCCAAATCGGCCTCTTGCGATCCAATCCACGCCGATTGATAGGGTGAAGTCAGCGCGGTGCGTTGCATGCCTTCGCTCGAACCCACCGCCTTGCTCGCCGTCGATGTCACCGCCACCACCACGCGCAAGGGCCAATGCTCGACGCCGTGCAAGCGATGGGCAATGGAGTCCGCACCATCGGCGCGCTCGCCATGCCGCCATTCGACAAAGCCACCAAAGATCGAACGCGCCGCCGACCCGGAACCGCGCCGCGCCAGCTCCGATAACTCCGATTCACTCAGCGCCAAGTCCAAGGCCGCGCCAGCCGCCAGCGCCAGCGCGGCAAAACCCGATGCCGAAGACGCCAAGCCCGCCGCCGTGGGAAAGTTGTTGTGGCTTTCCACCTGCGCGCCCCAATCCACACCGGCGCGCTGGCGCATGAGATCGAGAAACTTCGACAGCCGCGCCGTGGTGGCTGCGTCCTGCCGGCCATTGAGTTGAACACGATCTCCGTCCTGCCCCGGCACGAACTGCACCGACGTCCGAGTCCAGAGTCGATCCAGCGTGATCGACAAGGAACCCACGACCGGCAGATTCAGCGCGGCATCGCGCTTGCCCCAATACTTGATCAGGGCAATGTTCGGATGCGCCAGCGCGGCAGCCCGCAGGACGCCCGCTGACTCAGCGTGCTTGGCGTGATGCGGCATGACGCACCTGTCCTTCGCCTTCCACCACAAAACGCTCGATGGTCAAGGACTCCGCACCCATCGGGCCATAGGCGTGCAGGCGTGTGGTGGAAATGCCGATCTCGGCGCCAAGGCCCAGCTCACCACCATCGGAGAAACGTGACGATGCGTTGACCATCACCACCGCTGAGCGCAGCGCGGCCACGAACCGTTGTGCTGCGGCCTCGTCGCGCGTGGCGATCACCTCGGTGTGATCGGAGGTGAAGCGCCGAATATGCGCGATGGCCTGATCCAGATCATCCACCACCCGCGCCGCCAGAATCAGGTCGAGAAATTCGGCCTCGTAATCGGCCTCGCTTACCGGCACGGCGTCGGCCACCTGCGCACACGTGGCCTCGTCACCGCGAATCTCGACCCCGTGCTCACGCAAGGCCTGTGCGGCACGCGGCAGGAATTCATTCGCCACAGCGCGATGCACCAGGAGTGTTTCCAGTGCATTGCACACACCCGGCCGACTGGTCTTGCCATCGATCAACAGATCCAACGCCACGTCGAGATCGGCGTACTGATCCACATACAGGTGACACACGCCTTTGTAATGCTTGATCACCGGCACCCGCGCATGTTCGGTCACGAAGCGAATCAAACCTTCGCCACCGCGCGGAATCGCAAGATCGACCACCTCGCTCAGTTGCAGGAGTTGCACCATGGCCTCACGCGAGAGATCACTGATCAGGGTCAAGGCCGCCGCGGGCATGCCCACAGCCGACAGTGCCTCGTGCAAGGCCGCCGCAATCGCCGTGTTGGAATGGATCGCCTCCGAGCCACCGCGCAGAATCACGCCATTGCCGGCAAACAGACAAAGGGCTGCCGCATCGGCCGTCACGTTCGGACGCGCCTCGTAAATCATCGCGATCACCCCGAGCGGCACCCGCATGCGGCGCACACGAATGCCGTTGGGTCGAACTTCCTCGCGTGTCACCCGCCCAACCGGATCGGGCAAGCTGGCCACGAAACGCACCGCCTCGGCAATGCTCTTCAAACGCACCTCATCCAAGCGCAGGCGATCCAGCATCGCGCCCGTCAAACCTCGCGCCGCAGCGGTTTCCATATCCTTGGCATTGGCCGCAAGAATCGCCGCGTCATGCCGCAACAGCGCATCCGCCATCGCGTCCAGCAAGGCACGCCTGCTCGCTGTATCCAGCCCCGCCACCGCCAACGCCGCCTCGCGACACGCCAGGGCCTGCGCCTCAATCGTTCCCATGCCTACGTTCAACCCAGTGTGCACTGCAGCAAACGCTAACGGGTTTGCCGGGCTTTGAACAGTCACGGGCCACGGCGGCTATCCAGGCATGCCAAACACAAACAGAATTACCCCGCCGACAAGCCCAAGTGCTGCCACATCCAAGCCCCAGCAAGACACGGATGATCTCAAGCGACCCATGAAGGTGCAGACGCCAAGCAGCAGCGCACCCCGCAGGAGCATTGGCAGGGCAAAAACAAGGCCACGAAGTACTCGCCACCGCCGGCCGACACGTGCTTCTGCCCAGTGTCGACCGCGAGCATTGGCAAACTCGCGCATGTCGACACGGCGGGCGACAGCGAACCGAGGATCGCCAGGGTCCAGGCGACGGTACTGGCCGGACGTTTGGGCACGTTCGGCCTCTCATGGGTGCTTGACGTCTGATTCAAGCCGCACAACGCAGTTGTGTCAGCCCACAACGACGCGGCCGCCACGACCCTATCGAACCGAACCTTGCTGTGTAGCAATGGCGCTTGCTCCATTGCCTGCCGAGCACGCTCGGCAGCTACGCCAAGATTGGACAATTTGAGCGCTGGATCAATAAGCGGAACCGTCTTGAGATTTCCGGGTTCGCGGCCGCCAATCCACGGCCGAAGGGGTCGTCGGCCAAAGCCCTGATCGGCAACCCATCGATACCGGCTAAAATGCCCTGTTTTCCGCCGCCGCTACCTTCATGTCCGATCTCTTCCATTCCAGCCCCGACAACTTCGAGCAGATTCCGCTGCACGAGTACGCCGAACGTGCCTATCTGGACTATTCGATGTACGTCATTCTGGATCGCGCGCTGCCCTTCGTCGGCGATGGCCTGAAGCCGGTACAGCGCCGCATCGTGTATGCGATGAGCGAGTTGGGCCTGTCGGCTGCGTCCAAGCCGAAGAAGTCGGCGCGTACCGTGGGTGATGTGATCGGCAAGTTTCATCCACACGGCGACTCGGCCTGCTACGAGGCCATGGTGCTGATGGCGCAACCGTTCTCGTGGCGCTATCCCTTGATCGACGGTCAGGGCAACTTCGGCTCGGCCGACGATCCCAAGTCATTTGCAGCGATGCGCTACACCGAGAGCAAGTTGTCGCCACTGGCCGATGTGCTGCTGGGCGAGTTGGGCCAGGGCACGGTGGACTGGAACCCCAATTTCGACGGCACGCTGGAAGAGCCGAGCTGGTTGCCGGCGCGCCTGCCACACCTCCTGCTCAATGGCACCACCGGCATTGCCGTGGGCATGGCCACCGACCTGCCGCCGCACAACCTGGTGGAAGTGGCGAACGCCTGTGTGCGCCTGCTGGATGATCCACAGGCCACCACCCTCGAACTGATGGAACACGTGCGCGGGCCGGACTTCCCCACCGAGGCGGAAATCATCACCTCCGCCGCCGATCTGCAAAAACTCTACGAAACCGGCAACGGCTCGGTGCGCGCGCGCGCGGTGTTCGTGCGTGAAAACGGCAACATCGTCATCACCGCGCTGCCCTATCAGGTCAGCCCGGGCAAGATTCTGGAACAGATCGCCGCGCAAATGCGTGCCAAGAAGCTGCCGTGGCTGGAAGACCTGCGCGATGAATCCGATCACGCCAATCCGATCCGTCTGGTGCTGGTACCGCGCTCCAATCGCATCGATGTCGAGCAGTTGATGGGGCATTTGTTTGCCACCACCGATCTCGAAAGGAGTTACCGCGCCAACTTCAACGTCATCGGCCTCAATGGCAAGCCGCAGGTGATGGGCCTGCGTCAGATCCTGGGCGAATGGCTGCGATTCCGCACCGACACCGTTCGACGCCGCCTCAATCACCGGCTCGACAAGGTCAACCGCCGGCTGCACCTGCTCGATGGCCTCTTGATCGCCTTCCTCAACCTCGATGAAGTGATCCGCATCATTCGCAGCGAGGACGAGCCCAAACCTGCCCTCATGGCACGTTTTGCATTGAGCGAGGAACAGGCCGACTACATCCTCGACACCAAGCTCAAGCAACTGGCGCGACTGGAGGAAATGAAGATCCGTGGCGAACAGGATGCATTGGCGAAGGAGCGTGAATCCTTGATCGCGATCCTGGGTTCGGGCGCCAAGCTCAAGAAGCTCATCAAGGATGAACTCCTGGCCGATGCCAAGAAGTACGGCGACGCGCGCCGGTCGCCTCTGGTGCAACGCGATGCAGCGCAAGCACTGGATGAAACCGAGCTGGTGGCCAGCGAGCCGGTGACCGTGGTGCTGTCGAGCATGGGCTGGGTGCGTGCGGCCAAGGGCCACGAGATCGATCCATCCACGCTGTCCTACCGTGAAGGCGATGCCCTGCTCGCTGCGGTGCGGGTGCGCAGCAACCAGCAGGTGGCCTTCCTCGATTCCAGTGGCCGAGCGTATTCCACCGCTGCCCACACCCTGCCCTCGGCTCGCGGCAATGGCGAGCCCCTGACCGGACGATTCACCCCGCCGCCTGGCGCCTCGTTCGTGGCGCTGGCCTGCGGCGAAGACGCGCAGCGCGTGCTCTTGGCATCAAGCCACGGTTACGGTTTCATCACCCGCTTTGGCAACTTCATTGGCCGCAACAAGGCCGGCAAGCAACTCATCAATCCCGCGGCGGGCGCCCACGTGATGCAGCCCGTACCGGCCAATGACATCGAGCGGTCGCTGGTGGTGGCCATCACCAGTGCGGGCCATCTGCTCGCATTTGCCGCCTCGGAACTGCCGGAACTGGACAAGGGCAAGGGCAACAAACTGATCCAGATTCCACCGGCCAAGCTCAAGAGCGGGCACGAGCTGCTGTCGCAAGTGGCGTGCGTGCCCGAGGGCGGCGAACTCACCCTGCACTGCGGCCAACGCAAACTGATCCTGAGCTGGCGTGACCTCCAGGCGTACGGCGGCTCACGGGCGCAACGCGGCCAATTGTTGCCACGTGGCTTCCAGCGCGTGGATCGCATCGAAACGGCCTGAAGCCTCGGACAGTCCCAACGCACGCCGGCGCACATGACAATTTACGTCACTCAACTGTGAGCATCTGCACGTAACCGAAAGATTTTCGTGTGCAAATGCTGGAAAATCCTGCACATGCTCTGCCATCATGTGCACACAGCGTCAGTTTATGACGCAAATCATCGCTTGCCGGGCTACGCGCCGGCCCATGAGGGACGCAGCCGTCACATGAAACTTCTGATCTACACCTTGGTGTTTTGTCGCTACATCCTGCTCAACCGGCAGTTGCGCGAGATCAAGCGCAACATCATCTCGATGCCGATCACCGCGCAACGCGCGGTCGGTCAGATGGCCTCCGATGAAATGGAAGCGGCAGCACGCGCGCGTGCACCATACCTCTACGGCAGCAGCAGTGCTGATGTGTACCAGCCCTGGGGTGACGGCGCGTCCTTGGCCTTCCAGCGCTCCCGCGCACGGGTGCCGCAGATGCGCCTGCGTGGCACTGCATTGTGGCTGGCCATCGTCTACCACGAAACCGAAAAGTCGCCTCACGCCAGCATGCAGGGTTTGCACCGCGAAGTGCTGGGCGTACTCGGAATCCTCAAGGGCACCTACGAAAACATCGGCAGCGCACCCGTTACGTCCAGTCCTTGAGTTGTCACAGCGGATCGCATGACCAAGCCGGCGTTCGCGCCGGCTTTTTCGTGACAGCGATTCACGCTGACAGTGCCTCGTGATAGTGCGAACATTCTAGCCTCGCCACGTAGCATGGCTGCCCTGCATCCACCCGATCACACCACTGGAGCGTTCCATGGCCAAGTTCAAATCCACTGCCAAGACCGGCAGCACCACCCCCGTCAAGAAGTCGACGGCGCGCAAGAAGGCAACCGTCACCAGCACAGCGAAAAAGATCGACGTGGCCGCCCTGAGCACGGGCGCGCATACGATCATGGACTCGGCGCAGCAGATCTGGGAAGCCGGCGTGAACGCCTTGGGCCGTGCGCAGCAGGAAGGCACCCGCATGTTCGAAACCTTGGTGCGTGAGGGCGCAGGCGTGGAGAAGAAGACCCGCTCACTGGCAGCCAGCAAGGTGAACTCGATGCGCGACAGCGTGCGCGATTCGGTTGAAACCCGTGTCGATCAAGTCAAGGATCGTGCGGCTGACACCTGGGACCGTCTGGAAAAGCTGTTCGAAGAGCGCGTGCAGCGCGCACTCACCCGTTTGGGCGTTCCCGGTCGCGATGAATTGCAGGCCCTGATCGACCGCGTCGATACGCTCAATGCCAGCCTCCGCGCGCTTGGCACGCAATCGGAAAACACCGCGCCCACGGTCGAAGCCAAGGCATCACCGGCGAAGAAAGCCAAGTCCAAGACCGCCAAGGCCTCATCAGGCGAAAAGCCGACCGTCGCGAAGACCGCACCGAAGAAATCCGCCGCACGCGCGCGCAAGTCCACGTCGACGGCGACCGCGGCGCCCGCTGCCGAATCCACCGGCGAGTAAGTCGCCGCAGCAAACTCAGGGTCCAAATCCGGACCCTGACGCGACCCTCGACGTCGCCTGCCCGTGAAAATCACCCCGGAAACCCCGTTCCAAGGCGCTATCATGCGCACAGAAACCTCAGGGGGACGCTTTCATGGGTTTTTTCTACATCCTCACGCAGCCCTGGTTGCTGGCCTTTCTGGCGCTGGCCATCGTGTTCGTCGGCTACGCTTGGTTCTCCGGCGCCTTCCGAACTGAACGCGAAGAAGCCCGTGCGGGCCTGGTCCTGTTGTGCGCCATGCGCTGGGGCGAGTACAGCCGGCTGATATCCGAGGCTTTGAAAGATCGCGGCTTGGAGCCCTCCAACACCGATCGCCCACCCGGCAAGGATGGCTTCGATCTCCTGTTCACCCGTGGCAACTCGCGCTATCTGGTGCAATGCGCCAACGCCGCCAATCAACGGATCAGCGCAACCACGGTCGGCCAGCTTTACACCTTGACTCAAATGCAGGATGCGGATGGTGCCATCATCGCCTCCTGCGCTGCGGCCGAGCCGGCGGCCTTGAAACTGGCGCAGGATCGCCGCATCGAAATCATTGCCGAACGCGACCTGTGGTCTCACGTCAAACCGTGGGTGGCCTACGATCAGCGCAGCGATGCAGAAGCGACGGCGCGCACCATGCAGCGACAACGGCTATTGGCAGCCGCGCTGGCAGGCTTGATCGCCGCCGTTGTCACGTTCGCACTGGCAGCCTTCCTTCGACCCACGCCCGTACTACCACCACCGACACCGGTCGCCACGCCGTCGGCCACACCTCGCGCTTTGTCGCCCAAGCCCGCAGCCAACTCGCCTGACCTACCCGATGTCAGCCTCTCGGCCGAGCAGCTGTCGGCACGTCGCGCTTCTGCCGTACTCGAAGTGCGCAGTCTGGCGCGCGTCAACGGCGCCACCTGGTCCAGCCAGTCCACCTTGCAAGTCGGCTTGCACACCGGCCTGAGCGACAAGGATCTCGACAAACTGGTGACCGATGTCTGCGGCTCGCTGTTGCAGTACGAAGAGCTTCGCTTTACCCGCCTGCAAGTGGAAGTGCCCAACGCCACGCCCGGTCAAGCGCCGGTCGTGCGCTGGCGCCAGTGTCGATGAGGGAATGACACGGCGGACGTGCGCCTATCTCACTGCGCACGCCCCGCCTTTGCATCGCCGCTTACCAATGCACCCCGCGCATGACTGCCGCAAAGGCGATCTGCTCGCTGGTGGGCTGGGCTGATTCGGCTTCACGCATGCCCTTGATGCCCTTGGCGGCGGCGGAATCGGGGAACAATTCGAACGCGGTGTTCATCACAAGCTCGTAAGCTTTTGGTGCTACGGCATTGACTACGCTGGCGAATATGCCTAGACGCGTCGCAATCCGGCTGGGGCGCTGGATGATGGCCTGCACGATCAAATCACCGGCTTCGTCGGGCGACAAGGTGGGCACCGAGTCATACATCTTGGTCGGCGCGATCATGGGTGTTTTCACCAGCGGCATATTGATCGTGGTGAAGACGATGCCCTTGCCCGACAGCTCGCCTTGTGCGCAGCGGCTGAAGGCATCCAGTGCCGCCTTGGAGGCGACGTAGGCCGAAAAGCGTGGCGAGTTGGCCAACACGCCGATGGAACTGATATTGATGATGTGGCCACGGCGGCGCTCGGTCATCTTCGGCAGGACGCCCATGATCAGGCGCAAGGAACCGAAGTAATTGAGCTGCATCGTACGTTCGAAATCATGGAAACGATCGTAGGACAACTCGATCGAGCGGCGAATTGAACGCCCGGCGTTGTTCACCAGAATATCGACGCCACCATGGGCTGCGACGACCTTCTCGACCAGCGCATCGCAGGAGGCCATGTCGGCCAGATCGCAGGTGTAGGCATGGCAATTGCCACCTGCCGCGATGATCTCGTCGCGTGTGGCAAACAGTTCCTCCTCACCCCGCGCCACGATGATCGTGGTCGCGCCGGCCGCTGCCACCTTCAAGGCCGCAGCCTTGCCGATACCCGACGAGCCGCCAGTGATCATCACCACCTTGCCCTTGACCTTGCCCTTGAGGCTGTGGTCAACGAACAAGGCCGGGTCCAGATGCCGCTCCCAATAGTCCCACAGGCGCCAGGCGTAGCTGTCCAGCGCCGGCACCTTGATCCCGCTGCCCTTGAGCGCGCGCTCGGTTTCGCGGCTGTCGAAGCGCGTGGGATAGGTGATCAGGCCCATCACTTCCTTGGGAATGCCGAGGTCACGCAGCAACATGCCGGTGAAACGCTTGATCGGCGGCAAGTTCGCCAGCGTCGCACGCACCGCGAATGGCACGAACGAAAACATCCTGGCATCCAGACGCATCGTCATTTCCGGCGCATGGCCGACGCGGGCAAACAGGTTCAACACTTCACCGATGCGGCGTGGATCGGGGTCGGTCAGATGGAAACAGCCACCGTTGAGGCCAGGCTTGTGCGCGATGTGGTCCATCGCATCGGCCACAAAATCCACCGGCACGAGGTTCACCCGGCCACCTTCGATGCCGATCATCGGCATCCACGGCGGCATCAATTCGCGCAGCTTCTTGAGCGCGGTGAAGAAGTAATATGGCCCGTCGATCTTGTCGATCTCGCCGGTCTGCGAGTGTCCCACCACCATGCCGGGCCGGTAGATGCGATACGGCCGCTTGCACTCCTCGCGCAACACTTTTTCGGCATCGTGCTTGGTGCGGAAATACGGATGAATCAGATCTTCGGCCTCATCGAACATGTCCTCGCGGAAGGTGCCCGAGTACAGCCCGGCCACCGCGATCGAACTGGCGTAGTGCAGGCAACCGGCGTTGATGGCCTCGGCCAGCGCCACGGCATTGCGCGTGCCTTCGACGTTGGCGGTGATTTGCGAGGCCGCATCGGCGGCGAGATCATAGACCGCGGCAAGATGGAAGAAATGCTTGACCTTGCCCTTGAGCTCGGCAGTCTTGTCGGCACTGACGCCGAGGTTCGGCTTGGCTAGATCACCACTGATCGACACGATGCGCTTGCGATCCCAGCCCATGCGGTCGATGAGGGCATCGAGCTTTTTCTGTGAGCCCTTGCGCACCAGCACGTAGACGGTGCCCTTGCGCTTGAGCAGGTTGCTGACCAAATGACGACCGATGAAGCCGGTGGCGCCGGTGATGAAATAGCTCATGTGACCCCCTCCAAGTAGCGATCTGCGACACCCCAGCACAGGTGCGGCGTGACAGGTGAACCTTGCGGCCAAGATAACCGGATGCGAGCCCGCTTCCTAGCCACCCATACTTTGACGTACGGCAACGCGCATGCTATCAAACGTATCCGTCTTCCGTGCGCGAGTGCGACTGCTGCCATGTCCGATCTGACCGCTCAATTCGAAAAGGCCTCCCAGGATGTCAAAACCCTGTCCGAACGCCCGGACAACGACACCCTGCTCAAACTCTACGCCTTGTACAAGCAAGGCGCGGACGGTGATGTCAATGGCCCCAAACCCGGCTTTTTCGATTTTGTCGGCACCGCAAAATATGAGGCTTGGGCGAAACTGGCCGGCACGTCACAGGATGAGGCCAAGAAGAAATATGTCGCCTTGGTGAAACGGCTGCTGGCCTGAACCATGGCACGCGACACCCGCGAGCGCATCCTCGACACCAGCCTGGCGATGTTCAACTCGCTGGGCGAGAGCAATGTCACCACCAACCACATCGCCGACGAGCTGGAGATCAGCCCCGGCAACCTGTACTACCACTTCCGCAACAAGGACGACATCATCGAGCACCTGTTCGCACGCTACGAGGCGCGCATCGATCAGGTGCTGGTGGTTCCGAGCGACCATCTGCCGGGATTGGAAGATCTCTGGCTGCAGTTGCACGCGGTGTATGAGTGCATCTGGGACTTTCGCTTCCTCTATCGCGATCTGGTGGACATCCTCGCGCGCAACCGCAAGCTGCGGATGCACTTCGCCCGCATCCTCAAACGCGCCTCCGACAACGCCACCGAAGTCATGCGCGCCATGGTGCGCGCCGGCGTGATGCGCGCCTCGGCCGATGAAATCCGCGCCACGGCAGACAATATTTTGGTGATTGCGACCTTCTGGCTGAACTTCAGCGCCGCGCGCGGCGAGCGCGACGAACAGGAAGCCATCCGCCTTGGCATTCATCAGGTGATGATGTTGCTGGCGCCCTTTTTGCGTGACTCCGAACGCCTGCACATCAACCAGTTGGCCGAAGCCTACCTCTCAGGTCGCAACGCAGGCTGATACAAAAACGCCCCGGCAGGACCGGGGCGCTTTCTTCACACGCGAGCGCGTGGCAGTTCAGGCGGCCTTCTTCGCACGGCTGCGCGAAACGGCCTTCTTGGCGGTCTTCTTGACGGTTGCAACGCGCTTGCGCGACACGGGCTTGGCATTCTTGGTGGTCTTGTCGAACATCGCAACGACCGGCGCCAGACGCGCTTCAACCTGCTGACGTACCGCACCATAGGCGTCGCTGGCGCGCTCGATCACCGGCGCCACCTTGGCCTGGATGTTTTTGGCATCCTTGCGCGCCTGACGGCTGATCGCATCGATGCGCTTGCCGGCCTGCGCACGGAATTGCGTGCCCTCTTCCACCAACGCACCGTAGGCCTTGGTGGCCTGCTTGCGGGTGAGTGAAACTGCGCCCAGCCCAGCCAGCCAGAACTGACGTGGATCGATGTTTTGGGTCTTGGTCTTGCTAGCCATGGTGTTTTCCTCGTTGGGGGCCAGACGGCCGGAAAAGGTTCTGCGATGAGGATGCTAGGCACCATGGATCGAGCAATCACACTACCGCCGGCAACAAATGGGCTTGCTTGCGTCGGCGTTTGCCGTTTACATGTCCGCACATGCACTCAGGAGATCTTGCTGTGGCCAAAAAAGCACGTTGGGCAACCTTCCCCTACGCCGATGCCAAGTTCGACTACGCCGGCGCCAAGCTCTCCAAGGCATGGAAGAAGTTGCATGCCGGCGACGGTGAGCCGTTTCCGGATGAGGCGCGCGTCGCTGCGTTGATGGCTGCCAATTCAAAGCTCGGCAAGCCCGCACAGGCCGACGCGATCGCCGCGGCACTGGCCGATGCCTGGCGCGCCTTCCATCGTGGCGACTTTCAGGATGCCTACGAAGCCGGCCTGGCACTCGGGCCAATCGGCACATCGGTTGCGATCAAGGCCGCCGGCATCCACGCGGTACACCTGTTGGACGACGACAAGGCACGCGAGCAGCGTTTCGCCGAGCTCGTGAAACTCGCGGAAGCTGCGACTGCGGCACTGCCGAACGAGGCCAACAGCCATTTCCGCCACGCCTTTGCGTTGGGCCGCTACAGCCAATGCATCTCGATCGCCAAGGCGTTGACGCAAGGCCTGGCCGGCAAGGTCAAGGTGTCATTGGATCGGGCCATCGAGCTAGCACCCAAGCACGCCGAAGCCCACACCGCGCTCGGTCTCTACCATGCCGAGGTCGTGTCCAAGGTCGGTGGATTGATCGCTGGGCTGACCTATGGCGCCAAGGCCGCCACCGGCGAAGCATTGCTCAAGCGCGCGATCGAATTGACACCGGATTCGCCGATCGCGCATATCGAATACGGCAATGGCCTGATGCTGCTGTATGGCAGCCGCAAGGAAGACCAAGCCGCCGGCGAGTACGAGAAGGCCACCCAACTCAAGCCACTGGATGCGATGGAGCGACTCGATATCGCCTTTGCCGCCTCCCAGATCGAAGAGTGATCGCGGCTACACGAGGGCCGCACGATCAGCGGCCCAACACCTCGCGCGCCCACGCCGGGCACGAGGCCTTGTCGGCGTTGCAGCGCGCGCGTTCACGCAGGATCGCCATGGCATCGTTCAAGTCCGATGCCGGCATGCTCGCTTTCACGCCATCGACGACTTTCTGCAGGCCTGCGCGTGCGTCTGCGTTATACGGATCCAGCCGCAACACGTCGACGAAACGCACTGCGGCATCTTCCCAATAGGCCTTGTCGAGATTGCCATGCGCCTCGGCCAGGGCCGTAGCCACCTGGGCCTGTTCGGCAGGCTCCAACTGCATCGCGCTCCAGCGCCCCAGCAACCAATCCTGTGAGAACCACAAGCCGGTACCCAGCACAAGCACAGCAACCGCCGCGTTGCGCGAAAAGCGCATCCAGTCGTAGGCGTCGAACGCCTCTCCCAAGGCCGTCGCATTGGCATAACGCTCTTCCCGCGTGAAGGCAATGGCGCGCGCCAGCGCACGGGTCTGCATGCGAGTGAGGTTGGTCGGGAACGCCGGTTTCATCTTCTCGCGCTGGGCGATGTCGGCGGGCTGGCGTTGATACGGATGCTGACCGGCATACAGACGAAACAGCAGGCAGCCCAGTGCATAAACATCATCGGATGGCTGTGGGCGTTGTCCCCCCAGCATTTCCAAGCTGGCGTAATCCACGGTCAAGGCACCGATGTCATCGGCATCGAACACCGCATCGCGCTCGGCCGCACGGGCAATGCCAAAGTCCAGAATCTTGGCCTCGCCGTCCTCGCACAAGAACACGTTGGAAGGCTTGATATCGGCATGCACGATCTTGCGTGCATGGGCGTAGGCCAAGCCGGCAATCACGCCGCGCGCAATTGTCAGTCGTGCTTCCGGAGACAAGGGTTGCTCGCGCTCGGCGCGCAAGCGCGCCTGCAAGGATTCACCCTTGAGCAGCTCCATCGTCAAGAACACCAAGTTGCCATCGCGATCGAAGTCGAACACCTTTACCAGGTTCGGATGATTGAGCGCCTGCGCGTGCTTGCCCTCACGTTGCAGCGCGACGAAACCCAGATCGAACTCGGCCATGTCGCCGATCAGTACCTTGATCGCGAGGTAAGGATCCGGGTCTTGCGCTTCCACCTTTCGCAGGTCGCGTGCCTTGTAGACCACGCCCATGCCACCACGGCCCAGTTCCTGCACGATTTCGAAGCGGTGCTTGATCACATCGCCGACCGCCAACTGGGCCGCGGGCTGTGCCGTTGCGCCCAGGATCACGCGTGTCGAGCGTGCCTCCGAGTGCGCCGGCGCGGCAGGCTCCTCGCGCTTCATCGTGGTTTTGGAACCAAACCCCGAGGCCATCGGATCGATGCCGCCAGCGGCCAGATCGCGCTTGATCGTGGTGCGTGCGCCAAGTGTATCGGTGTGCCCCGGCGGTGGGCTTGCTTCCACGACATCAGGCGTAATGTCCGAGCCATCACGCTTGTGCGTGATCAGGGTGGCCTGCGGATCAGGATCAGGATCGGCCTTGGGCTCGGCGGGGGGCTCGACGGCAGGCGCGCGCGGCACGATGCGCGTCGCCTCCGGCCGGTGTGTGGTGCGGTTATCGCGCTCGTCGGGCATGTCAGAACGGCACTCGCACGTCGAGGCGTGCGGCCCAGCGATCCAGTGCATCGAACTGCACGACTTTCATCAAGCCGAAGTTGAAATCAACCGTGCGGCTGCCGATCGGTCGACGGAAACCAAGCCCCAACTCTAGGCTGCCGTAGTTCCGATCCGGCTCGCGCAAGATCACGGAGTTGGACGTGGCCTGGGATCCACCCTCGACGAAACGTGCCATCACGTTGCGCGCGCCAGTACCGCTATCGGAATACCAAAGCGCACGCAGATAGGGACGGAACGTGCCCACCCCGGTGGCCAGACTCACATCGGTCAACAGGCCCGCCGAAAGCGAGCGCGTGACCTGAGTCTGCTCGTCATACGCCAACCGGAACAAGGAATCACCATCCTCCTCGAAGGCATTGATGCGCGCACGAAGGAACTCGTACTGCATGGTTGGTGCAATCGTCCAGATGCCGCGCTGGAAGTACCAGGAAGCTCCCAATGCCCCCGAATACTGATTTGCGGATGGCCTGCCCGACGCGATGTCGTCGGCGCCATCCAGAAGATCATTGCTGCCATTGACGGGCAAGAACCGCTGCAGGTCATAACGTGTTCGCATCCAGCTCACGGATCCGTCCAGGCTCAAGCCATTGGCAGCCGAATAGCCTCCGTAAACGTGGAGCGAGTGACTGCGCGCATCGAGATCACCGGTCACCCGGCTGTAGTCGGACGAGAACTTCGACCAACCCAAGGCAGCGCCGAGGAAGGTGGTATCGCGCAGACGATAATCCAGACCCGCGGTGAGCGACCAGGTGTCGAAATCAAAACCGGCGTTGCCACGACGACGAGTCTTTTCGCCACCGCCGATCGTGCCATTCATCCACACGCCCCAGCGCGTGCCGCCCAGCAAGGTGCGTTGTTCTTCGTTCTCATCGGTGGCCGCCGCATTCAGCATATCGCCCACCATGCCCAGCGACAGGCTGGCTCCACCACCGATCAAGGCCAGTCCACTGGTGTTGAAGCCACCACCCACGCCTTGCAGCATCGTCGACACGCGCAGGGCAAGGTTGTCCATCTGGCCCACCATGAGTTGCTTGCCGGTGACGCCAACGGCCGTGACGTTTTCCGCCGATACCGCACGCATCACCTTCAGGCATTGCTCCAAGGTGACCTCGCCCGTGACGAAGCCCCGGATGAGCTGCGCAAAGGCTTTGCACTCAGGCCGGTCGCGGGCCCCTTCCATGGCGCACAGCCGTGTGAGGTCGCGATAAATCCCTGCGGCGTTCGGGTCATCTTCGATCCCATCCAGCCATGAGGGTGGTGCCGGAGGCAGCGCGCCACCGGCAATCCTCACGCGGAACAGCTCGGTCGTTCCGGCCTGAATACTCCCCATGACCGGCGTGCCATCGGCGTCACCGTTGAAGCTGCCACCACTGCGACGAACGCCGAACTCTTCGTCCTGCCAGCGATTGGAGTCGAACACATCGACCGTGAAGATCGCAACGTCACTGGCGCCTTCGGTGGCCGGAAGTTGTACCGATGCGACAGGGTTGACGTGGTAGCCAGCATCCGCAGCCGTCGCCGTACTGCGATACTCGATCAGGATGCTGCCGGTCATGCGCGAGCAGACCATGCTCACTTCCACTGCGACGGCACCACCGCCTTGCGCGCGATCGATGTCGCGGTTGCTGCTGGCGGCTTGCTCGGTGAAGGCAAACAACACCGTCTGATCGGTCTGACACGCACTGACCGCCTTGGCCCTCGCGCCGTCAGGCCCGCTGGCCAGTACCGATGTGGCGGTGCGCCCGCCTTGGTACACCAAGGTCACACGCGTGGGTGACATGGCCGCTGCACTTTCGACCACGATGAGTGCTGCCAGCAGCATCGCCGAACCCACGGAGTACTTGATCATGTTCATGTGCATTCTCCGAGGCTGTGGCTCAAGGGGTGAAGGTGTATTGGCTGTTGGCCATGCCATCGACCACAAGGCGGACGCTGAAGGGTCCCTCAGCACCTGGCTTGGGTGCCAGGAAGAATGATCGTCCTTCAGCGGGTACCAGCGACACGACGGAACAGCGGCGCTCGCTCGCCCCCGAGGATTCACAGCTCACCCCGACATCGGCCGGGCGCTCGCAACGAATGGTGCCGGTGCCACCTGCCGAATCCGTGCTGCATGTCGGCACAAAGGCCAATTGATCCACCTGTTGCGCATCGACCAGCAACACGATCTGTCGGGTGCGGTGCGGTGATTGGTTTCTCACAGTAAAGCGCCAGCCGGACTGACCGACAAAAGCCGCCGGTGCCACATCGTCGATCGCCAACCGATCGCGTCGCACATAGGCCAGGCGAGTACGCGAAGCCATACCACTTGAACCGTTGTGAAGGCCGGAACTGACGCTGCCCTCAACTCTCAACCAGAAGTTGTGATTGATGGGCACCTTGACGCCTTCGCGCGTCCAGCCATCGGCGCCATACGCCATCGCACCCACTGGAACAAAGGCACTCCCGTTGGCCGAGATTTGAAGCATGGGCGCACGCGGCAATGCCGCAGCACTTCCGGTGCGCTGCCACGTCACGCTGCCCGTGTCCTCCGCGGTCGGATTAAATTCAAGCCGATACAGCGCCGGCTCCGGCATCGCCACGCGCGCGACATTGCCTCGGCTCTCGCCCGCCATCTGATCAAACTCGCCGCCAATCAATACCTTGCCATCGGCCTGAACAGCCAAGGCATTGATCGTGCTCGCGCCTGCGGCATCGAACTGGACGCGAGAATCCACGCTGCCGTCACTCATCAAACGCGCCAGATTCACCCGAGAGGCACCACCGATCGAGTCAAAAATGCCCGCGACCACAACCTGCCCACTGGCATCCAAAGCCAGGGACGTCACCCACCCAGGTTGGCTCCCGAGGTTCACCTGCGGCGCGAATGCCGGATCGAGGCGACCATTGGAGGTCAACCTCACCAGCGAACGACGCGGCGTGTTCGCCACAAATCCGAACTTTCCACCCACCAGGAGCATGCCATTGGCCTGCCTCACAACGGTTCGGACCTCCTCGTCGCCGCTGCCGGAGAAGCCCGCATCGAAGCTCTCCACCAAGGCGCCATTAGGTGTGAGCTTGGCCAGCCATCGACGCGCAGCGCCATCGACCTGCCCGAAACCGCCGCCGATCACCAATCCCCCGCCCGGAAGAATCGCGAGCGAATGGACCGGCGCATCGACATCGACCGCGAACGCGGCGTCGAGACTCCCATCCCCATTCAGCCGTGCCACATGCCTGCGAGGCTGACCATTGACTTCACTGAAACTCCCGGCCAGCAGGACTTTCCCGTCCGCCCGCAAGGCCATGGCCTCGACCGGACCATTCGTGGTCGCAGAAAATCCAGTGGCACACGCACCGCTGCAGACCTTTGAAACAGCGTAAACCGTCGCGTTGTCCTGCACGCTGGAATGCGCGACCAAGGAATCACCATTCGGCAGTTGCAGTGATGCGGAGACAACCCCATCGGACGCAAGGTCCGCATCCCGACTCGCATCCAGCGACCCGCCCGAATCGAGCACGGCCCAGTGATTGCGACCGTGCGCGTCCACATGAGCGAAACTGCCACCGACGACGATGCCGCCATCGGCGCGCACACTCAAGCTGTTGATGCTGCCATCGAACTGGGTTTCGAGGTCGGCGTCCACACGGCCGTCGGGGTATACACGCGCCAGATGCGATCGATCCAGCCCACCGACAGACAGGAATTCACCGCCCACCAGCACCCGCGCATCACTCTGCACGGCCAGGGCCATCACGCTGGCCGAGGCGGCCGAATTGAAGCTCATGTCGAGGTGGCCGTCCAAGCCCACTCGCGCCACATGGGCCCGTAGGTGCCCATCAA
This sequence comes from Chiayiivirga sp., assembly GCA_035703435.1. Taxonomy (GTDB): domain Bacteria; phylum Pseudomonadota; class Gammaproteobacteria; order Xanthomonadales; family Xanthomonadaceae; genus Denitratimonas. The sequence continues at coordinate 32,449 of DASSYF010000025.1, read as the reverse complement.
TCGCGGTGAAATCGCCGCCCAGTATCAGCGCGCCGTCAGCCTGCTGCACCAGACTACGGACGGCGCCATCGGCTTGCGCCGCAAAGCTGGTATCGATCGTGCCACTCTCGTTCAAGCGTGCCAGATGGGCCTGCGCCGCGCCCGCTATCTCGCTGAAGACCCCTCCCACCACGATCTTGCCATCGGGCTGCACCACCAAGCTCATCACCGCAGCGTTGGCAGCCGTGTCAAATTCGGGTACCAGATCGCCCGAGAGGTCGATCAAGGCGAGGTTGGATCGACTTTGCGAATTGACGCTGGTGAATGCGCCGCCGACCACGATCTGCCGGCCATGATGCAGGGCCAAGGCCAGAACACTGCCATCGGTGCTTGCATCGAAGCCTGGGTAGATGCTGCCATCGTCATGGACTCGAGCCAAGCCCCGCTGCGCATTTCCGTTGACATGGGTAAACGCACCGCCGACCACGATCTGGCCATCGTCCTGCAACAACAGTGCATTGACATCACCATCGAAATCAGGGGTGAACCCTGAATCCAGACTTCCATCCGGATGCAACCGCGCCAAATGGTTTCTCTGTTGGCCATCAACGGTGCTGAATTGACCACCCAGCAGGATCCCACCATCGGCTTGGATCAGCACGGCCTGCACCGCCCCGTTGATCTCGATCGAGGGAAACTCTGGATCGAGCTGACCATTGGGCAGCAGACGTCCAAGGTATGGACGCGCCTCGCCGGCCAGCATCGAGAAGCGACCACCGACCACGACGCGGCCCTGCGAGTCGGTCGCCAAGGCCAGTACCGCGTCGTCCGTGCCCGGATCGAAGCCATCACCCAAGCTGATCTGGACACAATTCAAATACCAAGGAGACTCGCCGGTGGCGAGATTCCAGGCTTGACTGGTACTGATTGCGAAGGAATTTGGACACAAGGAGGAGGCGCCCGGAACAAGCTGCTGGAAGCCTGATCCATCCGGGATTGCGCCGCTCAACTGGTTTGCATTCACCACCAGGGCCTGCAACGCACTCAACTGTGCGAGTGAGGCGGGAATCGTTCCCACCAGATGATTGCCGGGGAGCTGCAACGCGGTCACATGCGCACCGTCCGAGTCACACACCACCCCAAACCATGTGCACTCGGTACCCGCATCCCCCAACCATCCTGTGTCATCCGTCCAGCCCGGACCCTGCGTGGCGTTATAAAAATCGATCAACGCCGATCGCTCGCTGGGAGGTATGCCTGACGGCACCGAAACGCAGCCCTGATACCACGGCGAAACACCGGTTGCAGCATCCCATGCCGGGCTGGCAACCGGATTGAAATCGTTCGGGCACACCGAAGCATTCAAAAGACTCGGGGGAATGCTGGGCAAAGCGCCATACAAGCCGTTATCGGAAATTTGCAGGTAATTCAGCTCAGGAAGGGTCGACAACGAACCCGGCAAGGTCCCCTGAAGGTTGTTGGCGGCCAGCGAAAGCCCGGTCACGCGGGTGCCCTGGCCATTGCAATGAACGCCGTACCACGTGCATTCGGTTCCGATCGGCCCGAGCCAACCCGAATTGACGAACCAGTTCGGACCACTGGTGCTGTTATACAGATCCTCCAGCACCTGGCGATCGAGAAAGGTGACGAACACTTGCGGCGTACCGGTGCAACCCGTCCACCATGGCGAACTGCCGGTGGCCGCATCCCATGTCGCATTCCACCCTGCACCCGGCGTGGGACTCAAATCCGTGGGGCACAATGACGATCCACCCGCCGCCAACGGCGCCCCCGGGTAAAGATCAGGCGGCAAGCCGGTCAAGCCCGCGTTGCCGCCGACCCTGAATTTGATGAGCGAAGCCAACCCCGACAGTGACGGAATCACACCAGAAAGTTGGTTGTTGTCGGCAACGAAGATGGTAAGCCCGGTCGGCAATGCGGGGAGCGGACCGGTGACGGCGTTGTTACTGACGGAGAACGTATCCAGATTCGTCAATGACGAAAGCACGGGAAGCGCGCCGGACAACTGGTTGTTGTCGGCCAAGAACGACTTGGTGCTGGGCGGCAACGCAGGGATCGCACCCGTGACCGCGTTGTCGCTGATTGAGAACACCTGGAGGTTCGACAAGCCCAATAGAGTCGGAATCGTGCCATTGAGGTTGGCATGGCTGGCAAGGAACTGTTCGAGCGATGGAAGCGACGCAATGCCGGATGGAATGGGCGACAAGGGTACGCCAACCGGCGCATTCTCGAACATGATCAAGCGCTTGAGTGATGGCAGATTATTGAATGCGGACGGAAGCGAAGCCAATGAATTATTGTCTATCTTGTACTCTTCAAGGCTCGGCAAATCCTGCACATAAGTGGGTGCATAGCTGAACTGGTTTCCGCCGACTTGGAAAGTCTTCAGACTCGGCATTGAGTTGATATCCGGAATCGATCCAGTCAACTGGTTGTTGTCGAGCGCGAATACTTCAAGGTTTGCAAGCCCCGCCAACGACGATGGTGCCGTCGTGAACGCATTGTCGTTGCCGATGAATGTGACCAAGTTTGGGACGTCCGACAAATCGGAGATCGCACCGGTCAGCCCGCAACCTGAAACATCGACATACGTCAGCATGGCAGCGTCCAGCAGCGGCATCGAATAGCCGCCAATTCCCGGATTTCCATGCACATCAAAGGTTTCAAGTGCACCCCAGTCGGACAAAATCAATGCACTGATATCCCCGACCAAGGTATTGTTGGGCAAGGCGATACCGATGATGGCTGTGCCCGAACTGTTACAGGTGACGCCGTACCACGGCTGGCCCGCATCACATGGGTCGTCCAGATAGTCCATGCTCCAATTGTCGGAATGTACCCAGCCTCCAGACTGGCCACCGGTCATGTTGAAGAGGCCGGTCAATGCAATGACCTCCGATGGTGGCGGAGCTGCCACGCACGCGGAAGGAATGAGGACCGCGTATGCGAAGATCGCTGCAAGGCAACGCCCGCGGACGATGGACCGTTGCTCACGTCTGCCGGCAGCGCACACGTGCGCCCCATCCACCGACTCGCGTTGGTCCGCTGAAACGTGCGCCCACTCACCACCGTCAAGGCTGTCGGTCAGTTTCCTGTACTTCATCTGCATGCCCCGAAATTGTCGCGTTTGTCGTTCGAACCAACCCGCTGCATGGAATCGCACCCATGCACTGACGGACTCATCCGATCCAGCCCACCTTGTCGCTGTCAATCAACCATGCTGACTTGCGGTGCCGATTGCTCCGCTGGCACCAAATAAAACTTCCCACCCTCATAACCACGCCCATCCCGCATGGGCGCCACCTCAGGCACCTGCACCCGGCCCAGGCGCCGCGAGTTGTCCTCAACGCCTTGTTTCAAGGCGATTGCCAAGCCGCGCTGGGTCAGCACCCGATCGTTGCTCTCCAGCACGCGCAGCAATTCCGAAGTGAAGACGGAATGGCCGCTGCCACCATCATCGATCACCGGGGTTTCACCACCGGCCGAAATCACGTAGCGCCCCTTGTTGGCAAGGAAGCTGGCGGAGTCTTCCGGGGAATATTCCAAGGGACCGCTGATTTCACGCGGCGCCGCCAGGGCGGCACCGAAACAGGAATCGGCGATCACCAAGAGGGTGCGACCGGCAAATTGGGTCATGCTGGAAACCAGAAGGCTATTGGGCAAGGCGGACTCGCGCGTTTGGGTGGCATCGCGTGGTAGCCAGAAGCCCTCCTTGCCGTCGAGCTCACCGTGGCCGGCGAAATAAATGAGCACGTTGTCGTCAGCCTTGCGATTGGCCAGAACCCTCACCAGCTCGCCGGTGAGGGTGTAGTAATCAGGATTGCGCAGCAGGGTGGTTTCAAAGCCGTAGCGGCGTTGCAGCACATCGGCCACCGCCTCGGCATCGGCAATCGGAGTTTTGAGCGGCGCCAGATGGTCATAGTTCTGCACTCCCACCACCAAGGCGTAGTAACGCCCGAATGGTTTGCCCTCCACGCTCAAGGCCGGTGGCGCACCCGCCACCGACGAGGGCGCGCGACTGACGCTGCGGGTCGGCGACGCGGGCAAGGCTTCCAGTTTCTCCAAGGTTTGCGCGCGTTGCGTGGTGAGCGCCGCCAGTTCCGTTTCCTTGGCGCGCCGCTGTTCGGCCTCCTGGTCACGCGCATCCGTCAACGCGGCCACTTCCTTTTGCAGTCGCGCGATGCGGGCATCGGCATCGGCACGGGCCGATTCGAGTTGCATGCGCGCCACGGTGAGTTGCACACGCGCCTGACTGGCCCGCACGAGTTCCTCATTCAGCCCCATCGCCTCGCGATAGAGCTTGAGCGCACCTTCGGGATCGGCGGGCATGCCGCGACCCTCCTCCATCAGTGCAGCGAGCGAGAGCTTGGCTTCGCGCGAGCCATTGTCGGCAGCCTTGCGATACCACTCGGCTGCCTTGGCAGGATCGGGTGGCCGATCGATGCCTCGCTCATACGCCTGCGCGACGAACAATTGCGCCTCCGGGTCGCCCGCCTCGGCTTTCTCGTTCCATACCTTCAGCGTGCTCTGGAGCGAGGCACGGTCGTATTCAACATATTCGCCGCCGCGCTTTTCGCACAGTTCGGCCGTGGTTTTGACTGGCAGTGCCGGGCCGATGTAGCTCATGCGGCCGGAGCGACGCACCTGGCCGGGCAGCAGGCAATCGACCACCATCAGGGATTTGATCGGATCGGTGCTGGCCACCTTGGACCAGTCCTCGTTCTGGCTCCTCGATTGAGCCATGGAACCCACGCACAGCGCCGTGAAGGCGCAGCCGAGGATCACGAACGATCTGCAACGATGCATACGCATGACTCATGCCTCCAAATTTTGATGCGGAAGGTCACGGATAGCCCTCCATCGTCATTGATACGCACGAGGGCATCTCAAAGTGACACATTTGGCGCTTTGGATCACATTTGCAGCTACACGACCGCAAAGTACGCTTGCCACGCACCAACTGCAAGACGTTCGTAGCTGCAGCCGACGTTCTCCCGCAACCACCCCTGACGACTGCGCGAATCACTGCCATTACACTGCCGGGATGAATGCCATGACCGCGACCACCCATCCCAGCTTCGCCCCCTGTGCGCAGGCGCTGGCGAGCCTTGCCGCCGAGCTGGCGCGCCGTGACCTGACGCCGGCCACCAGCAGCAATTTCTCGATGCGTCTGGATGCCGACCATGCCGTGATCACGATTTCCGGCCGCGACAAGGGCGCACTCGGCATCGAGGACTTCATGGTCGTGGATAGTACCGGGCAGGCGGTGGGCACCGATGCCCGACCGTCCGCCGAGACCGGCCTGCATGTGCAGGTTTACCGTCATTTTCCCGAGGCGGGCTGCGTCTTGCATACCCACTCGCGCAACCAGACGGTCGCGTCGTTGTTGTGGGCGGCGCACGGCGGGGTACGACTGGCGGGCTATGAACTGCTGAAGGCTTTTCATGGCAACCATACCCACGAGACCGCCATGACCTTGCCGATTCTGCCCAACAATCAGGACATTGCCGCGCTCGCAACGCAGGTGGAGCCATTGCTGGCCGCAGGTCCGATCTGGGGCTATCTGATTGCAGGCCACGGCCTGTATGTGTGGGGACGCGACGCGAACGAAGCCAAGCGCCATCTGGATGCGATCGAGTTTCTGCTGGGCTGCGAACTGGATTTGACGAGACTGAGACCATGAGCCGACTGCGAATCTTCACCGATACCGACGCCACGCAGGCCTTGCTGGCAAGCGACAACTACGCCGTCATCAGCGAACAGTTGGGCCACCTCGGGGTGCGTTTCGAACGCTGGGAAACCCCCCATCACCTTGTCCCAGGCGCCAGTCAAGACGAGGTATTTGCCGCCTATCGCACGGACATCGACCGGCTTGTGGCCGAATACGGTTTCAATAGTGTGGATGTGGCCTCGATCGCGCCGAATCATCCGCAGCGCGAGGCGATGCGCGCCAAGTTTCTGGACGAACATAGCCACTCAGAAGATGAAGTTCGGTTCTTCGTGGCCGGCACCGGCCTGTTCTTCCTGCACGTGGGCGATCGGGTGTACGAAATCCTGTGCGAACAGGGCGATCTGATCGGCGTACCCGATGGGGCCACGCACTGGTTCGACATGGGACCTGCGCCCTCCTTCACCGCCATTCGCTTTTTCACCCGCCCCGACGGCTGGGTCGGGAACTTCACCGGCAGCGATATCGCACAACGCTTTCCGCGCTACGAGCAGGCACAGGTCGCATCGTGAAACGCGCCATCCTCACCGATATCGAGGGCACCACCAGCTCGATCGCCTTCGTGCGCGACGTGCTGTTTCCCTACGCCCGCGCCCAGTTGCCGCGATTCATTGCCGAGCACGGACAAGAGCCGGACGTGCGGCGCTGGCTGGATGCTGCCGCGGTGGATGCCGGCAGTGTCTGCATGGACAGCGTTCTGGCCGAAGTGCTGCAGGGCTGGATCGATCAGGATCGCAAGCACACCGCACTCAAGGCCCTGCAGGGCATGATCTGGGTGCAGGGCTATGCGGACGGTGATTACCGTGCCCACATGTATCCCGATTCCGCGCCCGCTTTGCGGCGGTGGCACGAGGACGGACATGCGCTGTACGTCTATTCTTCCGGCTCGGTCGCAGCACAGCACCTGTTCTTCGGCCATAGCGAAGCCGGCGATCTGCGGCCGCTGATCTCGGGCTGGTTCGATACCGAAATGGGTGGCAAGCGTGAAGCGGCCAGCTATGCGCGAATCGCCCAGGCCATCGGCCGTCCGGCACAGGAAATCGTGTTCCTGTCCGATGTGGTGGAAGAACTCGATGCTGCACGTGAAGCGGGCATGGACACGGTGTTGCTGGATCGACGCGAGGACTATCCCGAACCGCGCCTGGATGACGCCACGCACGGTCACGCTCGGGTCGAGCGCTTCGACCAGATCACGCCATGAATCCCACGCTCGGCCAGTTGCTGCGCGATGGTCTGCGCTCGGGCACGTTTCGTCGTCCACGGTGCATCGAACCTTTGACCCGGCTGGGTCCGGTACTCGCATTGGCGCTGCTGGATCTCATCACGGGCCTGCCCGGCGAATGGTTGGTGGCCGAGGCCCCCAGGCACTTCAGCGTCGACGGATTGATGACGGCGCTGGCCGCTTTCGCGCTTTACGTGCTGGCCGCGTGGGCGCTTGCCGCGTGGACGCAACGCCGCGAACTGTGGCTGACAATCAGCGCTTGGTTTTTTGGAATCAGCATACTAATCAACATCGTATCGCTGCTTTTGAATGTTTTTGGTCAAACCATTGCCGACGAGTTGTTGTCGATCGCTTATCGCTTGGAACCGTCGCTGGCCGCTGGGATGGAGGATCTGCAGCAGGGAAATTGGATCGAATACGCACCGTTGACGCTGTGGTGGCTTGCCAGTTGTGTGTACGTGGCTCGGGCCTTGGCGGCATCGATCCCGCGGGCATTGGGTGGCGGAATCAGCATGCTCGTCTTCACGGTCTTGCCGTGGTGGTTCGCCTATCCCGCCAATGTCATCGAAACCGACTGGATGCAGCAGTACGAGCAGGAGCGCGTCGCTTCCGACGATGGCGACGAGGACGTTGCAAGCGCGGAACTGCCCACGCCCGAGGCCACGATCTATGCGCAAACCGAGCGATTGGATGGTGCCCTGGCGACGCTCGCGCCCCAACGCCCCGATCAGGTTGACCTGTTCGCCATCGGTTTCGCCGGTGATGCCAACGAAGGTGCGTTTCGCAACGAGGTGGAATTTCTGCCGCAGTTGATCGCCCAGCGTTTCAACAACCCAGACCACACCGTGCGCTTGATCAACGCCGCAGAAACGGCCGACGACGTGCCTCTGGCCACCGTCACCAACCTCGAACGCGCGCTCCAAGGCGTGGCCGATCGCATGGACGTGGAACAGGACATCCTGCTGCTCTATCTGGTCAGCCACGGCAGCGAGGATCACCTGCTCTACGTCAATCAGCCGCCCTTGCCCCTGCGCCAGCTCAGTCCACAGCGCCTGCGCGCGGCCTTGGACGAGGCTGGCATCCGTTGGCGCGTCATCGTGGTGTCGGCCTGCTACTCGGGCGGCTTTCTCGAACCCTTGGCCGATCCGCATACCCTGGTCATCACCGCAGCCCGCGCCGATCGCACCTCGTTTGGTTGCGGCAATACGGCCAATGCGACTTGGTTCGGGCAAGCCTTTTTGATCGAAGCGCTCAACCAAACCACCCAGTTTCGACGTGCTTTCCTGCAAGCCCAGCGGCTGGTTGCCGAGCGCGAGGCAGAAGAGAACGAGGAAGCCTCCGAGCCGCAATGGCAGGCCGGTGAGGCCATATCCGACTATCTGCATACATGGACGGAAAGCCTGCCGGATCGCCCAGCCGTGGCCTTCGTACCCGCCGTCGAGGTGGTACCTGAATCCGGCGAGACTTCCGCAGCCAAGATTTCCACCGATGTCGAGGTTCATACGACGAAAGCCCCCGACCGCCAATGATTCGACTGTCGGCCAGGGTTCGCATCGCGTATCATGCCCAGCACATCATGCAGTGGGAGAAGTCGGTTCACGAACCGACTGCCGAAGGCGCAACCGCCCGGAATCGCTCAGGCCCAGAACCGCCGCATGTCCACAACTCTGGAGAGATCAGCCAGCCCTCGGGCTTGAGCTGACGCCGAAGGGGCAAGAAGCACGCGGACTCCCTCCCCACCGCGCACTTCCAAACTCTCAGGCAAAAGGACAGAGCGGGCATCCCTTTTCTTTGCGCCCACGCGCCTCCGGATGCCGCCATGACCCAGCCTACTCTCCGTTCGCTCGAACACCACGACGCTTTCATCGCACGCCATATCGGCCCCAATGACGCCGAAATCGCGGCGATGCTCAAATTGTTGGGACATGCGTCGCTGGAGGCCTTCACCGACGCGATCGTGCCCGGCTCGATCAAGTCCGGCAATCCGCTGGCGCTGCCCGAAGCCATGACCGAAGTCGATGCGCTGGCCAAGATCCGCGCCATCGCCAGCAAGAACAAGGTGTTCAAGAGCTTCATCGGTCAGGGTTATTACGGCACCCACGTGCCCAACGTGATCCTGCGCAACATTCTCGAAAATCCGGCTTGGTACACGGCCTACACCCCGTACCAAGCGGAGATTTCGCAGGGCCGGATGGAAGCACTGATCAACTTCCAGACCATGGTGGCCGATCTCACCGCGATGGACATCGCCAATGCCTCGCTGCTGGACGAAGCCTCCGCCGCCGCCGAAGCGATGACCTTGGCCAAACGCAGCGCCAAGTCCAAATCCAATACCTTTCTGGTGTCCGGCGATACCCACCCGCAGACGCTGGAAGTGTTGGCTACGCGCGCCGAGCCGTTGGGGCTGAGCGTGGAATTGGCCAATTCCGAAGACGAGTGGAACGCCGCCATTTCCAAGGGCGATTTTTTTGGCGTACTGATCCAATACCCCGCTTCCAGCGGCTGGCTGATGGATTGGAGCCACGAAGTAGAAAAAATCCATGCAGTCGGCGCCTTGGCCACCTTCGCTACCGACCTGCTGGCGCTGACCCTGCTGAAAGCGCCGGGTGAAATGGGCGCCGACATCGTGATCGGCAACAGCCAGCGCTTCGGCGTGCCGTTCGGCTTCGGCGGCCCGCACGCGGCCTTCATGGCCTGCCGGGATGCCTACAAACGTTCGATGCCGGGCCGCCTGATCGGTGTGTCGATCGACACCGCCGGCAACCCCGCCTACCGCCTGACCCTGCAGACCCGCGAGCAACATATCCGCCGTGAGAAGGCCACTTCCAACATCTGCACCGCGCAGGTGCTGCTGGCGGTGATGGCGGCGATGTACGCCGTGTATCACGGCCCCGATGGCCTCAAGCGCATCGCCCAGCGCGTTGCCCGCTATACCGCCATTCTCAAGGCCGGTCTGGCCCAACTGGGCTACACGCAGGACCACCATGGCAGCGCCTTCGACACCATCAGCCTGAAGACCGGCGCACAGACCGACGCCCTGTTGGAGCGCGCCCGCGCCCACGGCGTCAACCTGCGCAAGGCTTGGGATGAGTACATTTGCATCTCGCTGGACGAGACCACCACCCGCAGCGATCTGGAACTGCTGTGGACCATCTTCGGCGAAGGCAAGCCGCTGCCGTCGATCGAAGCATTGGATGCGAGCGCACCGTCGCTGATTCCGGCCGAGCTGGTGCGCAGCAGTGCGTTCATGACCCACCCCGTGTTCAACACGCATCACAGCGAGCACGAGCTGCTGCGCTACCTGCGCCAGCTGGCCGACAAGGATCTGGCGATGGATCGCACCATGATCCCGTTGGGCTCGTGCACCATGAAGCTCAATGCCACCGCCGAGATGATCCCGGTGACGTGGCCGGAATTCGGCAATATCCACCCGTTCGTGCCTGCCGAACAAGCGCAGGGCTACCAAGAACTCATCAGCGGCCTCGAAGCCATGCTGGTGGAATGCACTGGCTATGACGCGGTCAGCCTGCAGCCCAACTCCGGCGCGCAGGGCGAGTACGCCGGCCTGCTCGCGATTCGCGCCTATCACGCCTCGCGCAATGAGTCCCACCGCACGATCTGCCTGATCCCGGAATCGGCGCACGGCACCAACCCGGCCAGCGCCAACATGTGCGGAATGAAGGTCGTGGTCACCAAGTGCGATGCCAATGGCAACGTCGATGTTGCCGACATCCGTGCTCAGGCCGAAAAACATTCGGCCAACCTGGCTGCGATCATGCTCACTTACCCGTCCACCCACGGTGTTTTCGAGGAAGACGTCGTCGAGATCTGCGAGATCATCCATCAGCATGGCGGACAGGTATACACCGATGGCGCCAACATGAACGCGCTGGTCGGCCTGGCCAAGCCCGGACAATGGGGTTCGGATGTGAGTCACCTCAACCTGCACAAGACGTTCTGCATCCCCCACGGTGGTGGCGGCCCCGGCGTTGGTCCCTGCGCGGCCAAGGCGCACTTGGCCCCGTTCCTGCCCAAGGCCTTCGGCGACGACGGCGTACACACCTCCGGCACCGGCACGGGTGCAATGGTGTCGGCCGCCAGCTTCGGCAGCGCCAGCATCCTGCCGATCAGCTGGATGTACATCGCGATGATGGGCCGTGACGGCCTGCGCAAGGCCACGCAAGTGGCGATGCTCAATGCCAACTACATCGCCAAGCGCCTGGAGGCCCACTTCCCTACCCTGTACACCGGCCGCAACGGGCTGGTGGCACACGAGTGCATCCTCGACCTGCGCCCGCTGGAAAAGCTCTCCGGCATCAGTGCCGAGGACGTGGCCAAGCGCCTGATCGACTTCGGTTTCCACGCGCCCACGCTGAGCTTCCCGGTCGCCGGTACTTTGATGGTAGAGCCCACCGAGTCCGAATCGCTGCATGAGCTGGACCGCTTCATCGACGCGATGATCCAAATCCACGCCGAAATCCAGCACGTCATTGACGGCAAGCTGGACCGCGAAGACAACCCGCTCAAGCATGCCCCGCACACCGCTGCGCAAGTCAGCGCCAACGAGTGGACACACGGCTACCCACGCGAATTGGCCGCCTTCCCGCTCGCCAGCCTGAAGCGGGTCAAATACTGGCCGCCGGTGGCGCGCGTGGACAATGTGCACGGCGACAAGAACGTGATGTGCGCCTGCATCCCGGTGGATGCCTACAAGGACGAGGCGTAAGGCTTCGTCTCGTTGCGAGATTACGCCGAAGGCCCCGCATCGCGGGGCCTGATTGCACGACTTTTCAGCGCGGAACCCGCATCCACAACTCCGCGAATGGCGACAAGGCCGAGGATGTTGGGCCTATCGCCGAAGCTGATCTCGGACGCCACGAGTGGCCCGATCACCTTGCGCACCCATCACACGAGACGCCGAATCACGCGACGTCCGGTGAGACCACGACATAGTCGCCGACGCGACGGCGCGTCTTCATTCCGGGACGATTGCTGACCTGATTGGAGCTGCCAAAGCTCGAGTCCCAGCGATCAGCCATACAAACCACTTCCACCTGGGTCGCATCCAGCGTGGCGTGCCCATCCATCAGATAGAGCTCGGGAATCTCGATGCTGGTCGCATCCTGCGATGCCACCAAGGCCAAGGCGCGAATAGCGGTCTGACCGGCATTGCCCGCATCCAGCGCACGAAATGCTGAGGCTTGGCAACGGCGTGCCACCAGATCCACCCCGGCCTCGATCGCGCCGTCCTCCTCGTAGCGCAACCAGCGCACGGTTCCAACCGCCCAATCACGTGCCGTGGCCTCGATCTCCAGACTCAAGCCAATCAACTCGCCTACCCTGACGCGCACACCATCTGCCGCCTCCCAACGCAGGCGATACCCGCCCAGGCTTTGGTCCTGGACGCGTACCGAAACGGTCGTCACCAAATTGGCGTCCGGCACGGCACCTGCCCAGGAAGCCTGTTCCGCAGCACTCATGGAGATGGGCGACGCATCGCGCAGGAAGCTATCCAAGTCGCGTTGTCCAGCCGCCTGAAAGTGCACCGCTGTCATGCCCAGAGCGCATTCCAAGTTATAGCCGCCTTCAAGTCGCACAAAGCCGCGCGAAGCATCCTGGGCCCAACCTTCGAGCGCCTTGGCCAGAAATGGCACAGGCAGACTCAGGTGGTAGTCACGCGACAGGCGCAGCAAGGCTTCGCGCGCCGCACCTGCATGGGAAACGGCGGCACGGACAAGATCATTGAGCTTGCGCAGGTCGACCCAGAACACGTCACCATCACCCGGATTGGGGGCACGCGACACGAACACCGGCGCCGCGTCGCGATCGATCATCACCAACGCACCTGCCGCAGCAAAGCGTTGGGGCGTCAGCTCGATCAAGCTGGCCGTGTCGCGCGTCAAGGTCCACAGATCGCTGAGCTCTCGTTGACTGAATCGATATGGATTGGCCAATGACAGGGTGACGGCCTGATTTTGCAACAAGCCCACCGTCATGCTGCGCTTCTCGATCGGATCCTCTACCGCCTTGTGTTCCAATTTGCAGGCCGTCGCGAACGCCGTCAGTGCATACAGTTGCTCCCAGGCCTGCGGATCAGGGGTGCGATAGAGGAAGTAACTGGTCGCAAGCCAGCGCGCATGGTGGTAGACCGCGCGCACCAAGGCCATCGCCACCGGCCCACCGCGCAGGAAGGGCACCTTGCCTGCCGGTGCACACGCTTCGGCCACGGCCATGCGATAGGCAAGCGCCAAGTCGCGATGAAACGACAACAGTCGCGCGGCGCTTTCAGCCTTGGCGCCGGTCAATGGAAACGAACTGCCAAGCAATCGACTGGACAGCAGGTTGCAGGCTTCCAGCAACATCGGCCGCAGGATTTCCATCGCATCCAGGCGCGCCATGCCGTCGAAGCGCTGCACCCGAAACTCCATCAACACGCGCTGCAACTCACGCAGATACACCTGCTGGTTGGCCCGTGGAAGGGCGTCCAGCCACGCGCGCAAGCCCTTGGGATCGGATGGCACCGCATTGCGTGGCGGAGCGAAGCGATCGGGCAGATTGGTGCTGATGATTCGATAGGGGTTGATCATGCCTCGACCGTGGCTGAGAGTTGGAAACGCTTCAAACTCGAAGTCCGGCCTTGCGGCCGTGCGGGTTGATCGTGCGGTATACCTGTTCGACGCGCTGGGCCTGTGCCACCGGCGCCTCAACAGGCTCAAGCATACCCGGAACCGACGGCAGTACGAAGATTGATTTGGTGAAACCCGCGCGAGAACAACCGCCACTCGGCCTCGGACCGAGACGTGCTGATCCACCCTGCCCCGCACCGTGGCAACGAAGCGCGCCTGCCATGATCGCCTTTGCGCGATGACCGACTCGAACTGCGGCGCCGAACGTCAGCCCGACACCGACCGGGCCACCTGCGAACCTGGGGCGAAACTGGGGCTTGTATGGCTGCGCGCCCCTGCGGCATGATGCACGCGTAGCGACAGCGGTGCCAGGATCATGTCTGCCCTTGGCGGGTCAGGCCGTTTGGATCCCGGATCATCTTTCAACCCAGGCTCCTGTCCTCAGGGGGGCGCGGCCGGATCAACCAGAACCGATGATCGAATTCGGCCATCTCACCCACGTCGGTTTGCGACGCGAACATAACGAGGACACCTACTACGGTGATTCCGAGCTCGGCCTGTGGCTGGTTGCCGACGGCATGGGTGGGCATGAATTTGGTGAAGTGGCCAGTGCGCTGGCACGCGATGCCATCGTCACGCAGATTCGCGCTGGCACGCCTTTGGCCGAATCCATCCGCATGGCCGATCAGGAAATCATGCGGCAGTCGCAGCGTCGCGCCGAAGCATTGCCCATGGGCACCACCATCGCTGCCGCACGCCTCAGCGGCACGCGCTTCGAGATCGCCTGGGTCGGCGACAGCCGCATCTACCTGTGGGATGGCAGCCTGCACCAGCTCTCCCAAGATCATTCCTACGTGCAAGAGCTGATCGAGCAAGGCGCCATCACGCCGGAACAAGCGCGTGTCCACCCGCATCGCAACGTCATCACCCAGGCATTGGGCGTCACCGACCCTACCGCGCTGAAAGTGGAAGTGATGAAGGGTGAGCTCAAGCCCAACATGCAATTGCTGCTCTGCAGCGACGGCCTGACCGAGGAAGTCGACGATGCTGGCATCGCGCAGATCCTGGCCAAGGCCGAGCTTTCGGCACAGGAGTGCGTGGAACAGCTGGTTCACGCCGCTCTGGATGGCGGCGGATCGGACAATGTCACGGTCATTGTGCTCCGCAACAATGCGCTGAACTGAGCGTTTACGCGCCCAACGAAATCCGTGATTTCGTTAACAATGCGACACATTTGCATCGGATAGTGTTACGAACCGTAACGTCCTATCGCGAGGCTGAGTGTCATGGAGACCGTCGAGTCTGTTGCGGCACCCCAGGGAACGGATGAGTCCATCTTTGCCGATGGCATGGAATCTCCGCCTCCGGAACCGGTGCTTCCGCCCTTCGCGGTGCGCGTGCTGACCAAATGCGCCTACGGCCCCAGACCGGGTGACGTTGCCGCCTTCAACGCGCTCGGTGCCAGCGACGATGCACGTCTGGACGCTTGGCTAAACCAGCAGTTGAGTCCCGACGCCCTGCCCGACTCCGCCTGCACCAGCCGCATCAACGCGGCCAATTACGCCAGCATCAACAAGCCCTTGGCACAGCTATGGGCCGACTATGTGCTCGGCCCGCAAGGCGATGACTATCAACGTTACTGGCCGTGCGCCGAAGCCGCCTGCCTCAAGCTGGTTCGCGCCGTGTACAGCGAGCGTCAACTGTACGAAGTGATGGTGGATTTCTGGCACAACCACTTCAACGTGCAGGGCTGGGAGTACGGCATTGCTCCGGTCTTCATGCACTACGACCGTGATGTCATGCGCGGCATTCAAGCCAGCAGCGGCAAGCGGGCGGCCTTGGGCAATTTCCGTGCCCTGCTGGAGGAAGTCGCCAAGGCACCGGCGATGCTGATGTTCCTCAACAACAAGTCCAGTCGCGGCGCGGAATACAACGAAAACTTCGCACGCGAACTGTGCGAGCTCCACACCCTAGGCGCCGCCCATTACTACGCCACGGTGGATCCCAACGAAGTCCCACGGGATGCCAACAACGTCCCGATGGGCTATTGCGACAACGACGTGTACGAGGCAGCACGCTCACTCACCGGCTGGACCATGCGCGATGACCACTGGGAATTTCCGGACTTTCCAGAGTACAACACCGGCGAGTTCCTCTACTTCAAGCCGTGGCACGACAAGGCCGGCAAGTACTTTCTCGGCTACTACCTCATTGCCAATCGCCCCGACATGGTCGATGGGCGCATGATCTTCGATCGGCTCTGCATGCACATGGGCACCGCCCGCAACATCTGCCGCAAGCTCTGCCGCCGCTTCATCGGTGATGAGCCACCGGAATCCTTGGTCGAGTCGGCCGCAGCCATCTGGCAAGCCCAGTGGCAAGCACCGGACCAGATCACCCAAGTGTTGCGCCACATCCTGCGCTCGACCGAGCTGAAAACCACTTGGGGCGAGAAGACCAAGCGCCCATGGGAAGCCATCATGCAGGCCTTCCGCGCCAGCGCGGCGGAAATCACGCCACGGCCACGTTCGGCCGACTGGAACGTCTACGACGAGTTGACCGGCCGATTGTCCGATACCGGCAACGGGCCGTTCCGCTGGCCAACGCCGGATGGCTATCCGGACACCTCACGCAAATGGCAGGCCGTCAGCCCCTTGAGCCAGACCTGGCGGACACTCTCGCGCTTGGTGGAAATGCGTCTGCCAGACAGCGATGAGAACAACCCGCAGGCCTATTTCCAGCGTATCGAGCAGGTCACGCGTGCGAGTTTTCCTTCGGCCGCGCCGAGTACGACCGCCGGTGCCGTGGTGGACTTCTGGATTGCACGCATCTTCGGCTATGCCATCGAGCCGTCACGGCGCGACGAAGTCGTGCGATTCCTGGGGCAACGCGCCGACGCCAGCGCCAACGCCGTGGTGCTGACCTGGGACAACGAGTGGGAGACCTCGGACCTCAGTCGACACTACACCCTCGTACGTCTGCGCTCGGCGGTTGCCCTGCTGATGATGTGTCCCGAGTTCTATCAGCGCTGAATCGAGGTCGAGACTCCCATGAAAACCAATCGCCGCAATTTCATCAAAGGCTGCTGTGCGGGCGCGGTCGCCGCCGGCACCGGTTCGTCCTTTGCCTTCTTCGATCCGGCCGGCGTGGCTGGCAGCAAGAGTGCCGCTACCGGCGACGTCTTGGTCATGATCTTCCTGCGGGGTGCCATGGATGGCCTGCACATGGTGGTGCCCTATGCCGGTGCAGATCGCGTGTCCTACGACAACATTCGTGGCGACCTCGTGATTCCGAGCAGTCGTCTGCGTCGCATGGGTACCAGCAACTGGGCTTGGCATCCACGTGCCGGCGGCACGACCGGCGATGCCGTCACCAGCACGCCCAAGTGGCTGCAGAAGCTCTACAACCAGAATCGGCTTGCCGTGGTCCACGCCACCGGCATGCCCACGCCCAATCGAAGCCACTTCGAAGCCCAGGCGATGACCGAGCTGGGAACACCAGGCCAGACCAATGCCAGCAATGGCTGGTTGGCGCGCTACCTGCAACAGGTCACCGGTGTACCGACACCGGTCATCGCACCCGCCATCGGCTTTGGCAGCAACCTGCAAACCAGCCTCATCGGTTTGGATGAGGCCGTTAGCTTCAGCGATGCCGAGCAATTCCGCATCGACGGTTTCCATTGGGGCTGGGACGACGATGATGCCGGCATCGCCGGCTACCAGCCCGCGCACACGCATGTGCTGCCGCTCTGGAATGGCTTGTCGTCGCTGGAACGTGCCGGCCACGATGCCGCAGACGCCTTGCGCCTGATGCGCCAATTCAACTTCGGGCTCTATCACGCGAGCAATAATCCCGGCGGCTATCAGCCCGGCGGCGGCGCGATTTACCCCGACATCGAGCTGGGCATGCAATTGCGCAACCTTGCGCAAATGTTGAAGTCGCCGCAGCTCAGACCCGGCCTCGTCGCAGCTGCCATCGACCACGGCTTTTGGGATACCCATCAATCCCAAGGCATGCCCAACCCCGGCGTGCCCAATCATTGGGACCCGTTCGGCAACCTGCTGGAAGATCTTTCCAGTGCACTGGATGCGTTCTACGTGGACCTGCAAGCCGCTGGCCTCATGGACAAGGTGACGGTCATCGTGCAGAGCGAATTTGGCCGTCGCGTGCTACCCAACGGCTCGGGTGGCACCGATCATGGCTACGGCAACGTGATGCTGGCACTGGGCAACAAGGTCAACGGCGGGCAACTGCACGGCAGCTTCCCCGGCCTCGATGATTGGAGCCTGTACGAAGGCCAGGACGTGGCCGTCACCACCGACTTCCGCCAGATCATCGCGGAGGCCTTGGTAGATCGAATGGGCCTGCCCATCGCAAGCGTTCCGCAGGTCTTTCCGGGCTTCAGCTACGCAAGCTCCGGTGCACCCAATGTGTTTGCGGTGTGATCGCCGACGGCGCGCTATTGAGATTCGGCCCTCAAATTGTCCGAATCTGGCGTAGCTGCCGAGCTTGCTCGGCAGTCAACGGAGCAAGCTCCGTTGCTACAAAAGAAGGGCCGGATCAATAGGGTGTGAATCAGATCTGCGCCTGGAAGGCCGCACGGAACTGTACCGCGGTCTGTGGGAAGTCACAGAACACGGCATCCACGCCCATGGCGAATGCCACTTCCAGCTCTTCTTGCGGGGTGGCGTAGCCTGCCGGCAGCGCATCATCGCGATAGGTGTAGGCGTGCACCTGGCAACCATGCTCGTGCGCCAGATCAACCAGGCCGCTGCTGCTTCCGTCCACGTCCTGCAGCAGGTTCTTGGGCACACCGAATCCATCCACCTTGCCGGCATGGCGTGGAATCAGGCGTCGCCAAGCGGCCTTGCTTTCGAGCAACAGGAAAACGGGCACCTCGGCTTCCTCACGCAATCGCAGGAGCGGCGCCAACTCGAAGCATTGCAGCATCACATGCACGCGCGCCGGGTTGCGCTGTCGCACCATGGTCAGAAAGCGGCCGCACGGGTCCTTGCCCTGCCCTTCAAAATAGGCCGGCGACTTAAGCTCAGGGTACAGCGTCACCGGCGCGGAACGTTCGCGCGCGGCGGTTTCGGCCCAGAGCAAGGCAGCCGCGAAGCTGGGAACCCTGAAGCGGCCGTCGTACTGATGATCACGCGACGGAAAGGACTGTACCGCGCGCAAGCCGGCGATCTCGGCCAGGTCCAGGTCTTCCACCCACCAATCGCCCTTTCGTTGCCGCGCCGTCAACTCCGTCTGGGCGGCGACATCGGTACTGCGCGCAAGATTGCGGTCATGCCGCACCACCAGATGTCCGTCACGACTGCAGACCAGATCCGGCTCGACCACGTCGGCGCCCTGTTGCAGCGCCAGCGCATAGCCTTCCAGCGTGTGCTCGGGCATCGGACCACTGGCGCCACGATGGCCAATGATGCGGGGTAGCCTGCCATCGAGCGTGGGCCAAATCATCAGGGTTCCCAATCCTGCAAGCGATACGTGGTGGTGGCGCGTAGCTCACCTTCGCTACGACTCACGGCCCGCACGTCGATGCGGTGTTCACCGGCGGCAAGGCTCGTGGGCACATTGGCACGCCACACGTGCTGGCTGGGCTTGGCCATCACGGCCCGATCGAAGGATCGCAGCTGGCCGGCTTCTCGGTCGGCCACATTCAGCGCCTGCAACTGCGCGTCGGGCTCGATGCTTCGCTTCATCGGAATCCATTCGCCCTCATCCACGCGATACTCGACCGCCGCGTCGGCCTCGGCCGCAAACACATTGGCGATGACGGGAATGGCGGGATACGCGCCGCGTCGTATCACACCAGGCGAGGTCAAGCCGATGCGAAGCTCATCGCGCCCGCGTGAGGCGTAGTAGCGCGTCTTTACACCCTGCGCATCGAAATGGACGACGGCATAGCCGTTGGGCGTGCCATCTTCCATGCGCGCGTCGGGCAAGCCGTTTGCATCAGGCAAGCCGGACCAGTAGCCGCCACAAGCCGCACCCACGTTGTATTCATGCAGTGGCTCGGCACCGTGCCAGCCCGATTCTGGTCCATGGAAGTGATGCTGCTGCTGATGGGTGTGGCCGCTGAGGATCAATGGCGTGCGGAAGCGTGCGAGCAGGCCGAACAGGCGCGTGCGATCGGCATGGCGGAAGGTTTCGCCCGGATCGTCGAACAGGGGAATGTGGAAGCTCATCACCACGCGGGTCTCGGGCGTGAGCGTGGCCAGGTAATTTTCGAGGAAGCGGAATTGTTCTTCGCGCAGGCCACCGACGTAGGCTGGACGCTTGCCGGGCATGTAGATCACGTCATCCAGCGCGATGAAGGCAAATCCAGGTCGTTCCCACGCCACCGTGTCCGGCCCGAAGGTGCGCCGGTAGTTGATCAACGACGTGGCATCGTCAGCCACGTCGTAATCGATGTCGTGATTGCCGGGGGCATGCAGCCACGGCAAGCCGAGTGCCGCGTTGGCGCGATTGAGTCCGGCGTGCATGTCCAGGGCATCATCGACCAGATCGCCCAGGGTCATGGCCATACTGAGCCCTTGCAGGCGGCTCGCGGGCGCGACGATGGAACGGGCGTAGTAATCCAGTTCCTTGGCATTTTTCATCTGCGGATCGGTCACCACCAGCACATCAAAGGGGCGAGTGTCCTCGTCCGGCGCTGGCAGCAAGGCGAACTCCGCGCGCCGTGCGCTGGTCGGCGCGATGCGGCCGTATTTCAGAGCCGCCGATCCATTGGGGAAGTGGTGACGCCAGAAGTTCGGCAGGCCGCTGACGGGATCCAACGGCAAGCGATAACCGGCGGGCTTGATGACAAACAGGGTGTCGCCGTCTTGCAACTCAATGCGATAGCGGCCTTTGGCATTGGTGCGCACCACCTCACGCCCATTGGATACCTTGACATCCGCGACTCCAGCTTCACGCCAATCGCGCTGGCCATTGTCGTTGGTATCGAGATAGACGCGCCCACGCGCCATCGTTGCGGCTTGGCCCAGCAACGGCACAACGGCCAGCATGGCCAGCACGGCGCGACCCCAATTCATGCCTGTTTCTCCAACGGGATGCGGCCCATCAACCGCACTGGAAGTACACGATATCCGCCGAGGCGGCGGCGATGGACTGTCCGAGGCTGACCGATCCCGACTTGCGCAGGTGTACCTCGTCGCGGTGCACGCGCAGCTCTTCATCGCCGGTGAACTGGACGTAGGTGGCGTTGGTGCTGTGGTCGGCCAGCATGTAGTGGCCGTTCTTGAACTCGATCGAGGCGTGGATGCGGCTGACCCATTCCGAATCCACCACCAGCGCATTGGCGGCATCTCGCCCCATCGAGAACGACGGAGAACCCGGCGACAACTCGATCATCTGGCCGCGATAGCGCAAGGTGAGCGTTTGTGACCGATCGATGCTGTCATCCACCCGGATGGCACGCTGCACCATGGTGACGTTGGAGGTGTCCTCCTGCCAGATCACATCGACGATCTCGATCGGCATCAACTTGCCGCGCACGCGTGTGCGACCCAAGCTGCGCGAGCGCATGCCACTGACACTGGTGCTGCCGCGAAAGGTGCTGGCAGTGGTGACGATCTGGCCGCGCTTGGCGAGCGACGCCATGCGCGCCGCGGTATTGACCGCATCGCCATAGACATCGCCATCTTCGAGAAGGGCTTCGTCGTAGTGCAGGCCCACGCGAATGCCCAAGGCATCGCGCACGAAATTCGGGTCCTGAGTGACCTTGCGCTGCATTTCCCCGGCGGCCACGATCGCATCCACGGCACCCAGAAAGGTGCACATGATCTCATCGCCAATGGTCTTGACCACACGCCCGCCATTACGCTGCACGATCTCGCTCAGGGCCGCCAGTACGGCTGCAATGATTCGGCGCGCCTCGACATCGCCACGCTCTTCGAAAAGGCGCGTGCTGTTGCTGACGTCAGCAAATACGATGGCAATGGGCTGGGTCTGCGTCATGTACCTGCATCATAGGCCAATCCGGGGTGTCGCTCCACCGAAACCTGCAGCGACGAAGGACGCAGCAGCGGCCGCACGACGGGCGGGAAATGTCGGAAGGATCAGGCCAGCTCCCGCGCCGCCTTGACCACATCCTCATCGCCCGGCAGGACCAGGAACGCGGCACCAGCCAGCGGGGTGTAGGTATCGGCCCCGACCACGCGACGCAAAGGCAGATGGCCCAGCCCGGCCTCGGTCAATGCCGTGATGACGCCCTCGCCGACACCGGCGCTGCGACGACCTTCATCCAGCACCAATACGCGCTTGGCGGTGGCGGCTTGAGCGGCGATGAACGCATCGTTCAGGGGCACCAACCAGCGCAGATCCACGACTCGCACCTTCCAGCCAAATTCCGACTCGATTCGACTCGCGGCGCGCAAGGCCATCGGCACGCCGTTGCCGTAGCTGAAAATCACCAAGTCCTCGGCTTCGGATTGATACACCCGACCCTCGCCCAAGGCCATGGCCTCGCCCGGCGCGGGATAGGGAAACAGCCATTGGCCATCGCCAGCCTGATGCAAGTCCTTGGTCATGTAGAGTGCGATCGGCTCCAGAAACACGGTGACGCGTCCGTCCACCTGCGCCAAGGCAGCCAAGGTGCGCAGCATGCTCACCGCGTCATCACCGCGGCTCGCGCAACCGACGACGATGCCGGGGATGTCGCGCAAGGCGGTGATCGAGTTGTCGTTGTGGAAGTGCCCACCAAAACCGCGCTGATAACCCAGCCCGGCCATGCGCACCAGCATCGGGTTACGGTATTGGTTGTTGGAGAAAAATTGCAGGCTCGCCGCCTCGCCGCGGATCTGGTCGCAGGCATTGTGGAAATACGCCAGATACTGGATTTCAGGAATCGGCAGCATGCCCATGTTGGCGTAGCCTTGGGCCAGCGCCAGGATCATGGTTTCATCCAGCAAGGTGTTGAACACACGGTTGCCACGGAAAGTTTTGAACAGGCCCTTGGTGACCGTGTACACGCCGCCCTTTTGCGCCACGTCCTCGCCAAACAGCAAGGTCTGCGGGTACTTGGCCATCAACTCGTGCAGCGCCTGATTGATCTGGATCGCCAGGTGCTTGGGTACCTGCTTTTCCGGCAGTGCATCCTCACCACCGCAAACCTTGAGCCGCGCCTCGTCGAAATCGGCGCGTTCGGCTTCAGCCTTGACGGCCTCGGGCGAATACGGCGCCAGAGGTGCCACCACGTGCGCCAGCGTTTCGATCTTCGGGCGACGGTCGGCCTCATCGGCCGCGGCGAAGCAGCGCGCACGCATGGCATCGTAGGCGGAGAGCAAGCTGTCTTTCGTGAACAGGCCCGATTCCAACGCAATCGCCGCCGAACGCAGCAAGGGATCGGTGGCCTCGACCGCGATCAGTTCCTCCAGCGCACGCCATTCGATCTCGAAATCGGTGCCGGCGTGACCCATGATGCGGGTGGTGCGCAGATGCAGGAAGGTCGGTCGGCGTGTACTGCGACAATGTTCGACCGCACGTTGCACCTGCCCATAGCCTTCGGCCAGATCCAAGCCATCGGCGTAGAAATAGTCCAGATCCTGACGTTGAGCGAAGTTGCGCGCCACCCAACCGGACGGTGTTTTCACCGAGATGCCGATGCCATTGTCCTCGCACACATACAGCACCGGTGCGGGCAATTTCTGATACGCGGTCCAGGCCGCGGCATTGAAGGCAGTCTGCGCGGTGGCGTGGTTGGAACTGGCATCGCCAAAGGAACAGATGGCGATCGAATCCGCCGGCACCGGCAAGGCATGCCCAATGCGCTTGGCTTGTTCGATCGCGATGGCCGTGCCCAGCGCCTTGGGCAGGTGCGAGGCGATGGTCGAGGTTTGCGGCAACACCCACAAAGGCTTGGAACCCCAGACCTTGTGCCGCCCGCCCGAGGCCGGATCCTCGGCACTGGCAGCAAAACTCAAGGCCGAATCCATCACCGGATCCATGCCCGGCAACTTGCGGAAACGCTCGGCCATGAAACCGCCGGAGCGGTAATGCAGAAACGCCGGATCGGTATGCCGCGTGGCCCGCGCCACCATGGCGTTGCCTTCGTGGCCACTGGAGCCGATGGTGTAGAACACCTTGTTTTTCACCCGCAGCACGCGCGCCATCAAATCCAGATGACGCGATACCAGTTGCGATTCAAACAGATCGAGGAAATCGGCCACGCTGCACGCGCTTCCGGGAAGGACCGGCGCATCGGGCGCTGTCTGCGGACGAACCTCACCGTC
The DNA here is from genome assembly GCA_035703435.1 of Chiayiivirga sp. GTDB lineage: Bacteria > Pseudomonadota > Gammaproteobacteria > Xanthomonadales > Xanthomonadaceae > Denitratimonas. The sequence goes on along the minus strand of DASSYF010000025.1, from coordinate 8,629 downwards.
CCAGTGACGAACGAATTCGATGAAGTTCTGATCACAGATCTCGGCGCGGTTGAGACCGCGCTGGCGGGCGGGAATCGAAGGGGCAGACATGGACTTTCCTGAAAAAAGGGTGGACGCAGGCCGGCTCGAAGCGGCACATTGCGTAAACCGTGCATTTTAGCCCTTCGAACCGGCGTTCCAACGACACACACCGGCACGACGGATACCCAAGTCAGGTGTGCGTCAGTCGATCAGGTCCAGCACCCGATAGCGACCGGGCGTGCGTCCGAGAATGCGACTGGCGCAGTGCAAGGCGCCGCGCGCGAAGATGTCACGGTTGGTGGCGCGATGGATGAGTTCGATCCGCTCACCCACGCCGGTGAACTGGACCAGATGCTCGCCCACGATGTCGCCAGCGCGCAGGCTGGCGTAGTGCGGCTCCGGCCCACCGCCGCGAGTCACCGCCTGTCCCAACACCAGCGCGGTGCCCGATGGCGCATCTTTCTTGTGAATGTGATGACTCTCCACGATGTCGCGCTGCCACACCGGCAGAGCGCGCGCGGCGCGCTCGACCAGATCACCCAGCACCGCGACACCCAGACTGAAATTGGCGGCCCACAGCACCGGAATGCGGGCGGCCGCGGCTTCGAGGCCTGCACGTTGGACCGCGCTCAAGCCCGTGGTACCACTCACCAAGGCCGCGCCACGATCAAGGCACAGGCCAAGCACGGCATCAAAGGCCTCGGGCAGGCTGAAATCGATGCAGACATCGAACGCAGGCACTTGATCGAGTTCGGCTGCCGTGAAGCCTTCGACGCCTTCGATCACCGGCGCCTGCCGCCCTGCCACCGCAGCAAGCAATTGCAGGTCGGGAAATTCACCACGCATGCGCACCAACGCCTGTCCCATGCGACCAGACGCGCCGTGGATCAGCAGTCGGGAATTTGTTGCCACCGTTTGCGCCTTCACTGAGCGGAAGCGCAAGCCTGATTCAAGTACCCCACGCGGTCAATGCGGAAGGTCGCAGAGGCCTTGTTTCAAGGCTTCGCTGCATTCGGCGCGCAAACGCGCCGCACCGATTCGATCGCCACTTGCTGGTCCAGCAACTGCCCGCGCATCGGCCCCAGGTCCATTTCCTGAGACTTGCCGGTGGCGGCCTTCTGAATGCCCTCCACCGTCTCCATGCCTCGGCGCACCTGCCCGAACACGGCAAAACCCTGGCCATCGGGATTGCGTTTGCCACCCGCATCGAGTGCAGGGTTGTCGTGGATGCTGATGAAGAACTCGGACGTGGCCGAACCCGGCGCTGCACGTGCCATCGAGATGGCACCGTGCCGATGCAGCAAGCCCGAACTGGTCGTGGTTTCATGCGCCACCGGCTCGAAGGTCTGCATTGCCTTTCCGCCCACCAACTCGTGGCCGTACTGGCCGCCCTGCACCACCTCGATCGGGATTTCGCCGCTGCGCTGATTGTCCAGCCGCACCGCGCGATAGAACGACGAGCCATCGAGTTTCTTGGCATCGACATAGCGCAGGAAGTTGGCCACGGTGGCCGGTGCCTTGTCAGGAAACAGCTCCACCACGATCGGGCCGCTGGTGGTCTTCATTTCGATCCAGTTCGAATCGGCACACGACTCGGCCGCGAGCGCGCCCGAGGCGAACCACGATGCCAACAGTGCGCAAGCAACGCGACGCACAACGCGGCACCCCTCAGCACGACGATGGTTTTTCATGGTTTCCTCCCGAGTTCACATTACTGATGCAACGCATGAGTGCGCAAAATGCCCCAGTCACCCCACAATTCCCGATAAATCAAGCATTTGCAGCAGAAATCGCCGCTATGCTGGGGCAGATTTGCAGCCGGCGCCGGCTGCCTGCACGGATTATGGCCCGCCCAATGGTTCCCTCCGACGACTCCCAACTGTTGCGTGCGTTTCGCCGGCATGAGTCCTTCTTGCGGCGCTTCATCCACGGATTCCTGCCCAACCGCGATGACACCGATGAAGTCTTGCAGGAATCTTTCCTGAAGGCCTTTGCGGTGGAACTGGAGCGACCGATTGCGCAGCCCAAATCATTCCTGTTCCAGATCGCACGCAACGAGGCACTCACGCGCTTGCGCCGGCAATCGTTGCGCATCATGGAGTGCATCGACGACGCCGAGAGTCTGATGCCGCAAGACGCCGATGACCCGGTGGCCGACTTGGCCGAGCATCGCCAGCTTCTTGGCCTGCTGCACGAGGCCATCGCACAATTGCCGCCTCAGTGTCGGCGCGCCTTCCTGCTGCGCAAGGTGCATGGCCTTTCCTACAAAGAGATCGCGCGCGCCATGGGCATCAGCCCCAGCACGGTGGAAAAGCATCTGGCATTGGCCTTGCGCCGCTGCGATGCGCACCTGAATGCGCGCAGCCGCACACACGCCCCGCAAGGCGCCGACGACAACGCGGCCGCCACGGCACAGGAGACCCGATGAACAAGATCATCGACTACCCCAGTGACAACGCCATCACCCAGGAGGCCAGTGAATGGGTCATCTGTCTGGATCGCGAAGGACCGATCGACTCGACCCAGGCGCAGGCACTTCGCGAGTGGGTTCAGCGCAGCCCGCGCCATCGCGAGGAGATCACACGCCTGGCCATGCTGTGGGGGCGGATGGATGCGCTCGCCACCTTGCTCAGCGCACCCCGCACGTCGCGCCGCACACTGGTCCGGCGCGTGGCCGTGGCCGCGGCCGTGCTTCTCGCCGTCGTCGTGGCGTGGCCGCTCTGGCAGCACGCATCCACGAATGCGGCAATGGCCTACCACACCCAGACCGGCGAACAACGTCGCGTGCTCTTGGCCGATGGCTCGGTCGTGCTGCTCGATACCGCCAGTGAAGTGCGTGTGGATCTGACCCCTTCCGAACGCCACATCACCTTGGTCAATGGCAAGGCCCATTTCGAGGTCACACCCGATCCATCACGCCCGTTCGTGGTCGACGCCGGCGAAGGCACGGTGCGCGCCGTGGGCACAGCTTTCAGCGTTTACCGGAAGGGCTCGGTGGTCGATGTGGCCGTGACCGAGGGCAAGGTCGAGGTGCGCGCGCGCGCCCATCTGTTCTCCACCCAACCGGCGGCATCGCCGGTAATGCTCCACGCCCAGCAACGCACGCGTCTGGATGATGCACCTGTCCGCATCCAGCCAATGAGTCCGGCGCAACAAGCGCAGGAGCTTGGCTGGCAGCAAGGCGTTCTCGTGTTTCAGGGTGAAACCCTGGCGCAGGTGTTGACCGAAATGGGGCGCTACAGCAATCAGCGCATCGAACTCGCCGATCCGAACCTTGCCCGACTGCGCATTGGTGGTCGGTTCGATGCCGGCCGAACCGACAGCCTGCTCAAGGCCCTGCACGAAGGTTTCGGCATTCAGGCGCGACGCGAGCCCGGTCGCGTGCTGCTCTACAGCTCGGATGCGCCGGCACGTCAGTGAGCATCCATCGCTTGTCAAACGCGGGTTGGCGAAGATTCGTCCCGAGAATCCTCTCGATACTGGGGGATTTGCGACACTGGTGCATTGCATGGATCGAAGGGCGCTCGATCCGGGGCAACTTTCAGACGCATCGACTGTTTGCGCCATGGCTGCTCATCGTCGGTCTGTCGTGTTTCGCGATATCAGCGCCCCTGCCTGCGGCCCGTGCCGCACCTCCGCCACAGGCGCATGCGCTGCACATCGACGAAACACCCCTGGACAAGGCTTTGGCGGCATTGGCGCAACAAACCGGAAGCCAACTGCTGTTTCCGTATGAAACGGCACAAGGATTGACGGTGCGTCCCGTGCAGGGGCGCTACACAATCACCCAGGCCTTGGGGATGCTGCTGGAAGGAACACCGCTGGATGGACGCCTGACTCCCGACGGAGTCATCACGGTGTTTCCAACTCGCAGCCATCCCAGCAAGGACATTTCCATGCCACACGCCAACGCAAACCCACGTTCCATCCTGCGCAAGACACCCTTGGCCGCCATGGTCGGCCTGATGCTGGCCACCGGCGCGACGTCCGTCAGCGCGCAGCAGGCCGACAAACTCAAGGAATTGGACGAAATCGTGGTGACGGCCGATCGACGTGGCGAGCAAAAGCCCACCGAAACGCCGCTGGCGATCACCGCCTACGATGGCGGCTGGCTGGCCGATCGCGGCTACAGCGGGGTCAAGGATTTCATCCAGTACACGCCCGGCGCCAGCATCACCGAATTCATGCCCGGCCTGAGCCGCATCCAGATGCGCGGCATCTCGGCGGGCGTGGGCGAGAACAACATCGGCTACTACCTCGATGAAGTGCCGATTGCCTTCATCAACCAGAACAACTTGCCCGACCTGCGCGCCTTCGACATGGATCGCATCGAAGTGCTGCGTGGCCCACAAGGCACCTTGTACGGCGCCGGTGCCCTGGCCGGCGTGGTACGCGCCATCACCCAGGCTCCGGATTTGACTTCGCGCGCCTTCAAGCTCGATACCGAACTGTCCAGCGTGTCGGGCGGCGGAACCGGCAATGCTTTCCGCGTCGCCGCCAATCAGCCCTTGGCGGAAGACGTGCTTGGCATTCGCGCGGTGTATTCGCGTGAAGACAATGCCGGCTGGATCGACCAGACCAAGTTCGGCGAGAACGACTACAACAGCAGCGAGATCCAGAACCTGCGCCTGAAGATGCTGGCCAACATCACCGACACCCTCAGCCTGTCGACGATGTACTGGGGTTCGCGCGTGGAAGCCAATGGCTCGCCCAATTCGATGCCGGGCGACGTGATGAATGAAACCTCGCGCACGCCTTCCCAGCACGACTACGACATCCTCAACCTCAACCTCACCCTCAACTACGACGGCGATCGCTTCGGCCTGGTCAGCGCGACCTCGCTGATGGACATGGACAGCCTGCGCCGCTCGGACTTCATCCTCGGCCACACGCTCGACACCCACCTCGACCCCAAGGCCTTCACCCAGGAAGTGCGTGCTTTCTCCACCCACGATGGTGACTGGCAGTGGTCGGCGGGCGCGTATCTGCGCGATGCCGAGCAATCGCAGGAACAGAACTCCGAAGCACTCAAAATCCTGAAGCTCACCCCGGTAGCGACAGCCTCGTGTATTTCAACTACAGCGAAGGCTTCCGCAGTGGCATCAACCAGTACGCGGTGTCGCTGGAAACCGCCCAGGCGCTCGGCGTGCCACTGCCCTCGGCGGCGCGCCCCGAGTACGCCGACAGCTACGAACTGGGCTACAAGGCCGAACTGTTCGACCACCGCCTAGTGCTGGAAGCCACCGGCTTCTACATCAAGTGGAAGGACATGCAGGCCATCGTGCCGGTGGTTGCCGGCGCCCTGTCGGGCACAGTGAACGCCCCGACCGCCTCCTCGCCCGGCGTCGAACTGGCCGCGCGCTGGAGCGTCAATCAAGCCTTCCGTCTGGGTGCCATGGGCAGTTGGAACGATGCCCGCATCGATGGCAATGTGATCGTCGATGCCTTGCTGCGCGATCCGGTCACCGGCTTGCCCACCGGCAACACCACGCCAACCGTGGTGTTCTATAGGAACGACCGTCTGAACGATGTGCCGGAATGGACCGGCGCGCTGACCTTCGATTTCACCCAGCCGTTTGCCAACGACCGCTTGCTGTTCGTCACCCGTGGCGGTGTCCAATACGCATCCGAGCGTGAGTCGCGTTCCTACGGCACCGGTGTCACGGGCGATGCCAGCACCACGCTCGATCTGCGCGTCGGCATCGAGGGCATGCAGTGGGGCCTGTACCTGTTCGGCACCAACCTCACCAACGAAGATGCCTTGGTCAGTCCGATCCAGTCGTCCACCCGCGCCGACTACGGCATGCGCTACCGGCCACGCACGGTCGGAATCAACTTCAAGTTCGACTATTGAGCGAGGTCAGCATGTCGCAACGATGCTTCTCCCGCTCAGCCTGGGGCGGCTTGCTTGCGAGCATTGTCCTGATCGTGTCCGGGTTCGCGCACGCGAACCCGGACACGGCCAAGGATGCTCTGTTGGCGGCCTACCAGCGCGCCGATGCCATGCAAGCCAGCAAGGCCACACGGATGTTCCGCAACGTGTCCCTGCATCCACGATGGATCGACGCCACGCACGTTTGGTACACCCAGGACACCGCCGACGGCACGCGCTGGATTCTGATCGATGCCGAACGTCGCCAGTCGCGCCCTGCCTTCGACCATGCCGCACTGGCCAAGGCGCTCGCGCGTTCTTCCGGCAAGCCCGTGGATGCCGAAGACCTGCCCTTGCAGGCCGTGGCCATCGATCCCGGCAGCTTCGATGTGCGTTTTTCCGCGTTCGACAAGCATTGGCTGTTCACCGCCAAGGGCAAACTCAGCGAACGCGTCGGCCTGGATCGCAAACTGCTGGTGTCGCCTGATGGTCGCCTCGCGGTATTCAGCCGCGACAACAATCTGTGGCTCAAGAACCTCGACGATGACAGCGAACGCGCCTTGACCCAGGACGGCGAACGCTTCTACGCCTACGGTGCCTCGGCCGATGCCAAGGGTTTCCCCGCGCAACGGCCCGAAGCGGTGTGGTCGCCGGACTCGCGTCGGGTGCTGGTGGTGCAGACCGATGATCGCAAGGTGGCCGAGCTGCCGATGATCGAGTTTGCCCCCAAGGACGCCATCCGTCCGCGCGCGTTCGCTCGTCGCACCGCCCTGCCCGGCGATGCCAACATCACCGGCTACCGTCTGGTGTCGATCGAAGTGGAAAACGGCCGCCAGACCGAACCGCGTTACCCGCATCTGGCGCAAATCCGGATGAAAGACACGCCCATCGGTGCTGGCCGCGTGTGGTGGAACACGGAAGGCGAACTGGCCTATTTCGTCGATGTCGATCGCGGCGAAAAGGCCGCGCGCGTGGTGGAGTTCGACACCCGCAGCGGCGCCACCCGCGTGCTGTTCGAGGAAGCTGCCGACAGCTACATCGAACTGGGGCAAATGGTGTACATGCCAGCCGCCCTCGTGCCCTTGCGCGATACCCGTGAACTGATCTGGTATTCCGAGCGCAGCGGCTGGGCGCACCTGTATCTGTACGATCTCAAGACCGGCCAACTCAAGCGTGCGCTCACCCAAGGCGAATGGATGGTGCGTGACGTGATCGGCGTGGATGCCCCACGTCGCCAGCTTTATCTGACCGTGGCCGGCCGCCAGCCCGACAAGGATCCCTACTACCGCGATCTGGTGCGGGTGAACCTCGATACCGGCCAGATGGAAACGCTATCCACCAGCGCGCTCGACCATCAGGTTCGCACCGCGCAGGATCTGGAATTGTCGATCCTGGCGTATCAGGGCGAGGACGTCCGGCTCATCGGCGGCCTGTCGCCGGATCGCCGTTTCATCATCCAGCAGGTGGCCAGCTTGGGTGAGCTGACCCGCACCGAATTGCTGGATCGCGATGGCAAACCGCTGATGCTGATCGAACAGGCCAGCGCCCACGGCCTGCCGCAGGGCTGGCGCCCACCCACGCGCACCCGCACCGTGGCGGCCGACGGCAAAACCGCCATTTACGGTGCGCTGTTCCTGCCGAGTGATTTTTCGCCCGACAAACGCTACCCGGTGATCGACTATGTGTATGGCGGCCCGCAGGTTGCTTACACGCCCAAGATGATCGGTCCCGGCGCGTGGTCGATGGCGCAGGCTTTGGCGGAATTGGGCTTTGTCGTTTCAATCATCGATGGTCGTGGCACGGCCGAGCGTGAGCGCGCCTTTCACAACGCCTCCTACGGCCATATCGACACCGCGAGCAATCTCGAAGACCACATCGCCGCGCTGCGCGAGTTGGCCACCACACGCCCGTCTCTCGATCTGGATCGCGTGGGCATCTACGGCTTTTCCGGCGGCGGCTACATGACGGCCAATGCGCTGCTGCGCTATCCGGACTTCTACAAGGTCGGCGTCGCCGGTGGTGGCAACTACGACCAGCGCCTGTTCTGGCAGACCTGGGGCGAGCGCTATCAAGGCCTGGTCGATGGCGACAACTACGAGGCGCAAGCCACGAGCAAATACGTCGAAGGTTTGCGCGGGCATTTGATGTTCATCCACGGCCTGATGGATCACGGCGTGCATCCGGGTGGCCTGTTCCAACTCACACAAGCCTTGATGGACGCCAACAAGCGCTTCGATCTGGTGCTGTTCCCGCGTGCCGCGCACGAACTGCCCGGCTATGGCGTGGGCCGAATGTGGGATTACTTCGTCGAGCATCTGGCCGGCCAAACGCCGCCGGACTATCGCGTGCGCACCGCATCCGAACGCGAGGCCGACAAGGCCAAGGCACGCGAGAAGGCAGACAAGGCGGCCGCAAAACCTTCGCGGTAAAAGCATGCACGCCGTGACCGCAGCCCGCATTCGGCCATCACCGAATGCGGGCCATCGAAATCACGAGGTCATCTTCGACCAGAACGCCTTGACGCCATCCATGAAGGTGCTGGATCGCGGCGAATGCGCGGCAGCGCGCTCGCCTTCAAAGGTGGCTTCGAATTCTTCCATCAGCTCACGCTGACGCTTGGTGAGGTTGACCGGAGTTTCCACCACCACCCGACACATCAAGTCACCCGGCGCGTGGCTGCGCACCGACTTGACGCCCTTGCCACGCAGGCGAAAGAGCTTGCCGGTCTGGGTTTCC
>DASSYF010000058.1:0-84504 GCA_035703435.1 Chiayiivirga sp. | reverse complement strand
GCCGATCCGTGGCACAGCTACTTCAAGGCGCCGGTCTGGTTGCAAGCCCTGATCGACAAAGGCGCACTGGGCCAGAAGACCGGTGCCGGCATCTTCCGCAAAGTGGGCAAGGACATCGTGGTGGTGGATCTGCAAAAACAGGACTACCGCGCCGCTGACCGCAAAGCGGCTGAGGAGGTGGTGGCGATCCTGAAACTCAAGAATCCAGTGGAAAAGTTCGCCAAGCTGCGCGCCAGCCAACACCCGCACGCACAGTTCGTGTGGGCCCTGTTCCGCGACCTGTTCCATTACAGCGCCTATCACCTGGCTGACATTGCCGACACCGCACGCGACGTGGATCTGGCCATTCGCTGGGGTTACGGCTGGAAGCTCGGACCGTTCGAAACCTGGCAAGCGTCCGATTGGAAAACCGTGGCCGGCTGGATCAACGAGGACATCGCCGCCGGCAAGGCCATGAGCGCGGCGCCCCTGCCGGCCTGGGTGCTCGACGGTCGCAATGGCGTGCACGACGCCACGGGGAGTTTCAGCCCAGCCGCCAAGGCACAGTTGCCACGCTCCACCCTGCCCGTCTATCAGCGCCAGCGCTTCCCAGACCCGCTCTTGGGCGAACGCTTTGCGCCGGGCGAAACCGTGTTTGAAACCGATGCGGTGCGGATGTGGCACGACGGCGATGGCATTGCCGTCCTCAGCTTCAAGACCAAGATGAACACGGTCTCCGACGGCGTGCTGGCGGGCGTGCTGCAGGCGGTTGATGTGGCCGAACGCGACTTCCAGGGTCTGGTCATCTGGCAGCCCAACGAGCCGTTCTCGGCCGGCGCGGATCTGAGTGGTGCGATCGGTCTGCTGAAGGCCGGCAACCTCAAGGGTTTCGAAGCCATGGTGGCCACCTTCCAACAGGCAAGCCAGCGCATCAAGTATTCACTGGTGCCGGTGGTGGCGGCCGTGCGCGGCATGGCGCTCGGCGGCGGCTGCGAGTTCCAGATGCATTCGGCCCGCAGCGTCTTGGCACTGGAAAGCTACATCGGACTGGTCGAAGCCGGCGTTGGACTGTTGCCCGCCGGTGGCGGCCTCAAGGAAATCGCCACCCGCGTCGGCCTGTCCACACCGGCCGGCGAGGATATATTCGTGAACCTCAAACCGTATTTCGAAACCATCGCCATGGCCAAGGTGTCCGCTTCGGCGATGGAAGCCAAGGCCTCGGGCTTGGCGCGCCAGTCCGACGTGGTGGTGTTCAACGCGTTTGAGCTGTTGCACGTGGCCAAGGCACAGGCCCGCGCCTTGGCCGAATCCGGTTATCGCCCGCCCCTGCCGGCACGCGCCATCCCGGTGGCCGGCAAGGTCGGCATCGCCACCTTCAAGATGATGCTGGTGAACATGCTCGAAGGGCGTTTCATCTCCGAGCACGACTACGAAATCGCCACCCGCATTGCCACCGTACTGTGCGGCGGCGAGGTCGATCGCGGCGCGCTGGTGGATGAGGACTGGCTGCTGCGACTGGAACGCGAACACTTCGTCGCACTGGCGCAAATGCCCAAGACCCAGGCGCGGGTGATGCACATGCTTGAAACCGGCAAGCCACTCAGGAACTGAGCGGCTTGCGGGAATCGGGAATGGAGAATCGGGAATCGAAAATGCTTGCATTCTCCCCGCTCCATCCTCGATTCCCTACTCCCGATTCCCGATTCTCCATTCCCCATTCCCGCTTTCGGAGAAAGCACATGAAACAGATCCAGGATGCCTACATCGTCGCTGCCACCCGCACTCCGGTTGGCAAGGCACCGCGCGGCGTTTTCCACAACACTCGTCCTGATGAAATGCTGGCCCACGTGTTGCGCGCCGTCGTGGCGCAAGCGCCCGGCATCGACGTCAATCGCATCGAAGATGCCGTCATCGGCTGCGCCATGCCCGAGGCCGAGCAAGGCATGAACGTGGCGCGCATCGGCGTGCTCTTGGCCGGTCTGCCCAACAGCGTGGCGGCACAAACCATCAATCGTTTCTGTTCCTCCGGCCTGCAGGCCGTGGCCTTGGCTGCCGATCAGATTCGTCTGGGCAACGCCGATCTGGTGCTGGCCGGCGGTACCGAATCGATGAGCATGGTGCCGATGATGGGCCACCGCCCAAGCCTGTCGCCGCAGGTGTTTGACAACGAGCACATCGCCATCGCCTACGGCATGGGCATCACGGCGGAAAAGGTGTCGGAAGAATGGAAGGTCAGCCGCGAAGATCAAGATGCCTTCGCCTACGCCTCGCATCAGAAAGCCCTGGCCGCGCAGGCGGCCGGTGAATTCAAGGACGAGATCTCGCCCTACGACATCATCAAGCGCGTGCCGAACCTGGCCGATGGCAGCATCCAACAGCGTCACGATGTGATCGAGCACGACGAGGGTCCGCGCGCGGATACCTCGATGCAAGTTTTGGCCAAGCTGCGCACGGTGTTTCGCGCCGGCGGCACGGTCACGGCCGGCAACAGCTCGCAGATGAGCGATGGCGCCGGCGCCGTGTTGCTGGCTTCGGAACAGGCGATCAAGGATTACGGCCTGACTCCGTTGGCGCGTTTCGTCAGCTTCTCGGTCGCCGGCGTGCGCCCGGAAGTGATGGGCATCGGCCCGATCGCCGCCATTCCCAAGGCCCTCAAGCAGGCCGGGCTGACACAAGATCAACTCGACTGGATCGAATTGAACGAAGCCTTCGCCGCGCAATCACTCGCGGTAATTCGTGACTGCCAGCTCGATCCCAGCAAGATCAATCCACTCGGCGGCGCCATTGCCTTGGGCCATCCCTTGGGCGCGACCGGCGCGGTACGTACCGCCACGATCGTTCACGGCATGCGCCGTCGTCAGCAAAAGTACGGCATGGTGACCATGTGCATCGGCACCGGCATGGGTGCTGCGGGCATCTTCGAATCGCTGTAATCCAACGTACGCGCGCACCGTCAGTCCCGGTTCGTGTGTCCCGGTTCGTGTTGTGGTGGGTCGCATGCCTCGTTAGCATGCGGCCCGACCCATCGTTTTGGACTGGCATTGAAATCAGCCCATCGCAAGCCTTCAAGACACCAACGCGGCTGGCTGGCACTCGCTCTGTTGCTCGTCACGGTGCTGTTGATGCTGCCGGTTGGGAAGTCGCTGCACGATCTGGGGTGGGACCACCTTTACCTTGCGCACCTTCTTGCCAGCATCACCGTATTGACGATGCTCGCCTTGCTGCCGAGCGCGCTTCCCAAGCCCGTCGCCATCGGATTGATGAGCCTGGCCCTGATCGTGATGCTGGTGGTTCGCCTGAGCTTTTACGGCCTGGTGCAATTTGCCGGCGCGGGCTTCACCAACGAAGTCTTCATCCACCTCGAACCCAAGTCGTTTGCCGTCGCCTGGGAACAATACCGGTTCTTGTGCATCACGCTGATCCTCGCGCTGGCCAGCGTGCCCTGGCTGTCGGCCTGGCTGTGTCGAACGCTGCCGCGGCTTCGGACTGGCTTGTCGTGGGTGGCAATCATCCTGCTCGCAGCCATCGCCTTCGTGTGCCGACAAGGACTGCCCGAATGGATGTTGGGCGCCGAAGCCTACGCGTGGTACGCGCCCAAGCCTCTGGAACTGGCGCCACAGGAACTGCAGCGTTGGCGCCAGTCGGGCCTGGTCGAGGTCGACTTGCCCGCCAAGAATGCGGTTCAGGCCCACGCCAGCAAGCCGCCACGCAATCTGATCCTGATCTATGTCGAATCACTGGGACGGCGTGTGATCGAGCACCCCGATTACCCCAATCTGATGCCGCACTTGAGTGCACGATTGAAAGCCAATGGCTTGTTGCAGGATTACTTCGCGGCCAGCTACATCACCATCGAAGGCATCACCAATTCACAATGCGGCACCTTGTTCCCGCTGGATGGTGACAGCGAAACCATGGCGGGATTCGACGGCGTGGCCGAGCGTCAGGCGTGCCTCGGTGACGTATTGCACCGCGCCGGCTACATCGAGAGTTACTTGGGTGGCGCGGAAACCAGCTTTGCCGGCAAGGGCCATTTTCTGGCCAGCCACGGCTACGACACGGTGATGGGCTTTGATCAATGGCGCGAGCAAGGCTACGAGCCACGCCCCGGCGGCTGGGGCTTGGGCGACCCGGATCTGTTTGATGAATCGTGGAAGGAACTGCAGCGCCTGGAAGCCAGCGGCAAACCCTTCAACCTGACCCTTCTGACCATTGGCACCCATCTGCCTGGCTTCACCTACGCCGAGTGCATGCCCTACGGCAGTGACGAGCCCTTCATCGAGGCCTTGCATTGCAGCGATCAGTTGCTCGAAAAATTCCTGAAACGGGTTGAAGATTCAGGCTTCCTCGACCATGGCGTGGTCGTGCTCACGGGTGATCACCACGTTTTCCCCAATCCAAAGATGAAGGCACTGTTCGGTGCCGACGCAATCAACGACCGTCGTTTGCCGCTTCTGGTACTGCATCGCAACAAGCCACGCGCGGCGGTCGCATCCGGTGCCAGCTATGACCTTGCGCCGACCGTGCTGGACTTGCTAGGCGTCGAGCATACGGCGCGCTTTGCGCTGGGCCGGTCCTTGCTGCGCGCCGACTCGGCCCGCGACTACTTCCCGACCCGCTATAACGATGTCTACCAAGGCAAGGACGTCACCCGCGCGCAAGCACCCTGTTCCGTCGGCGCGCCCTCCATCCCGATGGGAAGCTGCGATCGCGCTTCCTTCCTCACCCTCCTGCGCGCCCAGAACGCCCACTTTTCCAGCAAGTCGCTGACCCAACTGAGCTGCGACAATCCAGCCGCGGTGCGCGTGCGCATCCCGCAGGCAGCGAAATCGCCACTGGAAATCAGACTCGACGGCCAGGACGAAGCCGCACGCTTCATCTGGAGTGCACGCGGCGAGCAACAGGACCAGTCCGGCCTCTTCCTGCTTGCACTCAGTCCTGATGATTCGATCGTGCAACGCCTGTTCACGCCGGCGGCGGAAGCGCTCACCCAGACCAGCCCGCCTTCCATCGAGGGTGCCGATCATTACCTCGCCGTTTGGCGAAGCGACACAGGCAGGTCACCGTCGTGGTTGAAGGGACTGGGATCGGCCAAGGCCACCAGCGTCCTGATCGATGCACACGGTGATCGCGTCCCGCTGCCAGTGAAGCGTACACCTGAAGGCCTCGACTTCGAGCTTGCCGAGGATGCGTGTGTCCTGTGGCAGGACGAGGATGCCTCGGAAGGTGCCTTGGCCAAGTCGTCAGCGCAAGCGCTGGCTGATGCGGCTGCAGCCTCGAACGAAGCACCCTTCTGCCCGATCGAAGACTGGGGTCCAAAACAGGTTCATGCCGGCGAACGCTTCAACGAGCAAGCCGACGGCTCGTCCGCCTTCTGGTTCAAGACCGCCTGCGCACCAGCGCGCGTGATGCTGGACTTCGACGGGCAATTGATCGAGATGATGGCGCAACCGCCCGTCATCACCGCCGCGATCAATGCCGACCGCATCCTGATGGGCGAAGGCACGTGGCCGCTGCAACTGTATGACCCTGAGACCCGCCTGCGCCAAACCATCGGCAGCATGCAGGTCTTGCCGGCACGAAAGCCCATCAACCTTCCAAGCCCGCCAAAGCGCGACTGGCCCGCCGTCGTCGCGGCCATCGCCGCACCTCGCCTCATCGCCCACGCCGGCGGTGGACTGAACGCCCAGCCCTATCTGAATTCACTGGAAGCACTGACACACAACTACGCGCTCGGCCACCGCGTGTTTGAACTGGACTTCAACTGGACCCGCGATGATCAGATCGTCTTGATCCATGATTGGGACAACACCTGGAAAACCCTGTTTCCGCAGGCCAATCACGCGCACGCACCGAGCTTGCCCGAATTCCTGTCCGCACGCATGATCGGGGACCAAACCCCACTCGACTTGCCGCGTCTGCATCAGTGGATGCGAAGCCATCCCGATGCCTATGTGGTCACCGACATCCACGCCAGGAGCATGCTGGGCCTCAAGCGCATCAAGGACGAACTGGGTGACGTGCAGGCCCGCATCATTCCACAGATGTACCACGCCTTCCGCTATCCGGAAATCCGCGCGTTGGGTTTCGACCAGATCATCTTCACGCTCTATGCCAGCAGCATGGATACCCAGTCCATCCTCGACTTCGTGCGCAAGACGCCGCTGTTTGCGGTCACGCTCAATCCCGAGCGCGGCGATGCCGGCACCTTGTTGCACGAACTGCACGCGAGCCAGATTCCCGCATATGTCCATACCTTCAACGAGGTCGGCGACATGGCGCGATTCGAGGACCAGGGTGCGTACGGGCTTTACACGGACTTCCTCTACCTCGGCAAAGACCGCACTGTCCTGCACCAGTGACCGTAACCTCAGTCCAGATCGGGGCTGACCTCGCCATCCACGTCCACGGCCTCGTCGAACCGATCCTGGGGCAACTGTTTGCTGGCCTTGGCACCGAGCCGGCGCAGGCCATCCACGCGGTTCATGAGGTTCCCGCGCCCACTGCTGATGCGCCTGACGATGGACTGCTGGGTTTCGCTGGTTTTTTGCAGTAACGCGCCCATTTGTGTCAGGTCTGATTCGAGCTTGACGAAGCTGTCGTGCAAGGCACCGGCCTGACGGGCGATCTCCTCGGCATTGCGATTGCGATCCTCCATCCGCCACAGATGCGCAACCGTGCGCAAGGTGGCCAGCAAGGTGCTGGGGCTGACCAGTGCGATATTGCGTTCAAGGGCAAAACCGTAGAGCGCCTCGTCGCGCCGTACAGCCTCGATGAAGGCCGCTTCCACAGGCACGAACATCAATACGAAATCCAATGTACGCAGGCCATCCACCGCGCTGTAGTCGCGCTTTCCCAAGCCATCGATATGGCGCTTGAGCGCGCCGACATGGGCCTTCATCGCCGTCTCGCGCGCCGCTTCGTCCACGGCCGCAAGCGCGCGATCCCAATCCAGCAATGAAACCTTGGAATCGATGATCAAATCCTTGGCATCGGGCAGGCGCACGATCACGTCGGGACGCGGCCGACTGCCATCCTCGGCTTTGACCACCACTTGCAGGTCATAGCCTCGCCCGCACTGCAAACCAGACATCTCCAACAGGCGTTCCAACACCTGCTCACCCCAGGCGCCCTGCACCTGGGTGTCGCCTTTCAGTGCGCGTGTGAGGTTTTGCGCCTCGCTGGTGATGCGCTGGTTGAGTTCCTTGAGCGAGACGATCTCGACATTGGTGCGCTGCACGCTCTCGGCGAAGGTCTTGAGTTGCTCGCGCAGTGGCGTCAGGAGTCCGTCCATCTGCTTGCCGCTGGACTCGTCGAAACGCCGGATCTTCTCGTCCAGCAGACCCTGCGCCAACTGCGCCAACTCGGCCTTGAGACGTTCATCGAACTCGACCAGATGGCGTTGGTGCGCGCCCTGCTGTTCCTGAAGTCGCGCCTCCAGCTCACTGGCGCGGCTACTGTCGCGCGCCTGCGCTTCCAGAGCGACGCGAAGCTCGGCCTGAAGTTGCAGGACACGCTGCTCGAATTGCTGGCTGCGTTCGGCCTGGGCCGCGAGCACCGCACGCTCGTCGGACAGCCGATCGCCGCGTTCACGCAACACACCCAGCTCGCCTTCCGCCGTACCCAGACGCTGCTTCAAGTCCTCGGCACGCGCCAGCGCCGCCAGCTGATCGCGCTCCAGAATCGCCAGTTCGGTTCGATGCGCCAATCGCGCCTGCTCCTGCGCCGACGCCACGGCATGATCCACACTCCGACGACGCCACGCCAGAGCCGCGAGCCAAGCAAGCATCGAGACAATGCCGAGCGCACCCAGCGCCAACGAGATATGCATGGTGTTCATGTCTGGCATTGTAGTCAGACCCGTCTCATATCCTGAGACTGGCATCAGAACCGGAGGGGCCGCACACCCATCACGTCAAGTCTTGTCGCCCATCGAGATCGGTAATAGGGTGCAGGATTCTGACCCGACGGGTCGTCACCGCCTCCGCACCTGTTGCCCACGGCTGATGGAACCTCGCTTCGTCCACCTGCACCTGCACACCGAGTACTCGCTGATCGACTCGACCGTCCGCATTGCGGCACTGGTCAAGCGTTGCGCGCACTTGGGCCTGCCCGCGGTTGCAGTCACCGATCAGAGCAACTTGTTTGCCTTGGTGAAGTTCTACCGCGCCGCCGAGAAGGCAGGCGTCAAACCCATCATCGGCGCCGATGTCTGGGTTGAGGACGCAGGCCTGCGCCAAGCCGCGCGTCTGACCCTACTTTGCCAGAATCGTGAGGGCTATCTCGGCTTGTCGCAACTCATGTCGCGAGCCTATCTGGAAGGCCATCGCGAGGGCCGCGTGGTGATTCACGCGGACTGGTTGCGAGGCTCGTGCACGGGCTTGATCGCCTTGGCCGGACGCGACAGCGATATCGGCCACGCTGTGGCCGGCGGGCGCATGGACGAAGCTGGCCAGCGACTGTCGCGCTGGCAGGCGTGCCTTGGCGACCGCTTCTACCTCGAACTGGTGCGCAGTGGCCGCGACGGGGAAGCCGAGTTCGAAACGGCCGCCCTGGAGCTGGCCGAGAGTGCACACTGCGGCATCGTGGCCAGCAACGACGTGCGCTTTCTGGACAAGGCCGACGTCGACGCGCACGAAGCCCGCGTCTGCATCGCCACCAGCCGGGTGCTGGCCGATCCACGCCGACCGCACGACTACAGCGCCGAGCAATACCTCAAGTCGCCCGAAGCCATGGTCGAGCTGTTCGCCGACCTGCCCGAGACCCTCGAAAACTCGGTCGAAATTGCGCGCCGATGCAATCTCGAATTGGAATTTGGCACCTACCACCTACCCAAATTCCCAGTGCCACCGGGGCATGACCTTGATTCCTGGATCGCAGAACAGGCCCGCCAAGGTCTGGAACTGCGACTGAAAAACCATGCCTTCGCCGCCGGCCTTGATCGCGCCACCTATGACCAGCGCCTTGCCATCGAACTGGGCGTGATCTGCAAGATGGGATTTCCCGGCTACTTCCTGATCGTTGCCGACTTCATCAACTGGGCGAAGAAAAACGGCATTCCGGTAGGTCCCGGGCGCGGCTCCGGTGCCGGCTCGCTGGTGGCCTGGGCCTTGCGCATCACCGACCTCGATCCACTGCCCTACGACCTTCTGTTCGAGCGATTTCTCAACCCGGACCGCGTTTCGATGCCGGACTTCGACATCGACTTCTGCACCGAAGGCCGCGATCGCGTCATCGACTATGTGACCGACAAATACGGTCGCGATCACGTCAGCCAGATCATCACCTACGGAACGATGGCCGCCAAAGGCGTGGTGCGCGATTGTGGCCGCGTTCTTGGCATGGGCTATGGCTTTGTCGATGGCATCTCCAAGCTGATTCCCAATGTTCTGGGTATCGGGCTCGAGGATGCACTGGGGCGCACCGAAGCCTCGAAGACCAAGTCGGAGCTGCAATCACCCGAGTTGATCGCACGGTGTGAACGTGAAGAAGAAGTCCGGGACCTGATCAATCTGGCACTCAAGCTCGAAGACCTCACGCGCAACGCCGGCAAGCATGCCGGCGGCGTGGTGATCGCACCGGAGCCGTTGTCCACCTTCTGCCCGCTCTACGCCGAAGCGCCCGGCAAGGACGAGGTCGTGCGCGGCGTGGTCACCCAGTTCGACAAGGACGATGTCGAAGCCGTTGGGCTGGTGAAGTTCGACTTCCTCGGCCTGCGCAACCTCACCGTGATCGACTGGGCGGTCAAGGCCATCAACCAGGGCCGATCCCAGCGAGGTGAACCCGAACTCGACATCAGCGCCCTGCCGCTCGACGATGCGGCGACCTATGGCCTGTTCGCGCGCGCGGCCACGGTGGCGGTGTTCCAGTTCGAATCACCCGGCATGCAGCGCCTGCTCAAGGATGCACGGCCCGATCGCTTCGAAGACCTGATCGCACTGGTGTCGCTGTACCGACCCGGCCCGATGGACCTGATCCCCAGCTTCTGCAAGCGCAAACACGGCGAAGAGGCGATCGAATACCCCGACCCGCGTCTGGAGCCTGTGCTCAAGCAGACCTACGGCGTGATGGTGTATCAAGAGCAGGTCATGCAGGTGGCGCAGATCATCGGTGGCTACTCGCTGGGCAACGCCGACCTGCTGCGCCGTGCCATGGGCAAGAAGAAGGCCGAGGAAATGGCCAAGCACCGCGCCGTGTTCCAGCAAGGTGCGGCCGTCAACGGCCTGAGCACGCAGAAGGCCGACGAAATCTTCGACCTGATGGAGAAGTTCGCCTCCTACGGTTTCAACAAGTCGCACGCCGCCGCCTACGCCTTGGTGAGTTACCAGACGGCCTGGCTCAAGGCCCACTACCCGGCCGAATTCATGGCTGCGGTCTTGTCATCGGACATGGACAGCACCGACAAGGTCGTGTTCTTTCTGCACGAGTGTCGTGCGCTGCATCTGGCGGTCTTGCCTCCGGATGTGAACGCATCCCGCCATGACTTTTTCGCCATCGACGCCCAGACCCTGAGGTATGGCTTGGGTGCAATCAAGGGCGTGGGTGCGGGCGTATGCCACGCGATCGCCGCCTTGCGCGAGCGCGATGGTCCGTACCCCAGCTTTTTCGACTTCTGTGAACGCTTGGGACCCAAGGTCAATCGGCGCGTGCACGAAACCCTGATTGCGTCCGGTGCACTGGATTCATTGGGCAGCACGCGCGCCAGCATGAAAGCCCAGCTGCCCGATATCACGCGCGTGGTCGAGCAGCGCGCCCGCGACCGCGAGGCTGGCCAGGTGGACCTGTTCGGAGCAAGCGCCGCGGTTCAGGTGCAAGCCCTGCCGGAACTGGCCAGCGTGCCCGAATTGCCGCTCCTGGAACGCTTGAAGGCCGAGCGCGAGGTACTGGGCCACTACCTCAGCGGCCATCCACTCGACGCCATGGCCGAGTACCTCACCGATGTCATGGCCTGCACCCTCGATGGCGTGGATGGCGTTCGCGAACAACGACGCATGGCCCGAGGTGACGATGGCAATGTGCTGCTGGCCGGTCAAGTCGTGGCGATCAATCGTCGCAACGAATCCCGCCTGTTCTTCGCCATTGAAGATGCCCACGGGCGTGTCGAAGTGGTGGCGTACGCCGATGCGCTGGAGGGCTGCGAAGCGGTGTTGAACAGCGATGCCTTGCTGGTTCTGGAAGGCTATCTGCAAGAGGACCGCTTCAACGGGGGTACGTCACTGCGACTGCGCCGTGCCTGGAGCGTCAATGACTTCATTGGCGCACACGCACGCAGGATCACCTTTAGTCTGGATGCGCGCGGCGCCGACGCGGTACCGTCCCTGCTCGCCGCACTCGCGCCCTGGCGAGGCGGTAACGCCAACCTCAGCATCGCCGTGCACACGGCGCAGGCACGCGGCATCGTGGATGGCGGCGACAGCCTCAAACTGCGGGGCAGCGTGGAACTGATCGAACACCTACGCGCGCTGCCAACGGTTTCCGGGGTGCGCATGAAACTGGCAACACCCACACCCTTGCCGCCACGCGCACGCCCCAGCCGCGACTGAATCGTGCGTCGCACCGAGCGCGACGCACGGACGGTCGCCTCAGCGAGCGAACGCCGCCAAGCACATTTCCAGCAGCGGATTCCAGAACACGCCCAGCACCAGCATGGCCAGCGCGTTGGCGGAGAACACCCAACGCAGTTGCGGGTCGGACTGCGGAACGATCTTCACATCCTCGGCGGGCAGGTCGAAGAACATCACCTTGACCACGCGCAGGTAGTAGAAACAGCCGATCACCGCGCACACGACCGACACGATGGCCAGCCACAGCATGTTGGCATCGATCGCAGCGCGAATCACGGCCAGCTTGGCCCAGAAGCCGAACATCGGCGGGATGCCGGCCAAGGAGAACATCAGCAGAAGGATCATCAGCGCGTGCCACGGATGAGTCCGGAACAGCCCGCGATAGTCGGAGATGTTCTCGGCCTCGAAATCCTCGCGCGACAACAGGATCACCGCGGCAAACGAACCCGCCGCCATCAAGGTGTAGCAGATGGCATAGAGCGCGGCGGCGGCGTATCCATCCGCGGTGCCATTGGCCAATCCCAAGAACAGGAAGCCAACGTGCGAAATCGCCGAATAGGCCAGCATGCGCTTGAAGTTGGTCTGCATCAGCGCCACGACGTTGCCGATCACCAGCGAGAGCGTGGCCAACCACGCCAGCGCGATGCGCCAGTCCGGATCGAGTCCACCGGCGGCGTTGTCGAACAGGCGATAGGCCATGCCGACGGCGGCCAGCTTGGGCGCCGCACTGATGAACAAGGTGATGGCCGTGGGCGAGCCTTCGTACACATCCGGCAGCCACATGTGGAACGGCGTGGCGCCAAACTTGAACGCGATTCCCACCACGATGAACATCAGGCCCGTCAAGGCCAGCACATGCTGATCACCCTGCGCCGTGGTCACCGCCTCGTAGACCCGTGGCAGGTCAACCGAGGCCGCGACGCCGTACAAGAGACTCATGCCGTAGAGCAGCATGCCCGAGGCCAGCGCACCCAGCACGAAGTACTTGATCGCCGCCTCGGTCGCTCGCGCATTGTCACGATCCAGCGCCACCAGTGCGTAGGAAGACAGCGCCAGCAGTTCCAAACCAAGGTAGACCATGATGAGGTTGCCGGCCGACACCAGCAGCATCATGCCCAGCACCGCGAACAGACAGAGCAGGTAAAACTCGCCCTTGAACAGCTTGTGGTCCTTCAGATAGGGCCGCGCATAAATGAAGGCGATCGCCGTCATCAGGTAAATGAAGAGCTTGAGCAGGTCGCCGGCGCCATCACGCACGAAGGCACCTTCGAACACGCGCGTGGGCAGGGCCACGCCCGGTACACCGCGCAAGGTGAGGATGGCAGCGACGGCCAGGATCGCGATCGCGAGGAAGTGGATCAGGCCACGACGTTCACGACTGACGAACAGGTCGGTCATCAGCAGGGCGCAGATCGCGCCGAGCATGAAGATCTCGGGAACCAGCGGCAGGAGGTCGGCGGAAGTAATCATGTCGGCGCGCCCTTACAGCTTGGTTGCGATGATTTGAGTTGCCAACTGGGCAACGGAACTTTGCATCAGGTCGGTCAGCGGCTTGGGGTACACGCCCAGAGCCAGCACCGCGACGGCGAAGGCCGTAAGCATCCAGACCTCGTTGCCGGAGATGTCCTTCATCGTGGCCACGTTGGCATTGCCCACTTCACCGTAAAGGATGCGCTTGACCAGCCAGAGCGAGAAGCCAGCCGCGATGATGAGGCTCAAGGCCGTGGCAATGGCGATCCAGACGTTGTCCTGGAATACCGACAGGATCACCATGAATTCGCCGACGAAGCCCGAGGTACCCGGCAAGCCGCAGTTGGCCATGGCGAAGAGCACAAAGAAGAAGCCGAACCACGGCATCTTGTTCATCACCCCGCCGTAATCGGCGATGTTGCGGGTATGCAGGCGATCGTACAGGACCCCCACGCAGGAGAACATCGCGCCCGAAATGAAACCGTGGCTGATCATCTGCACCATCGCGCCCTGCATGCCGAGCTGCGCGGCGGCACCATTGCCCGACTCACGCACCAGCACGATTGCAACGAAGATGCCGAGCGTCACCAAACCCATGTGGGCAATCGACGAATAGGCCACCAGCTTTTTCATGTCGGCCTGCACCACGGCGACCAAACCGACGCCGACGATGGCAATCAAGGACAGTGCCACCATCAGCCATGCCCACTCCTGACTGGCGTCGGGCACGATCGGCAGCGAATAACGCAGGAAGCCGTAGCCGCCGACTTTCAACATGATCGCCGCCAGCACCACCGAGCCGCCGGTGGGTGCTTCCACGTGCGCATCCGGCAGCCAGGTGTGCACCGGAAACATCGGCACCTTGATGGCGAACGCCATGAAGAACGCGAAGAAGATCCAGGTCTGTTCCGTCGCGGTCAGTGGCAGGGCCGCCATGTCGGCCAATTGGAAGCTGCCACCCTTGAGGTAAAGATAGATCAGGGCGATCAGGAAGAAGACCGAACCGAGGAAGGTGTAGAGGAAGAACTTAAAGGAGGCGTACACGCGACGCGGACCGCCCCAGACACCGATGATGATGAACATCGGGATCAGCATGGCTTCGAAGAAGAGATAGAACAGGATGGTATCGAGCGCGCAGAACACGCCGATCAACATGCCTTCGAGGATCAGGAAGGCCGCGTGGTATTGCGCCACGCGCTCGGACACCGATCGCCAGGCGCCGACGAACACCAGCACCGATACCGCTGTCGTCAACAGCACCAATGCAACCGAGATGCCATCCACGCCCAGGTGATAACGAATGGCGTAGGCGCGAATCCAGTCGCTGTCCTGCACGAACTGCATCGCGGCCGTGGTCTGGTCCAGATCGGTGTAGAGCTGCAGGCTCAATACGAAGGTGATGATCGTGATCGCCAGCGCGAACCAGCGTGTCATCTCGGGGCGCTTGGATAGCAGCAGTGTGGCCGCGCCGCCGAGGATCGGCAGCCAGATCAACACACTCAGGAGGGAGGCTTGGGGCAACATCTTGCGTCAGTCCTTGTTCTCAGCGCAGCGCCAGGATCAGCCCGCCCAGCAGGGCGCTCAGACCGAGGATCATTGCAAAGGCGTAGTGGTAGAGACGCCCGGTCTGCGCCGTGCGCAGCAGGCCCGCGACCCGATCCACCAATGCGACCGAGCCATTCACGAAGAAACCATCGATCAGGCCGGCATCGAGCTTCTTCCACAGCAACTGACCGAGCTTGACGTTGCCGCCGGCCAGGCCCTTGATCCAGAGCGTGTCGAAGCCGTACTTGTTCTCCAGAATCCGCGCGGGCAGATCGAAGACCTTGCGGATGCGATCGGCAATGCTCGGATTGAACAGGTAGATCCAGGTGCTCAGGGCAAAGCCGGCAAAGGCCAGCCAGAACACCGGCGAGGACCAGAAGTGCAGGCCGAAGGCGATGGCCGCCGACACCCAACCATGATCGGCATGCCAAACCTTGTGGGCCACGCCCGCCAGACTGTCGTTGACCGCCGCGACCTGGATCGCACCATCGAAGTAGCTGCCGAACAACATCGGGCCGACGGTGAAGAAGCCGATGCCGATCGAGAACACCGCCAGGATCGCCAAGGGCAAGGTCACCACCCAAGGCGATTCGTGCGGCTCATGCGCGTGATGGCCATGGTGATCGTCGTGGTGGTCATGCACGTCATGGCCCGCCGATGCTTCATGCACCGTGCGGAAGCGTTCTTCGCCGAAGAAGGTCAGGTACAACAGGCGGAAGCTGTAGACACTGGTCACGAACACACCCAGCAACACCGCCCAGTAGGCGTATTGGTGCACCCAACCGCCCTGCTCAGCCGCCACTTCTGCCGCGAGGATGATCGAATCCTTGGAGAAGTAGCCGGAGAAGAACGGCGTGCCGACCAAGGCCAAGGTGCCGATCCACATGGTGATGTGGGTGATCGGCATGTACTTGCGCAGGCCGCCCATGCGGCGCATGTCCTGCTCGTGGTGCATGCCGATGATGACCGAGCCGGCCCCCAGGAACAGCAGGGCCTTGAAGAAGGCGTGGGTCATCAGGTGGAAGATTGCGGCCGAATAAGCCGAAACACCCAGCGCCACGGTCATGTAACCCAGTTGCGACAAGGTGGAATAGGCCACCACGCGCTTGATGTCGTTCTGCACGATGCCAATGAGGCCGGTGAAGAAGGCCGTGGTGGCGCCAATAAAGAGCACGAAGCCCAGAGCCGTGGCCGACAGTTCGAAGATCGGCGACATCCGCGCCACCATGAAGATGCCGGCCGTCACCATCGTGGCGGCATGGATCAGGGCGGAAATCGGGGTCGGGCCTTCCATCGAATCGGGCAACCACACGTGCAGCGGAACCTGCGCGCTCTTGCCCATCGCGCCAATGAACAGGGCGATGCCGATGAAGGTGGGAATCGACCACGCTGCACCTTCCCACGGCGAGAAGGTCTTGCCATCGATGGCCGCGGTGTTGCCGAACGCGGTGGCGTAATCGAGCGAACCCAACCAATACAGCACACCGCAGATACCGATCAGGAAACCGACGTCGCCCACGCGATTGACGAGGAAGGCCTTGAGATTGGCGAACACCGCGGTCGGACGCTTGAACCAGAAACCGATCAAGAGATACGAAACCAGACCCACCGCTTCCCAGCCGAAGAACAACTGCATGAAGTTGTTGCTCATCACCAGCATCAGCATCGAGAAGGTGAACAGCGAGATGTAGGAGAAAAAGCGTGTGTAGCCTTCGTCCTCGGCCATGTAGCCGATGGTGTAGATGTGCACCAGCAAGGACACGAAGCTCACCACCACCATCATCGTGGCGCTCAGGTTGTCGATCATGAAACCGACATGGGCCTCGATGCCACCGGCACTGAAGAAGGTGTAGAGGTTGGCGTTGTAGGGCGTGGCCTCACCCACCACCAAGGCGTACAGAACCTGCATCGACAAGGCACTGGAAACTGCCACGCCGAGAATCGTGATCCAGTGCGAAGCCGAGCGCCCCAGCCGGCCACCCAGGAAGCCGACGAGAACAGCTCCGACGAGCGGCGCGAGGGCGATGGTCAGAAGTATGTTTTGGCTGATCACAGGCGTGTTTCCGTCGCGGTGCTGTGCAGGGATGCGTGCATGCTCATCCCTTCATTGAATCGATCTGATCCACGTTGATGGTGCCGCGATTGCGGAACATCACCACGAGGATGGCGAGGCCGATCGCGGTTTCAGCGGCGGCCACGGTAAGGATGAAGAACACGAAGACCTGGCCGTGTGCATCACCGAGAAAACGCGAGAACGAGACGAAGTTGACGTTCACCGCCAACAGCATCAGCTCGATGCACAGCAAGAGCACGATCACGTTCTTGCGGTTGATGAAGATGCCGGCCACGCTGATCGCAAACAGGATTGCGCCCAGTGCCAGACAATGCCCGAGGGTGATCATGGCGCAGGCTCCTTCTTGACGGCGTCCATCTTGACCATGCGCAGTCGCTCGCTGGCGCGCACGGCCACCTGACGCGACACGTCCTGGTGCTTGGTGCCGGCGCGGCGGCGAAGTGTCAGCGCAATCGCTGCAATGATCGCCACGGTCAGCACCACGGCGGCCACTTCAAACGCGAGGATGTGGCGGGTGAACATCGCCTGCCCCACCCAGGCCAGATTGCCCGCGCCATCGACCATGGCTGGATCCGGCGTGTCGATGGCCTGCCCGAAGCGCTTGACCCCGATCAGGGCGACCATTTCCAAGGTCATGATAACGGCCATGCCCACCGCTACAGGCAGATAACGCGCAAAGCCTTCGCGCACGATATCGACCTTGACGTCGAGCATCATCACCACGAACAGGAACAGCACCATCACCGCACCGACGTACACCAGCACCAGGGCGACCGCGACGAACTCGGCCTCCAGCAAGAGCCAGACACAGGCGGTGGAGAAGAAGGTCAGCACCAGACACAACACCGCGTACACCGGGTTGCGAATTGTGATGACGGCCAAGCCACCCATGGTGGTGATGGCGGCAAAGAAATAGAAAGCGAGCAGTTGGGCGCTCATGCAAGGGTCCTCATCGGTAGGGCGCGTCCTGCGCCCTGCGCTCGGCGATTTCGGTTTCCAGACGATCACCGATCGCCAGGAGTTTCTGTTTGTCCACCACGTTCTGGCCGCGCTCTTCGAAGTGGTATTCGTACAGATGCGTCAGCACAATGGAATCGACCGGGCAGGCTTCTTCGCAGAAGCCGCAGAAGATGCACTTGAACAGGTCGATGTCATAGCGCGTGGTGCGACGGGTATCGTCCTCGCGCGGCGCCGATTCGATCGTGATTGCCAGCGCCGGACACACCGCCTCGCACAGCTTGCAGGCAATGCAACGCTCTTCGCCGTTTGGATAGCGTCGCAACGCATGCAGGCCGCGAAAACGCGGTGACTGCGGAATCTTCTCCTCCGGAAAGTGCATCGTGTACTTGGGCCGGAAGAAATACTTGGTCGTCAGCCACAAGCCCTCGAACAACTCGGTGAGCAGAAGACTTTTGAAATAGGGAACCATGCCTGTCATGTCAGCACCTCAAACACCCGCATCGACCCAGCCCAGATGGACCATCCACGCCGCCACCAGAATCCAGACGATCGTGATCGGAATGAACACCTTCCAGCCCAGGCGCATGATCTGGTCGTAGCGATAGCGCGGGAAGGTGGCGCGGAACCAAACGAAACAGAAGGCGAAGAACAGGGCCTTGATCAAGAGCCACCAGATGCCGGGCATGCCCAGCACGCCCCACGAGGCCGGGAACGGTGACAACCAGCCGCCGGTGAACAGGATCGCGGTCAGGAAGCTGATCAGGATCATGTTGGCGTATTCGGCCAGAAAGAAGATGGCGAAAGTGGAACCGGAGTATTCGACGTGGAAGCCGGCGACGATTTCCGATTCGCCTTCGGCCATGTCGAAAGGCGCGCGGTTGGTCTCGGCCACGCCGGAAATGAAGTAGATCAGGAACAGCGGCAGCAGCGGCAGCCAGAACCAGTCGAGCAAGCCCGCGTTGCCGGCCTGGGCGCGCACAATGTCGGACAGGTTCATGCTGCCGGCAATCACGATCACGCCGACGATGGCAAAACCCATCGCGATTTCGTAACTGATGACCTGCGCGGCCGAGCGCATCGCGCCGAGCATCGCGTACTTCGAGTTCGACGCCCAACCAGCGATGATGATGCCGTACACGCCCATCGAGGTCATGGCGAGCAGGAACAACAGGCCGACGTTGGCGTCGGAAATCGCCACCGCATCCTCGAAGGGCACAACCGCCCACGCCGCGAAGGCGGGCGCCAGCGCCAGGATCGGCGCCAGCCGATACAGGAATACGTTGGCATTGGCCGGCGCGATCACTTCCTTGATCAGGAGCTTCACCACGTCGGCGAAGGGCTGGATCAGGCCGATGCCGAAGATCCGTCCGATGTACACCGGGCCTTGGCGCACGTGCATCCAACCGATGATTTTGCGCTCGAACAGGGTGTAGAAGGCCACCGCCAGAATCAGGGGCACGGTCACCACGAGGATCTTGATGATCGTCCAAACGATCAGGCCGGTGACACCGAAGGCGAGGAAGAACTCGCGCAGCATGTCGATGGGTTGGCTCAATAGTTCGAACACGTCAGACCCCCGTCACGATCAGATTGAGGCCCGTGCCTGCCACCGGCGTGGTCGCAGCATGGCCCTTCTCGATCCACGCCACACCACGCGGCACACGCTCGGACAATTCCACCGTCAGCGCCGCCTTGCCGCGCCCGTTGTCGATGCGCGCGATCGTGCCGGTCTCGAGGCCACGCGCCTGCGCGTCGTCGTGATTGAGGTAGATGCGCGCACCGCGGTTGAGCGGATGCTTTTGCAGCGGCTCGGCGCGACGCAGCACCGCATCGACCGCGTAGATCGCGCGGGTGGCCACGCATTGCAAACCGTTGCCGGCTTCGAGGCGCGCGGCCATGCCACTGCCGGCTTGCGGTGCCGGCGCGACCACCATGCGCTCGCGCCACTGCGCGATCTCGACAAAATCAAAACCGGCCACACCCAACTGCTCGCCCAGGGCGCGCAGCACGCGCCAACCGGCACGCGCATCGCCCGGCAGCTTGGCCGAGCCAGCCTGCGTCTGAGTCACGCCATCGACATTGGTGAGGCTGCCATCGACTTCCGGCAAGACACCGATCGGCAGCATCACCTGCGCCAACTCACGCGTGGTGGCATCGGCAAAGGCGGTAAAGGCCACTACGGCCTTGGCCTTTGACAAGGCGCTCAAGGCCGTCGGCGGATCGGCAAAGTCTTGTTCCGGCTCGATGCCGTACAGCACGTACGCCTGTCGGCCCTGTTCCAGCATGGCCTTGGCATCACGCGACCTGGGCAACACACCGGCTTGCACCAGACCGATGGCATTGGCACCCACGGGCAGTTCGTTGACCTTGGCGCCGGTGGTCTGCGCGATGGCCTTGGCAGCGCGCCGCAGCCACGAGGCCTGCGGATGGGTGGCAGCCACTTCGCCGAGGATGATCACGGCACGTTGGCCGGCCTTGAGCATCGACGCCACGCTGTGCACCGCATCGCTTGCCGAGTCGGCCGCAGCGTCCGTGGCCACGCTGGCCTTGGCGACCGCCAGCAAGGTGTCCACCAATTCCAGCGGTTTGACGATGTGCGTTCCGGCCAGTTCGAAATTGAGGTCGAAATCGATCGGGTTGATCGCCACGACCTTGGCCGCATGCTTGGTTTGTGCCTTGCGGATGCGGTGAGCGAGCAAGGGCGCTTCGTGCCGCGGATTGCAGCCCACCAGCACGATGACATCGGCGTTCTCGATCTCGGCCAGCGGCATCTGGAAGGGCGTTGCTGCGGGCGCATCGGCCAGATCATTCAATGCAATGCGGTGATCGAGGTTGCCGCAGCCCAGACCCTCGGCCAAGGCGGCCAGCAAGCTGCCCTCCTCGTTCGAGGTTGCCGGGTGCACCAGCACACCCAGATCATCACCGGACTGGGCTTTAAGCAGCTCGGCCGTGCGGCTCAGCGCCTCGGCCCAGCTCGCCTGACGCCACTGCCCGCCGTCGCGGATCATCGGCACCTTGAGGCGATCATCGACGAGAAGGCCGGCGTGGCTGTAACGGTCACGGTCCGACAGCCAGTTTTCATTGATGGCTTCGTTCTCGCGCGGCACGGTGCGCAGGATCTCGCCGTTCTTGAGGTGCAACCAGAGGTTGGAACCCAAGGCATCGTGGTAACCGAACGAACGCCGCGCGACCAGTTCCCAGGGACGCGCACGGAAACGGAAGGGCTTGTTGGTGAGCGCGCCCACCGGACAGACATCGATGATGTTGCCCGACAGCTCGCTCTCGACGTGCTTGCCGATGTAGGTGCCAATCACATGGCGGTCGCCGCGATCCATGCTGCCGAATTCATGCGTGCCGGCGATCTCGCTCAGGACACGCACGCAACGGGTGCAATGGATGCAACGGGTCATCTCGGTCTGCACCAAGGGTCCGATGTCCTCGTCCGGCACCGAACGCTTGCGCTCGACGAAGCGACCGACCGAGCGGCCATAGCCCATGGCCAGGTCCTGCAATTCACAATCACCACCTTGGTCGCACACGGGGCAATCCAACGGGTGATTGATCAGCAGGAACTCCATCGCATTGCGCTGACCATCGAGCGCGCGCTTGGTGTGGGTGTAGATCTTCATCCCTTCCATCACCGGCGTGGCACAGGCCGGCGCAGGCTTGGGCGACTTCTCGACATCCACCATGCACATGCGGCAACTGGCGGCGATCGAGAGCTTCTTGTGGTAGCAGAAGCGCGGGATGGCGATGCCGGCCTTGTCGGCGGCCTCGATGATCATCGAGCCCTTGGGCGCGATCATCGCGATGCCGTCGATCTCGATATTGACGAAGCCATCGGGCGCCGGCGCGGGCGTGGTCGACGGAGCACTGACAGGCGCGTTCATGCCTTCACCTCGGCGCGCGCATCGAGCATCGAATGCCCGTGTTGCACGTAGTATTCAAACTCGTTCCAGTAGGTGCGAAGAAAACCCTGCACCGGCCATGCCGCCGCTTCACCGAAGGCACAAATGGTATGGCCTTCGATCTGGCCGGCCACTTCGCGCAAGAGGCGCACGTCTTCCATCGAGGCGCGGCCTTCGACGATGCGCGTGAGGGTGCGGTACATCCAGCCCGTGCCTTCGCGGCAGGGCGTGCACTGGCCGCAGGATTCAAAGTAATAGAACTGGCTGATGCGCTGGCAGGCGCGAACCATGCAGGTGGTTTCGTCCATCACGATGACCGCACCCGAGCCCAAGCCGGAACCGGCCTTCTTGAGCGAGTCGTAATCCATCGTGCATTCCATCATCACCTCGCCGGTCAGCACCGGCATCGAGGAACCACCGGGAATCACGGCCTTGATCTTGTTGCCATTGCGCACCCCGCCAGCCATCTCCAGCAACTCACTGAACGGCGTGCCCAGTCGAATTTCATAGTTGCCGGGGCGATTGACGTGGCCGGACACGGAAAACACCTTGGCACCACCGTTGTTGGGCTTGCCCAGGTTCAAAAACCAATCCGCGCCGTTGCGCACGATGGGCGGCACCGAGGCATAGGTTTCGGTGTTGTTGATCGTGGTCGGCTTGCCATACAGGCCGAAATTGGCGGGGAACGGCGGCTTGTAGCGCGGCCAACCCTTCTTGCCTTCGAGCGATTCCATCAGTGCGGTTTCTTCGCCGCAAATGTACGCACCCGCGCCCAGCGCGGCGTGGATTTCGATATTCACACCGCTGCCCAGGATGTTTTCACCCATCCAGCCATGCTGACGGGCTTCGGCAAGCGCGTGGTCGAAGCGTTCGAAAGGCTCGTGGTGGAATTCGCCGCGCAGGTAGTTGTAGCCCACGCTGGAGCCCGTGGCGTAGCAGGCAATCAACATGCCTTCGACCACCGAATGCGGGTTGAAGCGCAGGATGTCGCGATCCTTGCAGGTGCCCGGCTCGGATTCGTCCGAGTTGCACAGGATGTACTTCTGCATGTCACCCTTGGGCATGAAGCTCCACTTCAGACCGGTCGGAAAGCCCGCACCGCCACGCCCGCGCAAGCCAGACTGCTTGACCATCTCGACCACATCGGCCGGCGCGATCTTCTCATCGAGGATCTTGCGCCACGCCTGATAGCCACCGCTCTTGAGGTAGTTCTCGTAGGTCCACGGCTCATCGAAATGCAGCGTGGTGTAAACGATGTTGTGTTCCTGGGGAACGGGTCCAAATGCCATGACCGTCTTCTTCTCAATGCACCGGCAAAGCCCGGCGCGGTGTTATCAAGGATGCGCTCGAGCGCGCGTGTCTTATTTCAAACCGTCCAGAATCTCGTCCAGCTTGGCGGGCGTGAGTTTCTCGTGGTAATGCCCGTTGACCGTCGCCGCCGGCGCGCCGCAACAGGCGGCAATGCACTCCTGCTCGCACTTGAGGTAAACGCGGCCGTCCGAAGTGCTCTCACCCAATTTGATTCCGAGCTTGTCCTCGGCGTGGCGCACCAAATCATCGGCGCCATTGAGCCAGCACGAGATATTGGTGCACAGCGCGACGTTGTTGCGTCCCACCGGTTTGGTTTCCAGCATCGAATAGAAGCTGGCCACTTCGTAGGCCCAGATCGGCTTGAGGTCGAGGTACTTCGCCACTGCCGCCATCAGCTCGTCGGTGAGAAATCCATGATTTTGTTCCTGCGCCCGGAACAAGCCCTGGATCAAGGCCGAACGCTGCTTGCCATCGGGAAACTTGGCGACCCAATGATCGATGTAGGCGCGGGTGTCGTCGCTGAGCACGCTCAGCGGATCGACGTTCTTGACCGCCTCGAAATTGCCGGATGCTTTCATGGTGTTGTCGGGAATCGGGAATGGGGAATGGGGAATCGGGAACGGCAGGCTTGCGGGGATCGGTAAATCACCCGGGAACTGCATGGGTATCGCGTGCGCAACAGACTGATGCCGCGCGCTCCTGCGATTCGCGATTCCCCATTCCCGATTCCAGCGAAGCTCACCGATCCACCTCGCCGAACACGATGTCGTAGGTGCCGATCATGGCCACCACGTCGGCCAGCATGTGGCCGCGTACGACGTGATCCATCGAGGACAGGTGGGCAAATCCGGGGGCACGCAACTTCACCCGGAAGGGCTTGTTGGCGCCGTCGGAAATCAAGTAACAGCCGAACTCGCCCTTGGGCGCTTCCACCGCAGCATAAGTTTCGCCGGCCGGCACCACGTAACCTTCCGAAAAAAGCTTGAAGTGATGGATGAGGGCTTCCATGTCGTGCTTCATTTCTTCGCGCGGCGGCGGGCCGACCTTGAAGTTGCGCGTCATCACCGGGCCGTCCAGCGTGCGCAGCTTGGCCACGCATTGCTTGATGATGCGAGCCGACTGGCGCATCTCGGCCACCTTGATGAGGTAGCGGTCATAGCAATCGCCGGCACTGCCGACCGGGATGTCGAAGTCCACGTCGGCGTAACGCGCATAGGGCTGCTTCTTGCGCACGTCCCACGCGATGCCGGTGCTGCGCAGCATGTGGCCGGTCATGCCCAGTGCCAGCGCTTCATCGGGTGACACCACGCCGATACCGACGGTGCGCTGCTTCCAGATGCGGTTGTCGGTGAGCAGGGTTTCGTATTCGTCGACGCGCTTGGGGAAGTCGTCGGCGAAGGCGTCGAGGAAGTCGAGCATCGAACCTTCACGCCAAGCATTGAGGCGCTTCAGTTCCTTGCCCTTGTGCCACGGGGTTTCCTTGTACTTGGGCATCTGCGCCGGCAGGTCGCGGTACACGCCACCTGGGCGATAGTAGGCCGCGTGCATGCGGGCACCCGATACGGCCTCGTAGCAATCCATCAACTCTTCGCGCTCGCGGAAGGCGTAGAGCATGAGCGCCATCGCACCCAGATCGAGTCCGTTGGCGCCGATCCACATCAGATGATTGAGGATGCGGGTGATCTCGTCGAACATCGTGCGGATCCACTGCGCACGCTCGGGCACTTCCAGACCCAGAAGGTTCTCGATGGCGCGCACGTACGCGTGCTCGTTGCACATCATCGAGACGTAATCCAAGCGATCCATGTAACCGATCGAATGATTGAAAGGCTTGGATTCGGCCAGTTTCTCGGTGCCACGGTGCAAGAGGCCCACGTGCGGATCGGCACGTTGCACGACTTCGCCTTCCATCTCCAGCACCAGGCGCAACACGCCATGCGCGGCCGGATGTTGAGGACCGAAGTTGAGGGTGTAATTGCGGATCTGCTCCATGATCTTATTTCCCGGCGGCCTGATCGGCGGCCTCGTTGCGGGCCTGATCAAAACGTGAATCGTCGCGGATCACGCGCGGCACGGTGACGCGCGGCTCGATCGTGACCGGTTGATAGATGACGCGGCCCTGTTCGGCGTCGTAGCGCACTTCGACGTTGCCGATCAGCGGGAAATCCTTGCGGAACGGATGCCCGATGAAGCCATAGTCGGTGAGAATGCGGCGCAGGTCAGGATGGCCTTCGTACACAATGCCGAACAGATCGAAGGCCTCGCGCTCGTACCAGTTCGCCACCGGCCAGATGCTCACCAAGGATGGAATCACCGGCAGGCCGTCGTCCGGCGCATAGACGCGCAAACGCAGGCGCTGGTTGTTGCGCACCGACAGCAGCTGCACCACCGAGGCGAAGCGACGCGGGTGGTCACCGACTTCGGGGCGATCTTCCCACTTGAAGCGTCCGGGCCCCAAGCCCTCCACACCACGCGAGAAACCCTCGTGGGTGACGTCCTCGGTATCCCATTCGACCTGGCCATGGCCCAGATAATCCACGCCACACAGATCGATCAACTGCTCGAAGTGGAACGCCGGCTCATCCACGAGGATGCGCGCCACTTCCAAGAGGCGCTCGGGCGCCACGACCAAGGTCGTTTCGGTGGTGGCCAGCGCGTAGGGGTGCTCGATGCATTCCAGAATGCGATCTTGCAAACGCGCCTTGAGGCGCTCGACGAGGGTTTGTTCGGGCTCGGCCATGGGCGGCGTGCCTTCCTTGCAGGTAACGGGGCGCTCAGCGCGCGATGGTGTTGGTGCGACGGATCTTCTTTTGCAGTTGCAGCACGCCATGGGCGAGTGCTTCGGCCGTCGGCGGGCAACCGGGCACGTAGACATCGACCGGAACCACGCGATCGCAGCCACGCACCACGGCGTAGGAATAGTGGTAATAACCGCCGCCATTGGCACACGAACCCATCGAGATCACCCACTTGGGTTCGGTCATCTGGTCATACACCTTGCGCAGCGCCGGGGCCATCTTGTTGACCAAGGTGCCGGCCACGATCATCACGTCGGACTGGCGCGGACTGGGACGATAGATCACGCCCATGCGGTCCAGGTCGGTACGGGCGCAACTGGCGTGCATCATTTCGACGGCGCAACAGGCCAGGCCGAAGGTCACCGGCCACATCGAACCGGTTCGCGCCCAGTTCACCAAGGCATCGACCGAAGTCACGGCAAAGCCGCGCTCGATCAGGGGGTTGTCATCACCGGGGCGGAGGATGTCATCGACGCGGCCGATCGGCTCGGGATTGTGGAAGTACTGTGCAATGTTCATCGGTTCACTCCCACTCCAGCGCGCCTTTCTTCCACTCGTAAATGAAACCGACCACCAGGATGCCGAGGAAGATCGTCATCGCGATGATGGCTTGCGCCCCAAGGCCCTTGAACACCACGGCCCAGGGAAACATGAAGGCGATTTCCAGATCGAACACGATGAACAGGATCGCGATCAGGTAGTAACGCACGTCGAAGCGCATGCGCATGTCTTCGAACGCTTCGAAGCCGCATTCGTAGGGAGAGAGCTTTTCAGCGCCCGGGCGCTTGGGGCCGAGGAGGTTGCCGAGCACGATCAGGGCAATGCCGATGCCCGTGGAAACGATCAAGAACAACAGAACCGGCAGATATTGACTGAGCACTTCTTCCTCACTTCGAACCGGACTGCGGCACCACCGCAGTACTCACTGGCACATGCAGGCCGATGCGGCACACACGCGACTGACTTGAAACTTTGCGCGTGCACATGCCACGCGAAAACGGTTTTGAAATCACCGGAATTGTCGCATCAACGCACGCATCGGGCAATACGAACCGGGTCAAGCGAGGTCTGCATCACCGCATTCAAAATGCGTACCGAATTAGTCTCTTATGCGAAAACGGAACCATTCTCAACCCGGCCCACAGTACGCCTTGCGAAGCTCCAACGCCTTGGGCATCAAGGACTGCAGGTGCTGGATGCGAGTGCTGCCGCTGGGATGGGTGGACATGAATTCCGGCGGCGCCTGCCCGCCCTTGGCCTGCCCCATCCGTTCCCACAAGCCGATCGCCTCACGCGGGTCGTAACAGGCGGCGGCGGCCAGCATCAGTCCCACTTCGTCCGCTTCACTCTCATGGTCGCGTGAAAACGGCAACAACACGCCGTACTGCGCACCC
Source organism: Chiayiivirga sp. (assembly GCA_035703435.1). GTDB lineage: Bacteria > Pseudomonadota > Gammaproteobacteria > Xanthomonadales > Xanthomonadaceae > Denitratimonas. Next base: position 57,501 of record DASSYF010000058.1, on the reverse strand, counting down.
GCGCCCATCACCGCCATGATCGCGCGCTGCTGCTGCGGCTCCATGTCACCTACCGCGACGCCCGCCGCCATCGAACCCAGTTGCACCAGTTTCTGTTGCGCCATGCGTTCACCACTGTGGCGCAGCAAGGCGTGGGCAATTTCGTGACCCATGATGGCGGCCAAGGCGTCCTGATTCTGCGCGATCGGGATGATGCCGGTGTAAACCGCAATCTTGCCGCCAGGCAGGCAGAAGGCGTTGGCCTGGTCGGACTCGATCACGTTCACGTCCCAATTGAACGCATCCCATTGGATCGACGACTTGGAACCACGCTGCGCCGCCAGATCAGCCTCGACCTTCGGACCCACGGCCACCAGTCGCTGTGCGATCTCTCGTACCTGATCGGGCAGTTTGCCGCTGCTGACCACTTGCGATTGCGAAAGTATTTCGCGATAGGCCTGAAGCCCGAGCGTGGCCTCTTGCTCGACGCTGGAGTCGATCAACTGGGTGCGGCCGGTGAACGCAGCTTCCTGCTGGTTGGAAAACCAGTACCAAGCCGCATACAGACCAAACAACATCAGCACCCACCAACGAAACTTGCCGCGACGGCGCACGCCGGACTGAGGGAACGGGGTATTCATCGAAAACGCTCCGAGATAGGCAACTTCATGACCAGATCCGAGCCAACGAAGGTCGCCGTTGGGACTGCGCCTGGATGCGGCAGGTTAGAATCCACGGCCCGCCTACTGCAAGCCGCTCATGCAACGCCTCACACTTCCCCTCGCATTCGCGCTGAGCTCGATGACCGGCCTCGTCAGCGCATTGCCGTCCAGCCAGGCCATCGATCCGCGTCAATTGGACACCAGCACGCCGGCGTGCACCGACTTTTACCAGCACGCCAATGGCGGCTGGCTCAAGACCAATCCGATTCCGACCGGATTTGCCAGTTGGGGCACCTTCGAGGAGATGGCCCAGCAAGGTTTGTTGCAACAGCGAGCGCTGCTGGAAGCGGCCATCGACAGCGAGGACGCCACAACGCGTCTACTCGGAAACCTCTATGCCAGCGGCATGGATGAGGCTGCCGTCGAAGCCGCTGCGGCGACTGCCTTGCGCCCACTCCTCGATCGCATCGAGCGCATCCGCAAACCACGCGACACCGCGGCGGCCATCGCCGAGCTGCACGCGCGCGGCATCCCGGTGCTGTTCGACTTCGGTGCCGGTGACGATCTGGCCAATCCGGCGCGCCGCATCGCGTACGCCAATCAGGGCGGCCTTGGCCTTTCCGATCGCGACTATTACCTGCGCGACGATGCCGACACCGCCTTGTTGCTGGCCGCCTATGAAGCCTACATCGAACGCCTGCTGACCCTGACCGGCAGTGCCCATGCCGCCAACGAAGCCGACTGGGTCATGCAGGTGGAGAAGCGCATCGCCCGCGCATCGCTCTCGCTGATGCAGCTTCGTGATCCACAGGCGTCGTATGCAATGACTGAGGTCAAGGCTCTGGCCAAGACCTATCCGGCGCTGAACTGGAAGAAGTTCCTGAAGGCGCAAGGATTGGTCGAGGTCGATACGCTGTCCTTGGCCCACACGGCGTTTTTCCGCGAAGCCGACAGTCTGGTTCAAACCCTGCCGCCCGAACAATGGCGCGCCTACCTGCGCTTCCATGTCGCGCACGCGATGGCACCCTATCTTTCGCGTGGATTCGTGGATGCCCACGACGCGCTGTATCTGCGCACCTTGCGCGGCTCGCAGGAGCCGATGCCGCGATGGCGTCGGGTACTTGCCAGCGTAGACACCCTGCTCGGCCCAGCGCTGGGGCAACGCTACCTCGACGTGCATTTTCCTCAAGCCACGCGACAAGCCGCTGAAGCACTGACCGAGCGCGTGCGCACCACGCTGCGCGAGCAACTTGCGCACGCCACGTGGTTGGGCACCTTGGCGCGTCAGACGGCGCTGGAGAAACTCGACGCCGTGGACATCAAGCTCGGTGGTCCGGACCAGATTCCCGGCTTCGATGGATTGCAGTTGTCCGCCAACGACTACGCCGGCAACGTCCTGAAACTGGTCGGCTGGTGGCACCAGCGCTACATGGCCTCGATCGACAAGGTGCGCGAAGAATGGCAATGGGCACAAGCACCTTATGCGGTGAACGTGTATTACGACGCCGCGCGCAACCAACTGGTGGTACCCGCCGGTTTGATGCAAGCGCCCCTGTTTGATCCGGCGGGTGATGCCGCCGCCAACTTCGGCGGCTTGGGAAGCGTGCTGGCACACGAACTGTTCCGCGGCTTCGACAGCATCGGCAGTCGATTCGACGCCCAAGGTCGGCTCGCACCCTGGTGGCAGGAGGCCGACGCCCGCGCGTTCGCATTGCGGTTCAAACCCTTGGAGGCGCAGTACTCGGCCTATCCAAGCCTGGGTTCGGTCAAGGTGAATGGTGCAATCGCCTTGAGCGAGAACATTGCCGATCTGGCGGCCGTGGAAATCAGCCACGCGGCCTTCGCCCAGACGGAAGACCGCAGCCAGCAAGGCACGCTGAGCGCCGAGCAACGCTTCTTCCACGCCTACGCACGCTTGTGGCGGCGAAACTACCGCGACGAAGAACTGCAATTGCTCGCTCGCATCGATGTGCACGCACCGGCCAAATGGCGGGTCAATGGTCCTCTGGCCAATTCCACCGCCTTCGCCACGGCCTTCCGATGCAAGGTTGATGCAAAATCGATGATGCGCCCGCTTGACGCGCGCACGACGGTATTTTGAACGGAGTCTGCCCGATGCACCTGTTGCCCACGAACACCCGCCTGAGTTTGCCCGACTGGATCACCGAGGCAGTCGGAACCGACGCCGTGTATTCCGACGATGAAAGCAAGATGGCATTGGCCATCACGCTGGCCGCACGCAATGTGGAACGGGGCACCGGCGGCCCGTTCGGCGCGGCGGTGTTCGATGGTGCCCATCGCCTCATCAGCGTCGGCGTCAATCGTGTCATACCCGAGGCCAGCTCGGTGGCTCATGCCGAAATGATGGCGTATCTCATGGCGCAGGCACGTACCGGCCGTGCGCGTCTCAATGAAGACCACCCCGGCATCGTTCTGGCCACCTCGGCGCAACCGTGCTGCATGTGTTATGGCGCGACGTTCTGGGCCGGCATCGACACCCTGTTGATCGGTGCCAGTGCCAGCGATGTCATGGAACTGACCGAATTCGACGAAGGCCCCCTGCCCGCCGACTGGCGCGGCGAATTGGAGCACCGTGGCATCGCAGTCCGCGATGGCATCGCACGTCAGGCGGCGCGTGAGGTTTTGGCACGCTATGCGCAGGGTGGCGGCATCAACTACTGAGAGTTATGCAACGTGCAGCGTTCGATGGCCGCCTGAGTCCGGGCAAGAAGTCGTGCGCGCGGGCGCGGAACGCGCAACTGGCCGAACACGCCGAGTCGATCATGGAAACACCAAGGCCCCATATTCTGGGGCCTTGGTGCATCGCTTGATGAGGGACTGACCCGCTCGTGGTCAGCCCCATGCCACGGCTTATGGCGTGTAGCTGGCCTTGAGCGTCACGCCCGAGTAGGCGCTGTAGGCTCGCAACATGATGTGATACGTACCCGCCGTCGGCGCACTGGCCTCACAGGCCTCGGCATTGCCTGCCCGGTACGGGCGGCAATCGTAGGTCGAGGTGGTCGGCTTGGAACCCAGACGCACGTACATGTCAGCATCGCCGCTTCCACCGGAAATCTCGATCCGCAGGTTGGTAGCGCCCGCGGGTACGTCGACCGTCCAGTACTTGGAACTGTTCTTGGCACCCGACAGACCCGTCACCGGAACACCATTGCTCAACACCGAGCCGCCGCTGGTGCCGCCGCTGACGGTGACAGTGGCCGACTTGCTGTGGGTGGCACCTTGATTGTCGGTCACTGTCAGGGTGACGGTGTAGGTGCCGGCGGCCGAGTAGGTCTTGCTCGGATTGGTGGCGGTCGAGCTGGTGCCGTCGCCGAAGTTCCAGCTGCGCGAGGCGATCGAACCATCGCTGTCACTGGAGCTGTCGGTGAAGTTCACCGTCAGGCCGTTGACGCTGCTGCTGAAGTTGGCGGTCGGTGCGATGTTGCTTGAACCACCGCCCATCGCTGCATTGACCGCCGCGTAGGCATCGACGATGCCCGCACCGCAACCACCCGAACAGCTGCCGGGCAAGGCGCGTGCCGTGCTCACCAGCATGCTCGTGATCTCGGCCGGCGTGCGGCTGGGCGAGGCACTCAGCATCAGCGCCGCGACACCCGCCACGTGCGGTGTGGCCATCGAGGTACCATCATAGAACGCATAGGTTTCGGCCGATGGTCCGGCGCTGCCACTGTTGAGCGTGGAGAGAATGCCCTTGGCCGTGGTCGAGGTCTGACAGCCGGTCTGTGATGCATTTGGAATGCAGGTTTCACCGCCCGGCGCGGTCACCGTGATCAAGTTGCCGTAGTTGGAATACCACGAGCGATTGCCTTCCTTGTCGTTGGCCGCCACCGCCACGACGTTGGCGCAGTTGGCCGGCGAGGCATCCGAGACGTTCTTGTTCTCGTTGCCGGCGGCGATCACCACCACCGTGCCGCGCGAGACCGCACTGTTGATCGCGTTCTGAAACGTGCTGCCGCAGGAACCACTGCCGCCCAGACTGAGGTTGATGACCTTGGCCGGATTGGCATTGGCCGGCACGCCGCTGACGGTTCCGCCAGAGGCCCAGACGATGGCATCGGCGATGTCCGAATCATAGCCACCGCCCTTGCCGAGCACGCGCACGGGCTGGATCTTGGCGCCGTAGGCCACGCCCGCCACGCCCTTGTTGTTGTTGGTGACTGCGGCAATCGTGCCGGCCACATGGGTGCCATGCCAGCTCGACGGATAACCACCATCGGCATCGCCCGGATCGCTCGGATCCGAATCCCGGCCGTTGCCATCGGCCGCAACCGAAGCCGTGGAGATGAAGTCGTAACCGGCAATCACGTTGCCGTTGAGATCGCTGTGATTGGTGATGCCGGTATCGAGCACAGCCACGATCACACCGGTGCCGGTGGACAGGTCCCAGGCGCTGGGCAGGTTCAAACCGCCAACGCTTTCAAAGTAGTGCCACTGCTCGCCATAACGGGTGTCGTTGGGCACGGACTTGATCTGATTCAGACGGTCCACTTCAACGTATTCGACGTTGTTTTGATCGGCGAGCGCCGACATGAAATCGTGCGCTTCGCTGGCGGTCAACTTTCTCGCCAGCTCCACCACCTGACCACCCACGGCCAGCTCGCGCGTGGCTTTCAGGCTCGTGCCCACGCGTGAGAACGCGAGACTCAAAGCCTGATTTCGCGAAGACGTGCTCAAGCCGAGTTGGTTGCCCGCCTTGAATTTGATGATGAAGCGATCGTATTGGCCGCTGGCCTGAAGCGCCGAGGTCTGCATGCGCGCACCGCTGAGCGAGACTTCGTCAGCCGCCGACGCGCCAATGGAGTACGCGCTACCCGAAATAGCCAAAGCCAAGGCAAACGCCAAGGAATTCGCCCGTCCATGACGGAAGAAGCAGTTGTTCACGTCCTGATGTCCCCAAAAGTGTGAATGGAAAGGTGGCAAGACGGATGGCTCGACAGTCACGAGCCGCGCCTCCTTTCGCCCATCCTCGATGCCGCTTCCTGCGACACCCAGCCCCTTGCCGCGATGCGAGCGCGCTGATGGCGATCGATCGGTGTGGATGGACGCGCATACCCCGTCCCCAAGGCAAACGCGCCGAGGGAACCTAGCAACAGGTTTCGAAAGGTGTCAACACATTCGTGAAGCAGGTCACGACACGGCCCGGAAAACCGCGTCGTAGCGCGCTTTCATCCAAGCGCGAGACGCACTGCTGATCGATTTTGCATCGCAGCAATGCGCGAAAACCTGCCGTCCTACGACCGTAAAGTGACGTTGTGCGTCACCTTCGCTTACACCACATACCCCGAACGTGGGGCATCCGGACTCCGCATCAAAACATGCCCGTCTCGAGCCGTGCCGCTTCACTCATCAGTGATTGATTCCAGGGCGGATCGAATACCAGCTCGGTGTCCACCTCGACGATGGTCGGGATCAATTCCAGTTTTTCCCGAATGTCGGCCACCAGGATGTCGCCCATACCGCAACCGGGCGCAGTCAGGGTCACCTTGATCGCCACATGCCGACCCCCTTCACCGTCGTGGGTCACATCGCAGGCATATACCAAGCCCAGATCGACGATGTTGATCGGGATCTCCGGATCAAAACAGGTGCGCAACTGCCGCCAGACCAGCTCTTCGACATCTTCATCCCGCGCATCCTCGGGCAGGACGAGCGGCTCGGGTGGCTCCTTGCCGATGGCGTCGGCCTCGTCACCGGCGATGCGAAACAGGTTTCCCTCGACGAACACGGTAAAGCTGCCACCCAAGGCCTGGGTGATGTAACCCACCGTGCCGGCCGGCAAGGTCACTTCATCTCCGTGTGGCACCATGACGGCGGGGCAATCCCGTTCGAACTCCACTGGCTCACTGCTGCGGCTGTACATGAAACAATTACTCTCTTGCGCCGACACTGCGGCAAATGCAGCGCCAGGACATGGGTCCGACGCGAGCCGGCTATTCTAACGTATCGATGTCTTAAGCCCTGACTAAACCATGACGCCACCGCTCAGAAATTTTGCGACGCTGTGCTTTCTGGTGCTGCTCGCCGCCTTGGGCATGGCTGCCATCTGGGGTTCCCTGGCCATTTTCGCGCGCAGCGGTTGCGCCTGGATGGCGCTGGTCGTGGCCGCCGACGCTGCCATGCTCTTGCGCCTGGCAGCCATGCCTGCGGGCAGGACGCGCGCGACACTGGCAAGCTTCATGACCCTGATCGCCTTGGCGACCAGCACCTTCACCGTGGCCGCGGTGAGCATCGGCCTGGCATTTGGAACCCCGCCGCCCGGGTCAATCGGCATGATCGATCCCGTCTTGGCCCTGACCTGGTGGCGCCTGAACGTATCGAACTGGGATGTGCTGTGGCTGCTGCTCGCCCTGCCCTTGGCGTGGTGGATGGGCCGTTGAACCCGCGCTGCTTGCAGGCCGTGCTCGGGCTTGCCATTCTTCAACGATTCCCTTCGGTCACTGCACCCACATGAATCTCGACAGTGTCACATCCGGCTTGCGCGGCAAGTTGTGTTTCATCGGCGGCGGCAACATGGGTCGCAGTCTCATTGGCGGACTGATGGCGCGTGGATTCGCGCCGGAACACGTTGTGGCCGTCGATCCGGTGGCGTCGGTTCGTGATGGCCTCGCCCACGACTTCCAGATCCTGACCCACGCCGACGCCAGCGTGGCGGTCGCAGACGCGGACTTGGTGCTGCTGGCGGTGAAGCCGCAGGTGATGCGACAGGTTTGCCAAAGCTTGGCGCCGAGCTTCCCGGCGCAGGCGATGGCGGTTTCGATCGCGGCCGGCATCACCACCACACAACTGGACACTTGGCTGGGAGGTCAACGCGCCGTGGTTCGTGCCATGCCCAACACTCCAGCCTTGCTGGGCGCCGGTGCGACTGGCCTGTTCGCCAATGCCCGCGTCCATCCCGAACAGAGAGTGCTGGCCAGTGCCGTTCTGGATGCCGTCGGCATCAGCGTGTGGCTGGAGAACGAAGCACAGATGGATGTGGTGACGGCCTTGTCCGGCAGTGGGCCGGCCTATGTGTTCCTGCTGGCCGAGGCCATGCAAGCCGCCGCCGTGGCCCAAGGACTTTCCGAAGCGGCGGCACGCGCGTTGGCCGTGCAGACGTGCCTTGGAGCAGGCCGAATGCTGCTCGAATCCGGTGAAGACGCGGCAACCCTGCGTCAGCGCGTGACCTCTCCCGGCGGAACCACTCAGGCTGCAGTCGAGAGCTTCATGCGCGATGGCTTCGAGGCCATCGTCGCACGCGCCATCGCCGCGGCGACCGAACGCGGCGCGCAGTTGTCGGCACAAGCGGGAGCGTGAGCGATGAACCATCTGGCCAATGCCGCCAGCTTGTTGATCGACATCTTCTTCGGCCTTGCGGCCGTGCTGTTTGTGTTGCGTTTGGCACTGCAATGGGTTGGAGCGCCGTTCCATAACCCGCTGTGCCAAGCGATTTACCGCATGAGCAATCCCGTGCTGATGCCCTTGCGTCGGGTGCTCAAGCCGTGGCGCAAGATCGACCTGGCGGCGGCGCTGGTCGCCTATCTGGTGATGTGCGGGAAGGCGGCGCTGATGTTGGCGATCTGGTCGCTGCCGCTAGGCATGGCAGCCATTGCGCCGTTGGGGCTGGCTGAACTTCTGGGCTTGGTGATCACCCTCTGGTTCTGGCTGATCCTGATCGTGGTGATCCTGAGTTGGGTCGGGCGTGGCGCGAGTCACCCCGCGATCCCGCTGCTGATACGACTGACCGAGCCCCTGCTGGCGCCGTTCCGCCGACTTTTGCCCAAGCCCGGCGGCATCGACCTTTCGCCGATGCTGGTGGTCTTGTTATTGCTTCTGGCGCGCATCCTGATCGTGGCGCCCTTGCAGGAATTGGCACTCGGGCTTTCCCAAGCCTGAGCACGCTCAACGCTTGGGTTTGAGCATGGTGCCGCTGCAGGTCGACGCACCGCAGCGACAGGCCCAGAGTTTCTTCATCCGCGCCGTGTGTGGCACGTCCAAACGGATGCCGTAGTCGTAGGTCAATTCCTCACCCGCACGAATGGCGCGCAGTGCCCGGATTTCGATGCGATCACGACGGCAATCCGCACCATGCCACGGAATCACTTCCGACTCGCAATTGGGCGCACAACTGTGGTTGAGCCAACGCGCGATATTGCCACCCTGATTGGCATCGACGATGTACTCATCGTTGAGGGTGAACAGGAAGGTGTGTCCGCTGTCGAGCGAGTCGCCATAGCGCGCATCGGCCTCGTCGTGAGTGATGCGCTTGCCTTCGTAGCGGCACAGCAGCGTGCCCTGCGGGATGTCAGCGAGGGCGAAAACGCCATTGCCGTGGATACGCGAGCGACGACGCTCGATCAAGCGGGCCATCACTCGGTTCCGGTCGAATCAAACCATGCGACTTTAACACTTTGCCACAGCAAAACAGCGACCTCGTGGCCAGTTTCACTGCAACAATGTCAGAGCCCGATACGAGGCTTGCATCAAGCCCGATTTTGAGTCATACACTCGGATCATGAGTGACAGGGGCCCGCTCGCGATGCTGTTCCTTGGCCTGGTGGGCGCATACGTCGCACTGGGTTGGATTGCCGATCTCTCCATCGGCAGCAGTGGGGTGACCTTGGCATGGCCTTCGGCGGGTATTGCCTTTGGTGCCATGCTGTACTTCGGGCCGCGCTGGTGGTTGCTGCCAGCCGTCTCGATCATCGTCTTGCACCTGACCGTTTCGTCCGTGCCCGCCGCATTCCTGCCCTGGTCGGTCGCCAGCAACGTAGTCGGCGCGCTGGCGGGGGTGTATCTGGTTCGCTGGCGTCAACCCGATGCACTCAAGCGTTTCGACATCACCGTCGGCACCAGCGTGCTGCTGGGCGGGATCCTTCTGTGCTTGGTGAGTGCGGTGATCGGCGTCATCGGCCTTTACCTGAGTGACCTGGCCGCTCTGAACACCCTGCCCTCCGGCATCCTGCGCTGGGCCATTGGTGATCTGCTGGGTGTCATCGTCATCACCCCGGTGACCCTGCTTTACTTGCAGTACCACTTCCGAAAGCCCCGTGAACCGGCCACTCAAACGGCCAGCTACGCCAGTGCCACCGAGCAACGCCTTTGGATCGGCGCATTGGCCTTGACCTTCCTGTTGGCGCTCTGGCTACGCAGCGCACAACCGAGCTATGCCCTTGCGGTCATCAGTTTGCCGCTGGCCGGCTTGATCTGGGGCGCCGTGCGCCTGCCTCCCGCACCGGTCGTCATCGCCAACGCCGTGGTATGGATGGTGGCGGTGGCTGCCATCAGCCAGGGCTTCGTCGGCCCGCGCCCCGACTCGACCGCCGATGCCACCTCGATCGTGGCCTTTCTCTGCGTCCTGGCGGCCATACCCATCACCCTGTCGCTGGGCACCCAGCAAAGCCGACAAAGCGCGGCCCGACTCCTGCACCGCGCCAACACCGATGCCTTGACCGGGCTGCTCAATCGCTCCGCGTTCGAATACGAGGCCCGTCGCACCATCCAGGCCTTGCCCATGCAAACCATGGCCATGGCCTATCTGGACATGGATCGCTTCCGCCTGGTGAACGATGCGATGAGCCATGCCGTGGGCGATGAACTGATTGGCGGCGTCGCGGGCGTCCTGCGGGCCAACCTGCGCGCCACCGACGTGCTCGCCCGCATCGGTGGCGATGAATTCGCCGTCCTGATGCTCAACATCAAGGCCGATGATGCCCAAGCGCAGGCCCATCGCCTGTGTGCCGCGGTCGCAGCCTATCGCTTTCAATCGGGCGAACACGTGGCGACGCCCACCATCAGCATCGGGCTGGTGACCTTCAACGGCGGTGAGGAACATGACTTCGGAACCCTCCTGGCGCTGGCCGACACCGCGTGTTTCGCCGCCAAGGAGCTGGGTGGCAATCGCATCCAGCTCGCCACCCCCGGCGCGCAGGATCTGGTTCAACAAAGCTCGGACACCATGCGCTGGGCCTTGCGACTGGGAAATGCGCTCGAACGCAACCATTTCCGCCTGTTCTGCCAGACCATCGCGCCGCTGCGGGAAACCAGTTCCGACCTGCGCCACTTCGAAGTTCTGCTGCGCCTGCGTGAAGGCAACAATCAAATGGTGCTGCCGGGACAGTTCATGGCGGCGGCCGAGCGTTATGGACTGTCGGCCAAGGTCGATCGCTACGTGATCGACAAGATCATGCGCTGGTTCGAGCGCCACCCCGAGCAGGTCCGCATGGTCGGGCTGTGCGCGATCAATCTCTGTGCCGATTCACTGCAGGACGAGCGTTTTCTCGACGACTTGGCGATCAAGCTGCGCGCCAGTGTTCTGCGTCCCGACCAACTGTGTTTCGAACTCACCGAGACCAGTGCCCTGCGCGATCTGGGGCGCGCGCAACGCTTCATCAGCGATGCACGTGCCTTGGGCTGCCGGTTTTCGCTTGATGACTTCGGCACCGGCTTTTGTTCGTTCGGCTACCTGCGTTCGCTGGATGTCGATTTTTTCAAGATCGACGGCAGTTTCGTGCGCGACATTGAAACATCGCCCTTGTCCTACGCCATCGTGCGTTCGATTGCCGACATCGGGCGAGTGATGCGCAAGCAGACCATTGCCGAATGCGTGGAAAGCGAACAGGCGCGGCAACGCCTGAGTGACCTGGGCGTGGACTTTGCCCAAGGCTATGCCCTGGGCCGTCCAATCGATATCAGTGAGTACTTCAACGTACGTCCGGCGTCGCAACCGGACTTGGCAAAACTGGCTTGAGGCAGCGCCTACACGGCGCTTCAAGGCGACTCGGTGGGCGTCTTGAACGGCTGGAAGCGCAAGACCGTGCCGTCTGCGGCCTCGACCTGCAATTGGCCGGCTTGTGTGTGCACGGTCAACGGCTTGGCAAGAAGATCCAGAAACGCCCGCTCGACCGCGTTGGCTGCGTCCTGACACAACATCATCGTCGTGGCCGCCTGTTCCAGGATCAGACGATCCCCTTCGAAACGATAGTTGCTGAACCAGCGATTGCACCCTGCGTGACCTGCGACCCGGTCACCGAAAAAGCCCAAGGTGATCTTGCGGGCTTCGGGTGATGTCGACAACAGTCCGCGATCGGCACCGACCAGTTGCCAGTTGCTACCCACCCAGGTGCTGGCTTCCTGTGCATCCACCTGTCCTGCGGGCGACGCAGCCGTTTCCACCGCCGCACAGCCGATCATGGCAACCGACAGGGCGGCCACTGACAGAATTCGATTCATTCGCATGACCATGGTCCTTTTGTGTTGAACGGCAATTGGCTCAGGCCTTCTTGCGCAACGCGCCCCAAATCACCAAAAGGATCACCGCACCCACCACGGCGCCGATGAAGCCAGCAACCTGCCCCGGTTGATACCAGCCCAACATCTGCCCTGCCCAGGTGGAAAGCAGTGATCCGCCCACGCCGAGCACGATGGTCATGATCCAGCCCACCGCGTCCTTGCCCGGCTTGATCAGGCGTGCCACCAAGCCCACGACGAATCCAATGACGATTGTCCAAATCAACGACATGATGAGTCACCTCTTTTGTGAAGGGTCGGATGTTACTGCCTCAGCAGCACGATTCCATGTCTTCATAACGACTGTCGCCGGCGACCGCGCCCACACCGCGCGTCAAACCCTTGGCACTGGCCTCACCGTGTGCAGCCAGCACCTTGGCCACCGACGCGCTGACGCGCTTGCCGGTTGGAATGTGCAGGAATTCGTTGGGGCCGTGGGCGTTGGAGTGCGGGCCCAACACGCCCGTGATCATGAACTGTGCGCCCGGGAATTTTTCGCCCAACATGCCCATGAACGGAATCGTCCCACCCTCACCCATGTACATCACCGGCTTGTCGAAGAAGGCTTGCGATGCTTCGTCGATGGCCTGCGACAACCACGGCGACATCGCCGGCGCATTCCAGCCGGTAGACGATTTCTCCAACTGGAATTCGACCTTCGCGCCATAGGGCGGGTTGTCGAGAATGAGCTTCTTGAGCACGCCTGCCGCACGCTCGCCATCAAGCGTAGGTGGCAAGCGCAAGGACACCTTCACCGCCGTGGTCGGGCGCAGCACGTTGCCAGCACTGCTCAGGGCCGGCAAACCATCGACGCCGGTGATGGCCAAGGCTGGCCGCCAAGTCCGGTTGAGCACGAGCTCGGCCAGATCCGAAGTCACCGGCTTCATGCCGGGAAGAAATGGAAACTTGTCGAACACTTCGTCGCCCATGACATCGGCCACGCGCTGCGCCTGATGCACACGCTCGTGTGGAATCTCGACGAACAGATCCTCCACCCGGATCGTGCCGGTTGCCTGATCTTCGAGTCGATCCAGCAGGCTGCGCAGAACGCGGAAGCTGGACGGCACGATGCCCGAGGCATCCCCCGAGTGCACCCCTTCCGACAGCACACTCACGCGCAAGTTGCCACCCGCCATGCCGCGCAAGGACGTGGTGCACCAGAGCTGGTCGTAGTTGCCGCAGCCCGAGTCCAGACACACCACCAAGGACGGCCGGCCGATTCGATCCGCGAGGTGATCGACATAGTGCGGCAGATCGTAGCTGCCCGATTCTTCACAGGCCTCGATCACCACCACGCAACGGCAATGGGCCACGCCTTGTTCCTGCAGGGCCAGAATCGCGGTGAGCGCGCCGAAAATGGCATAGCCGTCATCGGCGCCCCCACGACCAAACAGCTTGTCGCCGCGAATCACCGGCTCCCACGGCCCCAGGCCCTCGCTCCAGCCCGTCATTTCCGGCTGCTTGTCGAGATGGCCGTACAGCAGCACACAATCATCGCCACCCATGCCTTGGGCGGGAATGTCGATGAAGATCAGCGGAGTACGACCTTCCAGACGCACCACTTCCACGCTCATTCCAGCAATCGGCTGGGCCTTGGCCCAGCGCTCGAACTGCGCCACGGCGCGATCCATGTGACCATTGGCTACCCAGTCGGGATCGAACAGGGGCGACTTGTTCGGGATACGGATGTACTCGACCAGTTCCGGGACGACTTCCGCATCCCATTTGGACGAGATTGAGTGTTCGATTTGGCGAAGATCCATGAGGCAAAATCCTGCAATTGCTGAGACCGCCAATTCTACTCGCTCACCCTTGCCATTGCCCGAGCACCCGACCACCATCGTGGCGCATCAACGAATGCGGCCAAACCATGCCCTCCAAGCTCACCCTGCTGCACGCCTGCGACTATCGCCGCGAACGCTGGCGCAATCAGCAAGGCTGGACGCGCGAAATCCTGCGCGTGCCCGACCAGGATGCCTTCCACTGGCGCATCTCGATCGCGGAAATCACGCAGGACACCCTGTTTTCGCCCTATCTCGGCTACTGCCGAGCGCAGGTGCTGCTACACGGCCAAGGCCTGCATCTGGGATTCGTCGATGGCCGTCGGATGCAACTTGAACCGCCACACGGCCAAGCTCAGTTCGACGGCGACGACGTGGCCGCGTGTCACCTTCCCGATGGACCGGTGCAGGTCTTCAATGCAATCTGGAACCCGCAACAGGTTCAGCTGCAACTCCTGCATCGCCCACTGGTCGGCACGGTGGTGTTTCCGCACCTCGAAGGCGTGCAGTGGTTCATGCACATGCTCGGCGGTCACGCACGCCTCCAAGGTGCCCATGCGCACGAACTGAGCCTTGGCGACAGCCTCGTACTGCAAACGGCCGAAGGCGAGCGCATCGCCATGGACGGCCAAGGCGAGGCCTTGTTGTTGCGCATCGTCGAAACCTCAGCCCCGACACCCTCGGAACTGATGGCACTCATCACCCCGCCGACCACCGATCCATCTCAAACTTGACCTTTCCATCACAAACCGATTTAATACTCCGCTCGCTGCCGCAGTTGCAGTGATGGCGCATCAGCGCCCAGTGGCCCGGTAGCTCAGTTGGTAGAGCAGCGGACTGAAAATCCGCGTGTCGGTGGTTCGATTCCGCCCCGGGCCACCAATATCCAAAAAACCAACCCTTCTCGGTTGGTTTTTTTGTGCCCGAAATTCCCATGTGTTGCGGGGTGTTCCGCCGTTCTGCCCGTGTAACGGCAGGCACACCATCCACGTCACCGTACCGCGCACGCTGGATGCCGGTGCCTGCGTGATCCGTAAGGCCGCCGTGCAGGAGTACGGACGCACCGCACTGGCGCGGCTGGCAGCGCCCGCGCTTCGCGTCGGCAAGCAGGCGGGCGTGGATCGGGAGTTCCTGCGTCCACTGGAATCGACCAAAACGCTGACGCCGCTCGAACAGGGCACGGTCGGCGTCATCAAGAAGCGTTGGATATCGTCGATGGCGCAGGCGCTGATGTATGGCAAAGACCTGTCGCGCGAACTCATCGACTATATGGAATCGCTCGAAGGCCGGTTTTTCGCGCGCGGTGGCATCGCACCGTCGGACACCGTTCCCGCGCTGCTCACGCCGGGCGAGTACGTGATCAACCGCGCCACGGTGCAGCGGCTCGGTGTCGGCTTCTTCGATGCGATCAACCGCATGGCCGCGCCCGCGAAGGCGCGGGCCGGTCGTGCTTTGGCGGGCGTGCAGGGGTTTGCCACGGGCGGCTTCGTCGCCCCGGTTGGCGTACCGATGATGCGTCCGGTGTTGACCGCCGATGCCGCGCCCACGCGCACGGTACGGGTGGAGCTGGCGGCGGGCGGGCAGTCCGTCACTGCCACGCTGGATGCGCGCGATGAAGCGCGATTGCTGAGCCTTCTGAACACCGCGCGAGCGCGGGCACTGTGAAGCGCGTTACGGCCAGGGATTGATGGCAGTGACGCCCGCCGCCTTGAATGGTGCGACGTCGCGCGTAGCCACGGACATTCCGTTCGCCAGCGCGATGGCGGCGATGTAGGCATCGGCCAGCGCAATCTCATGGCCCTTGGGCTTGGCCTTCGCCAGCAACTCGGCATAGGGCTGTGTCGCGGCCAAGTCAAAGGCCAGCACGCGCCCCGTGGACAGCGTCAGCACCTGCGTCTTGATGCGCTCGCGCAAGGCGTCGCGGCGCTTGCCAGCGGGCAAGGATGCGATACCGGCGCGCAATTCCGCCACGGTGATGGCAGAGAGGAACAAGGTCTCGATGGGCTGGGCGTCGATCCACGTCACCACCGCCGGTTCTGGCGCAGGGCGCAGCGGCTCGGAGATCAGGTTGGTATCGAGCAGGATCATCCGAAGTCGAGCTCTCGCGGCAGCGACCGGTCGCGCTCGTCGATCAAATCGACTTCGGTATCGGTGAGTTTGGCTTTACGCCCGATATCGGCCAGCAAGGAGCCAAGTTTCAGGCTGCCTGCCGGTTTCACGGCGGATTCGAGGATGGCGCGCACCTCGGCCTCGGTGCTGCGCCCGTGATCGGCGGCGCGCACGCGCAAGGCGCGATGCACTTCGTCGGGCAGGTTGCGAACAGTCAGGACGGCCATGAGGCATCTCCTTGTCATGCATTCGATGACTTCATTTTAGTTCCTCGCCCTTCTCCGGTCGTGGCGTCGAACTTATCGTCGAAAACATCGGCGCCAGCGCCATCACCTTCCGCGCCGACGAGCTGCGCGAGTTGAATGCTGACGTCGCTGGCATCGAGGTCACGGGTGCGCGCTTACCCGCGGCGTGCTCGTCTTCAGCGGAGTCGAAGCACCGTCACCCTAGCGCCGTGGATCGCGTGCGAATGAACGCTTGCACGTGGCCAATCGCGTGGCGACAGCGAGAGCGGGCTTGGTGCAACCATCGGCGATCGGACGCAATGCTGCAGCGCCACCTCCCATTGATCCGGCCCTTGTTTTGCGGCAATGGAGCGTGCTCCATTGCCTGCCGAACACGCTCGGAAGCTACGTCAGGTTCGGATCACTGAGGGCTGGATCAACAGGAGCTTGCGCGTTGGAAGGAACGCCTTCCGAAACTCCACCGCCCAGCAAACGCGTCGCTTCTTCGGTCAGTTGTTCGACGCAGGCATCCATCTGGGCCTGACGAGTGCGGAAACTCAGCACGCAGACGCGCCCCAGAAAGCGCTCGCCAACCTGGGCGCCGGTCATCATGATCTGGCCGCGCGCGGTGACGCGTTGCATCAGCGCGCGGGTGGCGGCGTTCTGCTTTTCCAGAGTATCGAGCGCTCCGCCTTCGAGGTGGAAGGCAAACAGGGAAAGGTCTGGCCAAGCATCCATCACGATGCCGGGAATGCGCGCAATTTCATTGGCGGCCCACACCGCCATCGCGCGTTTTTCCGCCAGTGCTGCGCGATAGCGTGCTGCGCCGAAAAACTTCAGCGTCAGCCATACCCGCAATCCCGGAAAACCACGGGACAGGTCCGGGCCGTATTGGGCCGGGTCGTAAAATTCGTTTTGATTGGCCGGCAAATAGCCGGCGCTGGATGAATGCAGATGTCGCAGGACCTCGCCGTCACGCACCAGCAAGGCGCCGGTACCGTAGGGCAGGAACAGGCCCTTGTGCGGATCCAGTGTCAGCGAATCGGCGCGCGACAGGCCGGCGAGCAAGGGCCGCAACTCAGGCACCATGTGGAAGAAGCCGCCGTACGCACCATCGACGTGATGCCACAGGCCTTCGCGTGCGGCGAGGTCTGCCACCGCATCCAAGGGATCGACGGCGCCGGTGTTGGTGGTGCCGGCGGTGGAAAACACCATGAAGGGTTTCAAGCCAGCCGCGCGATCGGCGGCGATGGCTGCCGTCAGTGCATCCAGTCGCAGGCGATAGCGCGCATCGACCTCGATCACCCGCACCCGATCGTGCGCGATGCCCGCCAGACGCGCCGCTTTGCTGATGCAATGATGGGACTGCGAGGACACATAGAGTGTGCCGGCACGAATGTCGGTGCCGAGGCGTTGTTCGCGTGCGGCCGCGATGGCATTGAACATCGCCATCGAGCCGCCCGGCGTGTACAGGCCGCGTCCGGAGGCGGGAAATTGCATCCACTCGCGCAGCCATTCCAGCGTATTGGCTTCCAGCTGCACCAAGGCCGGTGCCGCTTGCCAGATGCCGGTGTACCGGTTGACGCCATCGGCAATGAAACTCGCCAGCGCCGCCGGATACACGCCGCCGCCTGGGATGTAGGCGAGATAGCCCGGCCCGGGCGTGCCGAACGAGCGTGGAATCCAGTCCGAAAACAGTGGATCGAGCAGACTGTCGAGCTTGGCCCCACGTTCCGGCGCATCTTCCCGCAAGCTGCGGCACAGGGCATCGATGCCGGTGAAATCGCCGCAGATCGGCGCGTCCGGCAAGCCTTTCAGATGATCGACGATGCGCGCCAGCACGGCGTCACCCATGGCCTGCATCTGTTCCACGGGAAGATCGAGATCGGCCAGGTCGTTTTCGATGCCGGTATCCATGCGTGCGTCGCCGTGTTGTCGTGATAGTCGAACTGGCCATGCTACTGCCGTCGGGCGGCGGGCACGCCTGCCACGGGTCATGCCATGAGCGTCCGATGATTGGCCGCGACTACGCTGCACCGTTACAATGGCGGCTTGCCTGCGTACCCGGCACCCTTCACTCCTTCAGGAACCTTGAACCGATGAAAATCCTGGTCGGCTACAAGCGCGTCGTGGACGCCAATGTCCGCGTGCAAGTCAAACCCGATGGCTCCGGCGTCGTCACCGATGGCGTCAAGCTCTCTGCCAATCCTTTCGACGACATTGCCTTGGAAGAGGCCTTGCGCCTGCGTGAAAAAGGCGTCGCCGCCGAGGTGATCATCGCCACCATCGCGCCTGCCAATGCCCAGGCACACCTGCGCAACGGCTTGGCCATGGGCGCCAACCGCGCCATCCATGTGGTCGCCGAGGACGAGGTGCAGCCGCTGACCGCCGCGCGCGTGCTGCTCAAGCTGATCGAAAAGGAACAGCCCGACATCGTGTTGCTGGGCAAGCAGGCGATCGACGATGACGCCAATCAGACCGGCCAGATGCTGGCCACGCTCTGGGGCCGCCCGCAAGCCACGTTTGCCAGCAAGGTCGATGTCGCTGACGGCCGTGCCACCGTGGTGCGTGAAGTCGATGCCGGACTTGAGACGCTGGAGGTGGACCTGCCCGCCGTCATCACCACCGACCTGCGCTTGAACGAGCCGCGCTTCATCAAGCTGCCGGACATCATGAAGGCCAAGACCAAGCCGCTGGAAACCCTGTCGCTGCCCGATCTGGGTGTCGAATCCGGCAACTTCTTGAATACCACCCACTATCAGGCACCGGCCAGGCGCAGCCGTGGCGTGATGGTGAAAGACGCCGCCGAACTGGTCCAGGCCCTCAAGGCCAAGGGCCTGCTCTGAGCCCGCACCGGAGAATCAACATGACTCAAGTCCTCATCGTGGCCGAACACCTCAACGGCCAACTCAATGTCTCGGCCACGGCCAAGACGGTCACGGCCGCCGGTGCGCTGTCGCCACAGAAGATCGACATCATCGTGTTGGCCGATGCGCCCGACACCATCGCCGCTGAAGCGGCGAAGATCGAAGGCGTCAACGAAGTGCTCGCCGTCGCCAATCCCGCCAATGCTCATCCGCTGGCACAGGTGCTGGCGCCGCAGATCGCAAAGGTCGCGGCCGATTACAGCCACGTTTTCGGGCCCTCGACCACCTTCGGCAAGGACCTGATGCCCTGCGTGGCCGCCCTGCTCGGCGTGGCCCAGATCAGCGACGTGATGAGCGTGGATGGCGCGCACCAGTTCCAGCGCCCGATCTATGCCGGCAACGCCATCGTCAAGGTCACCGCGCCGGCCGATCAGAAGGTCGTGGCGACCGTGCGCGTGGCCTCGTGGTCCGCGGCCGCCAACACCGGCAACGCCAGTGTGCGCGCGGTGAACGTGGATGCGGCCCTGCCCACCCACACGCGTTACCTGGGCTTGGCCGCCGGCAAGTCCGATCGCCCCGATCTGCAAAGCGCCGCGCGTGTGGTTTCCGGTGGCCGTGGCGTCGGCTCGGAAGACAACTTCAAGATCATCTATCACCTCGCCGACAAGCTCGGCGCGGGCGTGGGTGCCTCGCGTGCGGCGGTGGATGCGGGCTTTTGCCCGAACGAAATGCAGGTCGGCCAGACCGGCAAGATCATCGCCCCCGAACTCTACGTGGCCATCGGCATTTCCGGCGCCATCCAGCACCTGACCGGCATCAAGGACGCCGGCACCATCGTCGCCATCAACAAGGATGCCGATGCACCGATTTTCGAAGTGGCCGACATCGGCCTCGTGGGGGATCTGTTCACCGTGCTGCCGGAGTTGGAAAAAGCCCTGGGCTGAGCGACTCGGCATGTGAGTCAAAAGGCCGCCGTACGGCGGCCTTTTGCGTTTCAGCGCAACGCGCCCGACTACGACGACCTTGTCAACACGCCGCTTTGGTGCAGCCCAGACGTTCGCGCAGTTCCGGCTCCATGACGTCCACACCGGCGCGGCGTGCCAGGTCCAATGCCTGTTCGCGCGAAGAGCCTTGCGCCACGGCATCGAGCGCCAGGAGTGCGCCGACGCGATTGCCGGTGCGGCAATGCAGGAGCACCGGCCCCGTGGCCGCGGCAAGTGCCTCGTGCAAGGCGCGGGCATTGTCTGCGGTGATGCCGGTGTGGCTATCGATCGGCAGGCTCACGTAGCTCAGACCCAGATCGGCCACGGCCTTGGCCTCATCCAGCCCGCGATCTTCATCGGGCATGCGCAGGTCGATCACCACCGCGCCACCGCCCTTGGCGAACTGGGCCAGTTGCGCCTGATCCGGTTGTCCGCCGACCCAAAGACCCGTTTTCAGTTGCGTGAGTGGCTCGCCTGCCAGCGCCATCGTCGTCATCAGCAAAAGTCCCAGTCCCACACCGCGCAAACCATTCATTGGCTCTACTCCATCACAGTTCACGATCGACAGCGCCCATCGCGTGTTGCGGTAGGCGTGTCAGGCCGCATCACTTGAGTGACAATGCCCTCATGTCGAACAAGCATAGTACGCGCATGACGAAGCTGCGCCTGATCTCGCCCCAAGGACTGTGGTTGCTGATTTGCCTGCTGCTGGTGGCCTGCCAATCGCCGATACGGACTGAAGCGCCAAGCAAACCGCCGTTGTTGATCCTGGTGTCGATCGACGGCTTCCGTCCTGATTATCTGGAGCGCGGCCTGACACCCAATTTGCAGGCCATCATCGACGACGGTGCGCGGGCGCGCGCCCTGCGACCATCGTTCCCGTCCTTGACCTTCCCCAATCACTACACACTGGTGACGGGGCTCGTCCCGGATCATCACGGTTTGATCAACAACACCATGGTCGACCCGGAAATACCCGGTGAGCGGTTCACCTTGCGCAATGCCGAAGCCGTGTCCAATCCCGCCTGGTGGGACGATGCGCAACCTCTGTGGAACACGGCGCGAAAAGCCGGGCTGCGCAGTGCCACGATGTTCTGGCCGGGCTCGGAAGCACCCATCCACGGCCATCACCCTGATCTCTGGCGTCCGTATGACGGCAGCGTCACGCCCTCAGCGCGGGTGCAGCAGGTGCTGGACTGGATCGATCTTGCCCCGGCCGAGCGGCCCGACTTCATTACTCTGTATTTCGACGAAGTCGATCACGAGGGCCACGCCTTCGGCCCCGATTCGAACGAGGTCAACAGCGCGATACAGCGTACCGACACGGCCATCGGCGAATTGCTCGCCGGCCTGCACCAGCGTGGCCTGTGGTCCGACGTCAACCTCGTGATCGTTTCCGATCACGGCATGGCGGCCACGCCTGCCGAGCACATCGTGGAACTGGACGCCTACGTTCCGCGCAAGCTCTATCGTCTGGTGACGGTTGGCTCACTGGTCGGCGTCGAGCCGCGCAAGGACAGCGACGCTGCGCGACAGTCGCTGGATAAGGCATTCGCACGCGCCATTCCGCACGCGCAGTGCTGGCGCAAGGGCGCGATTCCCGCGCGGTTTCATTACGGCAGCCACCGTCGAATTCCTCGCTGGACCTGCCTTGCCGACGAGGGCTGGGCGATCATGGACCAAAGCCTGATGCGCAAGCTCGACGGCAAGCCACTCAATCGCGGTGGCCATGGTTACGATCCGGCGCTGGACTCGATGGCTGCCATCTTCATCGCGCATGGTCCGGCGTTTCGCCCCGGCGCCATCGTTGCCACCTTGGACAATGTCGATGTCTATCCGCTGATGGCGCGCCTGCTTGACATCACACCCGAGGCCAACGACGGCGATCCGAAGTCGACCCTGCCCTTGCTGCGCGCTGGGGATGGCGCGGCGCAAGCAAGCGGTCATTGAATCGCGGCGCAGCGTTCGTGTGCGGTGGCCTTCGATCGGCCTCAGCCTAGGGAATATCTGAACACGTCAGAACGCTGTCATTGCGAGCGAAGCGAAGCAATCCATGTCTTTGTTTTGTGGAGTATCCATGGATTGCCACGTCGCTGCGCTCCTCGCAATGACGGCTTATTCAGATGTTCCCTAGCTGTTGCTTGACCTCGCGCCACAGCGCTTCTTGGGCATCCAGGCCGAGCTCGCCGAAGTCCTGCCCGCGCGCCGCCGCCAAGGCTTCCATGGCGCGAAAGCGACGCTCGAACTTGGCATTGGCACGGCGCAGCGCGGCACCGGGATCGACCTCGACATGTCGCGCCAGATTGACCGCGACAAATAGCACATCGCCGATTTCATCTTCCAGGCGATCGGCATCCGCGCCTGCCGCCAGCTCGGCTTCCACTTCGGCCAGCTCCTCGCGCAATTTGGCCGCCACCGGCGCCACAGAAGGCCACTCGTAGCCGGTGCGCGCAGCACGCTTCTGCAACTTCAAGGCGCGCATCCATTCGGGCAAGCCGGCGGCGATGCCGGCCAGCGCGCTGGTGTCGGAATCGGTCGCAGCGCGTTCGGCGCGTTTGATCGCTTCCCAACTGGCGTGTACGGCCGGAATGTCATCGGCCGGCGCATCGCCAAACACATGCGGATGGCGACGAATCAATTTGTCGTGCAGCGCCTGCACCACGTCGGCAAAGGCGAATGCGCCCTGCTCCTCAGCCATGCGCGCATGAAACACCACCTGGAACAACAAATCACCCAGCTCGTCCTTCAAGGCCGGAAGGTCGTCACGCGCGATGGCATCGGCCACCTCGTAGGCTTCTTCGATGGTGTAGGGCGCGACACTGGCAAAATCCTGCACCCGATCCCATGGGCAACCGCGCTCGGGATCGCGCAGCCGCTCCATGACCGCCAAAAGATCACTGATCGAGGCCATGGGTCCAGTTGCGCCATGACAGATCGGCGTCGCCCAAGGCGATGAAATCGGGATTGAGCAAGGAGGCCTTCTGGTTGTAACGAAACGGCTCGCCATCCAGACCCAAGACCACGCCACCGGCGGCTTCGAGCACGCATTGACCGGCGGCGGTATCCCACTCGCTCGTGGGTCCAAAACGCGGATAGACATCCATGGCGCCTTCGGCGATGCGACAGAACTTGAGCGAGGAGCCCATGCCGATCTTTTCGTACTCGCCGATCTCCGCCAGCACGTGGGCGGTGCGCTCATCCAGATGCGAACGACTGGCGGCCACCCGCAGGCGTGCCGGTGCCGGCCGTTGCGTGCTGAGCGGCAAGTCCCGGCCATCGGTTTGGCGCATCCAGCATCCCTGCCCGCGTTGCGCGTGCAGGAGATAGTCGAGCACCGGCGCGTGGACCACGCCGAGAATCGGCACGCCGCTGTCGATCAGGGCGATGTTGACGGTGAACTCGCCATTGCGTTTGACGAACTCGCGCGTGCCATCGAGCGGATCGACCAACCAATAACGCGACCATTGCCGACGGGTTTCCCAATCGATGTTGGCGCCTTCCTCGGACAGCAAGGGCAGTTGCGGGCTCAGCGCGTTCAGGCCCTTGGCGATGATGCGGTGCGCAGCGAGATCGGCCTCGGTCAGAGGCGAATGATCGGCCTTGGACTCGACTGCAAAATCACGCCCGTACACCTCAAGGATGGCGGCACCGGCCGCTCGGGCAATGGCCACGCAGCGTTCGCGCAGCGTGGCAAGTTCGTGTTTGTCCATCACTCGGCTACCACCTGCGCACGCGGCGCGTCCGGCGGCAAACGTCCTGCCGCACGCAAGGCCAGAAACTCGCGCACGATGAACATGGCAGCCACCGATCGACCTTCGGAACAGTCCTCGCGCAAAATCAGTTGGTCGAGTTGATTCAAGCGCCAGGGTATGACTTCGAGTTCTTCCGGCTCATCGCCGGGCAGGCGCTGCGGATAGAGGTCCTCGGCCAGCACCAGCCAGGCTTGGTGTTCCATGTAGGTCGGAGCCACGGTCATGGCACGCAGCACCGTGATCGAGCGCGCACCAAAGCCGGCCTCTTCTTTCAGCTCACGCACTGCAGCCTGCTCGGGGGTTTCACCACGATCGATACGGCCCTTGACCAAGCCCAGTTCATAGCGATGCAGCCCACAGGCATACTCACGAATCAGCAACAGCGTGTCGGCATCTTTCATTGCCGCCACCACCACGGCGCCGTGGCCACGGGTGGGCATGCGTTCGTAAGTGCGTTCCACACCATTGGAAAAGCGCAGATCGACTTGTTCCACCTTGAAGCGACCGCCGTAATCGAGCGATCGACGCGCCAGAATTTTGGGCAACTCAGCCATGATCCCAGCCTCGGAACCGCGCACACAGCGGCGCGTGCAAGGCGGGCACGCTGGCCAGCACACTGGTGGTATCAAGGTCGAGCGGTGCGCCCGACAGATCGGTGAACACACCGCCCGCCTCGCGCACGATCACAGCCAAGGCGGCGACGTCGAGGATGTTCACATCCGACTCGATCACCACATCGAGGCTGCCCTGCGCCAAGAGGTGGTAGTGAAGAAAATCGCCATACCCACGACCACGATTGGAATCACGCAACAGTTGCCCCAGCGCGTTCCAGCCTGGCCCGCGGGTCAAGCGTTTGAGGTTGCCGGTGGAGATCACCACCTGATCGATGGTCGCGGTATCGGCCACGAGCAGCGGCACTCCATCCAGAAACGCGCCACCACCACGCCGCGCCCACGCCATTTGCCCGAAACGGCTGGCGCTGGACACGCCCAACACCAATTCACCCCGATGCATCAGCGCAATCTGGGTGGAGAACACCGGGTTGCGTCGAACGAAACTCTTGGTGCCATCGAGTGGATCGACCAACCAGAGGAAGTCGCCACTGCCATCGCGCCCATGCTCTTCACCGACAATCGCGTGATCGGGATAGGCAGCACGCAGATGCGCACGAATGGCCTGCTCGGCTTCGATGTCGGCCTGCGTCACCGGCGTGGCATCGGGCTTGAGCTGCATCCGCGCATCGCCATTCCAATAGCCTTCGATGATCGCGGCCGCTTTCGTGGCGGCACCACGCGCCACGATCAAGGCTGCATCGAGGAACTCGGCGCTGGGTTCAAGCCCACTCATCGGCCCAGACCACCTTCGACGCGGAACAACACACTGCCGTCCTCTTGCACCTGACCGATATGGGCCAAGGCGCGGGTTACCTGCGGATTGCCGTCACGGGCCTGCAAATGCGCCTCGGCCTGGAATCCGAGCAGGCCGGTTTTGAAGCTGCCCTTGACCGCCAGTGGCCCGCCCTCGTCGCTGACATCGCCACCGAAGCCTCCCGTGGGCAAGGCGCCGAAGGTCGCAAGAATCGTGCCAAACACCGCCTGCTCTGCACCCGTCACGCCCGCATCCGTCCAACGTGCGCGGCCGGCCAAAGCAGTAGGAATGCGGTTTTCCAGACGCAACTCATCCAGATCAATGTTCACATTGCCGGTGAGATGCAGGGCTGGGATGTCCAGGAGCGGCTCAAGGCGACTGGCCGATACAGTGAACCGTGAGTCGCTGAGGTGGATCTGGTGCGTCGTGGCCTCGACCGTGGTCGTGCCGCGCAGAATCGGGCCATCGATCGTTGCGGCCACCGAGGCCTGACCGCGCAGCAGGGGCAGGGCCTGCAACGTCCATTGCACCTGACCCAACTCCTGACCACCCACGGACACCTTGCCGGCCTGTCCATTCCAGATCGAACCCGACACATCCTGCACCTGCACCGTCGAATTGTCTGGCAGGACCATGGCGAAGGCGTACTTCGCAGGAAAACGCATCGCCACCAGAATGGCGAGGATCAACAGGATCAAAATTACCCAGAAAAGTTTCTTCACGCCTTCCCTCGTCAGCTCGTTCCACGTTGCAAGAACACCCGCGCATCCACCCGGCCAACACCGGCAGCACGATTGATGCTCAACTCAAGAATCCTCACCCCATGGCCAGATTCGAGCGCACCCAGCCATTCCACCAAGGCGTCGAAACTGGCACTCTCGAAATAGACGCGCACCTGATCACCGGCCACCGGTTCGACACGCAACAAACCATCACCCACCTGCGAAGCGCGAGCGGTGGAATCCACCAAGACCAGCAGCGAGCGTCCATCGGCATTGGACGCCGTGGCGGGCGCTGCCAGCGCACGAAGTCGCGGGGCCAAATCACGCATCGTCGCCAGATCGATGGTGGAAGCTGCCAGCCGTACACGCGCATCATCGCG
Source organism: Chiayiivirga sp. (assembly GCA_035703435.1). Classification (GTDB taxonomy): domain Bacteria; phylum Pseudomonadota; class Gammaproteobacteria; order Xanthomonadales; family Xanthomonadaceae; genus Denitratimonas. The sequence continues at coordinate 31,388 of DASSYF010000058.1, read as the reverse complement.
CGCCTTGCGCAGCGGTTCCCACGCACCGAACCAGAGCACGACCAGCGACACGAACACGATGCCAATGAGCAACACACGCTGATCGCGCGGCGACAATCCCTGCCAGTAGCGTTGCCACGCCTTCATTGGCCACCCCCACGAATCCGCAGCTTGCCCTCGACGCTGGCACTACCCGGCACCATCGATACCAACTCGACCTTCAGCCCGAGATTGGCCACGCGCTCGCGCAACTCATCGAGCGTGGCAACATCCTTGCTGCGCAGGGTGAAATCCAGCGTGTCGCCGCGATACTCCACGGCCTCGGGCGTAAACAGTCCACTGCCTGCCAGCGTCGGCGCAATCCGACTCAGCAAGGACAAGATGCTGCCACCCTCGCCCTGCCCGCGCCGGCGCGAATACTCACCCAGCATCTGCGCGCGCGGATCGACCACGCGCTGAATGTCGGGCACGGTTTCGCGCAACAGGGTTTCCATTTGCACACGCTGTTGCGCGCGCACGCGATCCAATTGCCAACGTTCGACAGCCATCGACGCCATCGCCAGGCCCGCACTCGCCAACACCAAGGCGGCGGCGACCCGCCAAAGTCGATCAAGCGTGCGACCGCGTTGGGTTTGATAGGGTCCAGTCAGCAAACTGTGGCCGCTGTCGTCAAGTTGAGCACTGCGTGCGGCCAGCCATGATGAGGTATCGATCGACTGGACCGAACCTGCCACCGCCGGCACCGGACCCGTGTCGCGATCCACCAGCACCGACCATGCCGATCCATCATCGTGCGCGTGCAGCAAGGCTTGCCAGTCAGACAATTCTTGATGGTTTCCGCTCAACACCTTGGACGCGGACAGCCGCAGCGTGGCGCGCTCGCCTTCCAGCAGCACGGTGGGTAGGTCGAAGGGCAAGAGGCAGGCTTCAGGCAATAGCCGATCGGCCACCACACCATGCTCGGAAAGCCGCTGCAACCAAGCATCCATCGTGCTGCGTGCGACCACCGCGACCAACACCTGCTCGTCGTCCAGATCGCCGAGAATGGCCACATGCGCCTGCTCCACCGGGGCCACGAGCTGGTCTTCGATGGCAAAGGCCACGGCCTGTTCCATCTGTCGCAATTGTCGCGCCACACGCGGCGCCGCCAGCACCAGCACGTCTTCCGAAGGAACCAGCACCAAGGTGTGTTCGGCAGGCTCGCTCGGAAAACCCGCGTGCGGGCCACTCAGCACGCGGCCAGCACGATCCAACGCCAGCCATTGGCTACGTTGTTCGTCGAGCAGGCGAATCAGGTGACGGGGCGACATGGTGAATCCGAGTTCATCAGTCCGATTCTAGCCGGGATGTTTCATGCGCGGGTATGTGGATCGATCGCAGATCACCAGCGCCCACGCGCACGCGCCACCACGTGCACCCCGTCACTTCGCCGTTGCAACAGGCTGGAGTACACAAAGGGAATGCCATCGGCTTCGATGGTGGCTTCCAACACGAACCAATTGCTGCCAACGCCAAACCCAACCAGCGGCACTTGCGCCAGACCAAGGCGAGTGAGCTCCTGAGTGACCGCCTCCAGCGATTCGTAGTTGGCGCGCCCATCGCGTTCAAGAATTTGCGCCTGCGAAGGCGTCACCGAATCGGCCAGACTCATCCACAAGGCCACGCTGGCGAAATTGAGATTGATCGTGCTGTCCGCCGGCAAGGCACACACCTGTGACGCAAGCACTTGGTACACCTTGGGCGTGACCGCCGGCAGCACGCGCAATTCTGAGACATGCACGAAAGGCTGATTGGCAGCGCGCGTGGGCGGTCGCTGGGCCAGCAAGGTCGCGTCTTCGGCACCATGCGAACGAGGAATGCTGTCGGCATCGATCCAGTCCAGTACCTCTTCACCAATGCCGATGTCGAGCTTGAGCGCACGCAGCAAGCGTTCGAAGCGGGCGATGGCGAGACTATCGTCGGCCTGGTCGTGGTGCAGGGAATTGAGGTTGAAGCAGCCATTGAGCTCACGCAGGCTGCCGCGGATGCGCGCACCGGGAAGATCAATGGGCGGCAAGTCCTGGGCCCAGACGTCTTCACGACTATCCACGCCGCCGGTGCTTTCATTGTCTTGCCGCAGCACCGTGCCAGCCCACGCCTCCATGCCGCGCATCAGCTCCCAGCCCTGTTCGGCCCGCTGCAGGTTGCGGGTGCGTGCCAAGCTGGCTTCACCACGGTCGAGCATGGCGGCAATCAACACCGTGGCCAGCGCCACCACCAGCACGGCCGCGATCAGCGCCACGCCCCGTTGTCCCTTTGAACTCACGGCGACGGCTCCAGCGGCAATTCCAGCACCCGGCGCAACTCACCAAAGCCTTGCACGTCAAGCGTCAGTTCCACCGCGCGTGGAAACACCTGCGCATCACCCTGCGTGGGCGGCCATTGCCGATGCGGCTTGCCTTGCGCGTCCAGATACTCCCATTGAATGCGATCCACGCCATCGAGCAATTCATCCTCGATTGCCTTCGTTCCCGGTGCGCGATCCAAGACGGGCCAGCGCACGCGCAACAAACGGGCATCCCGCTTGACCCAAGCCACGCGTTCCAATTCAGCGCGCGGCAGCGCCAAGGCATTGCCAAGGCCGTGCCGAGTCAGTTCCAGTCGTTGGCCGTCGCCCTCCAGGGCAGGATGCGGCACCCCATAGCCGTCGCGAATGCCGCGTCGCGCCGCGCTGCTGATGTCGCGCTCCAACAAGCCCACGGCGAATTGCAGCTTGCCCAGCCGTGACTTGAAGGCCACCTCCTGCTCCTGCGCCTTCACGATCGCGCGCAGACCGCCATAGGCCAGGGCCGATGCCACGGCAAACAGGGCCACTGCGACCAAGAGTTCGAGCAAGGTGAAACCTGACGATGGCCGTGCCACGGCTTTCATGGCGTGCTGGCAAATCCGGTCATGTAGGCAGCAACACCCTCACCCACGGCATCGACTGCGCTCACGGTCACGTCCATGCGCCGAATACGCGGCTCGTCCGTGGCGCTGACTTCGAGCGTCCAGCGCCAGCGCTCGTCGCCCATGGTGGCCTCGCCATTGCTGCGCCCGAGGCCAGGCATCGGCGTCTTCAAGCGGGTTTCAACCAGCACGTTGGCAGCCACCCACTGCGCCAGTGTTCCGGTTCGCAATTGCGCGCTGGCACGCGCATCGAGACCTGCAAGACGCACCAGCGCCACCAATGTCAGCGACAACAGGAGCAAGGCAACCAGCACTTCCAGCAGGGTGAAGCCCGATTTCGCGCGCCATGAACGAGGCGTCGTCACCCGGTTGCGGCAATGGGATGGATCAAGGTTCACGCGCCACCTGCCGACGATCGATCGTGCCATCCAGATGCGCTTCCAATTCCCACGGGCGCTCGACATCGCTTCGATCGATGCGCAATACGAAGGGTGTCATTTCGCCCGAACTCAGGCAGGCAAAGACCGGTTCGCTGCCTTCCGCATCCTCCAAGGGCAACTCGACGTTCTCACGCCAGGCGCGCAGCGCAACGTCCTTGCCCAGAGCGCGGGCGCGCAGTTCATCACTGCCTTCGTCGCTGAAGGCCTGCCAGCCATCGACCTGGAAATAGCCAAATCGCAGGCCATCGCGAACGGCTGCAATTCCGATATCGCGACCACCCAGCTCGGCACGTTCGCAGGCAAGGGTGAGCAAAGCCTGCGCACGACGGGCGGCGTTCTCGACCTCGCGCTCACCGCTGCCACGGATCGACAGCACGACCGCGCCCGTGGTGACCGCGATGATCACCAGCACGATCAGGATCTCGATCAACGAGAAGCCGCGCGTGATTCGCGATTGCTCAGCGATCCCAGTTCGCCACATCGGCATTCTCGCCCTCACCGCCGGGTTGCGCGTCGCCACCCAGCGAGTAGAGATCAAAGTCACCGCGCTGCCCTGGGCTGAGATAAATGTAATCGTTGCCCCAAGGATCCCTTGGCAGGCCATCGAGGTAGCCCCCCGCTTTCCAGTTGCGCGCTTCCGGCAAGCCGGAAGGCTGGCTGATGAGCGCTTCCAGCCCTTGATTGGTGCTGGGATAGTTGCGATTGTCCAAGCGATAAAGATTGAGCGCGGTGACGAGCGCCTGGATATCGGCGCGTGCCTTCACCTGCATGGCTTCGCCGGGTTTTTCCATGAAGCGCGGGGCCACCACGGCCGCGAGAATGCCAATGATGACCACCACGACCAAGACTTCCATCAGGGTGAAGCCACGCGCAGGTCTGGTGGAAAAAGCGGGCAGGCGGTTTACAGCACGCGGATGGCTCGGGATCATGATGTCTTGTCCAACGGATGAAGCACGGATTCTAGCCCCAATGATCGAGTCAGGCAGTTTCGAGTCGGCAAGGCAACCCACATGCGCCTGACCCGCTGCGCGGTGGATCTGCCCTTGGCAGAAGGCACCTGCGTGGCCTTGCCAGAGAGTGTGACGGCGCATCTCTTGCGGGTGTTGCGTCTGGGCGACGGGGCGCGGGTGGTGCTTTTCAACGGCGATGGCCACGACTACGAAGCCGAGTTGATTGCTGTCGGCAAACACACGGCCAATGCCCGTGTCATGCGCGTGCACGCTCTCGCCAACGAGTCACCACTGACGCTGGTCCTGGTGCAGGCCGTTGCACGCGGCGAGAAGATGGACTGGGTGCTGCAGAAAGCCACCGAACTGGGCGTGAGAGCCATCATCCCGGTCATCACCGAACGCTGCGAAGTCCGCCTCGATGCCGAGCGCGGTGATAAACGCCATCAGCACTGGCTGGGTGTGATTGCCTCGGCCTGCGGCCAAAGTGGTCGCGCGAAGATACCGGCCTTGTCGCGGGCGATGAAAGTCGAGACCTGGCTGGACCAGCCTGCCATGGCGGGCATGGACGCAGTGCCACAGGATCCTCGACAGCGCCTGCCGATCTTCCATCTGGATCCGGACGCTGGAAGCACGCTCGCATCTGCCGCCACTCGATTGAATCGAGGCGGTTGCTTCGTGATCGGTCCGGAGGGCGGTTTGGGCGAGCGTGACCTTGCGCGACTGACAGCTGCAGGTTCCACCGGATTGCGTCTGGGGCCACGAATTCTTCGAACCGAAACGGCTGGACTTGCGCTTCTGGCGGCGCTTCAAGCGACCTTCGGCGATCTTTGAACGCGGCAATCGTGCACGATGCCGCGTGACCTTTCTGGCAGGCTTTCGCCTTCGCCTCAGGCGGCCTGCAACGCGGCCAAGGCGGCCACCTTCTGCTCGATGGCTGCCAAATCCGGGATCACGGCGGCGTCATCGTTCAGATAAACCTTCATCAGCACACCCTCGGGCAAGGGCGTCGGATCATCGTCGTCGAGCACCGAGACATCCTCGATCAGCGCCTGCTCCGACACCGTGACCAAGCGCGGAAAGCCCTGCGCCAACATGGCGAAATACGAATAGCGCGGATTGCCACCCAGAAACTTCAACACCACCACCTTGGCACCGAACTCGCCCTCGGCGCTGGCCGAGCCGATCATGCGTGCATAGGACACCACCGGTAGGCGCCAACCGCGCCAACGGATGTAACCCAGCATCCAGGCCGGCGCATCCGGCAAGGCGTCCGGCGGTGAATAGGTGATCACCTCCGCCACGGTGGCGTTGGGCAACAGGGCGCGCGAGCCGGTCACGTTGATCAACACCCCGCGAATGTCACTGGAAACGGCAGTACTCATTCCTTGCTCCCTCAAGACCCGAACTGGGCGATGCAACGTGCGGCCAATTCACGCGGGGAGCCAGTGAACTCCACCACACCCCGCGCACGCGCGCCATCCACCATGGAACTGACGACACAGGATTGTGGATCCTGAGCCCAGACTTCACCACCCTTGCTGGTGAGATACACCGCGCCTTCCACCGCATCGCCCGCCATGCCGCTGAAAATGATGGCGGTGGCACGCTTTCCGAATCGATCGGCCACATCGCGCAGCACGGCATCGATCGACGGGGTGTAGTGCGGCGGCGCATCGTGCGGCCGAAACACGACACGACCGGCCGGTTCGAGGCTGAAATGCTCGTTCGCGGGCACCACCAGCACTTCACCGGACGAGGCGACCATGTTGGCCGTCGCCAACTTGACCGGCACCGAGGTCGCCTTCTGCAACTGCTGAGAGAGTCGCTCGAAGTAACCGGACTCCAGGTGCTGCACGATCAGGAAGACGGCCGGAAAATTGACCGGCAACTCGGCCAGAAAACTGCGCAATGCATCCGGACCGCCGATGGATGCACCCAGAACCACCACATGCGCGATCCCGGAACTGGCCGTGCCCTTCGGCTCACTGGCCTGATAGAACTCTTCGAGACTGGGCGCTTCCGCCAGCCCCATCGCGACCAAGAGCGGATCCACCGCGTCGGCTGCGGCCTCGTCGATCGGCTCCAAACCCAGATCGGCCACCTTGCTGAAATCGAAGTTCGATCCGCTCTTGGGCGAGACGCTGCCAAGCGCATCGTCGTCGGAAAGATTCAAGGACAACTCACCGAAACTCGACGACGCGACCGGTTTGGTGGCCGTGGTTGTCTCTGGTTCAACCACGTCCGAGTGCGTAGCGCTCACTTCAGGTGTCGAAGGAAACTGAAGATCCTCGACTTGGGGACGATCAGAGCCGCCCACCTCGAACGCATCCAGTTGCGCCGCCAGAGCCGCTACCTGGTCGTCCAGAAGCTCGGTGTCATCAGCCTGCGCGTCGGCAGCATCGTCCAACGACCAACTGACGGCTGGAATACTAAGCTCGCCCTCGTCGGCCTGCGCCGCTTCGCGAACCAGCGGCTCCGCCGTCGCTTCATCGAGGTCCCAATCAAAGCCGCTTGCCGGATCTTCTCCCTCGACGGGTGCAAGCTCTTCCGCAGCGGTGATGGCGCTGTCCGATTCGCCAGCGTCGCCTTCGTGCACCGGTGCAATCGGATCGGTCTCGAAGCTGAAGTCGAAGTCGACCTCGTGCTCGGCCAATTCCTCGGCCGCAAAACTGTCACTGGCAACCGGCTCCGGCGTGGACGACAAGCGCTCAGGTGCTGGCCCATCGGCCAAGGCCATGGCCATCTCGATCGAGGATACGTCGACATCCAGGCTGACGCCTTGCGGCGCAAGCTCAGACGCTGGATCTAAAAAAAAATCCGCTGCCGGTTCCGTCGCCGACACCGGATCGACTGTTTCATTCGTCGCCAGCGGCCTGGCGGCCGATTCCGCGGTCGAGGACTCGACCAAGCCCAGCGCCGACGACAAGTCGATGTCTGAATCAGCTGGCTCGGCGCCGAGTATGTCTTCATGCCCCGATTCGACCGACGCGGCGGCATGAATGGGTTCCGGTGCAACCACCGACGCGAACGAAGCGACTGGCGCCACGCCGGGACGCTCGGCGCCCGGGGGTGGTGGCGGCATGGTGTCGTCGTGCCCGAGGACTTTCGCAGCCAAGTGCCGCGCCCAACGCGCCAAGTCCCAACCTGCGAGGTGCCCGCTGACATCGGCATCGTTGAACACCACATTGACGCCCGGCGCATCGAACACCGCCTGAAGGTGGTCGATGTCGTCATCCATGTCATCGGCAAGGTTGACGATCACGACATTGGGCCGATGCTGCAGCAGCGCCGCCGCATCGGCCCCCTTCGGCTCGGCTTCGAAGGCTACAGCGGCACCGAGGTCCTGCAAGGCCTGACGTAGCTGCTGGCGGGCGCCATCATCGCGCCCGAGAAGAGCAACGATGCACGCCTCAACCGCGAGTGCCACGACGGGCCTCCAGGATTTCGTCCACGTTGCGCATCAAATCCGCTTCTTGATAGGGCTTGCCCAAATAACGATCCACGCCGATCTCGAACGCGCGCTGGCGGTGCTTCTCGCCGGTACGCGAGGTGATCATGATGATCGGGATACGCCGCAAGCGAACGTCGTTGCGAATATGCGTCGCCAGTTCGTAGCCATCCATGCGCGGCATTTCGATGTCGAGCAACATGACGTCGGGCACGCGATCGACCAGCTTTTCGATCGCATCCACACCGTCCTTGGCGGTCAACACTTCGTAGCCATGGCGTTCCAGAACGCGGCCGGTGACCTTGCGCATGGTGATGGAGTCGTCCACCACCATGACCAGCGGCACCGGACGGGCCTCTTCCACCACGGTCTCCAGCGCCTGCATGTCGCCTGCCGCGTGCAAGGCGGCATAGCGGCGGGCCAGCGGTGCCACGTCCAAAATCACGATGACGCGTCCGTCACCCATGATGGTGGCGCCGAAGATGCCGGGAATCGAGCTAACTTGCGCGCCCACGGTCTTCACCACGATTTCACGGCTGCCGATGACGTTGTCGACGCAGATCGCCACTCGCAGATCGCCCGATCGCGCCAAGAGCACGGGTACCTGAATGTTGCCTTCGGCGCGCGTCACCGGTTGACCCAACAGGCGCCCCAGATCGTGAATGGCGTAGTCTTCACCCGCGTACACAAACCGCGGCTCATGACTGGCGAGCTGTGCGTCGAGCTCGGCGCGGTCGATACGCGAAACGCCTTGCACCGATGCAATCGGCACGGCATACGAGGTTTCGCCTTGCTGCACGAAGACGGCTTGCGTCACCGCCAAGGTGAAAGGCAGGCGAACGGTAAAGACCGTGCCACGCCCGCGCTCGGAATCGATCGCCAAGCTACCGCCCAACTGGCGGATTTCGCTATGCACCACGTCCATGCCAACGCCGCGACCGGCGATCTTGCTGACCGTGCTGGCGGTGGAGAAGCCGGACTCAAGGATGAAGCCGTAGAGGGTTTGATCGGTGATGTGGGCGTTCGGATCGAGCAAGCCGCGATCAATGGCCTTGCGGCGAATGGCGTCACGATCCAGACCACGCCCGTCATCGGAGACGCGGATCACCACTTCCGAACCTTCACGGGTGAAGGCAATTCGGATCGTGCCCTCTTCCGGTTTGGCGGCTGCACGTCGATCCTCAGGCGCTTCCAAACCATGTGCCAAGGCGTTGCGCAGCATGTGTTCGAGGGGCGCTGTCATGCGGTCGAGCACGCTGCGGTCCATTTCGCCCTGCGCACCCTCCACGCGGAGCTGGGCTTTTTTGCCGAGTTCGCTGGACGTTTGTCGGATGATGCGGCGCATGCGCGGAACCAGCGAGTCGAATGGCACCATGCGGGTGCGCATCAAACCTTCCTGCAAGTCCGAGCTGACGCGCGACTGTTGCAACAGCAAGGTTTCGTACTGGCGGGTGTGATCTTCCAATGAACCTTGCAAGCTGACCAAGTCCGCCGCGGACTCCGACAAGGCACGCGACAATTGTTGCAGGGTGGAGAAGCGGTCCAGTTCGAGTGGATCGAAGGATTCCTCGCCACTCATTTCCGCCTCGCGCTGATAACGCGCGACGATCTGGGCCTCGGTTTCGATTTCGAGCTTTCGCAGCTGGCCGCGTAGACGATCGACCGTCTGCTCGAGTTCGGTCAGGTTGGTGCGGAACAGGCCCAACTGCTGTTCCAGGCGGGCGCGATAGATGGCAACCTCACCGGCGTAGTTGACCAGTCGATCCAGCAAGTCGGCACGGATGCGGATCTGCTCGTGCGCCGTGCGCACGCCGGTGTCTTCTTCATCCAGCGCTGTCAACGTGGGCTCGGGTGGCGAGAACTCTGGCTCCGGACGACGAGCGACTTCTTCCACGACCGGCTTGGCAACGGCCTCGGCAACCGTCTCCGATTCGACCAGCGTCTGATCGGCCAGATCCAGTTCCGGCTCTTCGCCACGCGCCAGCATCTCCACGCGATGCACCAAGGTGCTCGGCACGGCCAAGGCCTGCCGGGCCGCGACGCGCGCGGTCATGCCATTGAGTCGGTCAAAGGCCACTTCGAGTACGTCGATGCCGTACGCCGGCAACGCACGCTTGCCGTCGGCCACGATCTCCAACAGGCTTTCCATCACATGACCGAGATCGCCGATGGCAAACACACCCGCCATGCGTGCGCCACCCTTGAGGGTGTGCAGGTCGCGCTGCAACGCAACCACGGTGTCTTGGTCTCCGGGCTTCTCGCGCAGCGACGCCATCAGCCCATCGGAGTGATCGAGGATGTCGGTGGCTTCTTCCACGAAGATGTCGAGCAGTTCCTCGTCCATGTCTGGCAAGATCAACGCACCATCGGGATTCGGATCGGCCGCATCCAGACCGCCCGTGAACCACGCCGCCAGCATGGCCTGACGCGCGGCCTCGGCAGGACTGAGAACCGGCACCTGGGCTTCGGCGACGGGTTCCGGAACACGCGCTGCGGCTTCTTCGGCTTCGCTCGTTTCTTCAGCCTCGCTGATTTCTTCGGCTTCACTTGTTTCTTCGTCGTCGACGGTTTCCTCGTCGTCGATCACTTCCGCTTCGTCGTCAACGCTCACCGCATCAAACTCGGCTTCGGCTTCGGCTTCGGCTTCGGCTTCGGCTTCGGCTTCGGCTTCGGCTTCGGCTTCGGCTTCGGCTTCGGCTTCGGCTTCGGCTTCGGCTTCGGCTTCGGCTTCGGCTTCGGCTTCGGCTTCGGCTCGTGCCTCAGCAGCTATCCCGTCGTCGGGCTCGGTCACCTCAGGTGCTTGGGATGGCTCATCAACGGATCCAGCGTCCGTTGCACTGACAGCTTCCAGACCGGCGTCTTCCAGACCGGCGTCTTCCAGCACCGACGGTTCGAGTGCCGACGTGCTTTCCGCACGGCTCGACTCCGTCGCGCTCTCGGTAAGCTCCGCGCCTTGATCGAATTCACTGACCCGATCGTCTACCAGCGATTCGAAGAAGGTATCAGCCGACACCGTTCCTGTGGTCTGGTGCTCGACAACAAAGTCGGCGTCGCCCAGATCATCCGGGAAGCTCACCGCCTCAGCATCGTTGTCACGCTCGTCGGACTCAGCCACCTCTGCGACGGAAACAGCATCCTGAACATCGTTGCCCACGACATCTTCGACCTCAGGCAGGTTCGCCGCTTCGGCTTCCTGCGCCAGCCAATCGCGGATCAGCGCATCAACATCATCGCTGACAGCCGAGGCCTGCTGCCCGCCGTCGATCTCTGCGAGGTCGGTATCAATCTCGGCGCCCTGTTCGTTCGGCGCGTCAAATTCACGCTCCAGAACCTCCAGTACGGGTGCTTCTTGAGCCTCTGCTTCAAACGGTGCATCAAGATCCACGGGGGGCAGATCAATCGTTTCGCCGTGATCGGCGTCGTCCAGAACTTCCGCGTCCGCGACGAGGCCATCGGCGTGGACTTCCTCAGCCTGAACTTCTTCGGTTTGGACTTCTTCGGCCTGGACTTCCTCGGCCTGGACTTCTTCGGCCTGGACTTCTTCGGCGGCCAGAACAGCATTGGCTTCTTCGACCAAGCCATCCATGCCAACGCCGGTCAGCTCCAGCTCGCCCTCACTCAGTGCGGCCAAGGCCGCACCATCAAACGCATCTACAGGTGCTTCGGTGTCGGTCGCTTCGTTCTCCACCACCTGATCGGCCGATACGTCGACCTGACCAATCTGATCGATTGCTGCCGTCGTGGGCGCATCGAGCACAACCACCGAACTGAGCGCCGGCACTTCGGCCGAGTCGGACAAGGGGTGTGTCGGAACCGTCGGGCCCAGCGCTTCGGGCAACTGGTCGCGAACAACCACGACACGGCTCGCAAGCTCGGTCAGTGGACTCAGACGCGGGCTGTCGGAATCCAGCTCTTGAACCGCATTGCGCAGCGCACGCGCCGCGTCAGCCAAAACAGCTTTGCCTTCAGCGGTCGGCACCCCGGTATGGGCCAGCACGCGCTTGAGGTAATTTTCCAGTGGCGCAGTCAGCTCAGTCACCATCGGCACTTCGGTCATGGCGAAGGCACCGTTCATGGTGTGAACCGCACGGACCAAGGTATCGCTGACCGGCGCATCGTCCATCGCCAAATAGCCATCGATGGTGTCGAGATGGCCGGAGACCTCGGGCTTGAGGATGTCGAACAGCACCGCGTCGATGGCCGCCACTTCGACGCGCCCGTCGTCCAGCGGCACCTCCTCGGCAACGATCTCGCTCACCGGTTCCGATGCGGTATCGAGGGCCTCGACTGGCGCATCACCAAGGTTCGTATCCACGGCCTCAGCCACGGCGCTGACAACATCCGCCGTGTCTTCGACCTCGACGGGCTCCTCGACGTGAACCTCGGGTTCTGGCTCGGGTACCGCGGCCACGTAAAGCACCTGCTCACCGGCAGACAGGCGTTCAGCCACCGTCTTCATCGCCTCAAGGTCGGTGCGCACACTGCGCTCACCCCGCAGGGCCGCCAACAACTCGGGCAGCACCTCGTAGGCGCTGGTGATCAGGGCAACGACGGGTTGGGTTGGTTGAATGGTGTGATCGAGCACGCGATTGAGCATGTTCTCGACCTTCCAGCTGAACTCGCCCAAGGTCACAGCACCGACCAAGCGTCCACTGCCCTTCAAGGTGTGGAACACACGGCGGATCGACTTGAGTCGATCCAGATCGTTGGGCGACTCAACCCATGTTGGCAACAACTCGCCCAGATTGTTGATTTCTTCTTCAACCTCTTCGACGAAGACTTCGCGGATCTCTTCGTCGATCTCCTCCGAAGCGGCTTCGAATCCGCCGGTGATCGGGCCTTCGTCGTGGGCCACGGTCGCCACGGGAGTCACCGCCTGCACCACGGCTGCCTGTGGTGGCGTCGGAGTGGATATCGCAACAGGCTCGACGGCGACGTGCTCGACCGGTGCAGGTACGTCCTCGCTGGCCTGTGCCACGTCCAGCTCTTCGTGAACGACCGCAGCCGGCGTGTCCGCAGTAACCGTCGCGGCTTCCGTCGGCGCGACCACATCATCCGCGCGTGCCTCGGTCGCCGCGATCAGTGCTGCCGAGGCATCGAAACTGGCATCGTCAGCCTGGGCCAGTTCAGTGGCCTGTGTCGCGCTCGCGGGCAAGGGCCAGTAGCCCAGTTTCTCCAAGGCGCCACGCGCGGTATTCAGGATGCGCTCGCGTCCTGGACGCTGTTCGCCCTGCGCTTCGAGGAAGTATTCGAGGCTCGCCAGGGCATCGGCCATGGCTTCCATCTGTGCCACGTCGGGCACGCGCCGATGCTTCAACAGCTCGCGGCTCGTGAACAAGGCTACGCCGACCACGTAGTCGGCAACTTCAGGCAAGTCGATGATATGCAGCGCACCAGCCACTTCGTCCAGCTGATCGGGCGCATCCTTCAACTGGTCTGCATCCCAATTGGACTCGATGTAGGCGACGAAACATTGCTTGGCCCGATCGAAATTGACTTGCGCTTCCTTCATCAGCGCCTTCATCACGCGCCGCGTTTCATTCGCCGGCACGACGGAAGCAGAACTGGCGCCGAGGCCTTCCTGCGGACCGCCCAGATGCTGGACCTGCTCGTCCAGTGAGGCCTCCACGTACAGCAAGGCACCGGCGATATCCAACAGGCTCACGTCGCTGGCAGGTCGCGAACCATCCACCAGCGAGCGAATGGCGTCGCGCTGTTCGAGCACGACGCGACGAGCCACGCCAAGACCCAGCATGCCCAGGGTGTCGCCAACACGCTCAAGAACTTCGGCTTGTCCGGACAGTTGATCACTGACGGCCGAGGGATTGCGCATATGCAGATCGAGCGCATCCTTGACCCGCAGCAAGTCTTCCTTGATCGCAGCCGAGACCGTGTCCAGCAGCGAACGGTTGTGCCCCGACATGCTGCCACGCGCATGTTCGACTTCTTCCTGACTGGGCAGCATCGCTCCCAAACGGAACACGTCGCGCAACTCGCCGATGCGACCATGATCGGTCGGCGCATGCGCAACGAAATACAACAGGTTGCGCGTCAGCTCATGGGGCGGATCGGCGCGGAAACTTTTCTCCCCCGCATCAGCCAGACGCTTGATCTCACGCTCGACTTTGCCGACCGACTGCTTGAGGTCCTTGCTGGGCTCAAACGCCTTGGCGCGCAAGGCTTCCAGCACGCCGCCCGTGACCCAGAACAGCCGTCGCGCCTCGATCTCGGACGTGACCGCAATCAACTGGTCGCACGCATCGGTCAATCGCTGCAGGTTGGCATCGACATCATCGTTGCGGAACCACTTGAGCAAGGCCAGCTGGAACTGGCTGCGCAGTACTTCGGCGCGTTGCCGCAGTTCGGCTTCCGGCAGGGGCTGCGCCGGGCCACCGGCACTGGCTGGCAAATCCCGGCTCAGGTCCGGCGTGAACAGGACAATCTCGCTCAGGCCCTTCTCACCGCGCGCGGCGCGCAGGTCGTTGAGCAGCGGCAGCAAAACGATGGGCACGTCTTTGTGCCCACTCTGCAAGCGCTCCAGGTAATCGGGCAGCTGCATGATGCCGCGCATCAGCACCGCGCAGGCTTCATCACGGTCGGTCACCGATCCATCGAGCAAGGCCGTTGCCAGCTGCTCCATTTCTTCGGCCACCATCGCCGCGGCGTACAACTCCACGATCCGCAATGTGCCTTGTACTTGATGCAGATAGGTCGCGCAGAAGCGGATCTGACTAGCGTCGGCGGAATCCTCGACATAGGCCTCCAGCGCCTGACGGGCCTGTTTCAAGGTCTCGTCGAGCTCGCCTTTGACCCAAGTCAGGGTGGTGTAATCGATGTCGTCTTGCGGCGTCATTCCCAGGTCTCTTTACATGTTCCTGACGAAAGCCAGGGTTTGTGGACCACCCGTCTTGCGCATGAGCGGATGGCTCCAACCGGGCGCCTCTCCTGGGCCCAGCACCAGCAAGCCTCCGGGCTGAACCAGCCCCGCAAGACCATCGAGCAACTCGCGCCTGCGTTCACGTGCGAAATAGATGAGGACGTTCTGGCAAAAAATGATGTCCAACTTGCGCAACGGCGCGCGCGAGGCGTGCAGCAGGTTGACGCAAGCAAAGCCCACGCGCTTGCGCAAACGTTCGTTGATGCGAAAATTCTCGCCATCGGAAAGTACCTCGACACCCGCGCGAAACGCCGCCGGCAGTTCGGCATAGCGCCGCATCGGGTACTCGGCCGTGCGCGCCACACTGAGCGCCGACTGACTCACATCCGTTGCGGTGACGCCAAATCGATGCACCGGTGAGCACTTGGCCAATTCGGCATCCAGCAGCAGCGCCAACGAGTACGCTTCCTCACCGGTCGAACACCCTACCGACAAGGCATGTACGGAGTCGTCGGGGGCGGCTTTGGCCAGCCACTGCGGCAACCATTGAGCACGGATGAGATCAAACGATGGCGGGTGGCGGAAAAAGTGCGTCTCGTGCACGGTCAGGTGATCAACCAGCGAGGCCCACTCCAGTGCTCCACCCGTCCCGGTCGAAACGCTGTCGTAGTAGCTGTCGAACTGGGTGTGGCCGGTGGCACGCATGCGCCGGCGCAGTCCGGTCTCAAGAAAAGGCTTGCGCTCGGGCGGCACGATCACACCCGTGCGCGTCTCCAAGAGACGCGCCCAGCGCTCGAATTCGGCATCGTCCATCGGACGACCGCCGTTCGTCGAGCTTGCTGTTGCGAGTGTGACCATGAGGACTCGTCTCTCCTGTCCGTCCCGACCTTAACCCGGCAGCTTGAAGTCGGCGACCGAACGACGCAGGTCGGCGGCGAGCTGGGCGAGGTTTCCAATCGATTCGGCGGTTTGACTGGCGCCGACCGAGGTTTGCGTGGTGATTTCCTGAATCACGTTCATCGTGGCCGAAATGTTGGTGGCGGCAGCCGACTGCTGACGCGCGGCTTCGGAGATGTTCTGAATCAAGTCAGCCAGGTCGTTCGACACTTTCTCGATTTCGCCCAGTGCCAAACCGGCGTCCTCGGCCAGACGTGCACCGGCCACCACCTCGGCGGTGGTTTGTTCCATCGAACTCACCGCTTCGTTGGTGTCGGCCTGAATCGTCTGCACCAGGGTTTCAATTCGCTTGGTGGCGTTGGCGGAGCGTTCTGCGAGGCGCTGCACTTCGTCGGCCACGACCGCGAATCCGCGACCGGCCTCACCGGCCGATGCGGCCTGAATGGCGGCGTTCAGTGCCAGGATGTTGGTCTGCTCGGCAATGTCGTTGATCAGTTCCACGATCGAGCCGATTTCCTGCGAACTTTCACCCAGTCGCTTGATTCGCTTCGAGGTTTCCTGAATCTGGTCACGGATCGAGTCCATGCCCTGAATCGTCTGACGCACCACTTCAGCGCCCTTGGCGGCGATCTGCACCGAGCGCTGGGCCACGTCGGCCGATTCGGCGGAGTTCTTGGACACTTCGTCGATCGAGACCGCGATTTCGTTGATCGCAGCCGATGCCGAGGTAATCTGCTGCGCCTGATGCTCGGCGGCTTCGGCCAGATGCATCGCGGTCGCCTGGGTTTCCTGAGCAGCGGCCGCCACCTGCACGGCGGTCTCGTTGATCGTTGTTACCAGTGATCGCAGAGCTTCGACGGCGAAGTTGATCGAGTCCGCGATCGCGCCGGTGATGTCTTCGGTCACCGTTGCGCGTACCGTCAAGTCGCCTTCTGCCAGCGATCCCATTTCGTCCAGCAGTCGCAGAATGGCTTCCTGATTACGCTGGTTCAATTCCTGGGTGACGCGGAAGCGCTTGACCTGATCGCGATACAGAGTGAACAACAGGCCGAGGATGGCGACGATGGCGGCGATACCGGCCGCAATACCAATCCAGACGTTCGGGAAGGCACGGCTGGCAGGCAGGTTGGTGAAGGACTTGTTGAGGTTTTCGGCGCCCTGCAGCAACTCGACCGATGATTGCGAGATTTCGTCCGCGGAGTTCTTCACCTCCAGCAACTGGGACGAGGACGCCAGAATGGAGTCGATGTTCTGCTCGATCTCACCATACAGCGTGGACACGCGAGCGAGTGACTGGCGGGCGGCGTTGCTGTCGACGCGCTTGATGTTCTGTTCCGCCGATCCGTTCAGCAGGCCATCGAGCACCTGACTGAACAAGGTCGCATCACGCGAGAAGCGATCAGCAGCCGAGGTGGCTGCGGTGCCGCCCTGACGGATCTGGGCCACGTGGCGCAGCATGCGGTCGGCCAACACGATCTGGCGGTAGGCCATCGACAATTGCGCGAAGGTCGCGTTGCCTGCTTCACCCATGGATCGCACCACTTCGTCCATCTCGGCCTGAATGAGCGGCACGTTGCTGGCGAATTTTTCAGCGGTCTCGGTCAAACCCAAGACCAGTTCGCGGCTGTCCAGAATGCGTCCGGCGGCCGCATCCATGGTCTTCCAGGTTTCGGTGACGCGCTGCAGAGGTACGCCGACCACCTTGCCGCCCGCGTAGCCGGGGTTGTCATCGCTACCTTTGTTGAGCGCGTCGAGGTTCGTTTGAACCCGGGTTCGTGTTTGTGCCAACTCGTCGAAGGCATCCACACCACCGGAGGCCGCGTCCTGCGCGGCCTTGGCGATCTGCTGTGACAGCACGCGAATGTCGGCCACCTTGTCGCGGGCACTGGCTTCCTCGCCCGAATACTTGGTAGACAACACTGCGTTGGCAATCAATGCCAGGAGTGCGATGACCAGCAGGAAGATCCAGAAATTGATCATTCCGCTGCGTTCTTTGCCAGTGCCTGCGCCCAATGTGCTCATTGCAAAAACCTCACCCTGGAATACGTCGTAGTACGCCGCCTTACGCGGCAGCTGCCTGCCGGAACTCCGGCGTACGTGTCAATCGTGCCATGTCGAAAACCCCCCACACGACCTCGCCCATGCGATAGGCCTGTCGTACGTAAGGGGAGTAGCCACCGGTTCCGATGTCCTCACTGGACACCAACTGACTTTGATTGAAATTTCGCTGACCAATCAATTCATCGATCAGCACGGCCACATCACCGCCGCTTTGGCGAATCACCAAGGCCCGCGTACCGGCCTGCTGCACGGTACGCTCGCCTTCAAGATACTGTTTGAGATCGACCACCGGCAACAAGGAGCTGCGCAGGTTGGCAACACCGAGCAACCAGCCCTCACCGCCCGGAACCGGGGTCAAGGGTGGCACGGAAATGATTTCGATGATGTCGGTAAAGCCGGCGACGAGCCGCCGCGTGCCGATACGGAACGCGATACCGCGCCACATTCCGGGGGCGTCGATTTGATCCGGCACGCCCGCCACGTGTCCAAGACTGCGCCGCTCGTAATCGGCCAACACCAAAAATGGCGCAAGGACGTCACTCATCGTGATCCTCCATCAGCCCAAACCTGCCACGCGACGTGGCGGTTATGACACCCACGTCGTTCCCACGCCACACCACAAGGCAAAGGAATTTATCGAATACGGTCTTGCTTGGATTCGTCTGTACCATGTCCCCCCCACACGAATTCACACTCAGTCCTGCGTTACATACCGCTTGATGGCCGAGAGTAGCTCCTCTCGGGTAAAGGGCTTGGTGAGGTATTGCTCGGAACCCACAATTCGCCCCTTGGCCTTGTCGAACAAGCCATCCCGCGATGACAGCATGATGACCGGCGTGGAGCGATACAGTTGATTGTTCTTGATCAAGGCGCAGGTCTGATAACCATCCAGTCGCGGCATCATGATGTCCACGAAGATGATCTGCGGCCGATGGTCCGCAATTTTTGACAATGCCTCGAAACCATCGGTGGCCGTGAACACTTCACAGCCTTCCTTCTTCAGGAGAGTCTCCGCGGTACGCCGGATGGTCTTGGAGTCATCGATCACCATGACCCGCAGCCCCGTCAGATTGCCTGTATTTTCATCCATCCAATGGTCCCTCTCGTCCACGGTCGCAGGATTGGCCGCGCCACGGTTGCTATATCGCAACGGATGCCATCACCTGTCAAGGCATGCTGGGTTAAAAACCATCACGCGTCGTGGCGATGCTACTATAGATGAGCGCTCGCAACACGACGAGTAAAGGCTTTCGCGGAGAATTTGTGACGCTGGACGTGATCGTGGTGATGGACCCCATTGGGTCGATCAAGGTGAGCAAGGACACCAGCTTCGCGCTATTGCTGGAGGCGCAGCGACGTGGCCACCGTATCCACGTGGCATCGGTTGGCGACTTGGCGATACAAGCCGGGCAGGCTCAGGTACGAGTCACGCCACTCCAGGTTCACGACGATCCAAAGCACTGGTTTGATGCGCAGCCCGCGCGCTGGCAAGCACTGACTGACTTCGATGTGGCCTTCATGCGCACGGACCCACCGGTGGATGCGGCCTATCTGCACGCCACCCAGATCCTGTCGTTGGCACAGCGCGAAGGGCTGTGCGTCGTGAACGATCCGGCAGGCCTGCGTGACCTCAACGAAAAGCTGGCCGCACTGCTGTTCCCGCAGTGTTGCCCACCCACCCTGGTCAGCAGTGATGCTGCGCTTCTCAAAGCGTTTGTGGCCGAACACGGTGATTGCGTGCTCAAGCCACTCGATGGCATGGGCGGGCGCTCGATCTTCCGCGCTCGTGCGGGCGATGCCAACCTCAATGTCATCCTGGAAACACTGACTGGCAACGGGCGCCAGCTCGCCATGGCACAGTCCTACCTGCCCGAGATCGTGCACGGCGACAAACGCATCCTGCTGATCGACGGTGAACCGGTCCCGTTCTGTCTGGCACGAATCCCGCAAGGCGATGAGTTCCGCGGCAACTTGGCCGCTGGCGGCCGGGGTGAAGGCCGGCCGTTGAGCGACCGCGATCGCTGGATTGCCGCCCAGGTCGGCCCTGAACTCAAGCGCCGTGGCATGCGCCTGGTGGGGCTGGACGTGATCGGTGACTGGCTGACCGAGGTCAATGTCACCAGCCCCACGTGCATGCGTGAACTGGACGCCCAGTTCGGGCTGAATATCGCAGGCGATCTGTTCGCGCGAATCGAGGCTTCGCTGGCGTGAGCCAAGGCCCCCGCATCACCAGCACCGACCGGCTCTCAGCCACCTTGGTGTTTTCGCTCATTGCCCACGGCGTCCTGGCGCTGGGGATTGGCTTCAGCATCGACGACCCGGCACCGGTGGTGCCGACACTGGACGTGATCCTGGTCCAGACCCATTCCAATGAAGCACCCGACAAGGCTGACTTCCTGGCACAAGCCAATCAGTCCGGCGGTGGTGAGTCCGAAGACGCAAAGCGTCCCAGTGAAATGCAGCCCGCACCGGCACCGAACCCTGCCCCAGGCTTGGCACCCACGCCATTGGAGGCGGGTGCGCCCAAGCCACGCGAACATGCACGCGACGCCATGCTCACTTCGGTCGAAGCCAACACGCAGCAGGTCGACAACCAGCACGTCGTGGCGGCACCCAGCGTGCCCCTGCCCACCAGTCGGGAAATGATCGAGCGCAGTCTGGAAATGGCACGCCTTGCGGCCTCGGTCGAACGTCGCGAACAACAATACGCCAAGCGCCCAAAACGCAAGTTCGTCTCGGCCAATACCAAGGAATACGCCTACGCCGCCTACCTGCGCGCGTGGCAGGCACGGGTTGAGCGCATCGGCAACCTCAACTATCCGGACGAGGCACGTCGCCGCAGTCTGGTGGGCCAACTGGTGATGACGGTGGCCGTGCGGCGCGACGGCAGCGTGGAAGGCATCACCCTGGTCCAGCCCAGCGGCATTGCGGTGCTGGATGAAGCAGCGCAACGCACCGTGCGACTGGCCGAGCCATTCGGCCCCTTGCCCGACACCGGTGACGGCACCGACATCCTGCATATCACCCGCACGTGGCACTACCTGCCCGGAGCCACGATGCAGAGCCGTTGAGGCGATGCCGCGAGCGCGCACTACCGAGCGCGCACTACAATGGCACCATGCACGCGCCTGTTTCCCTCGCCAACCATTTCCTGATCGCCATGCCGGGACTGGACGACCCGAACTTCAGCCGTGGCGTCACACTTTTGTGCCATCACAGCGCCGATGGCGCCATGGGCCTGATGCTCAATCGCACCTCGGCCTTCACCTTGGGTGAACTCATGGCTCAAATGGGATTCCACGACATCGATTCGAGTCTGGCTTCCCGGCCGGTGCTCAATGGTGGGCCGGTGGAACCCGAACGTGGCTTCGTGCTGCACAGCCCGGACACGGGGCCGTTCGAATCCACCTTCACCATTTCCGATGAAATCCAGCTCACCACCTCGCGCGATGTGCTTGAGTCCTTGGCGCATGGCCAAGGCCCGCGCCACGCGCTGATTGCGCTGGGCTATGCCGGCTGGAGTGCGCAGCAGCTTGAAACCGAACTTCAGCAACATGCCTGGCTATCCGTTGATGCCGACGCCACGATCGTGTTCGAGGTGCCATTGGAGCAACGCTGGAACGCCGCCACGCGTCTGATCGGCATCGACCCCAGTGCCTTGAGTAGCTATAGCGGCCACGCATGAACGATGCTCCGGCCTCTCCGCTGTGTCTTCTTGCCTTCGATGTCGGCGCGCGTCGCATCGGGGTTGCCGTCGGTAATACCCTTTCCCGTAGCGCTCGCGCCATCGCCATGGTGGCTGCGACCGATCAGGGCCCGGACTGGAGCGCCGTGACAGCACTGGTGCGGGAGTGGCGACCGGACCGGATCGTCGTCGGCGAACCGCTCACACTCGACGGTGAAGCGCAATTGGCCACCCACCTTGCCCGCCGCTTCGCGCGTGAAGCCGGCGAACGCTTTGCCTTGCCGGTGGATCTGGTGGATGAGCGCTCCAGCTCGCGTGAGGCCGATCGACGTTTTGCCGAAAGCCGCCGCAACGGGCAGGCGCGCCGCCGTGATGCGCGCGCGCTCGACGCCGTAGCCGCGCAGGTCATCCTGGAACGCTGGTTTGGCGAACCAAGCCTGCCCTCGCCCTGATATTTTTCACCTCGGACTTCATCATGCGCCACCTGCTCAGCCTTGCGGACCTGACCCCGGCCACCCTGCGCGCCCTGCTCGATTCGGCCCAATCGCTGCGGCCCGATGCCCTGCGCCGCAGCAGTCACCGTCCATTGCGCGGCTTGACTGTCGCCAACCTCTTCTTCGAACCCTCCACTCGCACCCGCGCTTCGTTTCAACTCGCCGCCGAACGCCTCGGTGCGGATGTACTGAATTTCGAAGCGGAAAGCTCCTCAACGCGCAAGGGCGAGACCTTGGTCGATACCCTGCGCAACCTTGAGGCAATGGGCGCCAGCTTGTTCGTGGTTCGCCACGCCCACAGCAGCGTACCTGCGGCCCTTGCCGCTGCGGCCCTGCCTGGCAGCAGCGTGGTCAGCGCCGGTGATGGGCAGCACTCGCACCCGACCCAAGGGCTGCTCGACATGCTCACCATCCGCCAACACAAGGGCAAGGACTTTTCACGCCTGACGGTGACCATCGTCGGGGACATCCGTCATTCGCGCGTGGCGCGCTCGGATGCGGAGGCCTTGCGTCTGCTCAATGTCGGTGAATTGCGTTTGTGTGGCCCGCAAACCCTGCTGCCCGACGCCGAAGATTGCTTCGCCAAAGCGCGCATTTTCGACACGCTGGATGCGGCGCTTGATGGTTGCGATGTGGTGATGATGTTGCGCCTGCAGCGTGAACGCATGGATGAAGGTTTGGTCAACTCGCTGGAGGAGTACTACCGCGATTGGGGCCTATCGCCCGAGCGCCTTGCCTTGGCCAAGCCTGATGCCATCGTGTTGCATCCTGGCCCGATGAACCGTGGCGTGGAAATCGCCGACGCCGTTGCGGACGGTCCGCAGTCGGTGATCCTGGAACAAGTCTCCAACGGCGTGGCCGTGCGCATGGCCGTGTTGGAGGCGCTGGCAAACGCGTAATCCACACCGATCATGGATTACGCGCTACGGCACCACGCCCTCGCGCTGCGGAACACAACGGTCGAAGCCAAACAAACCCCGCCCCGCCTGTAGTCAGACAGGGCCGCAGGCTTCAACGCGTTTCCACCACTTCCACACCATCCAGACCCTGGGCCAGCGTGTGTGCATCGCCACCTTGCGCCAATTTGATGCGCAGGCGAACTTCGTTGGCCGAGTCGGCGTAACGCAGTGCGTCCTCGTAGGTGATTTCGCCCGCCTGATACAGCTCGAACAGGCTCTGGTCGAAGGTCTTCATGCCGAGTTGCACCGACTCCTTCATCACGTCCTTGAGCTTGTGCACTTCACCATCGCGGATGTAGTCCTGCACCAGCGGCGTGCCGAGCAGAACCTCCATCGCCACGCGGCGCGCCTTGCCGTCCGGCGTGGGGATGAGCTGCTGTGCCACCACGCCCTTGAGGTTGAGTGACAGGTCCATCAACAACTGGCTGCGACGATCCTCGGGGAAGAAGTTGATGATGCGGTCCATCGCCTGGTTGGCGTTGTTGGCGTGCAAGGTGCACAGGCACAAGTGGCCGGTTTCGGCAAAGGCGATGGCGTGATCCATACCTTCGCGGGTACGCACCTCGCCGATCATGATGACATCCGGTGCTTGGCGCAGGGTGTTCTTGAGTGCCGCTTCCCAGCTGTCGGTATCGATGCCGACTTCACGCTGGGTGACGATGCAACCTTCATGCCGGTGAACGTATTCGATCGGGTCTTCGATGGTGATGATGTGACCGGTGGAGTTCTGATTGCGATAGCCGATCATCGCCGCCAGTGAGGTCGATTTGCCGGTACCGGTGGCACCCACGAAGATGATGATGCCGCGCTTGGTCATGGCCAAGGTCTTGATGATCGCGGGCAGACTCAGCTCATCGATCGACGGGATCTTGGTCTCGATGCGACGCAAAACCATGCCGACCTGGTTGCGCTGATAGAAACAGCTCACGCGGAAGCGTCCGACACCGGACACGCCGATGGCGAAGTTGCATTCGTGCGTTTTCTCGAATTCCTCGCGCTGACTCGGCGTCATCACGTTGAGCACCAGGTCGCGGCTTTGCTGCGGCGTCAACGGCTGCTGGGTGATCGGCATGATCTTGCCGTGCACTTTCATCGACGGCGCAGCACCGGCCGTGATGAACAAGTCGGACGCCTTCTTGTGCGCCATCAACTTGAGGAATGAGGTGAAGTCGACCGTGCTCATGAGGATTCCTTATGGGGCCGGAAATCGGACATTGGATGACCCATGAAGCTCTGCCCGAATCGACCGTAACTGCAATGCTTT
Organism: Chiayiivirga sp.; assembly: GCA_035703435.1. Lineage (GTDB taxonomy): Bacteria > Pseudomonadota > Gammaproteobacteria > Xanthomonadales > Xanthomonadaceae > Denitratimonas. The sequence continues at coordinate 7,406 of DASSYF010000058.1, read as the reverse complement.
GACGCAACAATTCACTATTGCCGACTCCCCACAGCCGGATGTCACTCGAACAGGCGCTTGTCTTTGGCGTACTCGCGTGCCGACATGCGCGTGATCAGTCCACGCTTGACCAGATCCTGCAAACACTGATCGAGCGTCTGCATTCCGACGTTCTGGCCGGTCTGGATGGCCGAATACATCTGCGCCACCTTGTCTTCACGGATCAGGTTTCGAATGGCCGGCACCGCCACCATGATCTCGTGCGCCGCTACGCGGCCACCGCCTACACGCTTGAGCAAGGACTGCGAAACCACCGCGCGCAAGGACTCGGACAACATCGAACGCACCATCGGCTTTTCGCCAGCAGGAAACACGTCGATCACACGGTCGATGGTCTTGGCGGCCGAACTCGTATGCAAGGTGCCAAACACCAAGTGACCGGTCTCGGCCGCGGTGAGCGCCAAACGGATGGTTTCCAGGTCTCGCAACTCGCCGACCAGGATGTAGTCGGGGTCTTCACGCAAGGCCGAACGCAGGGCCTCGTTGAAGCCATGCGTATCGCGATGCACTTCGCGCTGGTTGATCAGACATTTGTTCGAGGTGTGAACGAACTCGATCGGATCTTCCACCGTGAGGATATGCGCGTATTCCTTCTTGTTGATGTGGTCGATCATCGCGGCCAGCGTGGTCGACTTGCCCGAACCGGTTGGGCCCGTCACCAGGATCAAACCTTGCGGCTGATCGATGATCTCGCGAAACACCTTGGGCGCAGCCAGATCATCGAGCGTCAGCACCTCGGACGGAATGGTACGAAACACCGCCCCGGCGCCCCGATTCTGGGTGAAGGCATTGACGCGAAAACGCGACAGACCCGGGATGTCGAAGGAGAAATCGACTTCAAGAAATTCTTCGTAATCACGTCGCACCTTGTCCGACATGATGTCGTAAACCAAGGCGTGAACCTGCTTGTGGTCCAAGGCCGGAATGTTGATGCGACGCACGTCGCCATCGACTCGAATCATCGGCGGCAAGCCAGCCGAAAGGTGCAGGTCCGAAGCCTTGTTCTTGACCGAAAATGCCAAAAGCTCTGCGATGTCCACGCCAAACTCCCCGTTGTTCGTCAGACCTGAAGGTTGAACCGCCAGCGCGCACGCGACACGCCTCTGAATGCCTTCCCGAGTTGAGTATAACCCCGATCGCGACCTGCGCCAGCAATGTGAATCACTTCACACTTCCTGGCATCTCCAACGAATGGAACCGCCCCTTGGCTCCTCAGCCCGCAGCGCGGAATTTCCGAGCGTGACCGTCCGGATTGATTGGCGTGTCGGACGTGAAAATCAGCCAGTCATGATCCGGTCCTCAAATTGTCCGAACCTGGCGTAGCTGCCGAGCTTGCGCGGCAGGCAATGGAGCAAGCTCAATTGCTACGAAACACGAGCCAATTCGACACGTGTTGTCGATGCAACATCGAAGTACTGACAACGACGTCGAAGCCAGCGACAATAGCTGACGGGTTAGGCCGAGCGGTTCAAGGCACCGGTCTTGAGTGCGATGGCAGGAGCCATCGCCAACATCGACGCAGTCGATGGCCCCGAAGGGGCGAGGGGCAGGAAGCCCCGAGTCAAACCGGCGTCGCCGGGGTGACGATGCGACAATGTTCAGTTCTTGCGGATGGGTGGCCGAGCGGTTCAAGGCACCGGTCTTGAGTGCGATGGCAGGAGCCATCGCCAACATCGACGCAGTCGATGGCCCCGAAGGGGCGAGGGGCAGGAAGCCCCGAGTCAAACCGGCGTCGCCGGCGTGACAATGCGACAATGTTCAGTTCTTGCGGATGGGTGGCCGAGCGGTTTAAGGCACCGGTCTTGAAAACCGGCGTAGTGGAGACACTACCGTGGGTTCGAATCCCACCCCATCCGCCACTCATCTCGATACGATCCACGGCCATGTCACATTCCACCCAGGCTGACTCGGCCGCAGCCAACGATCTTCCCATCAACCTGCCCAGCTTTTTCGGCATGCTGCTGCGCGGCATGGGACAGGTGATGTTCCAGAACAGCGCCCACGCCGGCTTTTTGTTCACCTTGGGCATTGCCGCCAATGATTGGCGCATGGCGCTGGCTGCCTTGGTCGGCACCTGCTCGTCCACCCTGTCTGCGATGGCGCTGGGCGCCGAGCGGAACCTGTTGCGTTCGGGCATGTACGGCTTCAATGGCGCGCTGGTGGCCATTGCCATGCTGACCTTCCTTGAAGGCAATGCCGTGACCTGGGCCTGCCTGATCGTGGCAGCCGCCTGTTCCAGCCTCGTGATGGCCGCCATGCTGGCAGCATTCGAAGCGTGGAAGCTGCCCGTGCTCACGGCGCCGTTCGTGTTGATTTGTTTATGTGTCTTTCTCGCCAGTGCGCGCTTTGGCTACCTGCAACCGGCCGGAATTCTGTTTGCTGCGGCCCCGCCACACACCGCCGACATGGAGGGCATGGTGACTGCAACGACACTGTTCCGCGGCAGTTTCATGGGGCTGGCGCAGGTGTTTTTTCAGGGCAGCGTGGCAACCGGCGTATTGTTTTTTTCCGGACTGTTGGTTGCATCGCCGCGCGCGTGCGTCGTGGCGCTTTTGGCCTCGCTCGTGGGTGCGCTGGTGGCCTGGAGCATGGGCACGCCAGAAGTTGCCATCCATGGCGGCGTGTACGGGTTCAACAGTGTGCTGGTGGCTATCGCATTGGCCACGGTGTTTCTACCGAAGACCACGGCCAGTTTGGCCTATGCGCTCGCGGGCGCTGCCATCACGCCATTTGCCGCGGCGGCGCTGGCGGCAGCGCTGGAGCCCTTGGGCCTGCCGGCAATGACCCTGCCCTTCGTGCTGGTGACGTGGCTTCTGCTGCTCGCCGCCCGGCGATTGTCGGCCATACCTTCAAGCGGATTGGCTCCCACGGCGTGATCCAGCCATGGCGCGGGCGATGATCCGCGCCAGCCATACGGCAACGCATGTTTGCCTGACGGAAATTCATGCACGACAAGCGCGGCACAAACAGGCAAACTTGGATGTTTCCGCCATTGTCCGAGCTCATGACGCGTCCCAGTTCCTTCGATCATCAACAACTGCTCTCCTGCGCCCGCGGCGAGATGTTCGGGCCAGGAAACGCGCGCCTGCCGGCGCCACCGATGTTGATGTTTGATCGCATCACCCACATTGCCGAGGAAGGCGGATCGTACGGTAAAGGCCTGATCGTGGCCGAGTTCGACGTGCACCCCGACCTTTGGTTTTTCGCCTGTCATTTCGAAGGCGATCCGGTGATGCCGGGCTGTCTGGGACTGGATGCGATGTGGCAGCTCACCGGCTTCTACCTGCCGTGGTTGGGTGAACCGGGTCGTGGGCGTGCGCTGGGCGTGGGTGAGGTCAAGTTCAGCGGGCAGGTACTGCCCAATGCCAAGATCGTGCGTTATGAAATTCACGTTCGTCGCATCCTGCGCGGCAAGCTTGCCCTTGTAATCGCCGACGGTCAGACCTATGTCGATGACACCCTGATTTACGAGGCCAAGAACTTGCGCGTGGGATTGTTTCAGTCAACGGAAAGCACATGATGCGCAGGGTCGTCGTCACCGGCATGGGCGTGGTATCGCCCTTGGGCAATGATCTGGCCACGGTCAGTTCCGCACTGCGGGAAGGCCGGAGCGGACTGCAATCGGTGCCCGAATATGCCGAACTCGGTCTGCGCAGTCAGGTTGCTGGCGTGCCGCAGATCGACTTGGACGCGGTTATCGACCGCAAGCTCAAGCGCTTCATGGGCGATGCAGCGGCGTTTGCCTACGTTTCGATGCGCGATGCGATTGCCGATGCCGGACTGTCACCCGATCAAGTTTCCCATCCCCGCACCGGCGTGATTGCAGGCTCCGGTGGCGGCTCGGCGCAATGGCAGATTGCCGCCGGTGATTTGCTGCGCGAGAAAGGTGTGCGCAAGGTCGGCCCCTACATGGTGCCGCGCACAATGTGCTCCACGGTGTCGGCCTCGTTGGCCACCGCGTTCAGCATCCTCGGCGTGAGCTATTCCATTTCCGCGGCCTGCGCCACCTCGGCCCACTGCATCGGTGCCGCCGCCGACATGATCCGCCACGGTGTGCAGGATGTCGTCCTGGCGGGCGGTGGCGAAGAACTGCATTGGGGCCTGACGGTGATGTTCGACGCCATGGGTGCCCTGTCCAGCGGCAGCAACGATGCGCCAACGCGGGCCTCGCGCCCCTACGACGCTCACCGCGACGGCTTCGTCATTGCCGGCGGCGGCGGCATGTTGGTGCTGGAGGATTACGAACACGCCAAGGCACGCGGTGCGCGCATCCATGCCGAACTGGTGGGTTACGGCGTCACTTCCGATGGCGCCGACATGGTGGCGCCCAGCGGCGAAGGCGCGGTGCGCTGCATGCGCATGGCGCTGGCCGGAATCGAAGGCCAAGGCGATGGACTGGCGTCGATCGATTACCTCAACACCCACGGCACTTCGACGCCCGCCGGTGATCTGGTGGAGCTGAAGGCGGTGCGTGAGGCATTTGGCGGCGCCGTGCCACCCCTGTCCTCGACCAAGGCCTTGACCGGCCACTCGCTCGGCGCCGCCAGCGTGCACGAGGCGATCTACAGCCTGCTGATGCTGCGTGATGGCTTCATGGCGGCCTCGGCCAATATCGAAACCCTCGACGAGGGCGCCAACGGCTATCCGATCTTGCGTGACACGCGCGAGGGTGCCCTGCGCACGGTGATGTCCAACAGCTTTGGTTTTGGCGGCACCAACGCCAGCCTCGTCTTCCGTGCGCTGTAAGCCCATGCCATGAACGTCACGGTCATCGATCCGGGCTACACCGTCGGCTGGCTCACCCTGGCCTTGCTCAATGCGGGCTTGGCGCAGGGCAAAAATCGCAGCGGCCTCATCTGGTTTCTGATTTCCTTGTTGCTGGGGCCGATCGCTACGGCGCTCTTGGTATTGATGGCCAAGCTTCCCTCACGCCTTTGACCGTGGCCTGATCGCCGGTATTCGGCGCTACGCGGACGAGCTGATCGTCCTCACCAGACCAGATCGTCGGGCACCTGAAACTTCGGATCGTCATAGCCTTCCGGCACCGCCGGCTCGGCCGTGCCGGCGCTGAGCGCAAGGCTTCCGGGAAGCAGCGTTTCGGCCTGCACGCCATCCTCGGAGGAGACCAGGTGGTAACGTCCCGCCAGTTGCACCACGGCCAACTCGCCGGCATTGAGTGCCTTGAGCTGATCGGCGTTGACGTAGATGCGTCGGATCCTGCCGCCATATTCGAAGTGTCGGGCAATCTCGGCCTTGTCGTCGTTGCGACGCGCCGTTTGCAGAAACTCGGTGAGCTTGGCCTTGCCTTCGCGCCGGCGACGCTCCTCGTCCTGACGCAGACGCTCGGCTTCGATGCGCTCGTCCTTTTCCTTCTGCGCGCGGATCGCGAAGGCTTTGGCCAGATCCATTTCGGCAGCCGGGCGCGCACGCTGGACTTTTCGCGAAGGCGCGGTCGATTTCGCACCACGCGCGGGCGCGCGCTCGTCGCGCTCGGGACGCGGCTTGGCGGGCGCGGCCTGTTTGAAGCCCAGCTTCAGCAGTTGATCCTTGAGCGAGTTACTCATCGTCGGTCAGTAATGCGGTGGGGGTGGTTCTGGAAGCGGAGCGCCGGCTGTGCGCTCACGCAGGGCATCGAGGTCGGCATGGGCGGCCGCCAGCGCGCGGCGCAGCGCATCCAGCTCCCTGCCCTGGCGATGCACGACATCGCTCAACTCACTCAGGCCTTGTTCTTGGAAGGCCAGGCGGGTTTCGATTTCGATCAAGCGTGCGTCACTTTGCATGGGGATGCATCGTCCTTGTGACGGCGCCGCCAAGGCTGCGCTTGAAGTTCGATACAGCCAAGCTACGCCATGATGCGCGCGCACTGAACCTGGGAATCCACATGACACTCTCCATCATCCTGATCACGATCGGCGTCATCTTGATGTTGATCGGACTGGCTGGCGTCGTCTTGCCCGCCCTGCCCGGCATTCCGCTGCTGTTTGCCGGCATCCTGCTGGTGGCCTGGGGCGATGATTTTACCCACGTCGGCATACCGACTTTGGTGATTCTGGGCGCATTGACCGCCACCGCGATTGCCGCCGATCTCGTCGCCAGCCTCATGGGCGCCAAGCGCGTAGGCGCCAGCAAACTGGCCTTGGTCGGGGCCGCACTGGGCACCGTGGTGGGCCTGTTTTTTGGCTTGATCGGCATCCTGCTCGGCCCCTTCATCGGCGCCTTCGTCGGTGAATACTGGAACGGACGACAGACCGGCGCCGCAGCCCGCGTGGGGCTCGGAACCTGGATCGGCATGGTGGTTGGAGCCGTGGTCAAGATCGCCATCGCCTTCCTGATGCTGGGAGTTTTCGCACTGGCCTTCGCGTTCTGATGCCGCAAGGCCAGTGCGCCGTTCAACCCGCGGCCTTCTTTCGCGCCAAGCGTAACCACGTATCCACCACGGTGTCGGGATTGAGCGAAAGCGATTCGATGCCCTCGGCCATCAGCCATTCGGCCAGATCGGGGTGATCGCTCGGGCCCTGACCACAGATGCCCACGTACTTGCCCTTGGCCCGCGCGGTCTTGATCGCCATCGACAGGAGTTTCTTGACCGCCGGATTGCGCTCGTCGAACAAGTTGGCAACGATCGAGGAATCCCGATCCAGGCCCAGGGTCAACTGGGTCAGATCGTTGGAGCCGATCGAGAAGCCATCGAAAATGTCGAGGAACTCGTCGGCCAACAAGGCGTTGGACGGCACCTCGCACATCATGATGATCTTGAGGTCGTTCTCGCCTTGCTTGAGGCCATTGGCGGCCAGCACCTCGATCACCCTGCGACCTTCTTCCAGCGTGCGCACGAAGGGAATCATCACCCAGAGATTGCTCAGGCCCATATCGTTGCGAACCTTGAGCACCGCACGGCACTCCAGCGCAAAGGCATCGGCAAAACTTGGATCGACGTAGCGACTGGCGCCACGGAAGCCGATCATCGGGTTTTCTTCGTGTGGTTCGTAATTCTTGCCGCCGATCAGGTTGGCGTACTCGTTGGACTTGAAATCCGACAGGCGCACGATCACCGGATGCGGCGCCACTGAAGCGGTCAGCGTGGCAATGCCTTCGGCCAGACGGTTGACGTAGAACTCCACCGGAGCGCCGTAACCCGCAATGCGCGCATCGATCTTGGCGCGGGTTTCGGAATCCTGCTCGTCGTATTCCAACAGGGCTTTGGGATGCACGCCGATGTGTGCGGCGATGATCATCTCCAACCGCGCCAGACCAATGCCCGCGTTGGGCAACTGGCCGAAATCGAACGCACGCTCGGGGTTGGCCACGTTCATCATGATCTTGAGTGGCGCCTCGGGCATGTCGGTGAGATCGGTCGCCACGCGCTC
>DASSYF010000056.1:0-164128 GCA_035703435.1 Chiayiivirga sp. | reverse complement strand
GGTGCGATTCAAGTTCAGCCAATAAGGCAGCCACATCAACGCCGCCAGCACAAGAAAGGCCTGACACATCACCCACAAGGCCCTTGCCCGACGTGGCGTGAGGGCGCGCAACTGGGCAAAATCCAGCAGGATCCGAATGGCGAACGCCGGTACCAGTGACGCCAGACAGTTGGTGAACTTGAGCTCGCCCGCACCGAGGAGTCCACCGCCCGGCAAGGCATAGAGTTCACCGGATTGGGACATTGCATACACCACCAGAAAGAACTGGTAGGCGATGAAGTACAGATAGATGCGCTCGCGCAGGATCAGCCAGAAGCAGCCAATCACCAGCAGCATCGAGATCTGTACCGACACCAAGAATGTATTGGCACGAACAAAGTGCAGATCCTCGCCGTGATAGCTGTAACCGGCTTGGATGTGGCACGCGTTGGCCGGGATTGCCGACGGCCACGAAGATGGGTTGATCGGCGCGCAGATCGGCTGGCAGTCGGTAGACCATGGCGCGGCGTGAGAACGCGGGATCGAGCACGGCATCGAACATCGAACGTTGTTGCGGCAGGTAATCCGGTGGCGTGTACACCACCAGTCGGCCAGTTAGGATGCCGCGAATCGTCAGCAATGGCGCACTGTCTTCATGCCAATCCGAGGCCAGTTGCAACACGTACCAATCCACCCCGCGTCGAGGCGAGGGCAGTGCGCTGCGTCCGCCGCTTGCAAGGCTGGCTGCGCGGCAAGCACAGGGCGACCATCGACCATGGCCGGCGACTCGGCAAGATGGCTCATGCGTAGTTCGCCCGCCGCGAGCGCGACGGTCGATACGCACGTCCACAGCAACACGAGACCCCTGAGCCACAACCTGAGCATCTACTTTCCCCATCTCCGCCGGGCAAACTGTAATGGGAATCCCCATCCAGTCCCAGTCCTCATCCACCGCGAGCGGGCGTGCTGCGCACGGCTCAGGCAGGCCTTTGCAAACACGTTCCGGCAGGCTCTCCAAAGGCTGTGTATCCGCGCTGGAGGGAATCCATCGACAGGAGGATCGCCACGGCGCGACAGGCGACTACAATGGGCGATCCCATTCATCAGGAATCCCGAGCATGTCCACCCTGCAAGCCGAAATCGTCACCAATCGCGGCACCATCCATCTGAATCTCACGCCCGACCAGACGCCCCTGACAGTGGCCAACTTCGTCAACCTGGCGCAGCGCGGCTACTACAACGGCCTGAAGTTCCACCGGGTGATCCCGGACTTCATGATCCAGGGCGGTTGCCCGAATGGCGTGGGCAATGGTGGCCCGGGCTACAAGTTCGAGGACGAATGCACACCGGCCTTGCGGCATGAGCGTGGCGTGTTGTCGATGGCCAATGCCGGCCCGGGCACCAATGGCAGCCAGTTCTTCGTGACCCACGTGCCGTGCTCGTGGCTGGACGGCAAGCACACCGTGTTCGGCAAGGTTGTTGGGGATGCGGATCAGAAGGTGGTTGATGCAGTGCAAGGTGGCGATGTGATCGAAACCATTCGCATCGTCGGTGATGCCAGCGCCGTGCTGGCTGCCAAGCAAGATCGTGTTTCACAATGGAATTCGATTCTCGACAAGCGTTGAGTTCGGACTTTCCCCTACGAGCCTGAACCCATAGAGGGGTTCAGGCTTGCTCCGACATGCTGCACCGCACGATGCGATTCAGGCGTAGAATGCGGGATTGGAATCAGGACTGACGAGGTAGCGTTCGATGCCGCAACTTGCCCACCGCATGGGGAGCGCCAAGCCCAGCGCGATCATGGTCATTGCCGAGAAAGCCCGGCAGCTCAAGGCACAAGGGCGCGACATCATCAGCTTTTCCATCGGCGTACCCAATTTCCTGCCCGGCGAACACGTCTACGCGGCCGCGCGTGCCGCTTTGGACAAGGATTCGGGTCAATACGGCTCCAATCGCGGCCCGGATGCGCTGCTGGATGCCTTTCTCGTTCACCTCGAACGCAATGGCCTGCCGGGTTACACACGCGCCAATCTGTGTGTCGGCATCGGCGCCAAGCAGGTCTTGTACAACCTCTTCGAAGCGCTTTTGAATCCGGGTGACACCGTCGCGTTTCCGGCGCCGTACTGGACCACCTACCTCGACATGGCCGACATCGTCGGCGCCAAGGCCCTGACCTTGCCGTGCCCGCCGGAGCAGAACTACAAGCTCACGCCAGCGCAATTGGATGCGGCGCTGGCGCAGAAACCGAAGATGTTCCTGTTCAACAATCCTTCGAACCCGACCGGCATGGTCTACCACCGTGAAGAAATCGCGGCCTTGGCGGATGTGTTGGCGCGTCACCCCGATACCTGGATCGTGCTCGACGACATCTACAACCGCATGGTGTTCGATGGCGTGGGCTATCACAGCGTTTTGCATGTGCGGCCTGAACTGCGCGATCGCACCATCGTCGTGGATTCGCTTTCCAAGACCTACGGCATGCCCGGCTGGCGTGTGGGCCTGTGTGCCGCGTCCGAAGTCGTGGCGAAGGCCCTGACCACGCTCAACTCCAATCACATCACCAGCCTGCCGGAAGTCGTGACGGCGGCGGCCACGGCAGCCTTGTCCGGCCCGCAGGACATTCCCGACGCCAAGTGCGTGGAGTTTTCCCACAAGCGCGATGCCGTCTTGAGTGCGCTGGCGCAGATTCCCGGCGTGCATTGCCCACGTCCGGAAGGCGCGTTTTATGCGTTCCCCGACATCAGCGTGGCCTTCGGCAAAACGCATCAACCCTCGGGCTTGAAGATCAACAACGATGTCGATCTGTGTGCGGCCTTGCTCGAAGCCGAAGCGGTCGCGTGCGTGCCGGGTTCGGCGTTTGGCGAACCACGTGGTTTGCGTATTTCCTACGCCTGCCCGGATGCGGCCTTGCATGAAGGCTTGCGTCGGATCCAGAACTTTTTCAGCCAGTTGCATTGATTCAAACACGCCCGCGCTTCCGCCCAGGCTTGGAAGTGCACGGTGCCTCATGCGGCCTGCGCCGTATTCAGCCTGACGTTTTCGCTGCCTGCGCAGTGCATTGCCCACTCACATCAGGAGATATTCCATGAAAGCCCCCGTTCGCGTTGCCGTTACCGGTGCAGCCGGCCAGATCGGCTATTCCTTGCTGTTCCGCATTGCCGCCGGCGACATGCTCGGCAAGGATCAGCCCGTCATCTTGCAGATGCTGGAGTTGCCGATGGAAAAAGCCCAGGCCGCACTCAAGGGCGTGATGATGGAGCTGGAAGATTGCGCGTTCCCGCTGCTGGCCGGCATGATCGGCACTGATGATGCGGACGTGGCCTTCAAGGATGCCGACATCGCGATGCTGGTCGGCGCGCGCCCGCGCGGCCCGGGCATGGAGCGCAGTGATCTGCTGCAGGAAAACGCCAAGATCTTCACCGCCCAAGGCGCGTCGCTCAATCGCGTCGCCAGTCGCAACGTCAAGGTGCTGGTGGTTGGCAATCCGGCCAACACCAATGCCTACATTGCGATGAAGTCGGCGCCCGATCTGCCGGCCAAGAACTTCACCGCCATGCTGCGCCTGGACCACAACCGTGCACTCAGCCAGTTGGCGATCAAAGCCGGCGTGGCCGTTGGCGACATCGACAAGCTGGTGGTGTGGGGCAACCACAGCCCGACCATGTATCCCGATTACCGTTTCGCCGTCGCCAATGGCGCGTCCATCAAGGACACCATCAACGACGCCGAGTGGAACGCCAACACCTTCATCCCCAAAGTCGGCAAGCGTGGCGCGGCGATCATCGAAGCGCGTGGTTTGTCATCGGCCGCCTCGGCCGCCAATGCCGCGATCTGCCACATTCGCGACTGGGTGCTCGGCAGCGAGGGCAAGTGGGTGACCATGGGTGTGCCATCCGATGGCAGCTATGGCATTCCCAAGGACGTGATGTTCGGCGTGGCCGTGACCACGGCGAATGGCGAATACACCCGCGTCGAAGGCCTGCCGATCGATGAGTTCAGTCAGGCGGCCATCAACAAGACCTTGAACGAGCTGGAAGAAGAGCGCGCGGCGATTGCGCACTTGCTGTAAGTCGGTTGCATCATTCGATCGCGAAGCGGGGCGGTCAACACCGCCCCGTTGTCGTCTGCGCCATCAAGGCACCGGACGCGGAACGTCCTCGAAGCCTTCGCTGAAGCCGTCAAACACCGGTGGCGTCTGGATCGTCACCGCACCATTGATGCGCGCCAGTGCCAGCGCAAGATCGGCAGCCGAAATGCTGCCGTTCTCATCCACGTCGAGATAGAGCGACAGCAAGAGGTCGTAACTGCCATCGATGCTTGATGGGGGTACGTCAAACGTGCGTGTGATGGCCGTCGTGCCAGGCGCCAATGCCAGCGCGGCATCATGGGCCGAATCATCCAAGTAACCGACGCCTGCACGATAGAGACTTGCGCCAATCAAGAGGCGCGAATGCGTCGCACCGGCGGAATTACTGGCATTGGCAAGAATCTGGAAGCTGCTTCCCGGCGCGAGGACGGCAGGCTGTGCTGCAAGATCGGCAAGCAGCAAAGGCGAGCTCATCACCGCCGTGCGCAAGCCACTGCCCGTGCCGTTGTCATTGAAATAGTGATCCACCATCCAGGGCCAAGCCTTGGGCTGCAGCGCCCAGCGTTGCGTGCCCCATTGCGACATGCCGCGCCCATGTCCAAAACAGCCCTTGTTGATCGACACCGCATCGCTCAGGCAGGGCCATCCCGCGCTGGGCGAACCGGCAAAGCCATTGCCACACGACAGGTCCTCATTGCTGCAACTGAGGCCATCGTTGGGATCATCCCAACTGTTGTTTTCTGCCGAATACTCGGCCGAAGCCGCATCGCTGCCATTGCGCGTGAGCAGGATGCCCGGCGTACGGGCGGCAGCTGCGTCGGTGCTGCTCGAAGTGCCCGCGTCATTGACCTGACAACAGGCGCTGGAGCAGATATCGAAATTGCTTCGAATCGGATTGGCTACCCGCCATGCGCCGTAACCGCGATAGGCCACGCTTCCGGCGCGCAGGCTTTGGGCGTTCCAACTGGCGATCCATTCGCTGTCGAGCCCGCGCTTGACATAGGTTTCCAGCGACAGCGTGCAGGTGTTCGAGCACGCGTTGGTGCAGCACGACTGGGTGCAGGCGGCATCGGCAAAACCCACGCGAATCGTGGCGGGTGGCAGCATTGTCGGCGCCAGCAGCAGGCCCGCAGGGGTAACGGTGCGGGGCGGTGCGGCCGTGGCAAGCGCGTCCTCATCCACCGCGCGATCGCCGCGATCCAGCGCGCCGATGGTCTGCACGGAACGCACGCCGACGCCAGGCCCCAAGGCAACCAGCAGACGCTGGACACCCGCAACAAGAACGAGGCCGTCGCGGCGATGACGGGCATAGCCAGCCGCACTGACATCAAGGGCCACGCGCGCCTGCGCCGCGTGCGCTGCGGCGGGCAGGTCCAGTTCGAAATAGCCATCAGCACCACTGCGTGCTGTGTGCCCATCGATGCGAAGTTCCGCTCCCACAATGGCTTCGCCATCACTCACTCGGCGCACATAGCCCTGCAACAGCACCGCGTCGGGATGCTGCCGCCAGCGTTGTGCAGCGCGGGCGAAGGGTAGGGGTTCCACGAGTGGATCGAGAAGCACGGTGGTCGGACTCGCGGAGCCATCAAGGTGCAGGGCTTGCGGTTGGTATCCCGCAGCTCGGATCAAGCCGCCCTGCAAATCCGGGATAACGCGTAGCATCCCGTCCAACGCAAGCGTACGGCGAGTCGGCCCATCCGAAAACGACACCGTCGCCTCGATGGGTGCACCCGTAAGAGCATCGCGAACGGCGACTTCTGCGGCCCAAGCGGGAGGTGCGAAGAACGTCAACAACAGCCAAAGTGCTGAGACTTGATACAGAAGTCGCCGAAGCGATGGACTCCGTGCGTCTTGACCCTGTGATGCGACAGGCTTGTTCGCATCGAGCCGAACACCAAGAGTGTCGGCCGCGTTTGCGGATATGCCCGCTGGGGCTCGTGTTGTTGAGCCCCGGCGGGTGTCTCTGTTGCATGTCAATTCAAGGCGTAGTCGATGCACTGGAATACGCGCAGACAAACTCCTTCGAAATCACCCAGCGCGAGCAACCGGCCGGCCCACCGTCTTCGCGGCAATGGCGCACGGTGTCACCGGTCGTGATATCCACACCGTCAAAGCCGCGTGCCACGCAATGCTCGGCTGCTTTCAACATTACCTTGCGTTCATCGATATGCGAACTGCCAGTGCCACCGACGACATACCAAACCTGAGTGTTGCTGTCGGTTGGTCGCTTGTTTGCGAGCGAAGAACTACCTGTGCTGGCACAAGCACTCAACAAGACCAAAGCCATTGCCGCTGCGATTGTCATGATCGCTTTCATGTTCGTTCTCCTTGCAGCAGTTTGAAGAGCGCATCATTGACCTTGCCGAACGAGGTCGAGTCATGCGCAGTCCCATTATTCGCCTCGGTTTTGTGGTTTGCAATACGTAGCCTCTTCCAACGACACATGAGCCTGGAAGGGCGGGCGTGATTCCAACGACAAGTGAGCCTGAAGGGGGATTGGAACGGGGCATCCCTGGAGGATGCTCGTGTCCCTCAATACCGAACCGCTTCGTACCCTCGATGATGTCCGGGCCTTCCTGGAAGGAAGCCTGGCCGTTGAGTTCACCGCCCCAGCCGGACCCAGCCAGCGCGAATGGATCGCGCGCACCCTGCACCGTTTCGGCTTTCGTACTCTCGGACGTGCCGACCGCGGCCTGTTACTCGCCTTCCTGCGCAAGGTCACCGGCGTGTCGCGCGCGCAGATGACACGGCTGGTGGACCAATGGTGTCAGTCCGGCACGCTGCCGGATCGGCGTCGAGCGCCGGCCACGGCCTTCACCCGGCACTACACCGATGAGGACATTGCCGCCTTGGTCGCCCTCGACCGGCTGCACGGCCAGCCATCGGGACCAGCCACCCGCAAGCTCGCCGAGCGCGCCTACCTCGTCTTCGGTGATGCGGCCTACGAGCGTCTGGCCTCGATCTCCGTGGCCCATCTGTACAACCTGCGGCGCAGTGCGGGATATCGCCGCCAGCGCGGTCACTTCGAGCCCACCCGGCCCGCGCAGTCCCAGATCGGCCAACGCCGCCGACCCCAGCCCGATGGCCAGCCCGGCTTCCTGCGCGTGGACTCGGTCCACCAAGGCGATTTCGATGGCATCAAGGGCCTCTATCTCATCAATCTCGTCGATGCCGTCACCCAGTACGAGGCTGTCTTCGCCGTCAGCCGCATCAGCGAGGCGTTCCTCATTCCCGTTCTGAAAACCGCTCTGGATACTTTCCCCTTCACGATCCGTGGCTTTCACACCGACAACGGCTCGGAGTACATCAATCACCGCGTCGCCGGCCTGCTCGACAAGCTCAACATCGAGTTCACCAAGTTCCGCGCCCGACGGTCCAACGACAACGCCCTGGTCGAGAGCAAGAACGCCTCGGTGGTCCGCAAGCACCTGGGCTACAGCCACATTCCCAGCCACTTCGCCAATCAGGTCAACACCTTCACCACCACCATCCTGACCCCGTACATCAACTTCCACCGGCCCTGCTTCTTCCCCCACGTCACCCTCGACGACAAAGGAAGACAGCGTCGCCAGTACCGCTACGAGGACATGAATACACCCTATGAAAAACTCAAATCACTGCCCAACGCCGCGCAGTACCTCAAGTCCGGCATCAGCTTTGATCAACTCGACACCCTCGCCCATGCCATGACCGACAGTCAGGCTGCCGAGCAACTCAATCATGAGCGAAAAGCGCTCTTCAGCAAGATCTTCAAATCAACCGCCGCATGACCCCAAACCGATCCTCTCCAGGCTCATTTCAGGATTGGAATGTGCTTGCGTCAGCTTTGGATTGGCGAGGGATAGGTCACGCTTTTGTCATTCATGACCTGAGGCGCTTCACTGAGAGGCGTGGGTTGGATGTGAGCTGTAGGATACGGCCCTCTGTTTCGCCGGCGGACAGGCGTTGTTGGGCAGTGATCTGGGAAGGGCATGGCTGGAAGGGCATGGCTTGACGCGCATGGATGTTGGTAGTATTACTACCCAATGCCTCTCACCGACACCCAAAGCGCCATCCTGAGCTTCATCGTCGAACGGATCGACGCCGAGGGTTTGCCGCCCTCGCAAACCGAGATCGCCCACGCCTTTGGCTTCAAGAGCGTGCGCGCGGCGCAGTACCACCTGGAAGCCCTGGAACGCGATGGCGCGATCGAGCGGCTGCCGGGCAGGGCGCGTGGCTTGCGCGTGGTTCAAGCGCCTCCTGCGGCGCAGGGCGAGCTGAAACTGGGTGCCCATGGCGATGTCGAACTCGTGCAGCTCCCCGTGTTGGGCCGCGTGGCTGCGGGATCACCGATTGGATCGGGTGGTGAGTTCGAGAGTGCACCGCGTTATGCCTTCGAACTGAGCCTCTTTCGACCCGTTCCCGATTACCTGTTGCAGGTGCAGGGCGAGTCGATGCGCGAAGAAGGCATCCTCGATGGCGATCTGATCGGTGTGCAGCGCTGTGCGCAGGCACGGCATGGGCAGATCGTGGTCGCGCGACTGGATGGCGAGATCACACTCAAACGGCTGGATACGACATCGCCGCAACTGCGCCTGATGCCGTGCAATGCGGACTACGCGCCGATCACGGTCGCTGCAGACGCTGAATTTGCGGTCGAAGGCTTGTACTGCGGGCTGTTGCGACTCAACCGGAGCCTGCCGCGATGAACACGCAACTGCGAGGTTTTCCTAGGGCGTTCCGTGCACTTTCGCGCAGCCTTCAACCCGGCAATTCCGATTCCGGCGACGACCTTCGACTGTCAGTCTTGGGTTCGTGTCGACACGTCTCAGCCTGTGAGACAGGCACCCGTCAAACTGATTTCCAATCCCTACCAACCTGAGGACAGCCCCATGGACGACAACAAGAAGCGCGCACTCTCCGCCGCCCTTTCGCAAATCGAAAAGCAATTCGGCAAAGGCGCGGTCATGCGCATGGGCGACAAGGTGGCCGAGGCTGCCGAGGTCATCAGCACCGGCTCCCTGATGCTGGACATCGCCTTGGGAATCGGTGGTTTGCCGAAAGGTCGCGTGGTCGAGATCTACGGGCCGGAGTCCTCCGGCAAAACCACCCTCGCCCTGCAAACCATCGCGCAGTGCCAGAAGCGGGGTGGAACGGCGGCATTCGTCGATGCCGAGCATGCGCTCGATCCGACCTACGCCGCCAAACTTGGGGTCAAGGTGGAAGATCTTCTGGTCAGCCAGCCCGACACCGGCGAACAGGCGCTGGAAATCGCCGACATGCTGGTGCGCTCCAATGCGGTGGACATGGTCGTCATCGACTCGGTGGCCGCGCTCACCCCGCGTGCGGAAATCGAAGGCGACATGGGCGATCAGTTGCCCGGCTTGCAAGCGCGTCTGATGAGTCAGGCCCTGCGCAAGCTCACCGGCAACATCAAGCGTTCCAATTGTCTTGTGGTGTTCATCAATCAGTTGCGCATGAAGATCGGCGTGATGATGCCCGGCCAAAGCCCGGAAACCACCACCGGCGGCAATGCGCTCAAGTTCTATGCCTCGGTGCGCTTGGATATCCGCCGCATCGGTGCGGTGAAAAAGGGTGATGAAATCGTCGGCAACCAGACCAAGATCAAGGTGGTCAAGAACAAGATGGCGCCGCCCTTCAAGCAGATCATTACCGAGATCCTGTACGGCGAAGGCATCAGCCGCGAGGGCGAGTTGATCGACATGGGCGTGGAAGCCAAGTTGGTCGACAAGGCCGGAGCCTGGTACAGCATGGGCGACACTCGGATCGGGCAGGGCAAGGACAACGCCCGCCAGTTCCTGCGTGACAACCCCGAACGCGCACTGGAGCTTGAAACACGGCTGCGCGAACGCTTCGTGCCGGAGTTGGCCATGGGCGACGACGCCAGCGATGGCGATGCAGAAGAGGCGTGAGCCCGCACCGCACCAATGACAGCGACGACGCGCCGCCGTGGCGCGTCATCGCCTTGCCCGAGCGCGCACGCAGCAAACCGCCGAATCGGCGAACGCGTGGCGAACACGAAGCCACGGAAGTCAATGACGCCGACACGCCTCCCAACACACCGTCGCTCCCGCGCCGAGTGACAGCGCCGCCGGCCCAAGGCACACCTGCCGGCGCCGCACCCAGCACACCAGAACCACGTCGCAAGGCACTGGAGCTGTTGACCCGGCGCGAGCACTCGCGCCGCGAGTTGACCCGCAAGCTTGCGGCACGTGGTGTCGAGAGCACAACCGCGCAGGCAGTGGTCGACGCCCTGGCCGAAAACGGTTGGCAGGACGATGCGCGCTTTGCCGACGCCTTGGTGCGCGCACGCGTGGCATCCGGTCACGGGCCGATTCGCATCCGGGCCGAACTTCAGCAACATGGTTTGGCCGGTGAGTTCATCCAGGCGGCGCTCGAAACCAGTGAAACCGATTGGAAGGGCTTGGCGCGCGCATTGCTTCAGCGCCGTTTTGGCGCCAGTCCAACGCGAGATCGCAAGGAAATCGCCCGTCGCGGTGCTTTTTTGCAACGCCGTGGCTTCGATTTGGAATCGATCCGCTACGCCATGGATTCTGAAGCGCCCGCCGACGAGTGATGTAGCTGCCGAGCTTGCTCGGCAGGCAATGGAGCAAGCTCCATTGCTACAAAAAAGCCGGTTCGATAGTTCGCTCAAACTGGGTTCACGGAGATCAGCCCATAGGCCCCGGAGCAGGGCGATACAGCCTCCAGCGCGCAGTACAGACGCGCGGCCTGATATTCTTGGGCATCCGATTCCTGTTACGAGATGCCGGACTCTGCGATGGCGATGTGTTCGGGTCGCGCAAGCGGCTGCCCATGTTGCAATCGCCAGAACGCGCCGTGGGCCGATACGAGCCAGGGCGAGCCTCGATCAGGTTTCGACGCCATGCCTTCCGTGACACCTGTCCCGGCGTTCACTTGCCTTCCTAACTGTTCACCATGAAAACCACCAGCCAGATTCGCGCCGACTTTCTAGAGTTCTTCCGCAGCAAGGGCCACACCATCGTTCCTTCGGCGCCCTTGGTACCAGCCAATGATCCAACCCTGCTGTTCACCAACTCGGGCATGGTGCAGTTCAAGCACGCCTTTCTCGGCAGCGAGAAGCCCGTCGCGCTTCGCGTGGCCGATGTCCAACGTTGCCTGCGCGCTGGCGGCAAACACAACGACCTGGATTCGGTCGGCTACACCGCGCGTCACCACACCTTTTTCGAAATGTTGGGCAACTGGTCCTTTGGCGATTACTTCAAGCGTGACGCCATCCTCTGGGCATGGGAGCTGTTGACCGAGGTCTGGGAGCTGCCGGCCGAGCGTCTGTTGGCCACCGTCTATCACACCGATGACGAAGCCTTTGCGATCTGGCGCGATGTCATCGGCCTGCCTGAATCGCGCATCGTGCGCATCGGCGACAACAAAGGCGCACCGTTTGCTTCGGACAACTTCTGGCAAATGGCCGATACCGGCCCCTGCGGTCCGTGCAGCGAGATCTTCTACGACCACGGCGATCACATCGCCGGTGGCCCTCCCGGGTCTCCCGATGAAGATGGTGATCGTTTCATCGAGATCTGGAACCTCGTGTTCATGCAGTTCGATCGCCAACCCGATGGCAGTTTGGTGCCGCTTCCAGCCCCCTGCGTGGATACCGGCATGGGCCTCGAACGTCTGGCCGCGATCCTGCAACACGTCCATTCGAACTACGAAATCGACGTATTCCAGAGCCTGATTCGCAAGGCGGGTGAGCTCACCCACACGGGAGACCTCGAAAACAAATCGCTGCGCGTGATCGCCGACCACATTCGTGCCTGCAGTTTCCTCATCGCCGATGGCGTGTTGCCCTCGAACGAAGGTCGCGGCTATGTGCTGCGCCGGATCATTCGCCGTGCACTGCGCCATGGCTGGATGCTGGGCACGCGCGAGGCCTTCTTCCATCGCATGGTTGGCACCCTGATCGAACAGATGGGCGAGGCTTACCCGATCCTGATTGAACAACGCGCCACCGTTGAAGCGGCATTGCGACAAGAGGAAGAGCGCTTTGCCGAAACCCTCGAGCACGGCATGAAGTTGCTGGGATCGGTGCTCGATGATGAAGGCTCGGCGGCGCACGCACAGCGTCAGGTGCCGGGCAAGACGGCCTTTACCTTGTACGACACCTATGGCTTTCCGGTGGACCTCACCGCCGATGTGGCACGCGAGCATGGCTGGAATGTGGACCTGGCCGGTTTCGAGCGTGAAATGGAGCAACAGCGCGAACTGGCCCGATCCGCCAGCAAGTTCAGCGGCGGCAATACCTTGCCTGCGGATTTGGTGGCGCGACTTCAAGCCACACGTTTTCTGGGTTACGAGCAGAGCAGGGCGGTGGACCGTAGCGTGCTGGCCATCGTCCGCGACGGCGTGCCGCTGAACGCGCTCAAGGCCGGCGAGTCGGCCACGGTGATTCTCGACGCCACGCCGTTCTACGCCGAATCCGGTGGTCAGGTGGGCGATACCGGCGTCCTGCTGGGCGAGGGACTTCATTTCAAGGTCAACGACACACAGAAGCTGTCCGGCAGCTATTTCGGGCACGTTGGTACCTTGCTCCAAGGCCAACTCAAGGCCGGTGATCGGATCGAGGCCGTGATCGATACCGAGCGCCGTCAAGCCATCGTGCTCAATCACTCGGCCACCCATCTGTTGCATGCCGCACTGCGCGAGATCCTGGGCACGCACGTCACCCAGAAGGGCTCATTGGTCGCGCCGGATCGCTTGCGTTTCGACTTTTCGCACTTCCAGCCCATCAGTCGTGAGCAGCTCGACCAGATCGAAACCCGCGTCAATACCCAAATCCGCCACAACGATCAGGCACACGTGCGCCACATGGCCATGGCCGATGCGCTCGAAGCCGGGGCCATGGCGCTATTTGGTGAAAAGTACGGCGACGAAGTTCGCGTGTTGCGCATGGGTGAGTTCTCCACCGAATTGTGCGGCGGCACCCATGTCCACGCCACGGGTGACATCGGCCTGTTCAAGATCGTTTCCGAAGGTGGTGTCGCAGCCGGCGTGCGGCGCATCGAAGCGGTGACCGGGCAGGGCGCCTTGGCGGTTGTGGCCCAGCACGAGCGTCAGCTCGAAGCGGTTTCCGAGCTGGTCGGCGGCAATCGAGCCGATGTGGTGGACAAGCTGCGCCAGCTGTTTGAGCGTCAGCGCAAGATCGAGAAAGAACTGGAATCACTCAAATCCAAGGCCGCAGCCGGCACCGCCGCGGATTTGGCCACCTCGGCCAAGACCCTCGGCGAGATTCGTCTGGTCGCAGCGCGCCTCGACGCGCTGGACGCCAAAGCCCTGCGTGAAAGCGTCGATCAGCTCAAGCAGAAGTTGCCCGACTCGGTGATCGTTCTGGCATCAGGCCGCGATGGCAAAGCATCTCTCGTGGCCGGTGTTCAGGGCAGGGCGCTCAATGCCATCAAGGCCGGCGACGTCGTGGCGTTCGTTGCCGCACAGATTGGCGGCAAGGGCGGTGGTCGCGCCGACATGGCCCAAGGTGGCGGCGAAGACGATGCCCGTCTGCCCGCTGCATTGGCCAAACTCGAAGCCTTCGTGGCGGAGAAGCTCGGGCACTGATCGAACCTCTCGCAGGCCGAAGTCGACAACACGGCCTGCGTGCGCTCACGTCTTCGTCGCTGAATGCGTGCAATGACCGAGATCGAGGCTGAGGTCAAGACTTTACCGATCCACGCGATGCCAGTATGATTTCTGGCCCGCACCGAACATTGCGTGTGGGTTTGCGTTTTGGAGTGATGCCCGAGAGGCCGAAGGGGCTCCCCTGCTAAGGGAGTATAGGGTCAAAAGCTCTATCGAGGGTTCGAATCCCTCTCACTCCGCCAAGTATGTTGCCAAGCCGCTGATTCAAGCGGCTTTTTTTTTGATACGCCATTCGTTTCCCCAATGAGGGAAATGGCAAGCCACTGAGAATCAGGGCTACTCAGGAAACCTGAACTGTCTCATTCCACTCGCGCGCGGATTTGATCCCGATCAGATCGGCGACTCGAAGGTTTCTTATCTTGCATGGCAGTCCCCTGATGCGTGAGAACGCTGCCATGAAACGTGTCCTTGCCACTTCAATTTTTGCCTGTTTGAGTCCTGTTGCCTGCGCGTCGGGCCTGGCCGAGTGGTTTGCAGACGGCCAATTCAACCTGGACCTGCGCTATCGCTTCGAATATGTCGAACAAAACAACGCGCTGCGTGACGCCGACGCTCATACCCTGCGTACACGCGTGGCTTACAAGACCGCCCAATGGAACGGCTGGACCGGTTTGCTCGAAGTCGATCATGTCGCTGCATTGGCCGGGGATTTCAACAGCACCCGCAATGGCAACACGGGGTACGCGGTCGTGGCCGATCCCAGTGGCGCTGCCGTCAATCAGATGCTGCTGCGCCACGACAACGCTCGAAGCGCGGTCATCGTCGGTCGCCAGCGCATCAATCTGGACAATCAACGTTTCATAGGAGGGGTCGCTTGGCGCCAGAACGAGCAAACTTATGACGCGGCGCAGCTGCAGTTCAAACCGGTTGATCGCATGACCTTGACCTACGCTTGGCTCAATCGTGTCCATACCGTATTTGGTCCGGACAACGCACCGCGTGCCAATGCAGCCAATCAGGCACGGCTCAAAGGAAACAGTCACCTGCTGAATTGGAACTACGCGTTATCGCCTGCGTTGACGCTTGCCGCCTATCACTATCGCCTCGAATTCGACAATGCAGCGGTGCTGCCGACAGCGCCGCTCGGCACACTCAACAGCGCGACCACGGGACTGCGAGCCAGCGGTGTCGTGGAGGGCGTGAGCTACGCGTTCGAACACGCCAGACAGAAGGATATTTCCGGCAACCCGTGGGAGTTGAACGGGCGTTACGTTTTGGCTGAAGGGGGGTATGCCTTCAACAACAAAGTGCAGGCCAAGGCGGGGTTCGAGGCATTGGGTGGCGCCGACGGCCCGGGAAATCACGCCTTTCAGACGCCGCTTGCGACCAAACACCTGTTCCAGGGCTGGGCTGATCAGTTCCTGACGACTCCCGCCGACGGCATCGAAGACCGCTACGCAACCCTGAGCCTGCCGCTGGCGGGAGGCACGTTTGCGGCGTGGTACCACGACTTCGACGCACAACGCGGCAATACCGAGTTCGGGACTGAAGTCGATCTTTCCTATGCACGACCCATTTCAGCGGTGAAGGGGCTCTCGGCGCTCGTCAAATTAGCTCGTTACACGAGTGACGAACCGAGCCGCACGACCGATAGTGACAAGTACTGGCTGCAGTTGCAGTACACGTACTGAGGGCGCAAACCAAGGGCAGGGCAGACGATTCGTCTGCCCTTTGCTCAGGTGCGCAGGACCACCGCTGCCAGCGATTCCAGACGTGGCAGATCCATGATCTCCACGTCCCGCCGACGCACAGCCAGAAGCTTGTCCTGTTCGAAGCGCCGAAGTACGCGGCTGATGGTCTCAGGTGCTTGCCGAAGATAGTTGGCCAGATCTGCGCGCGACATGGTCAAGCGGAAACGCAGCGGCGAAAACCCGCGCGCTGCCAAGCGACGTGAAAAGCCGACGATGAAAGCCGCCACGCGCTCATCTGCAGAATAGTCGCCGGAAAAGCGCGCCGCATTGCCAATGTCGCGACTCATCAATCGGAACAATTGCTGTTGCAACTTGGGCACACGCGTGGCCAGCATCGCGATCTTCGGAAAATAGAAACGACACAGCATCACGGTGTCGAGCGCCACGGCATCACAAGGATAGCGATCACCGTCAATGGCATTGAGTCCGATCACTTCACCGGGCAGGTGAAAACCAAGCACTTGCTCGCGGCCTTGGGCATCGACCATGAAGGTTTTGACTGTTCCGGCACGCACCGCCGCGATGGAGTTGAACTCGGTGCCTTCCCGGAACAGAAATTGCCCAGGCTCATACGGGCCCGTGTGTTCAACCAGAAGATGCAATTCGCGCAGATCACCTTTGCCCATGCCTTGCGCCAGACAGACCTCCGAGAAAGCGCAAGTCGAGCAGAACACCCAGTCATTCCCATCATCAGCGACGATGGATGGATCGATGTTTGGAAAGACGACGCGTTGATCTGCATCGTGGGTGTCCGGAATTCTCATGAAGCGTGATTAATTTCGTCCTGGGTGGCTTGGCGCGTTGACACGAATGATTGCGCATCGGTGTCGTGCGGAGGCAGCGGATCAAGCATGGTGCTTGCTCGATGAACGCACGACGCCGGTTATGGTAACTGTTCGCTGTCGACACGCAAAGCAGGCACGGTGACAGGCTACGTGGTGCGAGATGCGTGCAGATCGGGGCAGAGCGATACAGCGACTGGAGAGCATGCCGCAGCCGTGTGCCTGCATGAGCCCGCCTTGGCGAACGCAGAACGATGCTCGCATGCAGGCCTGCGCAGTCATCAGAAAGTTACATAATATACATTATGCATTCCTAGAACGGGATGCGCAGATCGCCGCGGACGGCCCACTGCCGGAACGCGGTTTCGCCAAACACGCTCATCACGCCGACATTGAAATCCACGGTGCGCGAAGCAATGGGTCGGCGGAACGCCAGCCCGAGTTCCGCCGTGCCGAAATGTCGATCCGGCTCGTCCACCAGAACGCCAATAGGCGCCGCATTGCTGACGAAGTTGGCCACCAGGCGGCGCGCCCCTGTGCCGCTGTCGGCAAACCACAATACATTGAGGTACGGCCGGAAGGTGCCCGAGGCCGTGGCAAAGCTGCGATCCACATAGCCACCCAGCGCCAGGGAGCGTGTCACCAGATGCTGGGCCGGATAACTCAGGCAATAATTCGGTGCGTTGCCGCTCGCGCACCCGGTTTCGGCAAATGCATCGATGTTGGCGCGAATGAACTCGTATTGGAGTTGTGGCATGAGCGTCCAGGTGTCGGTGCGGTAGGTCCAACTCAGCCCCAGCGCCGCGGACAGTTGTCGTGTATCGGTGCCACCTTGAGCATCGCCCTGATCCACACCGACGAGCGTGCGGATCGCTTCCATCGAGCGGCGTTGATCGAAACTGCCGCGCGACCAACTCACCGACGCGTCCAAGCTGAGCTGGTTCTGCCACACATACAAGCCATAGCCATGCAGCGCCATGGCATGGCCGCGCAGGCCACCGTCATTACCGCTGTACTCTGAATCCAGTCGCGCATAACCCAAGCCCATTCCGGCGAAGAGATTGTCGCGAATGCGGTAGTCGACACCGCTGGTCAAGCCGAAGTTGTCGAAGGTGAAGCCGGTGTTGCCGACGGTGGCATCGCGCTCACCACGACCGATGTTGCCATTGAGCCAATAGCCCCAACGCGTGCCACCCATCAGGGTGCGGCGATCTTCGCTTTCATCCTCGATGGCACTCAGGCTGGCCACGATCTCCCCCAAGGGCATCACGCTCGTGCCATCCACAAGATTCAGGCCACTGGCACTGAAGCCGCCACCACGCCCGCCGATCAGGTCCGCCATGCGTGCACCAACGTTGGCCAGCTGGGTGGTGGACAGTTGGTTCACCGTCGTGGGCAAGGCCGTGGTGGAATGCGGCGATACGGTATCTATGATCGTTGCCACTTCAGCCGTCGAAATGCTGGGCTTGCTCAGTGCGTCGCACAAGGCATCGCTCGCATGGTCGCGGCAATAGAGCCCGAGATCCTGTTGGGTACCGGGTTGTACGCTTCCGGTGGTCGGAGGCGTGGGAAGCTCGCCATTGCCGAAGGTCGAGCGCGGCACGCTGATCGCCGCGATGGAAGCCGCTGCGGGTATCGTTCCGAAGTAGAGCCCCGTCCCCTGCCCGCCCATGTACGAACCACCATCGCGACTGACGCTGACGCTGCGATCCTCGTTGGCGGTTTGAGGGGCCGTGACCACAAACGACACCGTGACCGCATCACCCGACATCAGGTTGGCCACCTGCGCCGGCGCCACGCTCAAGCTACCGGCCGGCGTGACCTGGCTGGAATAGTTGATGGTGGCGACGGTCAGATCTTCGGCGCGACACAGCACCGCGATGTCGATGTCGATGCTGGTGGTGCCCGGCGCTGCGAGCGGCAAGCTGCTGCGCGCAGTCTCCTGGAACTGCAATGCGATGTCACTGCTGCAGGCTGCAAAGGTGTTCGCGCGGCTGGCGTCGACACCCAAGGCAAAGGATTGGATTTCGCCCGAGCGATAGACCACCACCTGCCGCGTCGTGCCAGCGAGGCTGGAGGCCTGCGCGCCGTGAGCGGCGCCGATTACCAGAAACGTGATGCCCAGTACGAGAATGGACCTGATCATGACCGTGCTCCCTCAATTGGCGCAGACGTGGATGCTGTCATGCCCAGCTTCGGCCAGGCTGGGCGGGATCGACACCGTCGCGCATTGCCCGTCGGCCAGCGTCAGGGCCAAAGCCACTGAACCGCCGGGTGGCAAACTCGCAAGCGTGCAACTGTGTCCGCTGGCGTCGCAGGCGACCTGCCCGGCCGAAGGAACCGCGCAGGTGACCACGCCGTTTGCATCGGTGGAACAGGCGTTACGCGATGATCGAAGCAGGGTTCCCGCATCCGTGGCAATGACCACACCCGATGCGGGATCGGCGTCGCTGGCGTTGCTCAAGGCGATTTCGTACACGCTGTACGGAAACAGGTTGGATGGCGGTAGAAGCAGCGTGCCCTGCGTTACCGAGATGCGCGAATGGGCTCCGACGTTGAGCTGGATCGGCAGGATCGTGATCGGATGGTTCAAGTCGGTGCTGAGGATGCACAGCCTGGCCTCATAGCTTCCAGGTGCCAGACCGCTTGAATCAAAGCCCAGTACAAGGTCGGAGCTGGCACCCGGTGCAAGGTTTCCCTCCAGCACATCGATGCTCAGCCACGGCGCATCGGCCAAGGCCGTGCACTGCGGTGTATTCGGATCCGAACCCCACAGCGCAAATGGAATGTCCTGCGCAACGTTGCTGCCATAGTCGATCACGTTCTGCCAATTGCTCCCCGCAAGCCAACGCGCATTGGCACCGGTTTTGCCTTGGCTGTTGGGTGAGGTCACGAAAAAATGATTGATCGAGCCGGTGGTTGCCGCGCCGATCTGCCAATCCAGCCAATAATCACCTGCGGGCAGGTCGACCCCAAGGTCTGCCACGATCGACATGATCGGCATGCTCGACCAGCCGAAGTTTTGGTCGCTCGCACGGTAGATCCCGGTGAACTGCGTGCCAACGAAACGATTGCTGGTCTCATCACCAAAGACCACTTCGCTTCCGGGTGCGCCCGGCACGCCATCCCAGATTTGCAAGGTCACCGAATTCAAGATCGACGGCGGTGGCACCTCGTACTGGAACGCCCAGAGCGTCGCGTATTCGATGTGCCAGCCGCTGGCCGGCACCATGAAATCGTCCGCCACGCGTCCCGATTGACCCGGATCGGGAGAGCCCGTGAAGCCCAAGGTCGTATTACCCAGGCTTGAGGCGATGGCACTGACATCGGCACCATTGAAACCTTGCCCTGGGTGCGTCATGAAGGGGCCGTTGTCGTACAGCGCGGCCGACGTGCGATAGGGGTCGATCGCCCAGATCAGTTCACCCGATCCGGTGTTGCTGATCACGACGGTTTGCTGTGTTTGACTGCCGGGTGATTGCGAGACCGCGACGCTGGTGGGGTTGATCGCGATGGCGCCCACGCCGGCACCTCCACCCCAGATCACGTTCTGCCAGCGATCCGTCCCCGGCGCACGGCCAAGTTGACCATAGTCGTTGTAACCCCAGCACCAGATTTGACTCTCCGATCCCGTACCAACGAGGCCGCAGTTGTGTGAGTTGCCGGACGAGACCTGGCTGACGTCCGAGATTGCCGCCACCCCCGAAGCCGCGCGGGTAGCCGCGGGCCAGAGCTCGGGCTTGTCCGAGCCCGTGCCCAACTCGCCGTAAGAATTGCCGCCCCAGCACCGCACTTCACCGGTCGGCGTGAGCGCGCAGCTGTGCGCGGATCCTGCCGCAACCTGGCGCGTCGCCAGCGGAACCGATTGTGCATCAGGGCCGACCCGCACCAAGCTCGGCAGGCTATGCGAGGTGGAGCTGCCATCGCCAAGCTGACCACGTTCGTTGTCACCCCAACACCACGCACGTGCATCGCTACCGTGCGCGCAGGTGTGGCCTTCGGCTGCGCTGATGTCGAGCATGTCGCCCAAGAAGCTCTGGCCGGTGCTGTCCCGGACGACCGCAGGCACGGTGCTGGACGCGGTGTTACCACTGCCTAGCTGACCCTTGGCATTGTCGCCCCAGCACCACGCCACGCCGCTGCTGACCCCCATGCCCGAGGCAATGGCGCAGGTATGCTTGTATCCCGCTGATGCCTCGGTGACACCGGACAGACCTTGCACCGGTAGCGCGGACGTACGATCAGTCGTGCTGCCATCACCCAGTTGTCCAGAACCATTTTCACCCCAGCACCAGAGCGCACCATCGACCGCGATGGCGCAGGCGTGGCGGGCTCCGAGTGCCAAGTGACGAATGTCGGGAAGGCCCAGCACCTGCACCGGACGCGAACGAGGCGTGGTGCTGCCATCACCCAACTGTCCCTGGTAGTTGGAACCCCAGCACCATACCGCCCCCGCATCGGAAAGGGCGCAGCTGTACTCTTCGCCGGTATCGACCTCGGCAATCGTGGACAGCACGCCCTGCCCCGACGCATCGCTCACATGACGCGGCACCGCACTCCATCCGAAGGCCTGGCTGCTGCCATCGCCCAGTTGCCCATTGGAATTGAGGCCCCAGCACCAAACCGTGTGTTCGCCATCGAGGGCGCAACTGTGATATCCGCCAGCCGAGACCATGCTCGCACCCGTCCAGATATCGCTGCCGCCCGATGAACCCGCGCGCGACGGCAGGAGGCGCGAGACAAAGTTCCCATTGCCCAACTGACCGTCGGTGTCCTGTCCCCAACACCACACATTCCCTGTGCCGGTCATGGCGCAGCTGTGGCTGGTTCCAGCGGCAATCGCACCGACGCTGGCCATCTGGCCTTGGCCGCTGCTGTCGACCACGCGGACGGGCCACTGACTCGGCGCACCGATGCTTTTGCCGAGCTGGCCATGGAAGTTCTCACCCCAGCACCAAAGCGCCACGCTTCCGCCGGCCAGGCCCTGTGCGCAGGTATGCCACGCACCCGCATCCACGCGCATCACGTCCGACAGGTAGCCCTGCCCTGCCTCGTCAAGAACCCGCATTGCCCGCAGGTTCTGTCCGGATTGTCCAGACCCGGTTTGTCCACTCCAGTTGGCGCCCCAGCACCAGACACCGCCATCGCCCGCGAGTGCACAGGTGTGCCTGGCACCGGCCGTGATCTGCACAATGCCACCCAGCGACTGCGGCGACTCGCCAAGCGCCATCACTTGAGTTGGCGCAGGCGTCCAGAGGGCGTTCGGGCCGCCTTGGCCATCGCCCAATTCGCCGTCGCGATTGCTGCCCCAGCACCACACCGTGCCGTCATTCTTCAACCCACACGTTTGGCTTTCACCTGCAGCCACACTTGCAATGTTCAGCAACGCCTGGCCATTGACGAGCATCACCTGGATCGGAACGAGACTGCTATCGGTCGAAGACACGTTGGCGTTGCCCAACTGACCGCTGTCATTGCTTCCCCAACAGACGACGAGGGACGTGCCGTTGCTGGCACACGTATGTTGTCCGCCCGCGGTGATGTCGGTCATGCCCGTGAGCACACCCGTGCCGCCGACGCCCTTCACCTGGATCGGCCGAGAGCGGTTGTCCCAGCTGTTGTCACCCAGTTGCCCGGCGGCGTTGCTGCCCCAGCACCACACGCTGCCGTTGGCCCCCAGCGCACAGGCGTGGTGGTCGCCCGTGGCCAGATCGATGACGCCGGAAAGAACACTCAAGCCGTCGGGACTTTTCACCGGCTGCGCAAGCGCGCGACTCGTCGTCGTGCCATCGCCAAGATTGCCGTGGCTGTTCTCACCCCAGCACCACACCTCACCGCCATTGCGTATGGCGCAGGAAAACCGCTGCCCCGCATCCAGAAGAACCGGCAAATTGACTGACTGCGCACTCGATGGCGCTGATGCACTGAATGCGGAAGCCCATGCTATGGCGAACCATGCCAACCACGGCCTCAAACCGAGCGCTCGCGCACGACCCGGACGGCGCGCTGCCGCTTTGCGCGGCAATTCATCAGACGCTGTTGTGTCCCTTTGCATCGTCGTGCCCTCGTCAAGTGTCAGTACTCGACGATCGGCCCGTGCCTTTGGATCACTCACACTACGATTGCGGGCAAATCGTCCCCAGCATGTGTGGAGACCAAGATTGCTACGGCTGGGCCCCCGCCACCGTCAAAATCGTGATGCAGTTCAACGGCTGCCACACTAGCACTCCGCAAAAACCGGCGCAAACCGATTCATCGCTGCCGCCCGCCGGCACCGTGACCACGTGCCCGCATGGCACGCACCCCTGCTGGGTGCGCAGCGCAGGTAAACTGCTGGCTCGTTTCACGCAAATCCTTGCCCATGATCGATCTGTTGGCTGAGAAGATGAGCAAAGCCCGCGGTCTGTCGCGCCGGTCCCGGGCCTGAACCTTGGACGCGGCTTCGACATCCGTGCTCTGGAGTATCCCCTTCGTCGGGCTGCTGCTCTCGATCGCGCTGTGGCCCTTGCTGGCACCTGCGTTCTGGCATCGCCACTTCGGCAAGATCACGGCGGCTTGGGCCTTGGCCTATCTGGTGCCCAACGCACTCATGTTTGGTTTGCCGGACACCAGCACGGCCGTAGTGCACGCGTTCTTGGCCGAGTACCTGCCATTCGTGATCCTCCTGAGCGCGCTGTTCGTGGTTTCCGGCGGCATCCACATTCGCGGCAACCTGCATGGCACGCCGGCCCTCAACACGGGCCTTCTGACCCTCGGTGCGGCACTAGCCAGCGTCATGGGTACCACGGGCGCGTCCATGCTCCTGATCCGGCCCTTGCTGCGCGCCAATGACGAACGTCGATACAACGCGCACGTGGTGGTGTTCTTCATCTTCATCGTCTGCAATATCGCCGGATCGCTGACGCCGCTGGGCGACCCCCCCTTGTTTCTGGGCTTTCTTAAAGGCGTGGATTTCTTCTGGACGAGCCGGCATCTCTGGCCCGAAACCCTGACCCTGCTGGTGATACTGCTGACGGCATTCCACCTTCTCGATCGCTGGATGTACCGCCACGACCAGGGCCATCGCCCTGACCCGACGCCGGACACGGCCGGCTTCACCATCGATGGCGCGCGCAATTTCGTATTGCTGGCGATGATCGTGGGCCTGGTTTTGCTCAGTGGCCTGTGGAAACCCGAGATCACCTTCGAACTGCATGGCACCCTGATTGGCCTCCCAAGCCTGATCCGCGACCTTGGCATGATCGTGGTGATCCTTGTTTCGCTCGCCATCACACCTGCCTCAGCGCATGCCGGCAACCAATTCTCCTGGGGCCCGATGCAGGAAGTTGCCAAACTGTTTGCCGGCATCTTCATCACCCTCATTCCGATGATTTCTATGCTGCAAGCCGGCGTGAACGGTCCGTTTTCAGCGGTGCTCGGGGTCGTCACCGATGCCAATGGGCACGCCAACCCCATGGCGTATTTCTGGGCCACCGGCCTGCTCAGTTCGGTGCTGGACAATGCCCCGACCTATCTCGTGTTCTTCAATACGGCAGGCGGTGACGCCAACGTACTGATGGGCAGTCTGGCACCGGTGCTGGCCGCCATCAGCGCCGGCGCGGTCTTCATGGGCGCCCTCACCTACATCGGCAACGCGCCGAATCTCATGGTGGCGGCGATCGCCATCGAACGCGGGGTGCGGATGCCGAGCTTTTTCGGCTACATGCTGTGGAGTTGCGGCATCCTGTTGCCACTTTTCGCGCTGTCGAGTTGGGTTTTCGTCGGCTGACCATCGCCATCGCCTTCATGGCGCGGCAACGCTTCTTCTATCATGGGCGTTTTCCGCAGCGAGATGCGTGATGTCCAGGCCATCCAGAAGTTTCGAAACCCGCGCCGTGCACGCCGGGCGTGAGGCGTTCGCTGAGCTTGGCGTGCACGCGCCACCACTGGACCTGTCCACCACCTACCCCATCGCCCAACTGGACCAAGGCACGGCCAGCTACGACGCACTCGCCAGCGGTGCAGCCCATGCGGCCAATCCGATTTATGCGCGCCTGTTCAATCCCACCGTGGCACGGGCCGAAAACGCGCTGGCCGAGCTGGAAGGCACCGAAGCCTGCGTGGCATTCGGTTCGGGCATGGCCGCGTTCACATCGTTGTTGATGGCGGTACGAGCAGCCGGCGCACGACACATTCTCGCGGTACGTCCGATCTACGGTGGCACCGATACCTTGGTCAAATCCAACATCACCGGCCTCGAACATGACTTCGTGACGGCCGATCAAATCGCCTCGCACCTGCGCCCCGACACCGGATTGGTGCTGATCGAAACGCCCGCCAATCCCACGCTCGACATGGTCGACATCGCGGCCGTCGTGGCTGCGGCAGGATCGGTTCCGGTGGCGGTGGATTCGACGTTTGCGACACCCGTGCTGCAGAATCCGGCCGCCTTGGGCGCACGCTACGTGGTGCACAGCGCCACCAAGTATCTCGGCGGACATGGCGATGTCATTGCCGGCATGATTGCCTGCAGCGAGGCCGACGCCAAGGGGCTGCGCAGCGTGCGCGCGCTGACCGGCGCCCTGCTCCACCCATTGGGCGCCTACCTCATTCATCAGGGCCTGCCCACCTTATCGATGCGAGTGGAGCGCGCGCAGTCCAATGCCAGCGTACTGGCCGATCGACTGACACGTCACCCATCCGTGGCCAAGGTGTCTTATCCGGGCCTGGGCACGGTCGCCAACAGCCATCTACTTGGCACCCAGATGCGTGGTCCGGGCGCCTTGGTTTCCATCGAGGTGCATGGCGGTCATCACACCGCAGCGCAGGCCATGGCGCGCGTGAAGTTGTTCACGCCGGCCGTGAGCCTGGGCTCGGTCGACAGCCTGATCCAACATCCAGCCGGTCTCACCCATCGTCTGGTGGACGAGGCGACCCGTGCTGCCACGGGCATCACCGCCGGTCTACTGCGTCTTTCGATCGGAATCGAAGGCGTGGACGATCTTTGGGCCGATCTTGAACAGGCTTTGGATTCGGCAACGAGCCAGGGAACATCTGAATAAGCCGTCATTGCGAGATCCCTTTTCCTTTCCGAAAATGCCCACGGGCCATGAACCTGCCCCCCACCCGTCATGGCGAGGCCCGAAGGGCCGTGGCCATCCAGAAATTCGGAGCCGAACCGCTGGATCGCTTCGCTGCGCTCGCGATGACGAATCAACAACTTATCGCATGGGCTCATGGAGAGGAGCGTAGCGACGTGGCACTGCGTAGGCATGGATGCTGGAGCGAAGAATGGCCCGCAGGGCAGGCCGCAGGAGGCGGCCCGTCATCCATGGATATTCGACAAGTCAAAGACATGGATTGCTTCGCTTCGCTCGCAATGACAGCGTTCTGACTTGTTCAGATGTTCCCCAGCCGAGATCGCTCACGATTGCGCGACCGTGTCCGGACTCTGATTAGGACGCAGGCGCGCCAGAACACGCTTGGTGGCCAAGCCGAGGTCATCGAGCATGGCGTAGATCGTGGGCAGGAACAGCAAGGTGACGATGGTCGAAAATGTCAGGCCGCCTGCAATGGCGCGTGCCATGGGGTAGTAGGTCAAACCGCCTGCAATCTGGGTCGTGGACAGACTGATCGGCACCATGCCGAGAATGGCGCAGCCCATGGTCATCAGGATCGGGCGCAAGCGATCGCGACAACCGCTCACCAGCGCGTCGTGACGACTCATGCCGCCACGTCGCAAGGTGTTGACGTGTTCGACCATCACGATGCCGTTGTTCACCACCACACCCATCAGCACCAGAATCCCGATCGACGCCATGATCGTGAACGTGGATCCGGTCAGGGCGAACAACCAGAACACGCCCAGTACCGAAAACGCGATTCCGGAGAGGATGGCTGCCGGAAACAGCAGCGATTCGAATACCGCCGCCATCACCACATAGATGAGCACCAGTGCGATGAGCGTATTGAACGACATTTGCGCGCCGGCCTCGTCGTTCTGGCGGAAATTGCCTTCGAAGGTGTAGCTGTAGCCACTCGGAAAGTTGGCGGCTTTCAGCACTTCATCGATGGCTTCACGGGCCTGTTCGGCGGTGTGGCCCGGCGCCAGTTCGGCCTTGAGTTCGAGCATGGTCTGTCGATCGACACGACTGATCTCCGAATCGGCCGGACGAAGGTCCACATCGACCACCGCCATCAACGGAATCTGCTCACCCGAGGGCGAGCGCAGGCTGAAACTACTCAGATCTTCCACCCGCGTCATCTCGGCACCGGCAAAGCGCAATTGCACCGGAACCTCGATGCCGTCGCGGCGAAATTCGCGCAAAGGCGTGCCGCGCAGGGCGATGCCGACGTAACGCGCCACATCCTGCGCCGAGAATCCGTAGCGCGCGGCGCGCTCGCGATCCACATGGATGGCCAGCTCACTGTTGCGATCACCCGCCTCCACGCGCACGTCGCGCAGTTCCGAGCGCTGCGCCAGGAGCGGCACGACCTGATCGCCCAACTGGGTCAAGACCTCGGACGAATCGCCAATCAGCGATACCGAAAGTCCATCCTGCCCACCGCCTCCGCCGCCACCATGCTGACCTTGGAAGCCAATGCCGGCGCGCGCTGACTTGGGCAGGCCCTTGCGGATTTCATCCATGATTTCCTCGGTCGGGCGCAGCCCTGGCCCTTCCGAACGCAAGGTCAGGCGCGTTCCGCCCCAGCCCTGTTCGCTGAAGAAGGAATAGATCTGTTCGATCTGCAGCTCGTCGCGCCGTTGATCCAACCAGTGCTCGACCTTGTCGATTTCGGCCTGCATCTCGTCGAGCGGGTAGGCCGCACGCCATTGGTAGTACATGCTCACGTCGCGCCCCTCGGAGCTGGCGAACATGTCGACCTTCATCAATTTCATCGGGATGAGGCTCACGCCCACGATGGCAAGGATCGTCAAGACGCTCCAGCCGCGATGCCGCAGGCTCCAGTCCAGAAGTTGCGCGTAACGCATCCGCACGCGCCCGATCAGGCTGTTTTCGTCGGTGGCAGCCGGCGGCGTCGCCATGCGTGCGGCCAGCATCGGAATCAGGCTGATCGCCACCAACCACGAGGACAACAACGACACCGTGATGGTGATGGCGATCTGGGTCATGAAGATGCTGATCTGGTTGACCTCGCCAAACAGATTGGGCAAGAACACGATGCAGTGGCACAAGGTGCCGGCCGAGAGCGCAATGGCCACGTTGCGCGTGCCGATGATGGCCGCGAGGCGTGGCAGGCTGGGTCGATGCTCGCGTTCCTGATAGATGCTTTCCACCACCACCACGGCGTTGTCCACGAGCATGCCCACGGCCAGCAGCAAGCCCATCATCGACAACACATTCAGCGTGATGCCGAAGAAGCTCATGAAGCCCAGGGTCATCACGAAGCACACCGGAATCGCCAGCGCCACCATCAAGGTGGAGGCCCAGTGCCGCAGGAAGAAATACAACACGCCAATCGCGAGCAGCAGACCGATCAAGCCGGCCTCGGCCAGTTCGGTCAGGGAATTGGTGACATCCTCGCCCTGATCTTCGATCACCTTGAACTGGATGGCGCCGAACTCCGGCTCGTGCGAGACGCGCTCAATCTCGGCGTGCACGGCGCGCGAGACCTGCACCAGGTTGGCGCTGCGCTCCTTGAACACATCGATGCCCACGGCGGGGCGGCCATCGAGCTGGCGTCGATAATTCATGCGCGCCGGCTTCAACTGCACGTTGGCGACATCGCTGAGGCGCACACCACGGTCGTTCAAGACCAAGTTGCGCAGTTCCGCCAGTTCACGAATCTCGCCAACCGGCTGCACCCGCAGCTTGCGACCCTGACTTTCGATCGTGCCGGCAGAGACCGAAAAATTGACCGCCTGAAGCCGCTGCGCCAGTTCATTCAGACTGATGCCGTGGGCGGTGATGCGATCCGGGTCGATGGCCACTTCCACTTCGTTGGGAGGCGCACCGGAAATCTCGATCTTGGCCACGCCCGGCAAGCGTTCGAGCCGTCGTTTGATGCCACGGTCGATCAGGTCATACGCCCCCACGAGATCAATTCTCTCCGACGCCAGACGAATCTGCAGCATGGCCTCGTCGGCGGTGGAAAAACGCCAGACGAAATAGCGCTGGAAGTCATCGGGAAGTTGGTCGCGGATGGCATCAATGCGGTCGCGTGCTTCGGTGGTGGCGACCGAGATGTCACGGCTCCAGTCACCAAACTCCACGAACACGCTGCCGCCATCGGCACGGGCCGACGAGCGCATGGTCTTGATGCCCGACAAGGTGGCCAAGGCCTCTTCCACCGGGCGTACCACGGTGCGCTCGACTTCCTGCGGCGTGGAGCCGGCATAGGGGAGGTTGATCGCCAGGAACGGCGCGCTGACTTCCGGCAACTGTTCCAGCGGCAAACGCACGGCGGCGATCAGGCCAATCACCAGCAGCGAGACAAAGAACATGATGACCGAGACCGGCCGCCGCAAGCTGAGCTCGACGATGCTCACCCCTGCACTCCATGTTCGAGCACGGTCTGCTCTTCGGCCGCGATGCCCTTGGCACGTTGCACGTAATGCGCATCCGGGCGTCGATCGAGCAAGGCGTACATCACCGGAATCACGAACAGGGTCAGCAAGGTCGAAACCGCCAGACCACCGATGACCGTGATCGCCATCGGCGCACGTACTTCCGAGCCCTCGCCACCGCCAATGGCCAGCGGCAAAAAGCCGAACAAGGCCGTGAGTGTCGTCATCGCGATCGGCCGCAAGCGCGAGGTGGCGCCGTCCGCGATGGCGCGGTATTTGGCCACACCCGCCTCACGCAACTGGTTGACCTTGTCGATCATCAGGATGGCGTTCTTGACCACGATTCCGACAAGAAGGATCAGGCCGATGAAGACCACCACCGACAGGCTGTAGCCACTCAGGAAGAGGGCCAGGACCGCGCCGACCAGCGCCAAGGGAATGGTGAAGAGAATGACGAAGGGATGCAGCAAGGATTCGAACTGCGAGGCCATCACCAAATACACCAGAAAGATCGCCAAGCCGAAGGCAAACAGCAAGGAGCGGATCGACTGGTTCAATTCCTCGCCTTGCCCTCCGATGTGCATGCCGATGTCGGCACCCAGCGGATGTTCGGCTACCAAGGCCAGCACTTCCTGTACGGCGCTACCCAGATCGCCGTACGCCAGATTCGACGAAATGACTGCCACACGAACCTGATCGGCGTGGTGGATTTCACCCGGGCCGATGCCGGCTTCGACCGTGGCCACCGCATCCAAGGTCACGGGACGCGCGCTTTGCGGGTTGACGATCAGGTGCCGGATCGCTTCCAGCGAGTCGCGATCGGCCTCGCGCGCACGCACCAATACGTCGATCTTGCGATCCCGGAAGCTGTAGCGCGTAGCCACTTCGCCGCGTACTTTCTGCACCACGGCATCGGCAATCTGGCGTGTGGTCAAGCCCAGCGCGGCGGCACGTTCCTGATCGAACCGGATCTGGATTTCCGGGTAACCATCGGCGACGGACGACTTCACGTCCACGAAGCGATCCGACTTGCGCATGCGATTTGCCAAGTCGTTACCGGCGCGTTGCAGGGCGTCGAGGTCGTAGCCACTCAACTCGATCTCCAGCGGCGTGGAGAAGCTGAAAATGTCTGGCCGCGCGAACTTGGCTTCGATGCCCGGGTAAGCGGCCATGGTGGCGCGCACGCTGTCGGTCAATCGTGCTTCCGTGCCGCGCGGCGCACCGTGCGCCATCACCACGGTGAGCTTGCCGATGTTGTCACCCGATTCGGTGGGGTTGGCATCCATGCGCGTGCCGCTGCCGCTGACGCCATAGAGCGCACGAATCCCGCTCTCGCCCTCGTGTTTGGCGGCGATCTCGTGCAGCAGGGTGTCGGTCTTTTCCAGTCGCGTACCCGGCGGCAATTTGATCGTCAGTTCGAAACGATCCTGTGCCAGCTGCGGGATGAGGTCCAGGCCCAAGCTCGGCACCAGCGCCATGGTCGCGATGAAGGCCAGCGCGGCACTGCCAAGCACCAGTCCCGGCCGATGCAAGGCACCCGGAAGCAGGCGCGCGTAACGCTCGGCCAAGGCATCGTAGGGACGCATCACCAGCGCGCCGATGTAACCGAGTCCACGGCCAACCGTGGCTTCCAGCAGCCGCCAAATCCGCTGCAGCAGCCACGCATTGCCATAGAAGGCCGCGCCAATGCCACGACCGACACCCGCCAGCGCGCGCGCCGATGCCGTGCGCGCGCCCGACGCCTCATCTGGAACCTCGTCCGGAAACTGCAGGGGTGCCTTGGCCTTGATCGATGACAACATCGGGATCAAGGTCATCGACACCACCAAGGACATCAGGATCGCAATCGAGATGGTGAGCGCCTGGTCACGGAACAACTGCCCGGCCACACCCTCCACGAACACCAGCGGCAGAAACACCGCGACATTGGTCAGGGTGGAGGCCACCACCGCCATGCCGACTTCGCGTGTGCCTTCGACCGCCGCACGCAGCACACCCAAACCACGCTCACGCGCCTTGGCGATGGATTCGAGCACCACGATCGAATCGTCCACCACGAGCCCGGTAGCCAGCGCGAGGCCACCCAACGACATCACGTTGAGCGAAAGCCCGAAGCGCCCCATGAAGAAGAAGGTGGCGATGATCGACACCGGCAAGGACAGCGAGATGACGAAGGTGCTCCAGCCATCGCGCAGGAAGAAAAAGATCATCAACACGGCCAGCAAGCCGCCGATCAAGGCATCCACGCGCACTTCGTGCAGCGCCTGGCGGATGAACACGGCCTGGTCTTCGATGATGGTGATCTGGGCATCGGCCGGCAGGCTGGCACGCAACTGGTCCAGCGCCGCGTGCACGGCATCGGCCACGGTCACGGTGTTGGCATCGCCTTCCTTGTAGATCGCCAATTCGACGGCCTGACTATCGCCGAGCCGGATGATGGCTTCGCGTTCCTTGAAGCCCTGCTGCACGGTGGCAATGTCGCGCAGATAAATCGGCAGACCGCCACCGGGCGCACTGGAATCACCTTGCGCAGCGGCATTGGCCGCAGCCGCGGCGGCAGCGGCTTCCGGGGACGAGGAAGCGATGCGCGAAGCCGCAGCGGCGGCCTCCTGCGCGGCGCTATTGTCGGCGCCTGCGGCCGCGCCGCTGACGAGGAGATTGCGCATGTCCTCGATCGTGGCGAACTGGTTGACGGTGCGCACCAGATAGCGCTGACTGCCCTCTTCCAGACGTCCGGCGGAAACGTTGACGTTTTCCTGCGACAGGCGACTGATGACCGTTTCCAGCGGCAAGCGCAATTGCGCCAGTCGCGCCTGATCGATCAGGACTTGAACCTCATCCTCCAGACCACCGCCCACCTTCACTGCCGCCACGCCATCCACCGGCTCCAGGCGCTTTTTCAGGTCTTCATCGGCGTAGCGACGCAGACTCATCAACTCGGCGTCGGATGTCTCGCCATTCTTGCCGGTCAGCAACACCCGCAAGATCGGCTGGGTCGATGGATTGAATCGCAGCAACACCGGCTGCTTGACTTCCAGCGGCAGATTGATGGTTTCGAGCTTGTCGCGCACATCGAGGCTGGCCTGGTCCATGTCGGTGCCCCAGGCAAACTCCAGCACCACATCGCTTTGCCCGGCACGCGAAACCGACTTGAGCTTGCGAAGACCCTTGACCACGCCGACCGCTTCCTCCACCGGTTCGGTGACCAGATTTTCGATCTCCTGCGGTGCTGCGCCGGTGTACTCGCTGCGAACCGTCAGGGTGGGATACGAGAGATCAGGGAGCAGGTTGACCTTGAGATTGCTCAAGGCAATCAGGCCGAACAGCACCACGGTGAGCGTAGCCATGGCCACCGTGACACGGCGGCGCACCGAAAATTCGACCACACCACGGTGGTCTCCAGGCAGGCTGAGCATCAGTACTCCGTGGTGCCGGCGTTGCTGCCCGTGTCGGCGTCGGCCACGACCGCATCGCCCCCGATGACATCCACTTCAGCGCCATCGCGCAAGGCCAGCTTGCCGGTGGTGACGACTTGATCGCCGTCGCTCAAGCCACTGCGGATCTCGGCCACATCGCCGCCCAGATATCCCACTTCCACCGGCGTACGCACGGCCTTGCCATCCTGGACGCGGAACACCGCTGGCGCCTCGGTATCGTCGATCAAGGCCACACGCGGCACGGTCAGCACATCGTCACGCTGATCGAACACCACGCTGATGCGACCGAACATACCCGCTCGCAAACGCGCATCGGGCTTGAAGTTGCACACCACGCGGAAGGTGCCGCTGCCGGCGTCGATCACCGGGCTGATGCGGTCGATGGTGCCCTGAAAATCCACGCCTGGCAGCGCCACCACTGAAAGACTCACCGGCGCACCCGCCTGCATGGTGCCAAGCTCACGCTCGGGCACATTCAACGTGGCTTCCAGACGCGAGGTGTCGACGATGCGAAACAGCCCCGAGTTCAGTTGAATCAAGTTGCCGACCTTGGCCATGCGCTGCGCCACGACCCCCGAGATCGGCGCGGTGACGTCGGTGTAGGAGAGCTCCAGCCGCGTCATGTCGTAAACGGCGCGCTGAGTCTCCACGTCATAGCGGATTTTTTCGTAGACATCCGCCGCCACCAACTTGCGTTCGAACAGTTCCTTGGATCGTGCAAGTTCGGCTTCGAGCTTGTGCAGCAAGGCTTCGGCGCGGCGCACTTCCAATTGAGCACGCTCCGGGTCGATCTTGGCCAATACCTGTCCAGCCTTGACCTGGTCACCCTCTTCCACCATCAGGCGCAACAGCACGCCGGACGTTTTCGCCACCACCTGGGCTTCGTTCGGCGCATCCAGCGTGGCCGTGGTGTGATAGCTGGCGCTGACTGGCTGGCGCGCGGCCACCGACACCTCCACCGAAACCTTGTTGGATTTCGCGTGTTGGGCCGCAGCGTCGTCGCCCTTGCCTGGGCCACCCTGCGGGCCGCCACAGGCGACCAGAGCGGCGCAGATCAGGGTCACCGACAAGCCTTGGCGGAAAAAGTCGATCGTTCGGATGGGAGGTTTCATAAGATGGCTTTCGTTGGTGTGATACTACACTAGCACACTAAATCATCATGTGCAAAACGTTTGCGTAAAGGGGCGTGCCTCGAGGGACCTGCTCAATCGTCCGTGCGTCGTAACGTCGCAGCGTTACAAGGACCATCAGACCAGGCTCAAATGACGTCATTGCATGCACAACGAGGCCATCCTTCTTGCTGATCCGACGCTACCGAGACCCTTCCTTGCTGGGCATGTGACCTGCAAAAGAAGGCCGAAAGTTCAAGCACCGCAACAGACAACACGACATACGCCACAGTTTGGGCTTGCAAATAGCGCCTTGCGCGTGCCGCAAGTCATCCCGACCCACCGATGCGGATTCATCTTCAGCTCGGGTTGGGTCGATGGCTCAATATCGCGCCCCCACCGTTTTTGCAGCGCCAGCCCCATTCTTCGCCATCGCCACGCCGGTCTTTGCAGGTCAGATTTCAGCCTTGCGGGCTCAACGGACATGAACCAGAAGTCCCAAAGATGACGGCGAGGCTTGACAGTCACGTCTGGCCGATCGCCACTCGGCATGCTTATACTTGCGCTGTCGTGCGCATGCGACTTGGTTCCATGCGCGTTCATACCTGCTCATGTGCCGGATCACTTCATGCCCATTCTTCGAACTGCAGTCTGCATCCTTCTTTCCACGGCCGCCGCCTCAGCCTTCGCCCAAGGCGATGTCGCGGCCGGCAAACTCAAGGCCTACACCTGCACGGGTTGTCATGGCGTCACCGGCTACAAGAACGTGTATCCGCACTACCACGTGCCGAAGATCGGTGGGCAGAACTACGACTATCTGGTCGCGGCCTTGACCGAGTACAAGAACGGCAATCGCAAGCATCCGACGATGGGAGCGCAAGCCAGCAGTTTCAGCGAGACGGACATTGCCGACATCGCTGCCTACCTTTCCAGCCTCGCGCCTGCCAAGTAAGGATTGCCCCCATGAACAAGACTGCCTTGCTGCTTGCGGCCGCCCTATTTCCTGCCCTCACCTTGGCTGCACCTGCCGCCGACATCGAAGCCGGCAAAGCCAAATCCGTGGTGTGCCAGGCCTGCCACGGTGCCGATGGCAACGGCATCGGTGACCCGCAATATCCCTTGCTTGCGGGCCAATACGCCGACTATCTGGAAAAGGCCCTGCGCGACTACCGCTCGGGCGAGCGCAACAATCCCATCATGCTGGGTTTTGCCAGCACCCTGAGTGATGCGGACATCGTCAATCTGGCGGCGTTTTTCGCCAGTCAGAGCACGACCCAGCTGCGCGATCTGCAGGACGTGAAGTAAGTCTCCACGGCGCGGGGACGTACTCCCTGCGCCCATTTCATACCGAAAGCATCAATCCGCCGGCGCCACGCTGATGCGGATGCGCAGCTTGTCGCCTGGGTCATAACCCATGTGCGACATGTAGATCTCACCGCGGTAGCGGTACTCCACTTCGTAGCCGGTGATGCGTCGTTCCTGCCGCTGGGATTCATCGACATCGCAGGTGCGTGCCGAGGCGCTGGCGATGCCCAAGGTCAAGACATGATTCGCCGTCGGCGCAGTGTCCGCATCGGCATTGGTTTCCGCCGCAGCACATTCGCTCGGCGCAGCATCCATTTCGTCGTACGTCGGAATCGCGCGCAGGACGTCGGCGTAGGCGAAACTCACATTTTCACCGCTTTGCACCGGCAACTGGACGTTGGCCGGCTCCTGCGCTGCCGCAATGCTCAAACCCATCAGTGACAAAACCAGCACCTTCATGGCGTCCTCTCTTGAACCTGTCCGTGGCAACGAGGTGGTGGCCTTCCTCGGAAACGACGAGTCGTGAAGCGATCGCTCGCGTCCGACATGCCCGCTGAGGCGGGAGCGGCGGATGATCCTTCGCGCTTGACGCTTCGGTTCGCGGCACACACGCTTTACCATGTGCGATTCAAGCACCCAGCGCCTGAATCTGACCTTTAACCCCATGTTAACCACTCTGGCCGCGCTCCGGCGCGTGTCGCCACGGATCGTCTTCACATGCGTTTGCACCTTTACAACAGCCTGACCCGCCAAGCCGAGCGCTTCCACCCTTCCGACCCGGCGCGGGTGACGATGTACGTGTGCGGCCCCACGGTCTACAACTACGTGCATATCGGCAATGCCCGCGGGCCGGTGGTGTTCGGTGTGTTGGCTGCCTTGTTGCGGCGTCGGTTCGGCGGGCTTCGCTACGCCCGCAACATCACCGACGTGGACGACAAGATCAATGCCGCGGCCAAGGAACTGGGCACACC
The DNA here is from genome assembly GCA_035703435.1 of Chiayiivirga sp. GTDB lineage: Bacteria > Pseudomonadota > Gammaproteobacteria > Xanthomonadales > Xanthomonadaceae > Denitratimonas. Next base: position 128,584 of record DASSYF010000056.1, on the reverse strand, counting down.
GATCACCGCGGTCACCGACAAATACGCAGCCGCCTACCGCGAGGACATGGCGGCGCTGGGCGTGAGTGGCGACTTTGCCCCGGACATCGAACCCGAGGCCACGGCCCACATCGCGCAGATCATCGCGATGATCGAACGCTTGATCGCCGACGGACATGCCTACGCGGCCGAAGGCCACGTTCTGTTTGCCGTGGCGAGCTTTGCCGGCTACGGCAAGCTCTCGCGCCGCGATCCGGAAGAAATGCTGGCCGGTGCTCGGGTCGAAGTGGCGCCCTACAAGCGCGACGCCGGCGACTTCGTCTTGTGGAAGCCGTCCAGCGACGACTTGCCCGGCTGGGATTCGCCATGGGGTCGCGGCCGTCCTGGTTGGCACATCGAGTGTTCGGCCATGGCCGAAGCGCACCTGGGTCCCACCATCGACATCCATGCCGGAGGCGTGGACCTGCAATTTCCGCATCATGAAAACGAAGTGGCGCAAAGCGAATGCGCCCATGGCGGTGCGCCGTTTGCTCGCTGGTGGTTGCACAACGGCATGCTCAACTTCGGCGGCGCCAAGATGGCCAAGTCGGTCGGCAACATCCAGCGCGTGCACGATCTGGTGCGCCAATACCCACCGGAAGCCCTGCGCTATGCCTTGCTCAGTGCGCACTACCGACAACCACTGGAGTGGTCCGACGGCTTGATCGAACAGTCCATCCAAACCCTCAATCGCCTGTACCGGACCTTGCGCGAACTCGGCGAGATCGAAGTCACCGCTGCGATTCCCGACAGCATCGAATCCGCCCTCGACGATGACCTCAACACGCCCGCAGCCTTGGCCGAGATCGCCCGCATTGCAGCCGAAGCGCGCAAAACCGACTCGCCGCAGGCCAAGGCCCATTTGAAAGCGCAGTTGCTCGGCGCCGGACGAGTTCTTGGCCTCTTGCAACAAGAGCCGAGCGCCTGGTTGCAGGCGGCCGCCAAGGCCGACGATGCGGCCCTCGATCCGGCACGCATCGACACCTTGATCGCCGAGCGTGCAGCGGCCAAGAAAGCCCGCGACTTCGCCCGCGCCGACGCCATTCGCGCCGAACTCGCACAAGCTGGAATCGTGCTCGAAGACGGCCCGCAAGGCACGCTTTGGACACGCAAATGAGCACGATGGAACCCGCACTGGAAGCCACGGCCACGCTGGCACAAGCCGCGATCGCGGACGAGTTCGGATTTTTTTCGGACTGGACCGAGCGCTATCAATACCTGATCGATCTGGGTCACAAGTTACCGCCCTTCCCTGAGGCGTGGAAAACCGAGGAACACCGTCTGCACGGCTGTCAATCGATGGTGTGGATCGTGGCCGAGGGCGATGCCGAGGGCATCGTGTTTCATGCCATCAGTGACTCGGCCATCGTGTCCGGACTGATCTATCTGGCGCTGCGCGTGTATTCGCACCGTAGCGCGGACGAGATCCTTGCCACCGACCCGAGCTACGTGGCCGACATCGGCCTGGCCAAACACCTGTCACCCACCCGCAGCAATGGGCTCGCCGCGCTTCTGGCTTTCATCAAGGAGAGCGCGAACCTTGCACTTGCCGGCGAGGCCGTCAATCGCGCGACGCGATGAATTACGACCACGCCTTCCACGCCGGCAACCATGCCGACGTGCTCAAGCATCTGGTGCTGGTGGCCATGCTCGAAGCCCTGGCCCGCAAGCCCGCGCCGTATTTCGTGCTCGACACTCACGCAGGGCAAGGCCGTTATGGGCTGCAGGCTGAAGCCGCGCAACGCAGTGGTGAAGCACGCGACGGGATCGAGCGCTTGCAGGCGCGGTTGGAAAAACGCTCGCCGTTGGCTCCGGCGCTGGCCGCGTACATGGCGGCGATTGCGCCAGATCTGAGCCAAGGCACTTACCCCGGCTCGCCGCTATTGATTGCCAAGGCACTACGTCCGCAGGATCATCTGGCCTGTTGCGAAATCAAGCCCGATACGGCGCACACGCTCAAGAAGAATCTTGCTCGTGACGCGCGCATCGCGGTGCATCAACGCGATGGCTATGAAGCGATCAAGGCCTTGCTGCCGCCGGCGCAGAAACGCGGCCTGGTGCTGATCGACCCACCCTACGAAGCGCAACTGGCCGAGTTCGACACGGTCCTTGGCGCACTGAGCACCGGGCTTGCACGGTGGCCGCAAGGAATCTTTGCGGTCTGGTATCCGATCAAGCAGCGCCGCGATGTGTTGCCCTTCCTGCGTGCGGTCGAGGGCTTGCCCTGCAAGTCCAGCTTCACCGTCGAATTGCGTTCTCAGGCCGAGGATTCACCCTTGCGCCTGACGGGCAGCGGCATGCTCCTGATCAATCCGCCCTGGCAGTTGGATCAGGCGCTCGAAGCCGCGCTCCCGCAACTGGCCGAAGCCTTGTTCGGCCGACGTGATTTCTGGCTGTTGCAGCACCTTCGACACGACGAAGCGCGTTGAGTGCGCATTTCAAGAAGTCGTCTCATGCCGCGGCCGCGGCCCGCGTGATCTGGGCCAGAAGTCGCTCCACCCATGGCGTCGCCAAGGTGTTCAGCAGCAACCCCAAGGCTCCGACCAGCACGATTCCGAGCATCGACCACAAGACCTGCCGGACCAAGGCGCCATTGCGCGAGCGCAACACGAAGATCAGGCTGAAAAGGATGCTGGTGAACGAGGCCAGGACCGCACCCGTGCCGCCCGTGACGGGACTGATGCTGCCTTGCGCGGTCAGGGCCGCAGCGGCCGCCACCGCGCTGGCGCTCGACAACAGGCCGCCGATGATGCTCACCACATAGAAGCCGGCGTCGCCGAGAAAACGCTGGGTCACCGCGCCCATCACATGCAGGGCAAGGAAGATGAGTCCGTACTTGAGCGCCTGCGCGAGCGAAAACGGCATCTCGAGATTGATGCCGTGGTTCTCGTCACTGCCATGCCACACCTGCCGCCGACTCAGGAATACCAACACCACGCTGGCACCGATCATCAGGGCGTAGGGCGCGAACGCCCCCGCCAGCGTTGTGGGCGCCAGGATGAGCAGCAACAACGCATTGCGCACCGTCATCGCACTGGTGGCCAACATGATGCCGCGGTAGGCCGTGCCGACGTAGTTCACCCCGATTTCGCGCACCCGCTCCACCATTTCGATCACGGTGATGTTGCTGTTGATCAGACCGCCAAAGAAGCCCGACAACTCGGTGCCGCGATTGCCGTACAACTTCCACAACACATAGTTGAAGAAGCCGATGCCCGCGATCAGGATCACCGCGATCCAGGCCGTGCGCGGTTCAAACAGATCCCACGGGCCAATGGCGCCCTTGGGCAAGGCCGGATAGATCACGATGGCGAGAATCGCCAGCAACACGCCCGAGCGGATTTCCTTGTGGCTCAGGCCCATCGAAAAGCCCGCCAACCGTTCCTTCCACGCCAGAAGCCCGGTCGCAATCACCATCACCGCGGCCGGCGCGATCGTTAGACCCAATCCGCACAGGATGCCGGACATCGCCGTCACCATCATCGCGGCCGAGGTCGTCAGTTCGACACCGTTGTTGTGGCGCAAGGAAAACACGTTGAGCATCACCACCAACAGCGCCACCAGCGCCAGCGTGGCCAAGCCATAGGCCGTGCCCAGCGCGCCGCCGATGGTGCCCATCAGACAGATGAAGGCAAAGGTGCGCACACCCGCTTCCTTGCCCGCGCGCTCGCGCTCCAGTCCGATCAAAAAGCCCAGTGCCAGCCCCAGCGTCAGGCGCATCAACACCTGCGCATAAGGCCAAGCGATCGTCGGCAGACTGATTTCGGCGGGCGCCATCGGCGGATTCCAAGACAAGCAGGCAGAATGGTGGCGTCTATCCTAGTCCAAGCCGCGCCCTCGCCGAGCACCGTGCATGAGCCATCGCGAGTCCATCCCGCTTCATCCCGCATCCAGCCTTCGCATCAGTCCACTGCCCGAGCCATGGTCACACCGCGTGCAGTTGGACGATGGCCGCGTGCTATGGCTGCGACCGATCGCCCCCGCCGATGCCGAGCCGATTCGGCAGGTGTTTCCCCTGCTTTCACCTGAAGAAGTCCGCCTGCGCTTTTTGCATCCGATCAAGGAAATGTCATTGCAGATGGCGCATCGCCTGACCCACATCGACCCACTCCGCCAGTTCGCACTGGTGCTTGCAGAACCCCTGCCGCCCGGTGAAGCGCTGGTCGGCGCGGTCGCACGTCTGGCTATCGACGCCGACACACGCCATGCGGAATTCGCCATCCTCGTCAGTCGCTTTCTCGCCGGTCGTGGCCTTGGCCGCTTGCTGATGAAGCGATTGGTCGTGTGGGCCCGCCAACACGCACTGGATTCGATCTATGGCGACGTGCTGGGCGAGAACCTGCCGATGTTGAGCCTGGCCGAGACGCTCGGATTCCGACGCGAACACCTGGGCGACGAACCCGGTCTCGTTCGAGTTCGTCTTGACCTCGGAAGCGTCCGCGCGCCGACCTGAACGTGCGGACGGCGAGTCAGAACCGTGGATTCATCAGGCTGGCAAAGAAATGTTCGATCACACGCGGTTGCCACAACACCGTGAACAGCACGCCGTAACCGGCACCCCAGAGATGGGCGCTGTGGTTGACGTTGTCACGCCCTTGGCGCTCCATCCAAAGGCTGTAGCCGACGTAGAGCACCGCATACACGATCGCCGGCACCGGGATCACGAACACGATGATGAGCGACCAGGGCTGGATCAGGATGAAGGCAAACAGCACCGCCGAGACCGCGCCGGATGCGCCCAGGCTGCGATAGTTCGGGTTGTCGCGGTTGCGCAGGTAGCTCGGAAGGATCGACACCAGCAGAGCCGACAGGTAGAAGCCGATGAACCCCCAAGGCGATGGCAGGCCGAGCACGCTGAAATAGTGCTCCATCGCGCCGCCAAAAAAGTACAGGGTGATCATGTTGAACAAGAGATGCTGCCCATCGGCGTGCACGAAGCCGTAGCTCAACAACCGCCAGTATTCGCGGCCACGCGCAATGGCCGGTGGCCACAGGATCGTGCGCGCCATGAGGCTCGGCTGCTTCCACGCGAGGTATGACACCAGGCAGGTCACGCCGATCAGGCTCAAGGTGACGATGGCATTGGGCATGCGCGCAACTCCGGGCTTTATTGCGATGGGCGCGCACTATACCCTGCGCGACATGAGTCCGGCCTTTCAACGTACCCAACGCGCCATCGGTCGCGAATTCACCCCACTGCGCGGTGAGCTGCGTTTCATGCCACGAGTGCCATGCGTCCGATGTCTCTGCCCTGTCACGAAACATCGGCGCTGACCGGCATGACCGACAACCGCAACGACGAGGAACTGATGCTCGCTTACGCCTCCGGCGACATGGCAGCTTTTGAAGCCCTGTACGCGCGCCACCGTGGTCCGCTGTACCGCTTCATCGCACGCGGGCTATCGCCGCGCGCCAGCGCCGACGAGTGTTTTCAGGAGACGTGGGCGCGCGTGGTGCAAGCGCGTGAACGCTATCGCCCCGAGGCCAAGTTCAGCACCTGGCTCTACCAGATCGCCCAACGTCTGATGATCGACCAATACCGCCGTGCGCGTCCGCAGGTATCGCTGGATGACGAGGATGCTCGCATCCCGCTGGCGCAAGAGGAGCAGGTCCAGCCTGATCACAGCGTAAGCCGTTTCGAACAAGCGCGCCGCCTGCAACAGGCCTTGGCGGAACTGCCGGACGAGCAACGCATCGTGCTGCAACTTCGGCTGGAACAAGAACTGAGTCTGGAAGCCATTGGGGAAGTCACCGGCGTGGGCCGGGAAACCGTGAAATCCCGCCTGCGTTATGCCATGGACAAACTGCGTGCGAGGCTGCAGCCATGAGTCCATCACAGCACACACCCTTGGACGCCGAGGAACGCGCACTGGCCGACGCCTTGGCGCGACTGCCAACGCCGCAGCCTTCCGCCGAATTGGACGCGCGCATTTTGGCGCAAGCCCGCGTGAGCACGCGCCCCATCGCCCATCCAACGCGCCATCGTCGCCTGCGCTGGTGGACTGCCAGCATGGGCAGCGCCGCCGTGGCGGTGTTGGCTGCGGGCATTGCCTGGCAATCCGGGCTGCTGAGGCCCGCGCCGACACCCGAACCATCGCCCCTGCCCCACGCCATTCAGCATGAGGCCGAAGGCGCCAAAGCGCCCGCGGCCCCACGCGCCGTGGCCGGATCTGAAGCACCGGAAGCCGCAACAGTATCCCTGCGCGATGAGTCGTCGGCAGTCGATTCCGACGCACCCGCCATGGACCTGCCTGCGCGCCGCGCACGCGCTTTTCCAGCCGAATCGGAGCCGCAAGGAACGGCGTCAGCGGTCATGCAAAAACAAGATGCCGCGAGCGATCAAGCCCGCTCCCAACGGAGCGCACGCGAGCAGATCACGCAAGAAGCCGCAGCTCCACCATCGCCTGCGCCTGCACCTGCAAAGTCTGCGCCTGCGCCTGCGCCGACGGTGCCAGAGGAGCCAGCCCGTGCGGGTGTCGTGTTGGAGGAGGCGCCGATGGCCGTACCACCACCGCCCGCCGCAGCGCCCGCACCACCCGCGCACGAGGCGGCATTGCACCCGTCGGCGGACGCCCTGGCCAATCTGCCGGCTTGGCAGGACGATGCAGCCCTGGCACCGGACGCTTGGCTCACACGCATTCGCGAACGTCTGCACGCCGGCGATCGCTTGGCGGCCACGGCCAGCTTGCGGCGATTTGTCACCGACCACCCAGGCCTCGTCGTGCCTGAAGACCTGTCCGAACTGTTGCGCGAATGAGTCGATTCACCTTGGCTGCGCCCCATCGATGGGAAGCCGAAATCAAGAAGAGTCGCTTTCTGGCCCACGCTGCACCTGTGACGGACGGCGAGCAGGCTCACGCATTCCTGTCGCACGTGGCCGAGTACGACGCCACCCACAACTGCTGGGCATGGCGCATCGGACAAAACTACCGATTTTTCGATGATGGCGAACCGGCCAGTACCGCCGGCAAGCCGATTCTTGCCGCCATCGATGGACAAGGCTTCGATGGCGTGATGTTGGTGGTCACGCGCTGGTTCGGTGGCATCAAACTCGGCGCGGGCGGCCTGGTTCGGGCCTACGGCGGCACCGCCGCCGAATGCCTGCGTCGGGCCGAGCGACGGGAAATCATCCCGCAGGTCCATGGCTCGATCCAGTTTGGATTCGAACACCTTGGCGTTGTGCATGCCGTGCTCGATCAACACGGCGCTCGTAAGCGCGCCGAGGACTACGCCAGCGACGGCGTCGTGCTGGAACTTGAACTGCCGCAGCAGCATCTGGACGGCATGCTCACTACACTACGCGATGCGACGCGCGGCCAAGCACGCTGGCGGAGTCTGGATGAACCGTCACCGCAAGACTGAGCCGCGCATCAGACCCTTGCCTGTACGGATGTTCCTGCTGCGTGAACACTGACGCTCCTGCTCCACGTCAACGGCCGCTCTCGGCCCTGCGAACCCTTTTCCCTTTCCTGCGGCCCTATCGAGGATTGCTCAGCGGCTGGTTGGGTTTTCTGATCCTGTCCTCCAGCGCCACCCTGGCCTTGCCGGTGGCCGTGCGCTTGATGATCGATCACGGATTTTCGGGGCAGGATCCCGCCGGCATCGACCGCTGGTTTCTCGGCTTGATCGCCGTCGCCCTGGTGCTGGCCGTGGCCACGGCAGGACGGTTCTTCTGCGTCAGCTTGTTGGGTGAAAAGGTCGTCGCCGATCTGCGCGAGCACGTGTTCCGGCATCTGCTCTGGCTGGACCTCGACTTTTTCGCCCGCACCCGCGCCGGCGAACTCATCAGCCGTCTGGCAGCCGATACCGAACTGCTGCGCAGCGTGATCGCCTCGACCATGTCGGTGGCCTTGCGCAGCGTCGTCACCATGCTCGGCAGCGGCATCGCCCTGCTCGTCACCAGCCCGCGCCTTGCCGGCATGGCTGCGATCGGCATCCCGATCATCATCCTGCCGATCGTGCTGTATGGCCGAAAGGTGCGTGGCCTGTCGCGCGACAACCAGGATCGCATCGCCGACGCCAATGCCCACGCCACCGAAACCCTCGGCGCGATCCATACCGTTCAGAGCTACGCCCGCGAGGCGCACGAAGCCGATCGCTTCGGCCGCGCCGTGCGCAATGCCATCGCCAGTGCGCGCCGTCGCATCAGCACCCAGGCCACCTTGACCGGCGTGGTCATCCTGCTGGTGTTCGGGGCCATCACCGGTGTGCTGTGGATTGGCGCGCGCGACGTGATCGAAGGCACCCTCAGCGCTGGCACGCTCGGGCAATTCGTGTTGTATGCGGTGATCGGTGCCGGCTCGATGGGCGCACTGACCGAAGTCTGGGCCGAACTGCAACGCGCTGGTGGTGGCATGGCGCGAATCGAGGAATTGATGGCCGAAAAATCCGCCATTGAAGCCCCTGCGAAAGCCACTGCCCTGCCCGCGCGCGTACGCGGCGAGCTACGTTTCGATGCGGTCGGATTCCACTATCCGAGCCGCCCGGATGCCTCGGCGCTGGAACATTTCAGTCTGCATGTAAAGCCGGGCGAAACCGTCGCCTTGGTCGGTCCATCCGGCGCCGGCAAAAGCACCGTGCTGCAACTGCTGTTGCGCTTTTTCGACCCACAATCCGGTCGGATCAGCCTCGACGGCATCGACCTGCGCGAGCTCGATCCCTCGGCCCTGCGCAGCCAGATCGCCCTGGTGCCGCAAGACCCGGTCCTGTTTGGCGACAGTGCCCGCGAGAACATCCGCTATGGTCGCTTGGAAGCCAGCGATGCCGAGATCATCTCAGCCGCCCGCACCGCCGAAGCCGACACTTTCCTTGCGGCCCTGCCGGAAGGCTACGACACCTATCTGGGCGAACGCGGCACGCGCTTGTCCGGTGGCCAGCAGCAACGGGTGGCCATCGCCCGTGCCCTGCTCAAGGATGCGCCGGTTTTGCTTCTCGACGAAGCCACCAGCGCTCTGGATGCCCACAGCGAACACGCCATCCAGAACGCGCTGGAACGCCTGATGCAAGGCCGCACCACCCTCGTCATCGCCCATCGCCTCGCCACCGTGCGCAGCGCCGATCGCATCGTCGTGCTCGATGGCGGCCGCATCGTGGCCGAAGGCCGCCACGAGGAGCTGGTCGCCCAAGGCGGCCTGTATGCAGAGCTTGCACGGCTGCAGTTCAACGCTTGAGCGACGAGTCGCCATGCCAGCGTGCCGCGCAGGCAATGGATTTTCAGCCCTTGGGCGAAAAGGCATTGCCCAACAAGTGCGGGCTGAATCCCGCGCTGGCGTTCTCGCCACTGGCGTAGCGATACAAGGCGGCCGAGTAGATGCCCGACAGCGCCGCCTGGATCAGGCCCATCACCAGGAACGCGATGATCACGATCGCCACCACGATGCCGATGAAGATGCCCTTGCCGGTCATGGCTGCGCCGACGATGGCCGCCACACCCACGATCGCCAGCAGCACGTAAAGCAGGCCGAACACCAAGCCCACGCCGCCCTGCCCGATCAGGTTTTCACCCCAGGTCTTCTTCAGCAAGAGGGCGCTTTCCTTCACCGCATCGATCGGGCCAATGTTGCGGCTGACCAGCACCGGCACCACCAGAAAGCTCGCCACTGTCCACGCCACACCGAGGAAGCCGGCGATGGCACGCCCGATCGCGCCCGAACGTTCCTGCACGGCACGCAGGATCATGCCCACGGTGGCGGCAATGGCGGCATAACCCAGGATCGGAACAAAGCGGCTGTTGGCAATGCGCAGGCCATCGCTCAGACGCGGATCACCGCCATCAAAACGGATCATCGCCGCGCCGACCAGGGCGGTGTTGAAATAAAAGATCACCGTGTACTGCACCAGATAAAACGCAAAGGCCGCCAGATACACCCACATCTGCATCTGCAAACCCGTGCCCGACCGCAGTCCATCGAGCGCGCCCAGGCCGAGCATCGGCAAGGCGAATGCCGCCGCCACGATCAGGGTGCAGATCGACGAAAGCAGCGGAAACACCAACAATTCCTTGTCCTTGGCCAAGACCCCGGCACTGGCCTTGATCAGGCTCCAACTACGGGAAAGACGCGCAAACATGGGCAATCCTCTTGGGGAATGGAACACGATGACATCCTACGCCGAGCTTTGTGACCACGCAGGGCAACCATCAACGCCGCATGCCGCCCCTCACGAGGCGAGCAGGTCCGTGATCAGCCGTGCCACCTGCTGGTTGCAGACCGCAAGGTTCGCGAAAACCTCATCGAGGCTGATGGCGACGCCATCGCCGCAGCCCGCCGCCCAGTTGGCGACCGGCGCCACGCAGGCGTAGTTCAAATCCAGTTCGCGCGCCAAGGCTGCCTCGGGCATGCCGGTCATGCCGACGATGTCGCAGCCATCGCGGCGCATGCGTTCGATTTCGGCGCGGGTTTCAAAGCGAGGCCCTTGGGTAGCGCCGTAACATCCGCCATTCACCAGATCGATGCCCGCGCGCATGCCGGCGCGCAGAATGTCATGCCGCAAGCGCGCGGAGTACGGCTCGCCAAACTCGGCGTGCAGCATGTCACCGGCTTCATCCCAGAAACTGGCCGCACGGCCATGGGTGTAGTCGATGATTTGATCCGGCACCACCAACGAACACGGCGCACACTCCGCGCTGATTCCTCCGACGGTATTGATCGCCAGCACCGCGGTCGGTTGCAACTGTGCCAGTGCATGCAGGTTGGCGCGGTAGTTGACTCGATGCGGCGGCAGGGCGTGGCCTTCGCCATGCCGCGCCAGAAAGGCTACGCGACGACCCGACAGTTCACCCAGTCGAATCGCACCCGAGGGCGCACCGTACGGCGTTTCCGGCGACAACGATTCGAGGATTTGAAAGCCCGGCAAGGCATACAGCCCACTGCCACCGATCACCGCCAGTGCGACGGAGGCCGTCACAACGCGTAGATTCCGGGCAGGTTGCGGCCTTGCTCGTAGTAGTCCATGCCAAAGCCGAACACGTAGCGATCCGGCACTTCCACGCCGATGTAGTCGGCGCTGATGTCCGGCACGCAACGATCATGAATTTTGCGCGCCAGCACGGCGATGCGGACATCGCTCGCGCCTTCGCGCAGGCAGGCTTTGCGCACCTCGCGCAAGGTCTGGCCTTCATCGAGGATGTCATCGACCAACAGTACGCGACGGCCCAGCATCGGCACCTGCGGATGGCGCAACCAGGTGAGGCCCGCACCGCGCGTCTTGCCGCGATAACGGGTGGCGTGGAGGTAATCGAACTCCAGATCGGTGCGCATCTTCAGCGCCAGCAGGGCGGCAAACAGCATGCCGCCGTGCATGACGGTGAGAAACAAGGGGCGTGCGCCGGCGTAATCGGCATCCAACTGCTCGGCCATGCGCGTGACGCTGGCTTCCAGTGCGCTGCGATCAAACAAAAGCTCGGCGCTCTGGAGTGCTTCGGAAAGTTGCGGGGTGTCACTCATCATGGATTCCTTGCCGAATCAAACGGCGCTATCGATACCAAGCCGTGCCCGCGCTGCCAGCCAGCGCGCATCGGCCACCAGATCATTCCAAGGCTGTCGCTGGCGACCGGCCAAGGTCACCAGCGCTTCGGCGCGGCAATCGTTCTCGCGCATGGCTGCCAGTGAATCGGGCACCAGTCGCGGCGAACACACCAACACGCTGTCGCAACCGGCATCGTAGTGGGCATGCAGCCGCGCCGCGATGCCCCCGGCCGATTCGGCGGCGGCCATGCCGATGTCATCGCTGAACACCACGCCGCCAAACCCCATTTCCTTGCGCAAATAGTCGATCCAAAGCCGCGAATAGCCAGCCGGATCCGCATCCACTGCGGGGTAACGTACGTGCGCCATCATCACCGCCTCCGCGCCAGCGGAAAATCCGGTGCGAAACGGCAGCAGATCCTCGGCTTCCAGCACGGCCAAGGCGCGTGGGTCGCTGGCATCATCGAAGTGCGTGTCTTCCTGCACCGTGCCGTGACCGGGGAAATGCTTGAGCGTGGCGGCCATGCCGGCCGCGTGCATGCCTTGCACATAAGCCGCGCCGAGATTGGCGACCACGCCGGGTGCCGAATGGAACGCGCGTTCACCGATGGCGCGGTTGCCGCGCTTGAGATCAACCACCGGGGCAAAGCTCAGGTCCAATCCCACCGCTAGCACTTCGGAGGCCATCAGCCAGGCGTGTTCGCGCACCAGGTCCATGACGCCCGCGGCATCCACATCAAACATCGGACCAAACCGCGACAGCTCCGGCAAGATGGAAAACCCTTCGCGAAAGCGCTGCACCGACCCACCTTCCTGATCCACGCACAGGATCAGGGGTCGCGGCGCGGCCTCACGCAGCTGCGCGCACAGCTCGATCACCTGCGTGCGCGAAGCCACGTTGCGCTTGAACAGGATCACGCCACCGACGCCCGGGTGCGCCAGCCAGTCGCGTTCCGATGCATCCAGCGTGGTGCCGCTGATTCCGATCACGAGCATGGATGTTTCTCCTGTTCGGACCAAGTCGACCAAGGTCGCTCGCCGAGATTCAAGTTGTAGTACCGCGCCTGATCGGTCACCTCCAGACCCAACCAGTCCGGACGATCAAAGACTTCATCCACGTGTGAAAGCTCGATCTCAGCCACCACCAGACCGGCGTTCTCACCCAGAAACTCATCGATTTCCCATGTGTGTCCTGCCCGTTCGACGATGTGCCGATGCTTGTCGATCAAGCCACCAACGCACAGCGCCAGCAAGGCCTCGGCATCGGCCAAGGGCAAGGGATATTCGAACTCTTGCCGCTTGGCACCGAGTTCGCGCGACTTGATGTTCAAATACGCCGTCTCACCCACCACGCGCACCCGCACGGACGTGTTTTGCCGACCTTCTCGCACCGCGGCGGCATCGTTCAGATAGCCCTGAGCCATGCGGTGGCTCTGCCCCACTTCGGCACGCCAGCTGTCATCGGCCAAGAGAAATTTGCGTTCGATCTCAAGCGCCATCACGCACGCTCGAACAAGGCGATGGATTCCACATGCGCGGTGTGCGGGAACATGTCCATCACCCCGGCCGCGGCGAGTCGAAAGCCGTGTTCGTGCACCAAAATTCCGGCATCACGCGCCAGTGATCCGGGGTGGCAGGAGACATACACGATGCGATCGATCGCGTTCAGCGGCAATTGCGCCAACACCGCATCGGCACCGGTGCGTGGTGGATCGAGCAGCAGGGCATCGAAACCTTCTGCCATCCATGGCTCGGCTCGCAAATCGCTGGTCAAATCGGCCGCATGGAACTGGGCATTGCCGATGCCGTTGCGGGCGGCGTTGTCTCGCGCACGCTGGACCAAGCCAGCCTCGCCTTCCACGCCGACCACCGCCTGCGCCCGCTGCGCCAATGGCAGGGTGAAGTTGCCCAGGCCACAGAACAGATCCAACACGCGCTCGTGGGCGTGCGGCGCCAGCAAGGCGAGCGCGTGATCGATCATGCGCTCGTTCATCTGTCCGTTGACTTGGATGAAGTCGAGCGGGCGGAAGGCGAACTCGATGCCGTGGCCGGGCAGTCGGTAGTGCAGCGACTCGTCACCACCATCGAGCGCGGCGACGGTGTCGTTGCCGCCACTCTGCTGAAACATGGCAAAACCTTCGCGTGCGCCGAAGCTGAGCAAGCGTTCGCGATCATCTGTACTCAGTGGCACGAGATTTCGGAACACCAGCGCGGTGCGGTCATCACCGGCGGCCACTTCAATCTGCGGAATCTGGGCCTTGGCCTCCAGCGAATCCATCAACTCGGCGAGTGCTTGCAGTCGCGTGCCGATCTGCGGAATCAAGGTTTCGCACACGCTCAGATCGGCGATGAAGCGTGGGTCGATCTCGCGAAAGCCGACCAAGGTCTTGCCCTTTTTCGGCACGTGCTTGACCCCGAGCCGGGCCTTGCGTCGATAGCCCCAATGTGGCCCGACCAAGGCATCCAGCCAACGCTCGGGCTTCACCTTGCCGATGCGTTCGAAATTCTGCTGCAGGCTGTGCTGCTTGGCCACGATCTGGGCCTCGGGCGCGAGGTGTTGCAGGCTGCAACCGCCACACAGGCCGAAATGCGGACAGCGTGGTTCGACTCGATTGTCGGCAGCGACAAGCACCTCGATGGCGGCGGCCTCATCGAACTGCTTGTGCACACGGCTTCTTTGGGCGCGCACGCGCTCGCCCGGCAAGGCGCCATTGACGAACACGGCCTTGCCCTCATGCCGCGCCACGCCACGGCCATCGTGGCTGAGGTCGGTGATATCGAGTTCGAGCACCACAGGCTCGCGTGGAATGCGTTTGCGCGACACGTTTCACCTGCCGACGGAAACCGCGCATTGTAACGGCTGGCAGGCCGTCACGTTCCCGCGTCTGGAACCGGCTTCAACGACTCAGCCGCCCGCGTGGCTGTGATGAAGGTGTGCGCCGGACGAATCGACCACGTTCAGGTCCACCGCGATACCGCGACGCACGCTCTCGGTGACGGTACAGAAGCCCTCAAATTGGGCCAAGGCACGTTCCAGCCCGGTGTAGTCCGCGGCCACGCCGGGCAGCTCGATCGTGACATCGACCGACTCCACCCGCATGCGGTTGTCGGCGTTTCGCCCCACCGTGGCATTGGCGCGGGCGCGCAGCGTGGTGGTGGTGTTCTTGAACTTGTTGAGCGCAAACAAGAGGCTGGCGCTCAGACAATTGGCGATCGCGGCATTGAGCAGGTGTTCGGGGTTTGGTCCTTGGGCCTTGCCCAATGGCTCGCTCAGATCGGTGCGCAAGTCGGCGATGCTGTCCTTGTCGAAGCGCACGCGAAACTCGTAGCCGTCGATCTGTTCCAGGGTGATGCCAATGCTCTCGCTCATCTCAGGTCCTCAGGTGTTTGAAAAGGAGTCGGTGTCGTGCTGCGGCCAACGACGGCGCAGCATCACATACAACAGCGGAATGACGATCAGGGTCAGAAGTGTCGAGATCAGGATGCCGAACACCAGCGAAATCGCCAAGCCGTTGAAGATTGGATCATCCAGAATGAACAGCGCGCCACCCATGGCGGCCAAGGCCGTGAGTGCGATCGGTTGGGCACGCACGGCGCAGGCCTCGATCGCGGCATCTTCCAGCGACTTGCCTCGCGCCACGAGGTGATCGATGAAATCCACCAGAAGGATCGAATTGCGTACGATGATGCCGGCCAGCGCGATCAGGCCGATCATGCTGGTCGCGGTGAACTGCTTGCCCAAGAGCGCATGCCCCGGCATCACCCCGATGAGGGTGAGCGGAATCGGCGCCATGATCACCAGCGGCACCAGATAGCTCTTGAACTGGCCGACCACCAAGAGATAGATCAGCAACAAGCCCACGGCATAGGCCAAGCCCATGTCGCGGAAGGTTTCGAAGGTGATTTGCCATTCGCCATCCCATTTGATCGCGTAGGCATCACGCGAATCGGGCTGGCGGAAAAAGTACTGCTCCAGCCGCTGACCGTCGATGCCCGTGTCGGCCACCTGCCCCACGATGTCGAACATGCCGTAGAGCGGGCTATCGAGATGGCCGGCCTCGTCGGCCATCACATAGGCCACCGGCAGGCCGTCCTTGTGCTGGATCGAGCCATCCCAGCCACGCACCTGTGGACGCACCAGTTCGACCAGCGGGACCAAGGCGCCCGAGCTCGATCGCACCACCAAGGCCAACAGGCGGTCAAGGTCGGCCTGCACGTCGGCCGGCAGGCGCACGCGCACCGGAATCGCATCGAGCGCGCGGCCGTCGTGGAGCCAGGTCGCATTGCTTCCCGCGATCGCGGTGTTCAAAACATCGACGATCGCCGGTACGGGCACACCCAGGCGCGCGGCGCGGTCGCGGTCGATTATCAAAAGATCGCGCGGCGCGGCCGATTCCACCGAGGTATCGATATCGACGATGCCATCGGTCGCCGCCATGCGTGCGGCCAACGTGGTGGCCATGGCGCGGATGCGTGCGTAATCGGGGCCATGGACTTCAGCCACGATCGGCGCGAGCACCGGCGGGCCGGGCGGCACTTCGATGACCTTGATCGACGCCCCGTAGCCCGCACCGATGCGCGCCAGCATCGGGCGCACCGCGCGGGCGATGTCGTGGCTCTGGCGTGTGCGGTGGCGCTTGTCGACGAGGTTGACCTGCAGGTCACCGAGGTTTGCGCCCGAACGCAGGTAGTACTGACGTACCAAGCCATTGAAGGTGATTGGCGACGCCGTGCCCGCATAGCCCTGAAAACTGGCCACCTCCGGCACCTGCGACAGCGCCTCGGCCATGTCGGCCAGCAAGGCATTGCTGCGTTCCAGTGGCGTGCCCTCGGGCAGGTCCACCACCACCTGGAACTCAGACTTGTTGTCGAATGGCAGCATCTTGAGCACGACCCATTCGACCGTGGCCATGCCGACGGCGGCAGCCACCAAGAGGCCGATGGCCGCGAACAAGGCCGCACGCCGACGTCCGCCGCGCGTCCGATCCAGAAACGGGCGCAACAGGCCGTCGAAAAGTCCCCGCAGGCGCGCGGCGATGCCCGACACGCTGCCTTCCGGGTGCGCAACGGCATGCCGACCCAAGAGCTTGAGCGCCAGCCACGGGGTCACCGTCAGCGCGATCAACAGCGACAGCAGCATGCCCACCGAGGCATTGACCGGGATCGGCCTCATGTACGGCCCCATCAAACCGGTGACGAAGGCCATGGGCATCAGCGCCGCCACCACGGTGAAGGTCGCAAGTATCGTCGGCCCGCCCACTTCATCCACCGCCGGCGGGATCGCCTCGCGCAGACGCTTGCCGCCCTGACTCATGTGGCGGTGAATGTTCTCCACCACCACGATGGCATCGTCCACGAGGATGCCGATGGAGAAAATCAGGGCGAACAACGACACCCGATTGAGGGTGAAACCCATCGTCCAGGAGGCAAACAAGGTCACCGCCAGGGTCAGGACCACGGCACTTCCCACCACGATGGCCTCGCGCCAGCCCAGCGCGAACAGGATCAAGAGGATCACCGACGCAGTGGCGAACACCAGTTTCTGGATAAGGGTGTTGGCCTTGTCGGCGGCGGTTTCGCCGTAGTCGCGCGTCACCTCGACCTGCACCGAGTCCGGGATCGTGCCATCACGCAGACCAAGCAAGCGCTCGCGCACCGCACGGGTGATGTCGGTGGCATTGATGCCGGGCTTCTTGGCAATCGCCAGGGTCACGGCAGGCACGCGGCCATCGTGCGGCCCACCGGCACGGGCGGGCGTTCCATGCCAGACATAGCTTGCAGGACGATCCACGCCGCGCTGGACGTGGGCGACATCCGCCACGCGCACGGTCTTGCCATCCGCCACGGCGATCTGAAGCTCCGCTATTTCATCGGCATCGGCGAACCAGGTGCCCACGGTCACGGGAATCACCCCGTCTGCGCTCACACGCAGGCCGGGTTCGGCCACCGCATTGGCCATCGCCAGTGCCGTACCCAGCTCCGCAAGACTCAGCCCGTGCACTGCCAGTTTTGCAGCATCCGGCACCACCAGCATCGCGCGCTCGGGTGCACCGATCAGCTCGATACCACGGGTGCCTGGGACCCGCTGGAGTTCGGCCTGCAGCGTGCGCGCCACTTCGGCCAGTGCCTCGCGATCCACGGCCGCATCATCGGACCAAAGCGTGAGCGCCATGACCGGCACATCATCGATGCCAAGCGGCTTGACCAAGGGTGGCCCCACGCCCAAACCATTCGGCAGCACGTCACGGCTGGAAAGCACCTTGTCGTGAAGCCGCACCAAGGCGGCCTGACGTGGCACACCGACCTCGAACTCCACCGTCACCACCGCCATGCCGGTGCGGCTGAGCGAATGGACGTGCTTGGTGCCTTCGATTTCCGACAGTACGCGCTCCAGCGGCGTGGCGACGAGGTGTTCCACATCACGCGCCGAGGCGCCGGGGAACGGCACGATGACATTGGCCATGGTCACATCGATCTGGGGCTCTTCCTCGCGCGGGGTGATCATCACCGCGGCAAAGCCCAGCAACAGCCCGGCCAGCGCCAGCACCGGCGTTAGTGCGTGTGCCTGGAAGGTTTTGGCCAATCGACCGGAAATACCCAATCGCATGTCAGTGCGCCCGCATCCGCGTGCGTTGCTCGCGCCGCGCCACGAGGCCGGCGTTGGCATCGCTCGCGATGCGTTCGCCTGCGACCAGCCCGGCCAGTACTTCCATTTCATCGTTGTCGAGCGTGCGTCCGAGTCGGATCTGGCGCAGGCCCACGCGGCCGGCGGCATCCAATACGAATACCGAACTCACTTCACCGCGTTGGCTGATCGCGGAAATGGGCACCGCCGTCACCGGCACTTCATCGATCTCGAAAGCGGCCTTGGCGCTCTGGCCTGGCGTAAATCCCGGTTCACGCTCCGGCAAGTCCAGCCGCACGGTGACGGTGTGTGCACGTGGATCGGCCTGCGGAAACACCATCATGTGGCGCGCCTTGACGCGCCTGCCATCGACATCCACGACAAAGGCCGGTGTTTCAGCGTGCAGGCGGCGAGCCACTGCGTGCGGCACATCCACCACCAGTCGCAAACGATCGAGCGACATACCCGACACGAGACGTTGCCCAGCCGCAACGGTTTCGCCCGCTTCGACATGGCGGGCTGTGACCACGCCGCGATATGGCGCACGAATGGCGGTGTAGCCCACCCGCTCATCGGCGCTCTTGAGTCCGGCCCGTGCGGCGGCCAGTTGTGCCTGTGCGGCTTCATTGGCCGCCGTGGCACGATCCAATTCGGACTTGGCAAGCAAACGGCGGGCGTAGACGTCCTCGATTCGACGGACGTTGGCGTCGGCTTCACTGGCATTGGCGCGCGCCGCTTCCAGCGCCGCAAGCGCCTGCCGCTGACCGGCTTTCTGTTCCACGGCGGTGAAGCGCAACAGCACCGCGCCCTCCTCCATCACATCGCCCACATCGACCGCAAGATCGGTTACCCGTCCGCCCGTCTGGGCCGCGAGGGTGACCTGGTCGATGGCCTCGATGCGCCCGTCCCACTCACGAAGCGATGGCATCGCTCGGGCCGACACCGTATGCAACGCCAAAGCCGGCGGAGCAAGCGGTGCCACCGCCTCGTCCTGATGCGCCGAACATCCCGTCAAGGCCATCAGGCCGATCACAAGGCTCGAACGCAGGGCGTGGCGCATGATCACGTCCGCCTCATCACTTGAACGCACAACCGGGCTTGAAGCCCAGCGTGGCGAACACCTTGGCCGCCGGACAGAAGCCGGTGACGCTCGACTGCAACAGATTGAGCCCCACGAAGGCGGTCAACAGCAGCCACCACGGCGAAACGACGTAGGTCAGCACGGCGCTCAGCAGGACCATCGTCCCGGCAAACGCCAACATCACGCGGTCAAGGTTCATGGTCTGTCTCCTTTCGGGTTGGCGATGGCATGAGGATGGCTGTATATTAGTGTTTACTTATTTTAGTGTCAACTAATATACGGAGCCGCCATGCCCCTCACTGCCAACGACCTCATCGCCGATGCCCGCACTCGCGTCACCCAAGTGTCCGCAGCCGACTTTCACCGCGAAAGCCCAGGCAGCACCGTTCTCATCGATGTGCGCGAACCGGGCGAATTTGCGGAAGGCCACCTGCCGGGCGCCATCAACCTGCCGCGTGGTGTGCTGGAGTTCAAGATCGAAGCGCATCCGGCCTTGGCCTGCCAAACCAGCCCGGCGCTGGCCGATCGCGAGCGTGCCATCGTGGTGTATTGCCTCAGCGGTGGACGTGCGATGTTGGCCTGCGACAGCCTGCAAAAGCTGGGCTTCACCCGCATTCGCTCACTCACCGGCGGCATCGGCGCATGGCGCGAAGCCGGCTTGCCCGTCACACAGGCGTGATCCGATGACAGCCGTGGCCACACGACTTCCGTCGATCGACTCGGCGAACATGCGTCGTCATGCCGACGAAGCTGCACGCCTGCTCAAGGCCCTGGCCAACGAGCAACGGCTGATGATCCTGTGCCTTTTGGCCGAACACGAACGACCGGTGCACGAACTCAATGCCCTGCTCGACCTCAGCCAGTCGGCCCTGTCCCAGCACCTTGCGGTGCTGCGTGCCGAAGGTATGGTGCAGACCCGACGCGAAGCTCAGTCGATCATCTACGCCTTGGCACCCGGCCCGGCGGCCACCGTGATCGAAACCCTGCACCAGATTTATTGCGGCACCCATCCCAATCAATGACGCAGGAATTCGCACAGGCCGCATCAAGCGCGGCACTTCGCCGGGTCGTCATCTGGCACAAAAATAGTCAATTACGCCCGATGTGGTACACCGAAATCGATATAAGATGCATTGGCAATCGTTATGCATCCGCCCATCAACACGGCTTGATCAGTAGTCCACAGGGGACGCCATGGTATGCCCGACTCCGTTCCGGAAACCCGACCGCGCGTGAGCGACGACCCATTTCGTCTATTGCTGGATGAGATCGGCGCCTGCATCTTCGCCACCGACCTTGAAGGTCGCTACACCTACGCCAACCGACTCGTGCTGGACCTGGTCGGTCGCCCACTCGACGAGGTCCTGGGTAAGCGCTTCGCAGATTTCTTTGGCGAGCACGCCAGCGCCCAGTCGCAGGAAACCGATGCGCGCGTACTGCGTGACGGCGAAACCATCACCTGCGAGGAATCGAACGACGCCGGCGGCAGCGGCGCGCAACGAACCTACTGGACGATCAAGAAACCCTTGCGTGATTCCCATGGCACGATCGTGGGCATGCTGGGCGTCTCCTACGACATCACCGAGAAGAAGCAACTCGAAGACACCGTGTGCGAGCAGAAGGCCATGCTCGATGCCATCCTGACCAACGTCGATGCCTTGGTGTACATGAAGAGCAGCGACCGCCGTTTCCTCTACGCCAACCAGCAGGTCGCCGATGCCATCGGCCTGCCCTTGGAACGCGTCATCGGTCGCCGCGATGTTGACGTATTGCCGGCGGAGGTCGCTGATGCCTTCTGGGAAAAGGACCAGCGCATCTTCGCCAGTGGCACGCGCCACGCCGGCGAGGAGACCCTGATCGATGCCAACGGGCATAAACGTCATTATTGGAGCGTGGTGGTGCCGTGTACCGCGCCCGACGGCCAGAACGCCCTGATCGGATTGAGCACCGACATCACCGACCTGCATGCACTCAAAGAAGAGCTGCAGCGCCAGGCCACCACCGACGCGCTCACCGGCATCGCCAACCGTCGTCGCTTCTTCGAGCAGGCCGAGCGAGAGTTCGCCCAATGTCGCCAAACGCCGCGAGCGCTCAGCCTTCTGGCCTTCGATATTGACCATTTCAAACACATCAACGACACCTTCGGCCACGCCGTCGGCGACTACGTGCTGCAGGATTTCGTCAACTGCGCGCGACGCGAGCTTCGCCCCGGCGACCTCTTTGCCCGCACCGGTGGTGAAGAATTCTGCGTGCTATTGGGTGATGCCGAGCTTGACGCCGCACATGCCGTGGCCGAGCGCATCCGCGAAATGACCGCAGCCTGCCCGGTATTGGAGGAACACCATCACGCGCACATCACGGTCAGCATCGGCGTGGTGACGCTGGAGCCTTCCGACGGCAGCTTTGGAAACATGATGGTGCGTGCCGACCGTGCGCTCTATATCGCCAAGGACAGCGGCCGCAATCGCAGCGTGGTATTGAAGGCCGACGCGCCCCAGGCAACCTGAGGTCCACCCGGCCAGTCAACCATCGCGAAAGATGAAATACACGGCACCACACAGACACAAGCCGGCCCAGAGGTAATCCAGCTTCAAGGGCGCTTTCATGTAGAACAGGGCAAACGGCACGAACACCGCCAGCGTAACCACCTCCTGCAACATCTTGAGTTGACCCAGCGAGAGCACCTGATAACCGATCCGGTTGGCCGGAACCTGCAACAGGTATTCGAACAAGGCCACGCCCCAACTGACCAGAGCCGCGATGATCCAGGGCTTGTGGTTGAGCTCCTTGAGGTGTGCATATCAGGAGCCTGCGCGGCAGAATCCTTCCGGCTGCAACCGCGATCTTGTTCATGCCCACGGTTCACGTTCCGCCG
The DNA here is from genome assembly GCA_035703435.1 of Chiayiivirga sp. Classification (GTDB taxonomy): domain Bacteria; phylum Pseudomonadota; class Gammaproteobacteria; order Xanthomonadales; family Xanthomonadaceae; genus Denitratimonas. Next base: position 106,520 of record DASSYF010000056.1, on the reverse strand, counting down.
AGATAGGCCTTCACACCATCCAGCAGCATCTGCACGGATACCGCAACCAGCAGCATGCCCATCAGTCGCTCAACCGCAATCAGCACAGGCCGGCCGAGCACCTTGTAGAGAAAGGTCGCTGAGAACAGTATCGCGGCAGTTGCCGCCCAAGCCATGAACAAGGCCAGCGACCAATCGGCCAGACGGTCGGGTTCATTGCTGGCCAAGAGGATGACCGCCGCCATGCCCGAGGGTCCTGCAATCAGCGGGATGGCCATCGGGACAATGAAAGGCTCGCCCTCGGGCTGATGCCCGGCCACGCCGTCCTGCGCCGGGAAGATCATCTTGATCGAGATCAGGAACAACACGATGCCGCCGGCAATCGCCACCGACTCCTCGCGCAGGTGCATGGCGCTAAGGATGCTGTTGCCGGCAAACAGAAACACGAACAACACCGCCAACGCGATCAGCAATTCGCGTGCCAGTACGCGTCGCTGACGCTGCGGCGTCATGCCACGCATCAGGCTCAGGAACACCGGCACATTGCCGAGTGGATCCAGGATCACGAACAACAGAATGGCGGCAGCGAGTGTGGTCATGAATCGATCATCACGATGACTGGCGCCATCGCGCCATCGAAAGACAGTCGCCACGCACAGGATCGGGCCTGTACGTGGCGACGAGTGGATTGCGAACGGGAGTGTCTTACTTCAGGCGACTCGCCACGAAGCTCCAGTTGGCCAGGTTCCAGAAGTGCTCCAGGTACTTGGGGCGCGCATTGCGATAGTCGATGTAGTAGGCGTGTTCCCACACATCGCAGGTCAGCAAGGGCGTGTCATCGCCCGTGATCGGCGTGCTGGCATTGGACGTGCTAACCAAGCCCAAGGCGCCATCCGGCCGCTGCACCAGCCAGCCCCAACCCGAACCAAAGGTGCCGAGGCAGAGCTTGGTGAACTCTTCCTTGAACGCATCGAACGAACCGAACGCCTTGGCGATCGCTTCGCCGAGCTTGCCCTCAGGGGCACCACCGCCGGCGGGCGAAAGGCATTGCCAGTAGAAATTGTGGTTCCAGACCTGGGCCGCATTGTTGAACATGCCGCCCTGTGCCTTGCGCACGATGGTTTCGAGATCGGCTGATTCCAGGTCCGTGCCCTTGATCTGGTTGTTGAGATTGGTGACGTAGGCTTGATGGTGCTTGCCGTAGTGGTAGTCGATGGTTTCGGCGGAAATGTGGGGTTCCAACGCCTCGCGGGCGTACGGCAGCGGGGGAAGTTCGATGGCCATGGTGTCTCCTGAAGTATGAATTCGAGCCGTCGTTTGCGGCACGTGCTGCAACGTGAGCGGCTACAATGCGAGTTTATCGCGGCGCGATCATTCGTGCCGCCTCACCCAGCCTGGAGTTCTGCAACGATGAGTGCGACCGATCGCATCCGTGCCGTGCTGGAAGCGCATCCCGTGGTTCTGTTCATGAAGGGTACGCCCCATTTTCCGATGTGCAGTTGCTCCGAGCGCGCGGCCCGTGCACTCGATGCCTGCAATCACCCCTACTTTGCGGTCAACGTTCTGGCCGACCCCGAAATTCGCGCGCAACTGCCACGCTACTCGAACTGGCCGACCTTCCCGCAGTTGTTCATCGAAGGCGAACTGATTGGCGGCAGCGACATCACCGTCGAGCTCTACGATCAAGGCGAGTTGCAGCGCATGCTGATCGACGCAGGCACGGTGGCTTGATGCCTTCGTCAACACCCGGCGACAAAACCAAACAACCCCTGGCCGATCGAACGATCCTCGTGGTCGGTGCCCATGGCGGCTTTGGCGAGGCCCTGGTCCGAGCCTGCGCTCGCGCCGGTGCGCAGGTGGTACTTCTTGGTCGACGCATCCCGCGTTTGAACAAGCTCTACGACGCACTGGAGTCGGACGGCGCGCGAGAACCTGCGATCTATCCGCTCGATCTGAGCGGTGCCACCCCCGATGACTATGCCGTTCTGGCCAGCACGCTGGAACGCGAATGCGGACGACTGGATGGCATCGTGCACTGTGCCACCGAGTTCAAAGGCTTGGCTTCGTTGGAAAACATGCCTCTGGACGACTGGTTCACCGGCCTGCATGTCAATCTCACCGCACCATGGCTGCTGACCCGTGCTTGCTTGCCCCTGTTGCGCCAACGCGAGGATGCCAGCGTGGTGTTTCTGCTCGACGACCCCGCGCACGTCAGCTCGGCATTCTGGGGGAGTTATGGCGTCTCCACGCACGCCTTGCTGGGTCTGATCGCGATCTTGCGCGAAGAGCTGTCCAATTCCACGGTTCGCGTGCAGGGCGCCCAGCCCGGCCCGATGCGAACGGCTTTGCGCGGACGCGCGTATTTCGCCGAAGACCCAGGCTCGGTTCCCATGCCAGACGCCTACGTCAAGGCCTGTATCAGCCTGTTGGCTGGCGCTCCGGATGCCTCCAACGCGGCCATCGTGAAACTTCACGCCGAGCGCGCCAACGCACCGCGACCACTCGGGCTTTCCACCCATCCAAATTGAGGGCGCGCGACGGCTTTACAGATCGCGCGCCACGCGGAAACCAATCCGCGCGCTGGTCGTACGGGCGGGCATCCCCGCTCGAAACGCCGACCGCGCCTGCGCCGGCGAGCTGGCCCACGAGGCACCGCGCACCACGCGTTCCTTGCAGCCGGGGTTGACCCAGGCGCTGCCGTCCTTGGGCGCACGCGCATAGCTGTCATGCCAGCAATCGGCCACCCATTCGGAAACATTGCCGTTGATGTCGTTGACTCCAAACGGATTGCTCACGAAGCTGGCCACCGGGGCTGGCCCCCAAAAACCATCGTCATACCCGTCGAAGGCATTGGACCATTGCCGCTTGCTCGGTGAGCGATCCAGCGCACCGGTGAGGTTTTCCAGCCGCGCGTCGGGTGCAGCCTCACCCCACGGATACGGGCTGGCGCTGCCTGCGCGTACGACGTATTCGAATTCGGCTTCGCTCGGCAAGCGATAGGCCAAACCGGTTTCACTCGCCAACCAATTCGCGTAGGCCAGCGCATCCTCCCAGGACACATGCAACACCGGCATGTCACCGTCAGCGGTACGGCCCGTGTAACCGTGCTTCCAGTACACCCGGCGCTTTTCCACCAGCGCGCCACCACTTTCGTCGTAGACCTGTGAGTGATGATCGCGTTCTGCGGTCGTGCGGTAGTCACTGGCTTCAATGAATCGCCTGAACTGCGCCACCGTCACTTCGGTGCGCGACAGGGCAAAGCCGCGTCGGAATCGCACCGGGTGCTGGCGACCTTCACTGCTGCGGCGATTGGATTCCCCGCGTGGGCTGCCCATCTCGAATTGCCCGACCGGGATGACCACCATGCCCGGCCCTTGTCCACCACTGGCCAAGGTGTCAGAGAACAAGGCGCCTGCGTCGTAGGCACCGTAGTGGCGCACGCGATCGATCGCGACGCGAGCTGCCAGCGTGGCGCGCTCATTCAAGGCGATGGCGGCCAACCCGGGCAGCAACTTCGTCGCGGCGTCGAGATTCCCCACGGCCAATTCAGCATCGATGCGGGCCATGTGCGCGCGAACGGCGCGTTCGCGGATTTCCATCACGCGGGTGGCTGCGTTCTGCACCGCGACCGAACTGCTTCGCACCCGACTGGCCTGTGCCAGCAAGACCTGTGCATCCTTGAACTGCGACTTCTCGGCTTGTGACAGTGCCGAAGCGATCAGGCTCTGCTCGATCTTCGCCAGGCCCCGCAATGCCTCTGAGTTGGTGGCTTGAATGGCCAGCACCGCCTGAAACTTGGCCACGGCATTGTTCGATTCCGGCGCCAACAGATGGCCCTTGGCCCTGGCCCGTGCGGCCTGCACCAACAACTGATGCACCTGTTCGGACTGCTGCAGCTGCACGGCGAGCTGCTGCACGCGGCTGTCCTGTGGAGACCAGCGCTGCAACAGCGGAAGATCCCGTTGCGCCCACGCCCGCTCGCCATGCCAGAGCGCCAAGCTATCCCATTCGATCAAGCCGCGAACCACCGCATCGACCATGGCCGCCTCAATGACCGCGTCGGCTGGCGGCGGGCCGACATGCTCGCGTTGCTCGAGCAAGACGCGCAGAGCGCGACGCAAGGCAGTGCGTGTGCCTTGTTTCAACAGCTGGCCAACACGCGCATCGACAGCAAGGCTGGGATCGTCTCCAAGCGCAGGGTCGTCATCGAACTCGGCCTCCACCTCAGGCGCCGTCGGCACATCGTCCTGCAGCTTGGGAGCGGCGGCCTCGGCGACCACGTCCACGGCAGCCGGCGCTGATGCAACGGGCGCGCTCGGCGCGGCCGTATCACGGTCACTGCAACCGGCCGCAAGCACGGTCGCAATCAACAGCCATGGCCAGAATCGCTGGGGCATCGTGCCCGATCTCCATCCAGGTCGGAGGGCTCGTGTCTGCACACGCCCAAACACCAAGACGGTAGTGCAGGCACGGGTTTGCCGGCAAGCCCAGGCGCAACACGCATGAGTTCCATTATCGTTGCGGTCTCTCTGATGTCACGGACCCTGCAATGAGCCACTGGCTTGACCAAGTCCAGCAACGCGATGCACTGGCGAATGGGCTGGATCGCTCGCCCATCGCGCTGGATACCGAATTCATTCGCGAGCGCACCTTCTACCCGCGCCTGGCCTTGGTGCAACTGCGCGCGGCCAATGGCGACGCCTGCCTGATCGACCCGCTGGCCCTGCCTGAAGCCGGGGACCTGCGCCGGGTTTTGCAAGACGACACGCTAAAAATCATGCACAGCCCAAGTGAGGACATTCAGGCTTTTCAGCGCGGATGGAAGCTTGTCGTCGGCCCCGTGTTCGACACCCAGTTGGCCGCAGCCTTGACCGGCCTCGGGCCTGGCAAGAGCTATCAAGCGTTGGTCGAAGAAGTACTGGAAATCCATCTCGAAAAAGGTGAAACGCGCTCTGACTGGCTGCAGCGACCCTTGACCGACAGCCAGCGCCGCTACGCGGCCGAGGACGTCCTGCACCTGCATGAACTGCACGCGCGACTGGATCGACAACTGCGTGAGCTGGGACGGCTGGACTGGCTCACGCAGGACTGTGCGCGACTGATCGAATCGGCGAGCAATGACACACCCGACCCCAATCCACACCTCGGCTCGCGCGCGGCCCAGCACATGGACCCACCAACACAGGCACGGCTGCGACGTTTGCTGCTGTGGCGCGAGTCGATGGCGCGTCGACACGATCGACCACGCAGTTGGATCCTCGACAATGAACTGGTGGTCGAGCTGGCGACGCAAACCCTCACGCGCAGTAGCTTCAATGCCCTGCTCGATCGACATCCACGCGCACCGCGGCGCCATCGTGACGAACTCTGGCAAGCCGTATCCAGCCCATTGACCGAAGAAGACTTGGTCATGCGGCTGGCTGCCGCACCCGACCCGAGCCTGCGCGCCCCGCTCAAGGCCATGCAGGCCGTGGTGGCCGATCATGCCAGCGCGCTGAACATCCCCGACGGCCTGCTGTGCGCCAAACGCCATCTGGAAACCTTGCTGCAGGAGCGGCGCTGGCCCACCGCCATCGACGGCTGGCGACGCCCGATTCTGGAGAACGACTTGATGCAACGCCTTCCCTGAGCCCAAACGATTGACCTGTCTGCCAAGGCCGCGAACCGAGCGACTGCCCAGCCGCTACAATGACGCTTCGTCGCGCCAGTCATACGGCCCCGTAGCTCAGCTGGATAGAGCGCGCCCCTCCTAAGGGCGAGGTCACACGTTCGAATCGTGTCGGGGTCGCCAAACGCCATCGCGGCTTACGTCTCAACCACCCAATCGGAGTCTTGCCATGAGCGACATCGTGATTGCCGGCGCCAAGCGCACCGCCATCGGTTCCTTCCTCGGCCAGTTCAGCGGGGTGCCGACACCCACGCTCGGTGCCACCGCGATCAAGGCTGCGCTCGACCACGCCGGTGTGGCGGCCGATCAGGTCGATGAAGCCATCATCGGTTGCGTGTTGCCGGCGGGCCTCGGCCAGGCGCCGGCGCGTCAAGCCGCGATCGCGGCGGGGCTACCCTTGGCGGCGGGTTGTACCACGATCAACAAGGTCTGCGGCTCGGGCATGAAGGCGATCATGTTCGGCCATGATTTGATTCGCGCCGGCTCGGCCAAGGTCGTGGTGGCAGCGGGCATGGAGTCGATGACCAATGCCCCGCACCTGCTCAATGGCTCGCGCTCGGGCATTCGCTATGGCAACGGCACCCTGCTCGACCACATGGCCTTCGATGGCCTGACCAATGCCTATGACGGCAACTCGATGGGCATCTTCGCCGATGCCACGGCCGTAAAGTACTGCTACAGCCGGGAAGACCAGGATGCCTTCGCCGCCGAAAGCGTGCGTCGCGCCTTGGCCGCGCAGCAAGCGGGCGCCTTTGAGGCGGAAATCACGCCCGTGGTAGTGGCTGGCCGCAAAGGCGAGGTCAGCTACAGCACCGACGAGCAACCCGGTCGCAGCAATATCGAAAAGATCCCGACCTTGCGACCGGCATTCAACAAGGATGGCACGGTCACGGCCGCCAGCTCTTCCAGTATTTCCGATGGCGCGGCCGCCGTTGTGCTGCTGTCCAGTGATGATGCCAAGGCGCGCGGCATGAAGCCCTTGGCGCGCATCGTTGCCCATGCCGGCCATGCGCAAGCGCCCGAGTGGTTCACCACCGCGCCGGTGGCCGCGATCAAGAACGTATTGGCCAAGGCCGGCTGGTCGGTGGGCGATGTTGACCTGTTCGAAGTCAACGAAGCCTTCGCCTGCGTCGCGATGGCACCGATCACCGACCTCGGCATCGACCACGCCAAAATCAACATTCATGGCGGCGCCTGCGCGTTGGGGCATCCCATCGGCGCCAGCGGCACCCGCATCGTCGTCACCTTGCTCCACGCCCTGATTCGTACCGGCGGCAAGCGTGGTGTGGCAGCGCTGTGCATCGGCGGCGGCGAGGCCACGGCGATCGCGATCGAACTGGTTTGAGTCCGCGTTTCACCGTAGACACCCGCGTTCAGGCGTGGGTGTCACGGGTGCGTCGAGCACCTACTCGAACTTGCCGTCCCAGTCATCGTCTTCCAGCGTGATCGAACCATCCGCATTCCAATTGACCTTGGTGATGCCGGGTGACTCCTGTTCCAAACGCCTAAGCTCCATCTCCTGTCTGGACATCACCCCGCGTTGCGCACGTACGGTGTCCGCGAGACGCTGGTTCTCCAGCAACAGGCGCTGAAAGACAAGTGCATGGCATAGCGCCGCGCGCAACTCGTACTCCTGCCACGGTTTGCTGATAAAACGAAAAATCCCCGCCTCGTTGATCGCAGCGATCACGCCATTGAGATCTGCGTAACCACTGAGAATCAATCTGGCCGCGCCAGGCTGCGCCTCACGAAATGCCTTGAGGAAGGCCACCCCATCCATTTCGGGCATTCGATAGTCCGACAACACAAGATCGAACTTGTAATCCTGAGCGCGCGCAAGGGCAAGGACTGGTGAGTCAAATAGTTCCAATTCCACATCGAAGACTTCGTTGCCATCTGATATTTTCGATCCAAGCGACCTCCTGATCGCCTGCAGGATATTGGGCTCATCATCTACCACCATGATCTTGAAAGCCATTTACACACCTCAAATCGGCAACATGGATAACCAGGACTTCAACTTTGCCATAACCCGGAGCACTTGTTCAAACCTCGCCGTCAATACACCAGTCGAATAGGCATCAAACCGCTTCGCGGACCTTGTTTGTATCCTGCTCGATTGGCAACCAAACCTTGAAAGACGTTCCTACACCGACCGCACTTTTTACCGCAATGTGCCCACCATGCTTGTGCACGATGCCATAGGAAAGCGAGAGCCCCAGACCCGTTCCCGTACCCACCGGCTTGGTGGTGAAGAATGGATCGAACACACGTGCCAGCACATCCGGCGGGATGCCTGCGCCGTTGTCCGCGACCTCGATCCAAACCATCTGATCCTTCATGCCGGTCCTGACCGAGATCACGCCATGACTGCCAATGGCTTGCGAGGCGTTGACCAGAAGGTTCAGAATGACTTGGTTGATCTCAGATGGTCGACACATCACCAAAGGGATATCGCCATATTCCTTCTTGAGTTCTGCACGATACTTGATCTCATTCCATGCAATATTGATTGCCGAATCAATACCAACATGAAGATCGGTAAGTTTGAACTCCGCCAACGTATCCGGGTGTGAAAAATCCTTGAGATTCTGAACAATCTCGCGTACACGACGAATGCCATCCTTCGACTCGGCCAGTAGCGCAGGAATGTCATCGCGCAGGTACGCGAGGTCAATGGAACTCCTGAGCTCGGCGATCGCACCCAGCTTAACTGGATCCGTGCCAGCTTGTTCATAGCGGTCGAGGAGTACAAATATCTCCTTGAGATAGCTTTCCATCGAACCCAGATTGGATTGCACAAAGCCAATCGGGTTGTTGATCTCATGCGCCACGCCAGCAGCCAATAGACCAATCGACGCCATCTTGTCAACTTGGGCCAGTCGCGTCTGTGCTTCGCTGAGTTCGGCATGTACAGAAGACAGCGCACGAATCTTGTCCTCCTCTTCCGCATGGAGATAGATGTTCTCGAGCACCATTGCCATGATGCTGGAAACGACGTCACCATTCTGAAGATCAAGCGTGGTAAACGGCCGGCGCGTCCGGTTGCGGCACACGGCCAGCCCGCCGATCAACCTCTCACCGCGTCGAACGGGCCAGCCGATGGCGGACCCCGCCATGGAACCGAGGCAACAGCCAGAGTCACCACTTTCGGCAGTAGTGCCCTCGGCGCTCCGATCGTCCGCTGACAACACGGAAACGCCCTGTTCCAAAACGTGATCAATTACGTGATGCGCGAATGGAGGTACCGCCTGCGCAGCTTGGTGCGCACAACAACCCTGCGCGGCCACGACCTTGGTCTCGTCTGCGTCGCGATCGAGCAACACGAAGATCCCACAGTCACCCTTCATGCGCGTGGTGACATGCGTTAGCACATTATCGTACGCAACGCTCCCATCACCACGCGGCACGGCAATGGCACGACAAAGAGTCGCGAGATCCTTAAACCATTGAAGGCTATCAGGGCGATTGAATGGCATGTACTCATCTCCAAACCGTGCAATAAAGCATCAAACGATAGTGCACATCAAACACCTGCCTGACTAGCCTCATCACTCAGTCAACGCTGTTGCTCCATCCCTTCTCCCTCAGGGAGAAGGTGCCCGAAGGGTGGATGAGGGGTCTTTATCTTGCCTTGCCGGCAACGATTCCCTCACCCCAACCCATCTCCCTGAGGGAGATGGGCTATACAACGGCTGAGGAATGGGGCTAGTCAGGAACACCTGACGACATCCACCAAGTCAGCCGAGCGCCGATTGATCGATGGGCTGTGCGCCACCGATCAGTAACACTGCGTTCAGAGGCCTGGACCATCTCGCGTCAACGCTTCATGGTAAACAAACGCGTCCTTCACTACGTTTCGCAACTTTTCATCATCCCAAGGCTTGGTCAAGAACTTGTATACGGCTCCTTCGTTGATAGCATCAGTAACACTTTGCAAATCCGTGTAACCCGAAAGAACCATGCGGATCGTATTCGGATAAATGCGTTTGACTCGGCGCAGAAATTCAGTACCGCTCATTCCGGGCATTCGTTGATCGGAAATGACCACGCCAACATCATTCTGTGCCAACAACTCGAACGCCACGGCCGCGCTCGTGGCCTTGAGGATGGAATACCCATCGCGACGCAACAGTCTAACCAGAGCGGAAATGATGTTTTCCTCATCATCCAAAATGAGGATCGTGCGCTGCGGAGAATCTGCGGGTACCCCGGACAGTGCGATGCGCGAGTTCTTACGCAACATGTCGGCAAAATCCATAGCCGCCACCGGAGGACTGAAGATGAACCCTTGAATCATGTCGCAACGACTGGCCCGCAGGAACGCGTACTGCGCTTCAGTTTCCACCCCTTCTGCGGTAACCGTCAACGACATGTCGTGGGCAAGCGAAATGATTCCACGCACGATGGCCGCATCGTCTGGATCATTCGTGATATCGCGAACGAAGGTCCGGTCGAGCTTCAGAGCAGTAACGGGGAGGCGCTTGAGGTGCCCAAGGCTGGTGTAACCCGTTCCAAAATCATCAATTGCGAGCCGAACACCAAGGTGCCGCAACTTGTCCAGGGTGTTGACCGCGACATCCACATCGCGCATGGCCACCGACTCGGAGATCTCAAGTTCCAACGAAGCAGGCGCGATGCCGGCATCGGCGACCGCGCGTGCGATCACGTTGACAAGGTCAGGCTGGCGGAACTGACGCACCGAGATATTCACGGCCATCACTCCGGCTTTCAGCCCTTGTTGTTGCCATTCATTGGCTTGGAAACATGCCGTGCGCAGCACCCATTCACCGATGTAACTCATTAGGTTGGTACCTTCGGCGATCGGGAGGAAGGCCAGCGGAGGTACGATTCCAAGCTGAGGATGACGCCACCGCAACAATGCCTCGCAGCCGACCACGGAAGCAGTACGCATATCGATCAGCGGCTGATATTCGAGAAAGAGCTCGTCGCGATCGAGGGCGTGATGTAGCTCGTTGCGCACCTTCAACCCTTGCACCACTCCAGAATTGACCTGCGCGTCGTGATAGCGAATGCCGTTACGCCCTCCATCCTTTGCCCTGAATAAAGCAGACTCGGCATTGCGCACCAAGTTGATGGCATCCTCACCTGCTCCAGGGTAAGCGGCAATGCCGATACTACAATCGATGTCGATCATGTGCCCGTCGATTTCAAACGGACGCGCCAAAGACTTCACGATCGCATCGATGATCCGGGGCGCATCTGCCTCTACTTCGCGACCGGGCAATAGTATCCCGAACATGTCTCCTTCCAAGCGAGCAACGGTGTCCTTATCCTTCAGTAGCTCGCCTAAGCGCATGCCCAGTGCACGCAGGAGCATGTCTGCACTCAGATTTCCCAACGTGTGTTTAACGCGATTGAAATGATCGATATCCAAGGCAAAAATGATGAAACTCTCTGAATAACGCCGCGCATACACGATCTCCTGCTCGACGCGATCCTGAAACAAGCTTCTGTTCGGTAAGCCGGTAGTATCGTCGTAGGTGGCCTGTCGCTCCAACTTGCGCTGATGGAATATCCTCTCAGTGACATCATTGAGCGTTCCAACGAAGTACCTCCCGGCCTCTGCGTCGTCTCGAACAGGCGCAACCGAAAGTTCGGCCCAATAGAAGTCACCATTTTTCTTGAAGCTGCCAAGAATTGCACTTCCTTGTGTTCGATTGCCGATCGAGCTTCGTATTTCGTGAATCTGTCGCCGCCCCCAGGCCTTATCCTCGAACAGGTGCAGGGGATAGCCAACCACCTCGTCATTGGAATACCCAGTCACATCTTCGAAAGCTTTGTTCACAAAGTGAACGGGCATTCCATCGGCGACGGCGTCAATGATGAATATTGGACTCAATGATGATTCGAGCGCGAGTCGCCACAAGTCGGAACCGAATATGGACGCGCTGCTGGTCCGCAGATCACGGTAGGTCGCGACAAAGTAGGCCCCTTCACCGACGGCATCTGCGGTCTTGTCTATCGAGGCCCACGCCGGTAGCTCGCCGCCACTTTTCGGCTTGTACCAGATGACCCCCTCCCAATGGCCATTCGCGTCCAGCGCAGCATTCATTGCGGCCTGCACCTTTTCATCAGGCCGCCCGGAACCCAACAAAGAACGAGACGTGCCTTCAAGGTCGGAGAGCGCGTATCCAGTCCGTCTGGTGAAGGCGTCGTTGACATATATGACGCACCGATCCGAATCAGCAATCAGGATCGCGTCGTGGAACGCATTGAGGACGAGATGTTCAATTTGCTCCAACTGTTCCGGTCGCACGAGCTTGGCAAGGTGTTCGAGGCCCATATGTCCTTCCGCCACAGATCACTTATCCGTGCGCCTGCCTTCTGACAGAACGCATCTCTCCAACTGGGCGAATGACGAAAGTGGATTGTCTGGAACTGCTAGAGTCACGCTTGCCATGAGAACTCCTCTCGGACCTTGGGTCGGATTCGTGAGTTTTGTGCGGATGAGCCGTGGTGGGCCGTACCATCAAGGCGAATGGGCGCACGCCCGAACAAATGTCTGGGCCAGGTTCAGCGAGAGTCACGCTACCACCAAATGGAGACTCCTGCACGCTTGTGATGCCAAATCACCGTACGGTATGTGTGAAACGGTTACTCAAGAGCCTTCCTGCCGGCGACGACAAGCTACCGATCGCGCGATGCGCGTGCGTGACGCCGTTTGAGCACGGCCAGTGCGTCGTGTAGCGACAGGCCCGACGCCCGCAACAACACGATCAGGTGATAAAGAAGATCGGCAGCTTCGTTGCCGAGTTCCTCACCATCACCGGCAACGGCGGCCAATGCGGTTTCGACGCCCTCTTCGCCTACTTTTTGCGCGATGCGCTTGATGCCGGCATCGAACAGTGTGGTGGTGTAGCTGCCGGCGGGTCGTTCGCGCTCGCGTTGGGCGATGAAGTGATCCAGTTCGGCCAGAAAGTTCGCTGGCGCGGTTGGAAAACAACTTTGACGCCCGAGGTGGCAAGTTGGACCTTGGGGGCGCGCTTGTACGAGCACCGTATCGGCGTCGCAATCGGCGTCGATGGCCGTCACCTTCAGAACGTGTCCGGACGTTTCGCCCTTGGTCCACAGGCGTTGCTTGCTGCGGCTGTAGAAAGTGACGTGGCCGGTGGCAAGGGTCTGCGAAAGCGCCTCGCGACTCATGTAACCCAGCATCAAGACCTGCTGGGTGTCGGCGCTTTGCACGATGGCGGGAATCAGGCCATCTTGCTTGTCCCAGGCTAGGCTTTCGGGATCGAATGGTGCCTTCACTTCAACGGACATCACGCACCTCCACACCGGCATCGGCCAGTGCCGCCTTGAGTTCTGGAATGGCCACCGCGCCGCTGTGGAAAACGCTGGCGGCCAAGGCACCATCGACATCGGCGCGCTGGAAAACCTCGATGAAGTGTTCGACCGTGCCGGCACCGCCCGAGGCGATCAGCGGCACCCGACAGCGTGCGCGTGCGGCATGCAGTTGTTCCACGTCATAGCCTTGGCGCACGCCGTCGGAACCCATGCAGTTGAGCACGATCTCGCCGGCGCCGCGCTGCTGGGCTTCGTCGATCCAATCCAGTGTGGTGCGGGGCAAGGCTTGCATCCGCTCGGGTGAGCCGGTGTGGCTGCGCACGCGCCATTGACCATCGGCATCGCGCAGGCTGTCGATCCCCACCACCACGCATTGCACGCCGAAGGCATCGGCCAATTCGGTGATGAGTTCCGGGCGTTCCAGCGCCGGGGTATTGATCGAGACTTTGTCGGCTCCGGCATGGAGCACGGCGCGTGCTTCGGAAACGCTGCGGATGCCACCGGCCACGCAAAACGGAATGTCGATCAATCGCGCCACCCGTTCCACCCAGGCGCGGTCCACGCTGCGACCTTGCGGGCTGGCGGTGATGTCGTAGAACACCAATTCATCGGCGCCCTCATCGCGATAGCGTGCGGCCAGTTCCTCGATGCCGCCCATGTCGATGTGATCGCGAAAGCGCGTGCCTTTGACCACGCGGCCCTCGCGCACGTCGAGGCAGGGAATGATGCGTCGGCTCAACATGCCAGCGCCTGCGGAAGTTCAAATCGACCTTCGAGCAAGGCCTTGCCCAACACGGCACCGGCGCATCCCACCGCGCGCACGGCATGGATGTCGGCCAGATCGCGTACGCCGCCCGAGGCCTGGATGGCGACCTTGGGCAGTTGCTTGCACAGGTGCTGGTACAGCTTGAGATTGGCGCCGGCCAACATGCCGTCACGACTGATGTCGGTGCACAGTAGGTGACGCAGGCCGGCGTCTCGATAGACTGCGATCAGTTCATCGAGGCTGCGCCCCGAACCTTGTGTCCAGCCATGCAGAGGCAACTGCCATTGGCTATCGATCCAGCGGGTATCGAGGGCAAGGGTGAGTCGATCCGCGCCAAAGTGTTGCAGCCATTGGCAAACCATCTCCGGCTCGCGCACGGCCAATGATCCGATCACCACGCGCTCGGCACCGGCATCGATCAGTCGCTGAACATCGGCCTGAGCGCGCACGCCGCCACCGGTCTGCACCTTCAAGCCGGTGCTGCGGGTGATCTGGGCCAAGAGCGGCGCCAAGGTGTAGCCGCCTTCGCGTGCGGCATCCAGATCGACCAGATGCAACCAGGTCGCACCGGCCTCGGCATACGCCTGCGCCAGCATCAACGGCGAATGTTCGTAGGTGGTCTGGCGCTGGTAGTCACCCTGCACCAGCCGCACCACGGCCTGCGCACGCACGTCGATGGCGGGATAGACGATGAAACTCATTGCGAGACTCCGTGTTGATGCGGGTTGGGCGCTGCGGCCAGAAAGTTTTCGAGCAGTCGCGCGCCGACGGCGGCCGACCGTTCGGGATGAAACTGCGCGCCCGCTACGCGCCCACGCTCAACCACGGCGGCGAACTCTTCGCCGTGAGTACTGCTGGCGATGCAATCTGCGGTCACCGGTGCGGCATAGCCATGCACGAAATAGCAGTGATCGCCCTCCTCGATGCCGCGCAGCAGGGCGCTTGCGCGACGCCGATGCAGACGATTCCAGCCCATGTGCGGCAGGCGAATTCCGGACGCTGCGGGAAGACGCGCAACCCGACCTTCGAGCAGGCCCAGACACTCCACATCGCCTTCCTGCGAATGCTCGAACAACAGTTGCATGCCAAGGCAAATGCCAAGCAACGGCCGTGGGCAGGTCCGCAACAACGGCACCAGATTCAGTTCGTGCAAGCGCCCCATCGCCACCGCGGCCGCGCCCACGCCGGGAAGAATCCAGCGCTCGCAGCCGTCCAGGACTTCGGCATCGCCGGTAACGATGGTTTCGGCACCCAAACGTTCCAGCGCATAACGCACCGAGCCGATATTGGCGCCACCCGCATCGATGATCGCCACACGCATCAGAGCACGCCCTTGGTACTGGGAAGGTCCTTTCCTTCACGACGAATGGCCTGACGCAAGGCGCGCGCAAACGCCTTGAAGCAGGCTTCGACCATGTGGTGCGTGTTCTCACCCCGCACCGCCAGATGCAGGTTGAAGCCCGCCGCGTCGCAAAGGGAACGGAAAAAGTGCGGCACCATTTCGGTGGAAACACCCCCGACGCTCTCACGCGGAAACTGTCCATCGAATACGAAACAGGCGCGGCCGGAACAATCGAGCGCGGCCCGAGCCAAGGTTTCGTCCATCGGCAGGGTGATTTCGACTGGCACCACGGCGCCATCCGACGATGCTTCGACCGCCGCGCCGTAGCGCCCGATGCCCCGCTTGTCGGCCAAGGCGCGCCGCAATGCTTCGCCCAGCGCAAGCGCGCAATCTTCCACGGTGTGGTGCTCGTCGATATGCAAGTCACCCGCGCAGGCCACGGCCAGAGAAATTCCGGCGTGCTTGCCGATTTGGTCGAGCATGTGGTCGAAGAATCCAACGCCGGTGTGGATCTCGGCTTGACTCGGCCGATCCAGATCCACCGCCACCGTGATGCGGGTTTCACGGGTGATGCGATCCACCGTGGCCGTGCGCGGCGCATCGGCCAGTTCATGGGCGATGCCGGCCCAGTCCCAAAGACCTCCGAACTGCGCAGTCTTGAGCTGGAAGGCGCGGACGCCGAGGTTGTGAGCAAATTCGTTGTCGGTCGCTCGATCTCCCACCATCGCCGAGCGATCCAGGTCGATGGATCGATCCCGCAGGTAGTGCTGCACCAGCCCGATGCCGGGCTTGCGCGTGGGCTTGTTCTCGTGGGCAAAACTTTCATCGATCAAGACTTCGCGGAATACGATGCCTTGGGAGGCAAACACCTGCATCATCAAGGCATGCGGACCATCGAAGCTGGCGCGCGGGTAATTGGGCGTGCCCAAGCCATCCTGATTGGACACCATCACGAACTCGAAGCCAGCATCGCGCAACTTCAACAGCGCCGGGATCACGTCGCGCACGAAACGCAGCTTTTCGAAGGCATCGATCTGGAAGTCGTCGGGCTCCTCGATCAAGGTGCCATCGCGATCGATGAATATGATGCGTGTCATGTCAGGGCCTCAAGTGCGGCGATCACCGCGTCGTTCTCGTCCACGGTGCCGATGCTGATGCGTAAGGCATCGCCCAAACCCTTCGCGCCGCGTTGATCGCGTACCACGACGCCGGCACCCAACAGTGCGCGGAAGGCGGCGTCGGCATCCGCAAAGCGCAACAGCAGGAAATTGCCTTGTGATGGATACACGCGCTTCACGCAGGACGTGTTCGCAAGTACCCGCGCCAAGCGTGCCCGTTCGGCCACGATCTCGCGCACCGTGGCGGCCGTGCGCGCCAAGGCAGAAGGCTTCAGCGCCGCCAGCGCCAGTTCCACGCTCGGTGCTGGCAAGGGGTATGGCGCTTGGCAATTGCGCAGCACCGCAATCAGTTCGGGATCGGCGATCAGGCAACCGATTCGCGCACCGGCCAATGCATGGGCCTTGGACAGCGTTCTCAGCACGGCCACATTGCGATGTGCATGAAGCAGCTTCACGGCCGATGATAGATCGGAGAATTCGACATAGGCCTCATCCACCACCACGATGGCGCGGCCTGCAAGACGCACGGCAAGGTGTTCGATCTCGGCCAACGACGCGGCATGGCCGGTTGGGTTGCCGGGCGAGCACACAAACACCAAATGCGCGCCGTGATGGAGAGCGGCTTCGGCCATGGCATCGAGGTCCGCTGCAAAGCCTTCTTCGTTGTCGCGCAGCGGCACATCGATCAGGGGCGCGGCCTGCAAGCGCGCACTGACCGCATACATGCCGAACACCGGATTGGAGATCACCACGGCGTCGCACTCAGGCCGACACACGGCGCGCACCAACAAGTCGATGGCTTCGTCGCTGCCGCGCCCGATCAAGAGTTGCTCGACTTCGACGCCGTACAAGGCCGCCAGCGCCTGACGCAATGATTCCGGTTGCGGCGCGGGATAGCGCTGACTCGTGCCTTGCAGATCACCGAGGTTGGTGCACGGATTCTCATTGGCATTGAGCCAAATCGAACCACTCGCACCGCTGCGCCGCGCCGAACCGTAGCCGGCAAAACCGCGCAGATCGGGACGAACCAAGTCGAGGATGGGGTTGCTCATGCCACGGTTTCCAAACGCGCCAAACGCCGCGACACCGCCGCAGCATGGGCATCCAGTTGCTCGGCCCGCGCCAGCGTTACCGCATCGGGACCGATACCACGCAGTCCTTCGATGCTGACCTGTTGCACCGTGATGGCCTTCTGAAAACTGGCCACCGATAGTCCGCTCCAAGCGCGTGCGGCGCCATAGGTGGGCAGCACATGGTTGGTGCCGCTGCAATAGTCGCCCAAGGTTTCCGAGGCGTAATCACCGAGGAAAATGGACCCGGCACTGTGCAAGGCAGGCAACCACGAACGCGGCTCGCGCAGGGCCAGAATCAAATGTTCGGGCGCGTAACGATTGGCCAGTTCGATGGCTTCTTGCGTGCTGTCAACGTGGATCAAACGTGCATGCTGCAAGGACTTCGCCATGATCTCGCGGCGTGAGAGTGTGGCCACCTGTTGTTCGATGTGTGTCGCCACCGCACCCAACAACGCGGCATCGTCACTGAGCAAGAGCACCTGCGAATCCGGGCCGTGCTCGGCTTGCGACAAGAGATCGGCGGCAACGAATTCGGGATCGGCACCGGCATCGGCGATCACCATCACTTCCGATGGTCCGGCCGGCATGTCGATGGCGGCACCCTGCGGATCGGCGGCCACCTGCTGCTTGGCCTCGGTGACATAGGCATTGCCCGGCCCGAACAGCTTGTCGCAGCGTGGCACCTCGCCCACGCCATAGGCCATGGCAGCAATGGCCTGCACGCCACCCAGCGCGAACACGGTGTCGATGCCGCAGGCCTGTGCGGCCACCCGCACGGCGGGATCGACCGTGCCATCGGCACGCGGCGGTGTGCACAGCACGATTTCGGGACAGCCTGCCAAACGTGCGGGAATCCCGAGCATCAACGCCGTCGATGGCAAGGGTGCGGAGCCTGCCGGCACATACAAACCCACGCGCTGGATCGGGCGCAGGATGCGTTCGCAACGCACGCCCGGCGCGGTTTCCAGCTGATACGAAGACATCATGCCGGCGCGATGAAAGCGTTCGATGCGATCGTGCGCGGCGTGAATGGCGGCGCGCAATTCAGGCGACACCTCGGCGCGGGCTTGAGCAAAGGCCTCATGCGGCACACGAAACGAGGACAGTTCACAGCCATCAAAGCGCACGGTGAGTGCACGCAAGGCCGCCGTGCCCTCAGTGCGCACCGTGGTCATCAAGTTCGCGACCGCTTCGCGCAGCGCGGCATCGGCCGCCAGAACCGGACGTCGCAACAAGGCCTCGCGTTGGGCCTCATCGAGCGCGCTCCAAGCGTGAATGTGCATCGTGCGCCTCATGCCAGCATCTGCTCGACCGGCAACACCAACATGTTGCGGGCGCCAGCGCGTTTGAGATCCTCCAGATGTTGCCAGGTGACTGCGCCCTGACACACCACCTGCACCGCCACGGCCGCCTTCGCGCCATCCAGCGTGCTCAGGCTCGGCACGCCGCCGCTGGGCAACAGTGCGGTGATTTTGGAAAGGCAGTCGCGGTCGGTCTGGAGCAACAGCAGACGCGCATCACGCACACTCAATACGCCATCGAGGCGGCGCAACAACAAATCAGCCAGCTCATCGCGCTCATCGCCAAAGGCCGCGCTGGCACCCACCAGCACCGCCTCGCTTTCCAGAATCGTCGCCACTTCCCGCAGTTGGTTGGCGGCCAGCGTCGCACCAGAAGAAACCAGGTCGCAGATCGCTTCGGCCTTGCCCAAACGCGGCGCGATTTCGACCGAGCCGGACAAGGTCACCACGTCGGCCTGCACCCCATGACGCCGCAGCCAATCGGTCGTGAGGTTGGGATAGGACGTTGCGATGCGCAGGCCAGCCAAGGTTTGCGGGCCATTCCAAACCATGTCCTGCGGCACGGCCAGCGACAAGCGGCAAGGACCGAAGCCCAAGGCGCGCAATTCGGCGAAGGCCGGCTCGATGCCCTGCGCGATCAGGCCCAGACGGTATTCCTCCAGCACGTTTCGACCGACAAATCCGAGATCGCAGACGCCCTCCCCGATCAGACCGGGAATGTCGTCGTCGCGCACCAGCAAGAGATCGATGGGCAGGGTTTCGCCGTAGCAGAACAAGCGGTCGCGGCTTTCGCGGAAGGCCAGACCTGCGCGCGACAAAAGCTCGCGGCCAGGCGTGGACAGACGGCCAGATTTCTGCGTGGCGATACGCAGGCGGTCACGTGGCTTCATGGGAATCTCGGAATGGGAATGGGAGGGTGCAGCAGACGGTGTTGCAATGCATCAATGTCGATGCAAACCCAAGCCGTCTGCGGCCAACCGATAGCCGCCCGCACCGTGGCTGAGGCACCGCGCGACCCGACCGATGGTGGTGACGCTCACGCCGGTGCGCGCATGGATGTCGCGGTACGGCAGGCCTTCCAGCAAAGCCGGAACCACCTGCCAGCGATCGGCCATGGCTTCCAGTTCGGCCGGCGTGCACAGGTCGAGCAAAAGCGCACGCATCTGTTCGGGCGTGCGCATCACCATCAATGCCTGCGCCAGGGAATCCAAGGCGGACTCACGCAACGCGAGCGGGCGGTCTTGAGTGAGGGCGGGCGGACGTTTCACGTCTTGCATGTACCAATGTATTAGCGCGTTAGTACATTAAAACATGCTGCACCGCGGCAATGCAAGCCTGAGCATCGTCACGCGATCATTGATCCGGTCCGAAAATTGTCAGAACCCGGCGTAGCTGCCGAGCGTGCTCGGCAGACAATGGAGCAAGCTCCATTGCTACAAACAAAGCCCGGTTCGATAACGCCCTACCCCGCGAATCACCCGAGCGCCGCAAGCATCACAACGGCTTGGCCACCATCAGCCAGAAAATCGCGATCACGCTGATGAAGGCCGGCCAGCCGAGCCAGAACCACCAGCGCATGACGCGGTAATACGCCGTCGGCAAGGCGAGACCGTCACACGCGGCGCGGCGGGCCAAGTCGCGCGCCCTCGCCTGCAGCCACACCACCGGCAGCCAGCACAGACCGATCAGGCCAAACAGCAGCAACGCCGTGGTGAGCCAGAAACTACTCAATGGCAAATTCAACATCTGGCTCAGCCAAAGCCCGCTGCCGAGCTGGATCACCACCGCCGGCGCAGTGAAGATCGCATCGGCAATCACCACCACGCGTGCCGCCGCGGCGATGGTGCGCGCATCCCGCGTGCGGTGCGCCATCCACATGAAAAACGCGATGCCAAGCCCGGTGCCCATCAGCAAGGTCGATGAGAGGATGTGAATCCATTTGAGAACCAGATAGTCCATCAGCGCCGATCCACCACGACCCACAGCACCGCCAGTGCCGGCAACAGGGCAAGGTTCTTGATGAGCCCGCCGAACGGATCAAGGAAGGCCACCGGCAAGCTCATCCCGATGCCGACCAGATAAGCCAAGGTCATGCCAAACATCGCCAACACCACCGGTCGTGGCCGCGCAAGCACGGCCAGTGCCACACCAAGGAGCAGATCCAGACCCGCCGTCACACGCGCCAAACCTGCCGGGTGAAAATTGCCCAGCGCACTGTCCTTGGCCAAGGCCTCGATCTGCTCGGCCGGTGTGACAAAACCCACCCAGGCCGATGCCAACCACAACGCCACCATCGACCATTTCAGCCACGGCGCAAGAAAATACAGTTGCGCGGCCCAACGATCCTGCATCTGGCTCGGGCTGGTCGCGAGGACCTCGTCGAGCGATCTCAGCCGCACACCAAATACCTTCTGCGCGGCGTCGAACGCGGCCGCATCGGTGCGATTGCCGCGCAGCAACATGTTCCAGATCGTGCGATTGACCGGCCCCTGCGCGAGCCGCTCACCCAACCAGACCTGCGCCCGAACCAGCGGCATCGGCACACGCCAGCAACCGTCTCCGGCAATGCCGAGCCAACGTCGCCAACGGCCTTGATAGTCGGTCAATGAAATCGGCTTCTCGCAGCCCAGTTCGAACACGCCGCGCATCGAACCGGCACACGCCGCGCTCACCACGTCGGCCAGATCCGATGCCGCCAGCGGTTGGAACGTCCAGTGCCCGTCGCCCGGCACAAGCTGACGCCACGGAAACGCGGCCAAGGCGCGCAACAAGGTCGTGCCGCCGTAGGAACCGCGTTCGGAATAGACCACCGATGGGCGCAGGACCACGGCATCGACCGGCATCGCCAACAGGCTGGCGTCGAAGCGATGCTTGGATTCGATGAAACCACCATCATCTGGGTGGCCGAGCGCGGACACCTGCACGAACCGGATGCCGCGCTCGCTGCAGGCCTGCGCCAAGGCCAAAGGCGCGCGTACGTGCACCGTCTCGAAGCGTTGCGCGCCGTCCTCGCGCAGGATGCCGGCGGCATTGACCACCACATCAACGCCGTCCAGCGCCGAAGCCCAATCGGCAGGCGTCAGCATGCCGGTAATGTCGCCGGCCACTTCATCCTCATCCAAACGCCGCCCACGGGCACGCGCCAGCACCCTCACCGTCCAACCGCGATGCCGCAAGCTGGACACGATGAAGCCGCCGAGAAATCCTCGGCCGCCGACCACCAGCACCTTGCGGTTCTCAGGGTGCATGGACCTCTCCGACGCCAAATCCTTGACCACGAGACAGCCAGCGCTGCGCCATGCGCCGGATCGACGCGTCGGTTTCGGCATCATCCAGCAAACCGGCGATGGGGCGCCAGGCCAAGTCCAACGATTCCTCGCTCACTTGGAAGGTTTCGTCACCGCCCGCGTGAACGACGAAGCGCACGTCGTAATGCCAATGCTCGGGCTCGTTGCCTCGTGCCGGAATGCGGTGGCGATCCAGATCGAAGATCGCTTCCTCCACGCTGAGGCCGAGCAAACCCGATTCCTCGCAGGCCTCACGCAGCGCCACGCGCGCCAAGTCCTCGTCGCCATCGGCGTGCCCCCCCAACTGCAGCCAGCGGCCCAGCTTGCGGTGATGGGTGAGGAGCACACGGTCGCCATCGCCACTGACCAGCCAGACCGAACCGGTGAAGTGTCCAGGCGGATGGTGGCGATGAAAGACATCTGGGTGCGAGTCGAGGAACTGCGCGAACTGCGCTGCGACCGCCCCCTGATCGGGATGGCGGGCCGCGTAATCGGATAGAGCGTGTTTCACAGGCATGGCGTCGAACACAAAGTACAGTCACGAAGTATGACTGCGATGCCTGTATAGCGCGCCGGTCCTGTCACGGCTCGCGCCAGAGCGCGCGGCGCCGCTGGCGTTCCGTTACCGGCGCATGCACGCCATCGGCATCGATGCGAAGGTGGATGGCGCCGGTACGGGCGGTGTCGAAGAGGTCGATGCCTCGTGCACGGTAACGTTGCAGAACATCCGGGCGCGGCAGATCGAAACGATTGCGGTAGCCACTGCCGATCATTGCAACGGTCGGCGCCACCGCCTCGATGAAGGCCTCGGACGAGGAACTGCGGCTGCCATGGTGCGGCACCACGAGGGCAAGCGATTTCAAGTCGTCACCCGATTCACGCAGCAGTCGCCCTTCGATCAGGCTGGAAATGTCACCCGGAAGGAGAATCAGCCCACGACCACCGGCCTCGATGCGCACCACGCAGGAGCTTTCATTCTTGAGGTAAGGAAAGAACTTCGGCGGATGCAGGACACGCAGGCTGAGGCCATCCCATTGCCACTGCATGCCGGCCTCACACGATTGCTCGTCGTTCGATAACGTGGCGCGCGAGGCCACGGTTTGCGTCGGCGCATAGGCCCGCCGAACCGCAGCCGTGCCGCCCGCATGGTCGTTGTCGTCGTGGCTGACGACCATCAGATCCAGCCGCGACACACCCAAAGCCCGCAGGCTCGGCACAACTGCCATTTCCCCCATGTCGAAATGCTCACCGATGGCAGGACCGGCATCCTGCAGCCAGGCGTGATGCGCGCTGCGAATCAGCACCGACAAGCCCTGCCCGACATCCAGAACGGTCACATCGATCGCACCCGGCGGTGGCCGCTCGAACGTCGGAACGAGCAGCGGTGCGAACAACAGCCACGCCAAGTACTTGCCTGGAGCGCCACGCGGCAGGAGCACAACACCCGCACCGAGCAAGGCCAAGGTGGCGCTCACAAGGTTCGGTGTCGGCAGGTAGACCATGGCACCATGCCAACGTGATACCGGCTCCAGAAGAAACCAGAGCATCTGCATCAACCAGGCCGCAAACTGAAATAGCCAGGTGCCCGCGCCGGCCATGCACAACTCCAAGGCTGTACCCGCCAGCGCGATGGGCACGACCACCAAACTCACCCAAGGCACCGCGATCAGATTGCAGACGGGACCTGCGATCGACGCCTGACCGAAGAACCACACCGTCAGCGGCAAAAGACCGACACTCATCACGCCTTGCGCCGACAACAGCATCCGCCACCCGGCCACATCGCGATTCCGCGGCAGGCACCACAACAACCAGGCCACACCCAGAAACGACAGCCAAAATCCGGCATTGAGCACCGCCAAGGGATCGACCAGCAGCACCACGATCAAGGCCAGGGCGAAGGCCTGACTCGGATGGAACACGCGGCGCAACAACACCGCAAACAGCGCGGCGGCAATCATCAGCAAGGTGCGAAAGGCGGGAAGCCCAAAGCCCGCCAGCGCGGTATACGCCGTGGCCAGCAACAAGGCCGACAAGGCCGCCATTTGCGGCAACGGCACCCACAGACCCAAGGCCGGCACGCGCCGATACCACCAGCGCATCAACAAGGCGCCAAAGCCAGCCACGATGCCGATATGCAAGCCGGATATGGCGATCAGGTGCGCAGTTCCCGTCGCGCGCAGCACCTGCCAATCATCCTGCGTGAGGGCACGCGTATCACCCACGGCCAAGGCCTGTACAAAGCGCGACGCCGGCCCTGACACCGCCGTTGCAATCGCGGTCGACAGGCGTGCCCGCACGCCATCCACACCACCGCCGGCCGCGAGCTCGATGTTTTCCGGTCCATCGCGTACATAGCCAGTGGCGACGATACCCTGCTCCAGCGCATGCCGTTCGAAGTCAAAACCACCCGGATTGAGCGTGCCACGCGGGCGTTTGAGGCGAACGCGAAACTGCCAGTGACTTCCCGGCAAAGGCAGCACGGCACTTCGATACCATGACAGGCGAATGCGACGCCCCGCGAGCGGACGTGCTGGCCCCAGACCTTGCTCGATGTCGAAGGCGAACTGCACACGACCATCGCTTTCACGCGGCAACGCGGCGATGGTTCCGCGCAGCGTGAGATCCTCGCCTTCCAACGAATGTGGCAGGCGGGCCGCCATGCCCCAGCCGGCCATCAGCACGGCCCAGGCTAAGCCGATCGCCAGTGCTGCCGGCAGGCGCAGTTTTTGCCGCCCGATCAAGGCCAGGCCAAGCACGATCAGGCCCCAGCACACCGGCGCCGGCAAGGCCTGCGGCAGCGCCATGGCGGAGCTGCAGCCGAGCAGCAAGCCAATGGCAACAGGAAGGTCCAAACGAAGGTTCACGCGACACCGTGCTCTACGAAGCATTCGAGTGTTGCAGAGGGCCGCGGTCCGTCCCATCAGGCAATTCCTAGTTGGAATCTCATGTTTTGTCCGGGTCGATCCGTCATCATGGCCAGCGACCAAGACGGGGATGTTCACGTATGTACTCGAAATCGTGGGTGTTGTTCCTTGCGGGAATGAGCGCCTTGCTCATGTCGGCCTGTTCGTCGCTGCCGCAGCGTGCTGAAACGCAGGCGCCGCTTCCGCACATGGAAGCTCCCAGCGACGTGCTGTTCTGGACGCCGGCACAACGCGAGGCTGCGTTCCGGGCGATGGATCGCATCACCCCGCACCACGTCGTTTCCAAAGGCACGTTGACGCGTGCGCTGCCGCCCGGCGTCGCGCTGGATTTCGACCCCGAACCTTTCATGCAAGCGCACAAAACCGCGGGACTTTTGGTGCTGCAAGACGGCAAGATTCGATTGGAACGCTACGGCCTCGGCTTCGACCAGGACGGGCGTTGGACCTCCTTTTCGGTCGCCAAATCGGTGACCTCCACCCTGGTCGGCGCTGCGATCCAGCAAGGCCTGATCGAGAGTCTGGATACCCCGATCACGCGCTATCTGCCAGAACTTGGCGGAAGCGCTTACGACGGGGTGAGCGTGCGACAGCTACTGACGATGACCTCGGGTGTGCAATGGAACGAGGATTACGAAGATCCAAACTCCGATGTCGCACGATTCTTTGGCGAACGCGACGTTCCGGCCGGCGTTGACCCCACACTCGACTACATGCGCCGCCTGCCGCGCGCGGCCGAACCCGGTACGCGCTGGCATTACTCGACCGGCGAAACCAGCCTGGTCGGGGTACTGGTGTCGCGTGCCACGGGCCAGTCCTTGGCGCAATTCCTGTCGGAAACGCTGTGGAAACCCTATGGTTTCGAACGCGATGGCGCGTGGATGGTGGATGAGAGCGGCCAAGAGCCGGGCGGCTGTTGCCTTGTGGCCAGCCTGCGCGACTGGGGCCGCGTCGGTCAGTTCATCCTCGACGGCGGCGTGATCGACGGTCGCGCGGTGATGCCAAAAGACTGGTTCAAACAGGCCACCTCGACACAAGCCGATGTGGGCATCGCAGGCCGTGGCTACGGCTTCCAGTGGTGGACCTTCGATGACGGCCACTTCGAGGCACGCGGCATCTTCGGTCAGATGATCTATTTCGAACCCAGCCAGCGGCTGGTGGTCGTACTTCTGTCGGCCTGGCCGACCGCATCCAGTCAGGCGGAAGTGACCGCACGCGATGAGCTCTTGGCGCAGATCCGCGCCGCGGTCACGCACCATTGATCCCACATCAAACTGTCCGGACCTGCCGTAGCGGCCGAGCTTGCTCGGCAGGTAATGGAGCAAGCTCCATTGCTACTCCAGACGAAAGCTGTCGGCATCGCGAAACGCAGGAAAGCGCTCGCGATGCTGGCGCAAGACGGCGGCTGACAGGCTGACGGTGACGACCTGTGGTTGCGCTCCCAATTCG
This sequence comes from Chiayiivirga sp., assembly GCA_035703435.1. Lineage (GTDB taxonomy): Bacteria > Pseudomonadota > Gammaproteobacteria > Xanthomonadales > Xanthomonadaceae > Denitratimonas. The sequence goes on along the minus strand of DASSYF010000056.1, from coordinate 80,302 downwards.
ATCAAGGGCTGACCGAGCGGATCGAGCACGACACTGTCGCCGCTGTAATGATGACCAGCACCATCGCTGCCGACGCGATTGACGCCCACCACGTAGGCGAGATTTTCGATCGCCCGTGCGCGCAGCAGGCTCTGCCAGGCATAGCGCCGCGGACTCGGCCAGTTGGCCACATACAGCGCCAGATCGTACTCACAATGCCCCTCGTCCAGCACACGGTTGCGGCTCCACACAGGAAAGCGCAGGTCGTAACAGACCAAGGGCAAAATCTGCCATCCGCGACAACGGGTCACGATGCGTTGCTGGCCTTCGCCATACCGCAGGTGCTCGTCGGCCATGCGGAACAGGTGGCGCTTGTCGTACCACGCCAGCTCACCATCCGGCTGTGCCCATAACAGGCGATTGAGGATGCGACCGCCTTCGGCAATCACCATCGAGCCGGTGATCGTGGCACCGACGTGATCGGCCAGCTCGCGCAGCCAGGCGACGTTCGCCCCATCCATGCCTTCGGCTTGATCCAGCGCATCATTGCCGAACCCACTGGTGAAGGTTTCGGGTAGCACCACCAGATCGGTGTGGCCAGTGAGGGGACGAACCAGATCTCCGTATAGGCGGCGATTGGCGCCGGCATCACGCCAGACCGTATCGGCCTGCACCATGGAAACGCGCAAATCGTGTTGGGGCCGGGTTTGCATGGGCCGCACCTTGGTTGAAATTCAGATTCGCCGCAGGCGCTCGGCGGCGGCTTGCTGGGTGGCATCGGACTTGGCGAAACAGAATCGAATCAGGCGTTGGCCCGGCGGTGGCTCGGCGTAGAACGGTGATAGCGGGATCGCCGCCACGCCGTGATGCTCGCACAGCCAACGACTGAAACTCAGGTCATCCAGATCGGATATGGCCGAATAATCAGCCAACTGGAAATAGGTGCCTGCCACGGCCCTCAGTCCAAAGCGCGTAGCGGCCATCAGCTCGCGAAAGCGCCCGCGCTTGTGCTGGTAGAACTGCGGAAGTTCGTGGTGATGCTCTGGATGCTCGCGCATCATCACCGCCAGCGCGTGTTGCGCCGGATTGAAGCTGCAAAAGGTCACGTACTGATGGACCTTGCGAAATTCGGCGCTCAAGGCCGAAGGTGCTACGCAGTAACCCAACTTCCAGCCCGTGCAGTGGTAGGTTTTACCAAACGAGGACACCACGATGCTGTGCGCCGCCAATTCCGGGTGACGCAGCACGCTTTGATGTTCGGCACCGTCGAAAACAATGTGCTCGTACACTTCATCGGACAACACCAAGATGCCGGTATCGCGCACCAGCTCCGCCAGTGCGGCGAGATCGGCGGCATCAAACACGGAGCCGGTGGGATTGTTGGGGCTGTTGACGATCAACATCCGGGTGCGCGGCGTCACCGCATCACGAACCCGTTGCCAATCGACATGGAAATCCGGTTCCACCAAGGGCACATGCACCGCGCGCGCGCCGGCCAACGCGATCGCCGGCTCATAGCTGTCGTAACACGGATCGAGCACGATCACTTCGTCGCCAGCACGAACGAGTGCATGCACGGCACAGAAGATCGCCTCGGTGGCACCGCTGGTCACCGTCACGCCTTGTTCGGCATTGACACGCGCCCCGTAGAGCGCCGCGATTTTGTCCGCGATCGCCTCACGCAGCGCGGGCACACCCGCCATCGGTGCGTACTGGTTGTGGCCTGCGCGCATCGCGCTCGCCAAGGCATCGACCAGCGCCTGTGGCACATCGAAGTCGGGAAAGCCCTGCCCCAGATTCACGGCGCCATGCTGCGCCGCGAGCTGGGACATGGTGGTGAAGATGGTGGTACCGACCTTGGGCAGTTTGCTGCCCAAGGTCGTGTCGTGCGCCTCGGTCACGGGCAGGTGACAGGCGAGGTCAAGAGTTGCACATCGTCATCGCTGACCCAATGCCCGCTCATCGGCGCCGGGAAATTGACATCGAGCGCAAAGTGCCCACGCGTGCCGCTGTTGAAGCTGCGCGAGAACGTTCCGACGCTTTGATACGTGGTGGCACCGAACGTGCACAAGGGGCATGCACCGGTTGCCATCAAGGCCTGGAAATCAACCACACCGCCCGTCGCCGGGTTGGCTTCGCGATTGGCGAGCACCCAGCGCGGCGCGCCGTGGCCGTCGTAGATGTAGCTGATGAAGACTTCCAGATTCGGATACGCCAGGACCTCGATGCCGTAGCCCGAATGTGCCGGGTTGTACCAGTTGCCATCAGGCCGGGTGCTTGTGCCATCGAGCACACCACAACCCTGGCCACCGATGCGCTGCATGAGCTGCGAGCCACTCTCGCCATCGACATTCCAGCTCATCCACAGCGTTTCGGCATCGCTCAGATTGAGGACGACACTGCCCACGACTTTCGGAACCATCCGTTGACCATTCCACGCGGTCCGCATGAGTTCGACCGTGGCCGTGGACTGCGTCGGCGATGGCTCGGGGGTGGTACCGAACAACCACGTTGGCGTGCCGTCTTCGGCATAGGTGTACCACGTCATGACCCACACCGTGGTGCTGCCGGCAGTGACCGGGAACAGGTCGATGCCCGAGCCGCTGCGCGCGGTGTTGTACCAGTTGCCCCAGGTTGGCTGCGGGCGATTGCCGGTGTAGGCCAGGGTCGTGCTGAGTGTGAATTCGGCACGTTGGCTACCCTTGTTGACCGGCGTGATGTACCAGCGGCCGGGCTTCAAGGTCGGCGTGGAAATGCTGATCGAATCGTCTGCTCCGGGATTGGCCGACGATGCGACAGCCGATTCCCGCGCAGGCGCCGCGGCAATGCTCGGCGAGCTCGGTGATTCGTCGTGGGCCAGATACAACTTCACTTCCCCGGTTCCGGTACTGGTCACGGTGAGCTTGCTGGCATTGGGCGGCACCTCGATGTAGAGCCGGTCTTGTGCCTGACCGGGCAACAGGCTCATCGTGCGGCTCACGCCAGGAATCAAGGCGGCCGCGGCGTTCTGCACCGTCGCCGCACGTCGCATCTTCACCAGCACCCGCCCTGTTCCGGTCGGATTGGCATCACTGCCACCCAGCAGGAGATGACCCCAGCGACGATCGCCCGGTGCCATGGTCGGATCATTCCAGGCCACGCGCACCTTGAATGCCTCACTCTTGTCGGTATGCCCTGGGCCGGTGGCGATCAAGGGACGTTGCGCGGCGGGTGCGGTGGATGCCTCAAGCGGCAACAGGGCCGCCTGAACCACGACCTTGTCCTGCGCGCCAGAGGTCGATGCCTGCCAGTTCTGCACCAGAATCCAGAAGTTCTGGCCTTCGACGACATCCAGCTCGAGGTCACACACCTCGTCCGGCACCGGCTGATGCGAGCTGCACATCTGGCTGTCCTCGCTCGGCAAGGCCGTGCTCGTGCTGGCATTGCCGACGTAGAGATCAATGTCGCCCGCCGTCGCTGACTTCGCTTCCACGCGCAGACGCATGCGCCCGGTCTGATTGGCCTGCAGGTGGAAGATGGTGTTGCCTTCCATGCCGGTCGTCAGATTGTCGTAGACCTCATCGCGGGTCGGGTCTTCGGCGATGTTGGGTTCCTGATAGAGCGGCTCGATCAGGTCGGTGCCCGAGAACTGTGCGCTGGGAAGCGCCACCAGGCCGTTGAAATCGACGTTCGCCCAGCCGGATTCGCTGGCCACGTTGGCGCCAGCGCTCGGGAGTTGGATCACATCCGGCACATTGCCCGCCGACGGCTTGATCAACACGGGGATCTGGATGTCCGAGGTACTGGCACCCACGCGCTTCAGGTACACACGTCCATTGATCCATTGGCCATAGCCACCGTCGACCGACGGCGTATAGGTGAAGGCCAGTGTTTGGCTGGCACCGCTCGCCAAACTGAAGCTGGTGGGCGACACCGTCAATGCGCCCTCGTCCAACTCGACCGTCGCCCTCCAGTCGCCCTGGCCGCTGATGTTTTTCACGGTGCGGGTGAAGCTGCAACTGTCCACGCAATGACCGTCGACCAGTGCACCCAGATTGAGCTCACGCGGCTTGCCGCCGCTAGAAGGTTTGGCAGCGCGGAATTGCGCACCCGTCACCGGGAACACCAGTCCGGGATTGTTGGCCTTGGAAAGATCGACCTCACCGGCACCGGCATCCCAAAGGCCTGCGGGCGTTGCGCCGTCGGGCATTCTGATGCTGGCGCGTGCCGTGCCTTGCAAGGCACTCATCACGTCGGCCGGACTCCAATCCGTATGCGCCTGACGCAACAGCGCCACGGCACCGGCGATATGTGGAGTCGCCATCGACGTGCCCGTCATGTAGGCAAACGAACTGCTCGAACCGGATCCATCCTTGAACGCGGCGATGATATTGGTGCCAGGCGCTCCCACATTGGGTTTGAGCCAGTCGCCATCGATCGGACCACGGCCACTGCTGGCGTTGAGCACATCACCAAATGCGTCCACGTAATCGACGGACGAGGCGGCAATGGTGGCCTGATGCCCCGTACCCTCGGTCAACCATTGCTTGAGCGCAGCGCCATCGGCATAGCTCAGGTGCGTGGCCGGCAGTTCGTGTTCGTCGGCGACGGTACTGGCGCCATCCGCGGGCGCATTGACGAGCACCATGCCGCCACCGCCGGCGTTCTTTACATTCAAACCCTTGATCACGCGCGCATAGGTGCCGCGATCACAAACCACGATCTGACCGGTGAACACGCTATGTGCCCACGGCGAGGTGCTGGTGTCGGGCGGCGTGGCATTGACGTTGGGGCCGGTTGCGCACAGCGGCGAGTTGAAGGTACCGGCATAGACGATGGGCGCTGGTCCATACGCGGTGGTGGTGGCACTGGAACCAATCAGGACCGAGTTGCCAGGACGCGGGGTGTTTCCTCCCGAGAGCGTCAGCTTTGCCACCTGCGCGCGGTCGTGGGTGTTGTTGGCGGCACTGATCACCCAAGGCGAGTTGCTCGGTGAGGACAAACTACCGGGGGCGGGGCCGTCATTGCCTGCGGCAGCCACCACCACCACACCGGCCTCGAACGCAGCCAGCATCGCCATGCTGTCCTGATAGGCCCAAGGATCGACGGCGCCGCCACCGATCGAGTAATTGATGACGTCCACGCGATCGGCCACGGCCTGATTGATGGCCGACAGCAACCACGATCCCTGACAACTGGCCTCTTCCTCGCAGGCCTTGTACATGATGACGTTGGCGCGCGGGGCGACGCCGGAGATCCTCATGCCGCCGTTCAAGGTCAAGGGATTGCCTGCCGCGGTCGATGCCACATGGCTACCGTGACCTTCGGCGTCGCTGCCATCGTTGGTCTCGGCATCTTCATCGCCCGTGGTGTGGTCGTAAATGCCGATCAGCTTGTTGTTGCATCCCGCGTTCGGGTTGCTGGCACACAGGCCAAGAAAGCCACTACGGGGATTGGTGAAGCTGTAGCGCCCGCTGACGCCCGCAAACGAGTAATGCCCGGCGTTGATGCCGGTATCGATCACACCCACGATGCGACCTTCACCACGGAAGCCGCCGCCGGGCGCACTCCACATGGAGTCGGCCTTGATCCACTGTGGGCCCGCATCCGTCAGGGGTTTGCGAACAAAATCCGGTTCCACATGCGCGATGCCATCCTGCGCGGCCAGCTGCTTTGCCTCGGCCGCCGTCAATTCCAGGGCCACACCATTGTTGACGACGTCGTAAACGAACAAGGGTTCAATCGAGCGTCCGAGCACATAAGAGGCACGCGCCAAGCGGTCCTCACGAAGCTGTGCCAATTCGGCGCGGTAGGTCTTGCTCGCCGGTGAATTGACATCCAGACGATCGACACCGGTCACGGCTGGACTGGTAGCCGCCAGCGTACGCAGCTTGGGGCTTACCCGCGGGTCATTGCCACGAAACGTGGCCAAGGGTGGTTCGGAAAACTCGACCAGCCACACGCTGCGCGCGTCGCTGCTCTTGGCCGAAACCGTGGACGGCTCAAGCGAAGCGGCTTGCAGGGAGGCAGGCAAGCCTGCGCCTGCAACGGTGATTGCCAGTGAAAGGGCAAGATAAAAGCGCGATCGATTCATCGCAGGGTTCCTCAATGGTGATGAGCGGCGTACTGGACGCTCATTATCGTGCAATGTGACGGCGTGTACAGAACTGCCATGACCGTTTGTCGGCGAGCGGGCCACGCTAAACTACGCGCGATGAAAGATTCCTCTCCGCAAGGACCCTTGCTGCGCGTGCGCAGCTTGGGCTTTGACCGCAACGACGAACCCATCTTCGGACCGCTCGACTTCCACCTCGATCGCGGCGAGGCGGTGTTGATCCACGGCGGCAATGGCTCGGGCAAGACCACCTTGCTGCGGGTTCTCGCCGGCTTGCTGACGTCCACGCGTGGGGACATCCTGATCCACGGCGAAGCGGCCACACGGGAATCGGTGGCGCACAACTGCGCCTTGCTGGGACATTTGCTCGGGCACAAGGGTGAACTGAGCGCGAGCGAGAACCTCGCCTTTGCCTGTGGCTTGTTCGGCCAACGCCCCAATATCGATATCAACGATGCGCTGGCGACCGTCGGACTGGCCGGCTTCGAGGACGCGCCGGCACGGCAGTTTTCCGCCGGACAACGCAAGCGTCTGGCGCTCGCGCGACTGCTGTTGATTCCCGCACCCATCTGGCTGATGGACGAACCGTACGCCAATCTTGACCTGCAAGGTATCGATCTGGTCAATCGCTTGATTGCGCAGCATCTCCAGCGTGAAGGTGCAGCCCTGGTCACCAGCCACGGCGCCTACGCCACCGGCGCGGTTCGCACACGCACCGTGGAACTGGGACAAGCGCATGCATAAACATGCTTCAACTTCAATGGCATGCCGCGCATTGTTGATGCGTGACTTTCGCTTGATCTGGCGTCGTCGTGGCGACGCCTTGAATCCGGTGCTGTTCGCCTTGTTGGTGATCGCGCTGTTCCCGCTCGCACTCGGGCCGCAGCCGGACGTGCTCGAACGCATTGCGCCGGGCGTGATCTGGGTGGCCCTGCTGCTGGCGGGACTGTTGTCGCTCGACACCCTGTTTCGTTCCGATCTGGAAGATGGCAGTCTCGAACAATTGATGCTGGCGCCGCAGCCCTTGGCCCTGATGGTAGCTTGCAAGGTGCTGGTGCATTGGGCCAGCACGGCCCTGCCCTTGATCCTGGCCACGCCATTATTCGCCGCCCTGCTCTACCTGCCGACACGCGAACTTCCGGTCTTGCTCTATTCGTTGCTGCTGGGCACGCCGCTCTTGAGCTTGATCGGCGCCGTCATCGTGGCGTTAACCGTGGGCATGCGGCGCTCTGGTATGCTGCTGGCCCTGTTGGCTTTGCCGCTGTATGTGCCGGTTTTGATCTTCGGCGCGGGCAGCGTCATGGCAGCCGCGCAGGGACTTCCCTACGACGGCGCCCTGCTGTTGCTGGCGGCAGGGCTGATTATGGCTTTGGTGCTGGCTCCGCTGGCGGCCGCGACAGCGTTGAGAATCGCATTGCAATGAATCCCGTCATGCGCTGGCTGCACTGGTTCGGTGCACCCCCCAATTTCCATGCCTTCGCCACACGCTGGGCGCCGTGGTGCTTCATCTTGGCCCTGCCGCTGATGGTGTTCGGCCTTTGGCAAGGCCTGTTCGTGGTGCCGGCCGATTACCAGCAAGGCGACAGCTACCGCATCCTGTTCATCCACGTGCCGGCCGCTTGGATGAGCCTGTTCATTTACGGGGTGATGGCGGCCAATGGCTTCATTGCCTTGGTGTGGCGCATCAAACTTTCGGAAGTGCTGGCGATGTGCTGCGCGCCCATCGGCGCCGGTTTCACCCTCGTGACCTTGGCCACCGGCTCGATCTGGGGCAAGCCGATGTGGGGCACCTGGTGGACGTGGGATGCGCGCCTGACGTCCGAGTTGGTACTCCTGTTTCTCTATCTGGGCGTGATGGGCCTGTACAGCGCGATTGAGGACCGTCGTGCTGCCGCCCGTGCGGCCTGCTTTCTGGCCCTGATCGGCGTGGTGAACGTGCCGATCGTGCACTTCTCGGTGGAGTGGTGGAACTCACTGCATCAGGGCGCGACGATTCGTTTGCTCGGCAAATCGACCATGGATGCCAGCATGGTCGCGCCCTTGATCGCGATGGTGCTGGCCACCAAAGTCTGGTTTGTCGGTTCGCTGCTGGCACGCACGCGTGCGGCCATGTACGAACTGGAGTCCGGCAAGGATTGGGTCCGCCGGGATTTGGAGAACTCAGGATGAACTTCGTGCTCGACCAATACGCGCCCTACGTCTGGAGTAGCTACGCGCTGTTTCTGGCCTTTCTGCTCTGGGACTACTTCAGCCCGCGCCTGCGCATGGCGCGCGCGCGGCAACAGATCAAGTCGCGCCTGAAGCGCGAGGCACAACGCAAGCGCTCGGGTGGTGCAGCATGAATCCGGTGCGCAAACGCCGCCTCATCATCGCCAGCCTCGTGCTGGTGGCGGGTGTCATCGCCGGAACCCTGGTGGTGATGGCCTTGGGTTCGAACCTCGCCTATCTCTACACGCCAGCCGAAGTGCTGGCCGGCCAAGCGGCCGACCGCGCTACCTTCCGCTTGGGCGGGATGGTCAAGGAAGGCTCGGTGCAGCGCGTTGAAGGCACGCTGGAAACGCGCTTCGTGGTCAGCGATGGCGATGCGGAAATGCCGGTGTCCTACACCGGCATCCTGCCCGATCTCTTCCGTGATGCTCAGTCGGTGATTGCCACCGGCGCCATGCAAGGTGATCTCTTCGTGGCCACGGAAGTATTGGCCAAACACGACGAAACCTACATGCCTCGCGAAGTGGCCGAGAAGATGGAAGCCGCGCACAAGAAGCACAAGGTGGCCGATGGCGGTGATGGCTCGACCGCCACCGCACAGCCCGCACAGGACGCCCGCTGATGCTTCCCGAGCTCGGCACGTTCGCGCTGCTGCTGGCGCTGGTTCTCGCCTTGGTGCAAGCCATCCTGCCGCTCGTGGGCGCGTGGCGTGGCTTGCCCAATCTGATGGCCGTCGCACGTCCTGCGGCCATTGGCCAATTCTGCTTCGTGTTGCTGGCTTTCGGCATCCTGACCGCGGCCTTCGTCGGGCAGGATTTTTCTGTCGCTTACGTTGCCCAGAACTCGCATTCGCAGTTGCCGCTGATGTATCGCCTTTCCGCCGTATGGGGTGCACACGAAGGCTCACTCCTGTTGTGGGTGCTGATTCTGGGCGGCTGGACCGTGGCGGTGGCGATGCTCTCACGCAATCTCCCCGCAGTCGTGGTCGCACGCGTGCTCGGCGTGCTTGGCTTGGTGAGTTTCGGCTTCCTCGTATTTACAACGCTCACCTCGAATCCCTTTCTGCGTCTGATTCCCGCTGCCTTCGAAGGGCGCGATCTCAACCCAATGCTTCAAGATCCCGGTCTGGTGATGCATCCGCCCATGCTGTATTTCGGCTATGTCGGGTTCTCGGTGGCCTTCGCCTTCGCCATCGCATCCTTGCTCGGTCGGGAGCTTGATCCGCGTTGGATTCGTTGGTCACGGCCGTGGACCAATGTCGCCTGGGCTTTCCTGACCCTGGGTATGGCACTGGGTTCGTGGTGGGCCTATTACGAACTCGGCTGGGGCGGCTGGTGGTTTTGGGATCCGGTCGAAAACTCGATTTTCATGCCCTGGCTGGTGGGCACGGCCTTGATCCATTCGCAGGCCGTCACCGAGAAACGCGGTGGTTTTCGCGGTTGGACCTTGTTGCTCGCCATCGCCGCATTCTCGCTGTCGCTGCTGGGCACCTTCGTCGTGCGATCAGGCGTCTTGACCTCGGTGCACGCCTTTGCCTCCGACCCCAGTCGCGGCATCTTCATCCTGATTTTCCTGAGCGTGGTGGTTGGCGGTTCGCTGGTGCTTTACGCCGTGCGTGCGCCGGACGCGCCCGGCAAGCCCTCGGCCTGGCTTTCGCGCGAAACCTTGCTGCTGCTCAACAACCTCCTGTTCTCGGCTGCCGCGGCGATGGTGCTGATCGGCACGCTCTCGCCCTTGCTGTTCGAAGCCCTGAACCTCGGCAAGATCTCGGTTGGCCCGCCCTACTTCGCCAGCCAGTTCTTCTGGCTGATGCTGCCGGTCGTGCTGTTGTTGCCGTTCGGGCCGTTCGCGCGCTGGGGAAGCGAAACGCTCCCGCGACTGTGGCCGGCGCTGCGCATCAGCCTGGCCTTGGCACTGATCGCGGCGGTGCTGGCCTTGTCGCTGGGTGACGGCCTGCCGCTCAAGGCCATCGCGGGCCTGGCGGGCGCGGCCTGGATCCTTGGCGGCACCGGCCTGTACGCATGGCAGCGCATTCGCCAGCTCCCGGCCGGACGGCGCATCGCGGCTGAAACCCTGGGCATGCTGCTGGCCCACGCGGGCATGGCGATGTTCATCGTCGGAGCACTGGTGGTGGAAACGGTGGGCATCGAAAAAGATGTGGCGGTTTCACCGTCGCAGGAGACCGAAGTGCTCGGCTATCGTTTTCGTTTTGATGGGGTGAGTGAGCATCAGGGCCCCAACTTCAAGGCCAGCCGTGGCAGTATCACGGTGTTCGATGGCGAACGCCAGATCGCCGTGCTGCATCCGGAAAAGCGTGCGTACGCGAGTGGCGGGCAAGTGATGACCGAAGCCGCCATCAAGCCTGGCCTGATGCGCGATCTCTACGTCGCCTTGGGCGAACCGCTCGGCGCGGGCAACTGGGCTTTGCGCATCTATGTCAAACCCATGGTGCGTTGGATCTGGCTGGGCGCCTTGTTCATGTTCGCCGGCGGCCTGATCGTGGCCATGGACCGCCGCTTTCGCCGCGAATACAACCTGCAGAGCGCGGTAACACCCGACAGCGGAGCCGCCTGACATGCTCAAGCGCTGGCTGCCCTTGCTGTTCTTCGTCGCGCTGGGCTCGCTCCTGTTCGTCGGCATTCGCCTGTCGGAAACCCGCGATCCCAATGCCATCCCTTCGCCCCTGATCGACAAACCGCTACCGGCTTTTGAACTACCGACCCTGCATCAACCCGACCGGCGCATCCGCTCCAGCGAACTGAAGGGCGCGCCGTTCTTGCTGAATGTCTGGGCCAGTTGGTGTCCGGAATGCCGGGTCGAGCATCCCCTGATCGAACAACTGGCGCGCAGCGGCACGGTGCGCGTGGTGGGCTTCAACTACAAGGACGAAGCCGAGGATGCGCAGCGTTGGCTGCAGCAGTTCGGTGATCCTTACGCACAAATCCTGGTCGACCGCGACGGTCGCGTCGGCATCGATCTGGGCGTGTACGCGGCGCCTGAAAATTTCCTGATCGATGCCGATGGCATCGTGCGCTTCAAACACGTCGGCGCGCTGACACCGGACGTCATCCAGCGTGAAATCCTGCCGCGATTGAAGGCGATGACGCCATGAGTACGCCGGCGCGCATCACCAAACACTCGATCGCAATTTTGCTGTATTTGGCCAGCGCACTAAGTTTCGCCGTGGATCCCATGCCATTCCGCGACGCTGCCGAGGAAGCGCGTTTCCGCGCACTGGCGGCGGAACTGCGGTGCGTGATGTGCCAGAACCAGTCTCTCGCCGATTCCAACGCGCCCATCGCGCACGATCTGCGAAACGAAGTGCTGGAACTGATGCAGGCCGGCAAGAGTGACGACGAAATCAAGGCCTTCCTGACCGAGCGCTATACCGATTTCGTCTTGTATCGACCTGCGATGCACGGCAGCACGCTCTGGATTTGGGTGGCACCACCGGTGGTCTTGGTGGCTGGCGCCTTGACCCTGTTCCTCGTGCTGCGCACACGACGAAGGACAGGATCGAAGGCACAGCCGACCGCGGTAGATGAGGATGAATGGCAATGACAGCATTCTGGTTGGCCAGCGCAGTCTTGATCCTGGTGGCCCTGGCCTTTGTCTTGCCGCCGCTGCTGCGCGCACCGATTTCGGCCACGCAACAGCGCCTCGCTGCACTCGACGACGCGCGTCGCAGCGGCGTGATCGATGGCAGCGAATACGCCTCCAAGCTGGCGGCACTCGACGAGACTTCCGGCCCCAGCGCCCGCCGACCGATTCCCTGGTTGGCCTTGAGCCTGACCGTGCTGGTCCCCGCGGTCAGCGTAGGCCTTTACAGCCGACTGGGTGATCCGCGCGTGTTCGACCCGGCCGTGCAATCGGTCGAGGCTGCCATGCAGCAAGCCCAGCACGCGGGTATGGCACCGATGGATCAGGCCATCGCGGGCCTGAGCGCACGTCTGGCGCGCGAGCCCAATGATCTTGAAGGTTGGTTGCTGCTGGCCCGTGCACAAAAATCCACCGAGCACTTCGACGACGCAACCGAATCGCTTGCCAAAGCCATGGCCTTGGCACCTGACAATGCCTCGATCATGGTCGAATACGCCGAATCCAAAACCCTGTCGTCCATGGACAAGCACTTCGACGACGCAAGCCTGGCCTTGCTGGATCGCGCCCTGTCGCTCGAACCCGATCACCAGCGCGCGCTTTGGCTGCGCGGCATTGCCCACTACCAGCGCGGGGATGTGGACGCGGCCAGTGCCACATGGAATCACTTGTTGAGCGTATTGCCCGCCGACAGCCCGGTACGCGCCAGCATCGAGCAACAACTGGCGCAACTGAAGCCCAATGGCCAGGCCAGCGCTGCCAGCGAAACCACTGCGACCGAGGCAACACGCGACGCGGCCGCAACGGCTTCGGCGCCGCGCCTGCGCGTGCATGTGGCGCTCGCACCTGACTTGGCCGACAAGGTGCAAGCTGACGATGTGCTGTTCGTGTTTGCGCGTGCCGCGAGTGGGCCACGCGCGCCGCTGGCGATCGTTCGCCGCCGGGCCAGCGAGTTGCCCCTGACCGTGGAACTGGACGACAGCCAAGCCATGGTGCCTGCGATGAATCTTTCCAGCGCAGCACAGGTCGTCGTCGGTGCGCGCATCTCGCGCAGCGGTCAGGCACAAGCCGAGAGTGGAGATCTGCAAACCTACTCCGAGCCGGTGGCCAACCACCACGCCGAAACCCTTGAACTGACCATCGACACGATCGTCCCATGACCGAGTTCACCCCGCCCGGCACGCGCTTTTTTGCGCTGCCTTCGCCGTTCCCGATGAAGCGCGGCGGTCAATTGATCGACGCACACTTGGCCTATGAAACCTGGGGTCAGCTCAATTCACGCGGCGACAATGCCATCCTGATCCTCACCGGCATGTCGCCCAGCGCCCATGCCGCCTCCAATGCGGGCAACCTGGAACCGGGTTGGTGGGAAGCCATGATCGGACCGGGCAAGGCCATCGACACCGACCGCTGGTTCGTGATCTGCTGCAATGCCTTGGGCAGTTGCAAAGGTTCCACGGGTGCGGCCTCGATCAATCCAGCTACCGGCCACGCCTATCGCCTGGATTTTCCCGACATCACGCTGGAAGACATCGCCAGCGCCGCGCATGCCTTGGTGCGCGGCTTGGAAATCGAACGGCTGGGCTGTCTGATCGGCTGCTCAATGGGCGCGATGGCCGCATTGGCCTATCTGCAACGCTTCCCGGACTCGGCCGAGCGCCACATCAATATTTCCGGCGGCGCTCAGGCCCTGCCCTTCTCGATCGCCATTCGTTCGCTGCAACGCGAAGCCATTCGCCTCGACCCCAGCTGGAATCAGGGCCAGTACGAGGGCGACATCTATCCCGAATCGGGCATGCGCATCGCCCGCAAGCTGGGCGTGGTGACCTATCGCTCGGCACTGGAATGGGATGGCCGCTTTGGACGGGTGAGGCTCGATGGCGAACGTCGCGAGGACGACCCCTTCGGCTTGGAATTTGAAGTGGAGTCCTATCTGGAAGGTCACGCCCGCCGATTCATTCGCCAGTACGACCCCAATTGCTACCTGTACCTGAGCCGCAGCATGGACTGGTTCGATCTGGGTGAATACGCCAACGGTGACGTGATGGCGGCCTTGGCCGCGTTGCGGGTCCCGCGCAGCCGCGTGATCGGCGTTACCACCGACATCCTGTTCCCGATCCAGCAACAGGAGCAACTGGCCGAAGGCTTGCGCGCCGGCGGTCAACAGGCCGAATGTCTGGATCTGCCCTCGCCGCAAGGCCACGATGCCTTCCTCGTGGATTTCGAGCGATTCATTCCGGCGGTCGCGGAGTTCCTCGTCACACCGTGACGCGCGGTGGTCGCCGGCAATCGCTGGCGACGGCGACGCTGTCTCATGCCGCATCGTTTTGCCGACATGGCGAAAACCTGTTTGTTTGGCATAAGGCATCGCGGCAGAGTGTGATCATTGCTGTCTCGCCCTATGTCCTGCCGCATGAGCCGCATCCTTGTCCTCCAGCACGTCGCCGCCGAGCCCGCAGGTACGCTCGATCCACTGCTGCGCGAGCGTGGTCATCGCATCCGCTATGTGAACTTCGAGCGAGATCCGGTGGCCAGCCCCAGCATGGATCGCTATCACGGACTGATCGTTCTGGGTGGCTCGATGAACGTGGCCGACCGCCACGACCGTCGCCACCTGCTGACTGAAATGGGCCTGATCGAACAAGCCTTGCAACAGGACAAGCCGGTGCTGGGCATTTGCCTGGGCGCGCAACTCCTGGCGCATGTGCTGGGGGCGCCGGTGCGTCGCATGGAGCGCGCCGAGATCGGTTGGTATCACCTCGACTGCACCGCCACGGGTCAACGTGATCGCGTCACGCGCCCCTTGGCAAACGGCACGCCCATCTTCCAATGGCATAGCTGGAACTTCGATATTCCGAACAGCGCCGAGCATCTGGCCCAGACCGAGAGCTGCCGCAATCAGGCGTTTCGATATGGGCACAAGGCGTATGGCTTCCAGTTTCATCTGGAGGCGGATGAATCGCTGATTGGCCGCTGGCTGAGTTCACCAGCGTATCGCCGTGAGATCGAATCCGCAGGTCTCGACCAAAGCGCGGACGACGTCCTTCGCCTCAGTCCTGCAAGCACTGCCTGCATGCGCCAGGTGGCTGTGCCGGTGTTCGAGAACTTTCTCGACCTGGTTGGGCCAGCGAAACGGCTGATGCCCACGATCCCCGCCCTGCATCACGCTGCCTGACGCAGCGGTTCATTCCATCACCGAGGAAACCTCTGAGCAAGTCGACGTTTGCTTGTCACTCTCACCAAGGCGGGAGTCCTGCGCCTTTGATTTCAACGATTTGAAGTCGCTGGATGCCCGCCTTCGCGGGCATGACCGGCTTGCTCAGGCATTCCCGAGACTTGCGACCATGCCACCGTGTCGAAGGATTCCACGCACGTTGGAATCCTTCGATCACGATCGAGCTTACGGCTGCTCGAAGCCATCCTTGAACAACTGACCGTCAGACATGCGCCGGTAAACCACGATGGCACTGCTGCCGCCACTGGCCGCCACGTAAAGGAACTTGTCGTCAGCGCTCGCCGCCAGCGCACCCGGATCATCGAGCAAGACCGAGCCGTTGTCGCCCTTGAACACCGCCTTGTGGAAGCTCAAATCGCCTTGTTGCGCACCGGTGAGGGCGCGATTGAAGGCGGCCAAGCTGTCGTCGTTGAAGCCGGTGACGAAGACTTCTTTGCCGTTGGGCGCAACGACCACGCCGTGTGCGCCACCCAAGCCTTGCACATTGGGCTGTCCCTTCTTGATGACACCGCCAAAACTCAGGCTGCCATCAGCGGCACGATCAAACCAACTCACCGCGTTGTCGGCCTGTGCGGCAACATAAACCTGCTTGCCATCGGGCGAGATGTCGATGCCAAAGGCACCCTGCAGGCCTACGGTGATGCCGGCCGGCCCGCCCGTCAGGCTGCTGCGCACGCTGAGCCTGCCGAAGTTCGCATCGGCAACCGTGGTATTGCGATCGAAGGTCACCACCGCATTGCCCATGCGTGCGGTGATATAGACCTGCGCACCATCGGGTGACACCACGATGCCGCCGGGCGAACCGAGACTGGAAAGATTCTGCTGAGTCTGATCGAGACTGTCGGCAAACGTCAGTTGGCCCGTCGCCGCTGCGCGGTTGAAACGCACGACCGAACTGGATTCCTGCGTGATGACGTACACCTGCGACCCATCCGGGCTGAGTGCCAGACGGAACGGCTTCTTCAAGCCGGAAATCGCACCGCCCTGCACCTGGCTTTCCACGAAGCTCAGGTTGCCATCCGCAGAATTGCGGGCCAGCACCGTCACCGCGTTGTCGCCCATCGCGGCCACATACAGGAAGGCACCATCGGCACTGAGCTTGATGTCCTGCACGCCGCCGAGCTTGGCCTGATCAAAGCCGGCACTACTGGTCTTGTAGGACACGACATTGCTCAAGGCGCCGGTCAGTGAGTCACGGTCGAAGCGCAGAACCGCACTCTTGCTGGCCGATGCCGCATAGGCATGGTGGCCGTCGGGTGACACGATGATGGCGGTTGGCTGACTCAGATCCGGCACTTGATCGCCGGTCACCGCGCCGTCTTCCTGCACGGCCGGGTCATAACGTGGATCGACGATGGTCGCCGTGACCGGTGTCGTCGGCAACACCAAGCTCACCGGTGCGCTGAAGCTCAGGCGGAAGCTCTTGTTGGGCACCGGTGTGGCGCTGGCCAGCACCGATACATCCAGGTTGGCCGAGGTTTCACCGGTCGGGATGGTCACATCACCGCTGCTGGTGACGTAATCCACGCCACCCAATGCCGTGCCAGCTTGCGTTGCCCAGTGGAATGAAACCGGGTGATCGTGGCTACGCGAGAGCACGGCCACAAAGCGCGCCGTACTCGTTCCTGCACTCGGGCGCGCCACACGCACATCGGCTACACGCAGGCTCGGAACATTGTCGTCATCGATGAGGTTCACGGTGGCGACAGAATCGACGGTGAACACGCCATAGCCGCCCACCGTGGACAACAGCACCACGCTGAAATCCTCGTCCAGTTCGACCGTGGTGTCACCACACACCTGCACGGTGATCGTGCCCTGCTGCGCGCCCGCAGGGATAGTCAGTGTCTGGCTGATCTTCTGCATGAAGTCCACGCCGTTGGCACACGCAGCCGCGCCCGTCGCGGTGCCGTTGCGTGTTTCCCACTTGATCCCGACGGCTTGGGTGGCCACCGCGTTCATGCTGACTGTCAATTGGACGGTCGTCAGCCCGCTATCGCCCTCCACCACCGAGGTGCCTGCGATGGAAATGGCGGGACCGGTGCCCATGTTCTGCGGGTCGAGATCCAGGCGTGTGGTAGTGCCCATGCCTTTGACTTCGCCCTGATTGACACCCACGCTGACCTCAGCCGCCACCAGGCCATTGACGAAGATGCGAATCGGATCACCAACGCGGGCATGGCCCGGCTTGCGCGGGTCGATGGTGTCCAGCGGAATCGCCAGCTTGTAGTAGTTGCCGAGAAGGCTGTTGCTGCCGACCGTGTATCGCTGCAACAACACGCCCTCGGGGTTGGTACGTGCTTCCACGGTTGCACCCGTCGGAACCGGAATCCCGTAGAGACTGGCATTGCCGTAATAGACATGATCGGGCGGCTCGATCGTCGCCTTTGCCATTCCGGTCAGGCCCAGCCACAACAGCAGGGAAGTCAGGAACATGAAACAGGAGGTCATGCGATTCATGATCAGTTCCCCGCGTACGAGTAGGTCTTGAAGGACAGGCGGATGTCATCGATGCCGTGGCCGTCGCGCGTTCCGCCGCCGCCCGGCACTTCGGCACCATGGACCAAGGTGTCCAGGCCCTTGTTGGAATCAGCCAGCAATTCCTTCCCAGGAATGATGAGCAACCACTTGCGGTTCCAGACCGAGCGGCCCACCAAGCGGCTGTCAACGGTCATTTCGGCATCGTTCACCGCGCCGCTGTAGTGGAAGGCGTCCATCATTGGATAACGACGGATGTTGACGCGCGACTCACTCAGGCTGTCCTGAGGTGTCCAGTCGTAGCGTTCCATGTCGGCCGTGCCGATCGGCAAGGGCACCGGAATCGCCTGGTCGATGACCTGCCACTCGCGTACCGAGAAGTCATTCGGATCCGGCGAGCGCAGGACATCGGCACCGACCGGAATCAGGTAGACCTTGGGATCATCGGCCAGCGGCAGGTTGACGTAGTTGCCGAACCACACGCCGGCGGCCCGAATACGTGTGGCGAATCGGCTGGCGTTGTAGCTGCTGTCATTGGCACCCAGGTCCCAACCAAAGAAGTTAAGGCCACTGGACACATTGGTGGAGAACTCGAATACCAAGCCAGGTTGGGGACCGGCGGCTTCGTCCGCAAACGGACGGGCGTAACGTCGGAACTCGGGCAATTGCCACAAATCCGACACACGCGCAGCATCCAGCTTGCGCTGCCACGCCTCGTCACCCTCGGCATCCGAACCAATGCGGAACAACTCCTTGCGCAAGGAGAACGCATTGGTCTGCAACAAGGGATTGTTGAAGCCCATCTGGCCCTTGAGCACATCGAAGTTGAGCTTCAGCTGCGCCATGGTGTCGGCCAGACCTGCGGTGCCCGGCATCGGCGTGCCGTCGAGCACCTGGCCCAGACTGCGCTGCTTGACGATATTGTTCAAGAAGCCTTGCCCCGCACGACTGTCGCTGCCCATCAGATTGGTTTCGTAATCGTAGGCGCTGGCCGCCAGGTACACGTAGCGCGCCGCCAGCTCGAAGGCATCCTGATACTTCTGCAAGGCATCGTTGCGGAAGATGCGGAAGGCCATGTCCCGATAGCGCGAGTTCTGGGTTTCGGCCGCCGCATTACGACGGAACATCACCAAGCGCTCGAACACCCTCATGCCTTCCGCCAACGTGGCCTGATATTCGCCCTGCAACTGCTTGATGGCCTCGCCGCGCGCGAAGATCTCGGCCCGCAAGCCAGGCTCCTGGTGCATGATCTCGTCGATCTCCCCGGCGATGTTGTACAGCTCGAGATTGGAGTCGTTGACCATCGAACGGATGCTTGCCAGCTCGGTTACATCCTCCTTGGACGCTTCAATGGCATTGCCAGCAATCTCCAGACCATCACCGATGGTGTCGGATACCAGCTTGCCGACATTGCCAGCAGCCTGCACGGTGCAGCGACCGGCCGAGAACAGGTCACCGCCACCCGCCAAGCCCACGATGGCGTTCTTGGGAATGCATTCAGACGTGGTCTTGAAGTTGAAGTCGAAGAACTCACCGACGCGACGCGCCACGATGGCGCCATTCGCCATGATCTGCGAAGCAATCGTCAGGCCCATCAACGTCTTGCGCTGCTCATTGGCAATGGCGATGTTGGAGCTCGCGGTATTGAAGGTCGCACGCAGGGTGCGGACCTTGGCTTCCAGCTCATGACGCATGGCGTCGTACTCCAGGATGCCCTGCTTGAGCGAGATCTGCGCCATGAGCATTTCCTGCAACACCTGCTGCAGGCGACCCGGTGCACGGCGAACACCCGTCCACTCCGGTGGCTTGACGAAAAGGAAGCCGGTCAACGGCGAGTCCATCGTCACGTACTCGACTTTCAAGAGGTCATCCTTCGGGTCACCCAAGGCGCAACCCGCGGCCATCGGCGAGGTCTCACAGTCACCGGGCGCCACACCACCCAGATCTTCACCACGGCTGGTATTGAAGAACCCCACGCCATTGGCGGCGGGCCGGTAATAGCCGTCGAAACGGTCGATCTTCTTGGCTGCAATGCCGTCGGTGACAGGGGTGTCGAAATCAAAGGCAGTTCCTGCCAAGGCCGGTGCATCCATGTACATGTAGTGATACAGGTCGGGACCGTCATAGCCGTCGGGGTAAGTGCCGCCGCCACCGATGTCATCGGCGTAGGGATAGCCGAAGATCTCGATCAGGTCATTTGCGAAGCTGTTTTCCTCGTCAATGGACAAGTCCCACATGTCGTCAGCCGTGTCCTGCGCGCGACGCAACTGGTTGTTGAGCTGGTTGGCGTAGTCCCACATCTTCACGGCGTTGTTCATCGCCGACATGGCGCGATCCCACACCTGCTCGAACTGGGTCTTGGTGGGAATCCCAGGGACGGGATTCAACATCGAGGGGTCGATGTCGAAAGGAACCACGCCCTTGGCCAGACCGAGGGGATTGAGGCCGGCATCGGCGCGATCGACCTTGCCCTGGATGGCGGTGAAGGTCGAAGCGATCTGATCCAGTTCGCTCAGGCTCTTGCGTTCAATGCGCTGGATGCCGACATGCGCCGGATTGGGATCGGTTTCAGGCACGATGGCATTGGCCGTCACCCAATCGAAATACGCACCCATGCCGGCACGGCGACCCCATTCCGACAAGCCCCAGGCACGATCAGGATTGGTGTCGTCATAGCCCTGCCATTGACCATCCGGATTTTCCACGTAGGCCGAGCGGTAGGTCAGATCGACGATTTCCACGCCGGTGCGGGCCTTGGCCACAGCCGTGGTGGCGAACTGGCGTTCGTCGAGGTAATCCACGTTGATCGGCACACCGGCCACGCCGACGGCCTCCGACTGCGGATTCCACGAGAAGTACGGGTGACGCAGCAGGCCGTAGTACGTGGTCATGGCGGTGAGGTAGTGACCCCAAGCGTCGCCGTGGCCCTGCGGGAACTGGATGCGGGCATCGTACTCGTCGATGATGCCATTCACGTCCTGATCGCCGATGTTGTAGCTCAAGGCATAGGCCACCTCACCATCATTGCGGGTGAAGTTCCAGAACAGACGGTTGTAGACCGGCGATGCGGCCACCGGCCCGTGGCTGTCATCGCGGCCACGCAGCAAGGCCAGCTCCTCGTCCAACAACGAGGGCAACTGGTTCTGGAAGTTGAAGATGGATGGGGCCATCGACATGTAGGAACCGTCGTTGGTATCAACCGCGATGGTCGGGTCCTGCGCGTCGGCATAGGCTTCGTTGCCCAAGAGGGTGTAGAAGTCCGAGATACGCGAAGCCACCAGCAGGATCGCGGCGTTCGCCGGGCCGTAATCGATCGGCGGCGTCGCACCGGCCGACAAGGACAGGGCGCGACGCATGACCGTGGTGTAGGCCTCGATCAAGCCGATGGAGTTGAGGTTGTCCGGATCGTCATTGAGTGCAATCGGGCCGGAATAACGCTCACCCAACTGGATCAGCATGCTGACGTAGTTGTTGGTGTCGGCGCTGCCGAAGTCCTGTACCCGCGCTTCGAACGGATTCAAGCGAGCCAGCACGCGCTTGACCCAACCCTCAGCCAGCTGGGCACGAGGCTCCACCGGTGTACCGCCAGGTTGACCCGCCCAGAGACTCCACTGGCTAGTGTTGCCGCAGACCGACAGACCGCGATAGCGGGCCAGATACCAGTTGTCGGAGAGCGTCTGGATGTTGGCGCCTTCGATGCTGATTTCCACCGCCCCATTGGGATTGGCGACCGGGAACTGGATCCAGCCGTGCATCTGTCCGGTGGACGGATCAGGCAAGGGCATCGGCGGCGTGCCATTGGCATCGGGATGGAAATACCACTCGAACGCCAGGTCGTCCGGATTTCCGCCAAAGTCACCTGAATGACGCAGCACCAACTGCTCGTCGAACAGGTTGTCGGGCGAGATCACATTGATCTGGCCTTGATACGGGGCAAAGATCGGCGGCGTGGCTTCAGTGGACTCCAGGCAACCGACCTTGATGACTTCCAGCGATACCGGAAGCGCGCCCAAGGAGACGTCGTTGTTGAAGGCCAAGGTCACGTAACCCGATCCGGTTGCGGCACCGGCCGTCAATGCGGCACCGCCGCCAACCTGGGTCATGGGCTGAAGAATGCCGTCGTTGGCTGGATCGGTGTAAGCGATCAACAGCTCATCCGGTGAAGGATCCAGATCCATGTTGGTGCAGGTGCGGGTGCGATCTTCGCCGAGCACCGAGGCGCGACAGATCTTCGTGATGCCGCTGGGGTTGCGCGTCTGGCGGTACAGAGCCTCGATGGCTTGATCCCAGGTGCACGCACCGCTGCTGACACAATCGCCTTCGAACGTGGACTGTTCGTTGCCATCGCCGCCGTTGAGCTGCTTAAGGAGCATCCGCTCACGTTTGCTGATCACGTTGAGCAAGAGCTTGGGATCACCGGCACCGGTTTCATCGAAGACACCGATAAAGTAGAGCCGCTTGCTGTTGGGGTCATAGTAAACACGCTCGCCGAGCGACGCCGGCATCTTGCGCGTGCCATCGGAGGAACCCACGATGTCCTTGTAACCATCGGTGCGCTGTTCGCTCGCGATTTCGGCCGGAATCTGCGACAGCCGCACCCAGCGCGAGCCCAAGGGATCGATCAACTGCGCCAAGGTGTCCCTAGGCTCGGCATTGGCTTTCGTTTCCTGCTGCTGGTCGTAAACGATCTGGACCGCAGCCTGATTGAAGATGTCGGGCAGGCCGTTCTTGGGTGTGAGCAAGGTTTCACCGGCGACCAGCAAGTGCACATTGTCGGGCCAGGCGATGTCATAGCTCACGGCGATTGGGTCAAGCATCGAGACGGAACCACCCTGCGACTCGGGCAGACGGGCCAACCACGGCGTGCACTGACCCGTCTGGTAGTCATTGATATCGTCGGCGTTGTTGTCCTGATAAAAACCAGGCTGCATCGGGTAGTAGTAGTACACCCGACCGGAGCCCGCCGATTTCGCCCACAGTTGGTTCTTGTGATCCTGGAAAAAGGGCGGCGGCGGCGGTTCACCGGCCGCCTGACCATCGACGAAACTCTGGGCGCAACCGGGCAACAGACGCACCGGGTACGGCGGCGACACCGTCGTGCCCGCTACACCGGTGTAGCGGAAATTGGCGTACTGCGGATCAGTGGCCACCACTTTGTAGAGCTTGAAGTTCCATTCCGAATCGGTGTTGTTGTAGTACTTGAACAGCACGTAGGGATCTGAAGCGGCAGACTTGTCGTCTTCGCCACCGAAGTCCGAACGCAGTGCAAAGATCGCATCGGAGCCACTGCCGGTCGAGGATGGCGCCATCATGGCGTGCTCGTCGTTCGGGTTGTAGCCCGGCGCCGAGTAGTCATTTTGCTGATAGATGCTGGCTTGCGGGAACGCCCCCGCCGTCAACACCGCCTGCCCATTGACCTCGCTGCCCTGCTCGCTCGCGATCACGATACGATCAGGGTCATAGGGCCAGCGTGGTGCATAGCGCACCGCGCGGCTGGCCCAGTACACACTCTTGGCGTTGCGGCGATACCACGCTACGGCCAGCTCACGGCCGAAGTCCTGCGGGCGACCGGCGGAATAGCGATTCACCGGAATGATGGTGCCCTGTCGCGACTGCCGGTTGTAGGCGGCATTGGCGCCAAAACCATCGTAGTAGGCCCGTTCGTTCAACACCCAACCGGTGCGATTGGGCTCGTTGTGGCTGGCGTTGGTGATCTTCTTGCCGATCTCGACCGAGACATTGTCCTGGAAGCCCGGCGTCATCTGATACGGCAAGGACCGCACCACCTCGATATAGGTCGGGTACTGGCTTTGGTCCACCGATGGCCCCTTCACATAGGTGATGACGGCATAACCCGTGCGGATAGCATTGAACACGCCGCCGCTCAGGGTGGCGCCGCTGGAATTGCTGTCCGGATTGAGCACTTCGCCGACGATCTGGTATTCGCTCGGCTTGGCTTCGACGGGCGCACCGACGACGTGGCTCTGATAGCAGCCCTCTGGCAACGTGTTTTCATAACCAGGGAGATCGAGGTCACCACAGGCTGCGGTCGGCCAAGCGCCGGCTCCCAAGGTCACCACGCGCGCGGGATCTTCTATGGTAGTACTGGTGCGCCAGCGCACTTCGACTTGCGGGGTCGGCTGCAAGGGAATCAAACGTCCACCCGTGCTGGGCTCGTATACCCAGGTGAACCAGCGATAGTCGTTGCCCGTCGCCTGGATGAGCTGCCCATCCAGATAGATCTCGGGCTGCATGGTCAGCGAGCTCGTCAACGCCCCGACCGGTGGGGTGACTGGCACACCCACGCGCCAGATTTCGGGCTGGAAGAAGCGACCGTCGGTGCCGAGCTTGACGACGAAACCATCGGTCGTCCCCTGCGCCGTTAGATGATCGATCGGTCCGAACGAGGCATCGCTCTGGAAACGGCCGCCGACATAGAGCTGCGCACCCATGGCCACGGTCAGGGTCATGCCAACGTCCTCACCCGGACCGCCTGCCGCAGACGGAGGATTGTTGGGTGTGGACGGATTGATCGGTGTCGGCGGCTTGCCGCCGGTCAGCCAATCCCATTGCTTGGTCGCGATGTTCAGTGCTGCAATATAGACATCGCTACCGCCGGCATTGGCGTTGATCGTATGGATCGTCGGCGGCGGATTCGGGGGCACGACAGCTGCATCTTCCGGGAGCACAAGTTGCCCGCCGAAGCCACCAGTCACGAATACCCGTGCATTGTCCGATCCGACACCCAGCGCACTGGCACCGTTGAGGCCAATGACACTTTGGCAGGTATAGTCCGAACCACTTGGCGCCAAGATGGCTACAAAGCCGCCCGTCGTTCCGGAATAGGTCTGACACGCGTTATATTGCGCCGTCACCGAGCCATTGAATGTACCGACCAAGGCCACGCGCGGCTGACCGCCTTCCAGGAAAAGCGCAGCATCGTTGAAGTTGGTCGAGCCGGGGAAGCGGACCACGCTCTTCCAGCCACCTTGCGATGAAGGCCTCGTGTTGCCCCCAATGTTCGTGACTTGATGCAGATAGACCTGATTGATTCCGGATGGCGCAGAGACCTTGAACGAGCTGACAAACCACCAATCGAACTCGTCGCCACTGCCTCCGACCTGCCGGATTCGGAACTTGAGATTGGAATGGAACAGTTGCGGATAATCTGGCGAAATCGAGGAAAAAGTTTGCGAAAACCCAATGTTCTCGCCTGCAGTAGCGCCCGCCACAAACGTGGTGAGATTGTGCCACTGGCCATCCTTCCCGAGGTACTCGATGACGAGATCTTCACCGCCTGCCCAATCGGGATCTTCGCTGATGTAGTCGGTGTAGGTGTATCCACCCGAGGTGATATTGAAAGGGGCGTAGACTGTGGAACCGCGAGTAACCCGTGCCTCGACCGTGACGGACGGTGAGTACGTGGTATCAATCGCCACCTTGCGAGTGATACTGGCGCCGCCGGCATTGAAGGCCAAACCCTTCGGCTCGTTACCGGGAGCGTCCGGCAAGTGTGAACGAAGCTGACTGCTGATGATGTGCACGCGACCACCGCCTGAGGTGTTGACAACCCAGTCGGCGTTCAGATTGGTCGATCCTGCGTTGAAGGTCTGGTTGATGACATCGCCGCCGCCCTGCCCTTCCTCACCCAGCACATGCAAGCGCAACTGGCTATCGAGCAGCAAGCGCTTGCCCAATTCCGAGCTGCCCTGACCTGGACGGTTGTCCGCCCATATCCAGTCCTTGCCGTCGATCGTGAGTTTGGCCAGGAAGTCGTCGCGTGAAGCGCCCGTCAGGCCAATACTGGTGCCACTGGCTTGAAAGGTGGCACTCGCGGCATAACCGCCGGTCACGATGAGGGTTGCTGGAACTGGCGGAATGACGGTCGTGTCGCCCGGGTACACCACTAGGTCCATTGCCCGGTCCGCGCCCGAACCGCTGATGCGGTTGACCCAGCCCCATTGGCCATTGGCGTTCAAACGCGCCACGAAACCATCCTGATTGCTGCTGCTGCCGTTATTGCTGACGCCACCGAACTGTACATTGCCGTAGGTGGAGCCTGCCAGATACACGTTGTTGGCCGAGTCCAGCACGACACCATTCACGGTATCGGTGAGCGCGCCGCCACCACTGGCTGCCCAAACCACCTGTCCGGATGGGCTCAAGCGCGCGACGAAGATGTCTTGCAGGCCGGTCGAGTGCAGCACGGTATTGCCGAAGACCGCCTCGCCACTGAAATGGCCGGCAACGATCAGGTCGCCACTGCTGGTGGGAATCGTCCGAACCACCTCGGCATCCGCAATGCCTTGCGGCCATACCGCATGCGCCGGCGTTGCCGACAACAGCGCAAGCACCGACAGCACCGGGGCGAGAAACGAACCACGCAGTTTCGAGAATGTGAAAATACTCATGATCGTTTCCCTGTTACTGGTTCAGAACCGTCACGGTCGAGGCCCGCTGTAGGCGGAACGTTCCCGAGGTGAAGATCGTGTTGCGATGCAGTCCCGTGATGGACTCGTTGAAGGTGCCGCCCAGGGTCGAGTCGCCCCAACCCGGCTGCGTCACACCGGCCGGCGCATCCGGATCATCGGTGGTGAAGATGAACTGCATGTTGCGCACGACCTGGTACGCCTCCTCCTGGTAATTGAGGAAATGCTCGTCCTTGTTGTCGTGGTCGGGATGGTAGCGATGCAGGAACGGATTGGTCGGCAAGGTCGGACTGACGACCATGGTGGTCGAGAGTGCGCCTCCCGGCCCGAAGACGCCGGCAAAATCCAACAACTCGCCGTCGAAGTCATAGGCCACGGTGCTGTAGCGCAAGCCCACGGCCTTGCCGTCGCGACCGGCCACACCGCTGTAGAGCCCGATCAGATTCTTGTTGGTCAACAGCACGTAACGTCCGGGGGTAGCCACTTCGCTGTAGGTCGGATCGACGGCGCTGGGTTGCATCGTGCCGTCCTCCCACATCTGGATCACGTCCCTGAGCAAGCGCGCCTGGCCCTGGGCATTGACGTGGATCAGCACCCGCTGGTCGAAACTTTGGCCGACCGATTTGGGTTCGGTTCCCGCCTGCTGCGCTTCGCTGACCTTGTTGATCTTGACGGTACCGATCCACAGGCCTGCCAAGGCCACCGGATTGTCACCGCCAGCCTTGGGCTGCGTCCCATCCCGCGCCGGGCGACTGAGCGCACCGGCCAGTGCGGCATTGCCGCCCACATAGAGCACGATGCGCTGACCGTTTTCGTCGGTCACCGCCACCATCTCTTCCATGCGGTCATGGATGAACTGGGCGCGTTTGATGGCGATGGTGACGAACACATCCTTGCCCGTCGGGGCCGGCAACACTTCCACGTTGGGAAGATCCGGCCAACCCACCTCGTGGGTTTCCTCATCTTCAACGCGGATGGACAAGGGCACCTGATCGCCGCCTATGCGTTCGAGCTGGAAGCTGCCATCGGTGCCGCTGAGGTTGCGCAGCACGAAACGTATTTGATCGAAGGTGCGACCGAATTCCAGCGATTCACCCTGATCCAGCACCAGATCCATGCGTCCCTGATAGCGCGAATTTCCCTTGGTGAAGAACCAGTACGCCTCATTGGCGTTGATCGGCGTTCCGCCAGTCACCGGCTTCCAGCGACCGTCGGTGTTGTCCAGGCGGAAAATCGGCTGGGCCTGATGCGCGGGTGAGCGCGAGAAGAACTCGGCAAAGGTCGGCGCATTGGTGAGCGCCACCGGCAAGCCCGTCAGGGTGAATTCATTCGGGCGCCAGGCGATGGGGCTGTAGCGTGGCGAGCCGCTGATGACCAATTGCTGCGTGGCCGCATCATCCGGCAAACGTACGAGGTAGGCGGTGTTGGCATCGACGGTGAACAGGTTGGTCAGCACCGCGTCGGGGCGCGGTTCCGGGAACCACGCGAACCAGCCTTCGATGTTCTGCAAGCCATCTTCGGGATTGCGGATGAACTGGGCCGAGTTGCTGCCAGGAATCCAGCGCCAGACGCTGCGCACTGGAATGCCGGAGAACACCTGGGCGATCTCGGGCTGATCCGGTTGCACGGTGACGAAGACGGCATTCCAACCCGGCTTGAGGGTGATGGTCTGGGTCATGTCGGCCGCACGTGACCCCATGGGCCACGCCAACACGGCAAGCACGCCGGCGAGAAGGAGCGAAGTAATGATTGAACGTGACATGGCAGGTTTCACCCCTGATCCTTGGGCATGGCGGGCGGTTGTGGCGCGTGGTCGCTGGCAGGTGGCGCGAGTGGAGCAATGGAGGCAAGCACCGAATCTCGAACCTCGACACCGACCTCGCGCATCAGGCTCTTGCGGAACGTGGCTTCGGTGTCTGCCAGACGCTGCTGGATGATGCGTTGACGGATGCCGCTGGCCAGGACGTCCAGTCCACGCGCCTGACGTGGCTCGTTGTCGACCAGACGCAACAGGTAGACGCCATCGGCACCGCGCAGTACCGGCGAAATGGCACCGTCGGTTTCGAGCTTGGCCGTGGCATCCAGCACGACCGGATCCCAGCTGTAACGGTCGCGATTGCCTTCGGCAATCCAGCCGATCACACCACCGCGGTAGCGCGAGGAGGGATCATCCGAGAGTTCGCGGGCCAGATTGCCAAAGTGCGGTACCGAGGCATCGAGTTTGGTGGCATCGCTTCTGGCCTTGGCCATGCGATCGAGCGCGGCCTTCCAGGCCGGCTCGCCGGCATCGGCCGCAACCGAAATTTTCAGCATCGCCACGCGCTTGCGTGCCGGCACGGTGTATTCATCGGCATGGGCCGTGAAGTACTCCTTGACCTCGTCATCGGTCACCTGCACTTCGCGCTGGGTCTTGCGCAAGGTTTCTTGGAGATAGCGGTTTCCAACCATCTGGTCCAGGCTGCGCCGCATGTCCGGCTTGTCGAGCATGCCGGCCTTGTCAGCCGCCTTGACCAGGGCCGCACGCAATACCAGATCATCCAGCAGTTGACGCTTCTGCTCCATGGTCTGGAACTGGCCTGGGCGCTCACCGCCCTGGCGGCGCATTTCCTCGATGAAGTCCTCGGCACTGACATAGCGATCATCGATCCGCGCCACCCAGCGATCCGGCGCTGCGGTCGTGGGGGCAGCCTCGTGATGAGCGAGCGCCCATCCCACCGCACCGCCGACCACGAAGGCGATCGTGACTGAAATCACGTTCGAACGCAGACTCATGCCTGGCCTCCGATCAGCCAGAGCCGCTGCACCGATGCGCCTGCCGGGGGAGGCAGCGACAGCGCATCGGGCAACGGGGCTGAAATCATCTGGATCGTCGGTGGCAGCTTCAGGCTGATTGGTTCGCCCTCGCGCGGCACGATCGGATCCTCGAAGCCATCCTTGTAGATCACCTTGTAGATGACATTGGTATCGGAAGCTGTGTTGTTTTGCGTGCTGACTTCGGTCTGCGCAACATCGGCGGTGACGGTCGCATTCTGCGTGTAACTGCTCGTCACCCACGGATCGACCGCGTGATCAAGCGTGGCCGCGAGCGTGAAGACGATCGTGGAACCCGCCGGCACATCGACCAGCTCGTCAATGCCGCCATTGCCCGTGCTGTTGCAGAACGCACCGGCGGGAGCGGTACACGTCCACGACGCATCGACCAACTCAGGCGCCAAGGGAACCTGCACGCGCGCATCCATGGCATCGACCGATCCCACGTTGCGCACCGTGATGGTGTACCGCGTGCCATCGCCCGGGGCCAAGCCGATGTGGTCGTCAGCGATGCTCACGGCCAGATCCACGCCCGTGGCCATCTGGGTGCTCGTGGTCGCGCCGTTGTTGCCGCTGGCGGGATCACTGGTTTGCGAGGTGATCCCGAGGTTGCCGGTCAGTGTGGCCGGAACAGCCGGCAACTGGCTCAAGCCAAAGGACACGGTGGTGGAATTTCCCGCCACCAGGTTGGCGATCGCGCAGGTGAACTGGGTGCCTTGCAGCGGCTGGCACTGGCTATTGGTGTGTGCGACCGGATGACTGAATTGCAAGCTCAACACATTGAGTTTGGCATCTGACGGACCGGCATTGCTCACTACCACGCGATACGGCATCGCCACGGGGCTGGCCGGGTCATAGGCATCGGGTGCCACGCCCACGACGCTCAGGTCGGCCCGAGTCAGAATCGGATCGGTGACCGTCGAGCTGTTGTTGCCGGTATCAGGGTCGAGCGCCGTGCCATTGGCATCGAGCAGCACGGCCGCCGTGGCCGTATTGCTGAGCGTGCCCACCGTACCTGACGACAACTGGGCGCTCACCTGATACTGCAGGGTTTCGCCCACCGGGATGTTCGCGGTCTCGTGGATCGAACCGTGGCCGCTGGCGTGAGCACAGGCACCGGACCCGAGCTGCGTCGAGCACGTCCAAGTCTGATTCAGCAGTGCCACATGCAGCACATCATCCACCTGCACGGACGGCGCATCCGACGGGCCGGCGTTGTGCACCGTGATCGAATACGTCACCGGCATGCCGGCCACCACTTCTGCAACCGCCGTGGTCTTGGTCACGACCAGATCCGCGTGACGCGACACCTCGGTATCCACCGGCGTGGCACTGTGATCGCCAGGCGTCGGATCGGTCGCACCCGGCTCCGGCACGACATAGGCCGCGTTCTGCAAGGCGCCGATCCAGGCCGGATTGACCTTGACGTTCAAGGTGATCGTTATGGTTTGGTTGGCCCACAGGTCGCCGACCGCGTCCAGCGTGGCACCGCTGCCACTGGCCGCCGCGCAGACCGAATCCCCCGTCGCCGTGCAAGTCCAGCTGGCGTCCACGAAGCGCGCCGGATCGAGGTCATCCTTGATGTGGATACCCAAGGCGTTGCTCGGGCCGGCGTTGCTGACCGTGATGACGTATTGGACGTACTCGCCCGCGACTGCGGTGGCCGGACCCGTCTTGGTGATGGCCAAATCAGACTGCACCAGGATCACCGCATCATCCACGCCGACATCGTTGGCGGGATTCGGATCCACGCCGCCCATGGCCGGCACGGTGGTGGCTTCGTTGTGCAAGGTGCCGCGCGCGCTCGGATGAACGGTCGCGTCATAGCTGAACCAGGCGTTGCCGCCCACGCCGAGGTCGAGCGGAACCGGAAGCTCGGCTTGGCCGCCATTGGCCGTCAGGCAGCGGGAAATGGCTTGCTCGCTCCAACGCGAGATGCCGCCCTGGGTGCCGGCCTGAGCCAGCACCAACTCGCCCCGCACCGCCAGATGGGTGAGCACCAGCGATGCGCCCGTCAAGCTGCCGGCTGTGCTGAATCGATGTTCCAGCGCACCATCGCTCCATTGGCGTGCATACAGGTGCACGGTGCCGTCGTCGTCGGTCTGATACAGACGCGAACCCCACACATCGATGTCCAGATCGCGTGCGGCCGTGCTGCCCGCGGCTGGCCAATTGCCGGTCTGCGACAGACTGCCGTTGAGTGCGCGGTTGAACAGGGTGATGCCTTGATCGGAAAGCACATACAGCTGCGTGTCGGCAGGTGTTGCCACCAGATCCCGTGCGCCAGCCAGAACCGGCAACACCGTGCCACCGTTGCCGGCCGTCGCACGCAACACATCGCGATAGCTCAGCTTTCCGGTCGAGGCGTCGATGCTGAACTGGGCCACGGCCTGCGAGGTCGTGGCCAAGGTGTACAGGTTGCGGCCATCCGCCGTCACATGCAGTTGCTTGATCCCGCGGATGACATTGCTCTGCGAGGCGAAGGTACCCAGACCATCCTGGATGCGCTCGACGAAGGTCAACTCACCCGAATCAGCATCACGCTTGAACAGGGCAATGGCGCTCTCGTTGACATTGCTCGCCGGCACCGCGCCGACATACACGAAGCGACCATCGGGCGATACGGCCACCGAAGAGGCACCGCGCAAGCCGGTCACCGCATCCTGCCCGGAGGTCAGTTTCTGCACGAAGCGCAGGTCGCTGGCTTGGACGGCGAACACCAGCACGCTGTTGCTGCCAGCGGCCGATACATACAGATTCGAACCATCCGGACTGAGGGCAAGATCCGTCGGCTGGGTGAGGCCAGCAATGGCACTGCCACCAGCGTCATCCCCGTCAAGCCAGCTCGAAACCGCGGTGATCTGCCCGCCCGCGTCCAGCGTCACCTGCACCAAGGCGCTGCGGATTTTGCTGAGCGCAAACCAGCGCCCGCCGTCCGACGTTTCGATGAGACTCGAAAGATCGGAAACCTTGGCGTCCGTGCTGACCGCCAAGCCGGCGCCCGCGGCCAATGGCTCGTTGGCAGCGCAGGTCCAGGTATCGCTGCCTGGGGTCAAGCCTGGAATCACCGCATCGAAGAACGGCGCGGTCTCGATCATCTGTGCACCCAGCGCGTCGGACACGCCGTGGTTGTCCACTTCGAGCCGCCAGGACACGGGCAATCCGGCGATAACCTGCGCGTCGGGTGTCTGGCGCAGCTTGCGGGTTTCCAGATCCGGCGCCGGCACGAGGGTGTCGGTATCGGACGCGCGGTTGTCGAGCATGTCGGTCTCGAACTCCAGCTTGCGCGTATCGATTGCCGCGGAGTAGGTCAAGGTGCCCGTGGCGTTGGCAAAAATGCTGCCCGTGACACTGAAATCGACGTGACCATTCGGGGCGATGTCCACGACCTGGGTCGAAAGCGCACCAGAACCCGCCAAGGGACAACGCGAACCGCGTTCACGTGCCAAGGTTGCGATCTGCCCGTCGGCCAGCGACGTGGCATAGAGTTGGCGTGCATCGGGCGACAGGGCGAGGGACGAATTAGTCGTCAACGCCGTGCTCAGGCTGCCGTCGTCGTAGGTTTCAAGGAGCTGTGCGGTGCCAGCCAGGAGGCTGTAGAGACGCAACTGGTTGCTTGTGGCAGAACCAATGTAGAGGCGCGCTTGATCCGGCACGAAAACCAAACTACGCGGCGACTGGGTGAAGTCGGTGCCATCGGCATCCAGCGCAAGAACCTCGTCGAGCTCGAAGGCCGGGGTATCACCATCGACGAAGCGCAAGAGGTTCACGGCATCACCCTGCTCGTCCGCCACGACCACCCGATCACCGGAAACAGTCAGCGTCGAGGGTGACAGCAAGGACGCCGTGACGCCGACCTGCCCATCTTCGATGCTGGTGATGTACGTCAATGCACCGCTGGTATCGTTACGACGCAAGGCAGTGACGGAGCGATTGGCCCGCGCGGTGACGAACAACACGCTGCCATCGTCGTTGAAGGCAAGGTCCGTGACCTCATTCAGTCCGTTGACACCCGCATCGCTCTGGCGGATCACCGAGCTCCAGCCCAGCATGCCGGTACCCGCGTCGATGTTGAACACGGCCACGGAATCGCCGGAGGCAGCGCCGGCGTAGAGGTGCTGGCCATCGGGCGACACCGCCAAGGATGAAATTCCACCGATGCCCTGCACGCCCAATTCACCGTTCACGACCTTGCCTTTCCAGCTCAAGGTACCGGTCAGCGGATCACGCGCAAAGATGGAAATCGCGTCCGCCGTCTGGCCAGCCACGTACACATTGCGTCCGTCGACCGAAAGCGCGAGATCCACCGCGCCCTCGATACCACTGACCGGGGCACTGTTGCCTCCGCCAGGCAGAACCTCGGTGTCTCCGGTCGAATAGCCACGAATACGCGTCAAGGCACCATTCAAGCCATTGCGACGGAAGGCCGCCACGGTGTCGCGCGGGCCGCTCAGGTCAGTACGCGTGCCGATGGCATAGGCGTTGTTGCCCAAGGTGTCCACGACGATCCGACGATAGTCGGTATCGACGTCGGAATCCTCCAG
This sequence comes from Chiayiivirga sp., assembly GCA_035703435.1. GTDB lineage: Bacteria > Pseudomonadota > Gammaproteobacteria > Xanthomonadales > Xanthomonadaceae > Denitratimonas. Next base: position 46,927 of record DASSYF010000056.1, on the reverse strand, counting down.
CGCGTACTGGCTCAACAAGCCCGCCTGGGGCACGGCCAGACAGGTCCACGACACGTCGTAGAGCGCCGCAGGCAAACTGTCGGACAGGCGCGCCGATTGGGCATACGTCGGTCCAGCATTGGCCGCGGAAACGGCGTACTGAACGTTGCCGCCGGGCGTGGCTTCGGTGACTTCGGTGCATCCGGGATCGCCCAGCGTGCAACCGTTGTCATGCACCGTCACCGACAGGTTCATCGAAGGCGACATCACCGTGTTGCCATCGGTCGCGCTGTTGTCACTCATGTCAGGATCGAGCACGCCGACGCCTTCGACGGTGGCGGTATTGGTCAACACGCCGCCGGCCATGGCCAGCAGTCGTCGACCCGCGGCATCGGCGCGAACCGTGCCAACGGCCTGGATCTGGATCGATCCGCCATTCGGCAACAAGACATTGCTCATGTCGATGTTGCCATTGCCACTGCTGGCGCAACTGCCACCGGCATAACCGGAGCACGTCCAGTTCACCTGCGTGAACACCGCCGGGAAGTTATCCACTACCCGACCATCGAGCACATCGCTCGGGCCATGGTTCTTGACCACGATCTGATAGGTCACGGTGTCACCGGGGGCTACGCCGCCCAAGCCATCCAGCACATTGCCGAGGAAGGCCGGTTCACCCACGTTCAAGCTGAACTCGGACAAGGCGGCATCCAGTGACGCGGCTGTATAGAGCCATTCGGCACCGTCATGGACATAGGCAACATCGGCGATGCCATCCAAGCCGTCGATCAGCCCAACCATCGGATTACCGGACGGATCACCGTTGCGGATCATGCGCGCCAAGCTCGGTGTGCCTTGGGCATCGAACTCCACCACGGCGATGGCGTCCTGCGCGGTGGCGGCGATGTAGAGACGTCCGTCGCCGGCAAGGTGCATGCGTCCGGCATCCACCAATTCGGGCAACAGCAAGATTTCGGCCTGCACCGAGTGCGGAACGAAGCTCAGGGTTCCGTCCGCCGCGTTGCGGGCATAGTGAACCAAGGAACCGGCCTCGGCGCCCAACACGTACAGGTGGGCACCATCGGCACTGATGGCCAGGGAACGCACCTCGTCCATCCCCAACGCGCCACCGTTGCCGTTCTGATACGTCGCCACTTGCGTCAGCTTGCCAAAGTTGCTGCTGCCGGCATTGGTCTGGCGTGCAAACAACACCAGCGCATCCGAAGTCGAACCCAGCACATACAGTTGCTTGCCATCCGGGCTCAGTTGCAAGGCGCGAGGCGAAGCGATGCCGATCACCCCATTGACGCCGCTCTGCACCATTTCCACGAAACTCAGCTTGCCCTCATCCGGCGCGCCGGCCAAAGTCTGGCGCTTGAACACGGCCACGGCATTGGAGAAATCGCCTGCCACATAGACGTGCTCGCCATCCGGGCTGATCGCGAGTGCGCGGGCACCGGAAATGCCGGCCACACCGAGCAAGCCGTTCTGATCGATGTCGATCTGGGTGAGTTTGCCCGTGGCGTTGTCACGCACATAGCTGGTGACCGCGTTGTCCACCGGACTGACCGCGTACACGTTGCGCCCATCGGCGCTGGTGACCAGGTCCGCGACGCTGGTCAGCCCACTGGCGCCATTGCTGCCACTGCGCAGGGCGCCGAGGTAGGTCAGGTTGAGGCCCGTGGCCGCACTGGGCAGGCGCTGGAACATGCCGATGCCGTGGTCATCGCTGCCGGCCACGTAAACGTTGCTGGCGTCGGCCACGATGGCCGAAGCACCGAGCAGACCATCGAACTCGGCCAAACCGTCGTCCTTGGTGATCGAGAGGTTTGCCAGTACCGAGGGCTGATCCACGTCTTCCGCATCGAGGCCACATGGCTGCAAACCAGGGCCAGCACCGCCATTGCACGCAGCCGACTGCCAATTGGCGGATGCCGTGTTGTGCAGCTCGCCCTGCAACTGACTGGAAACCGTTGCGGTCAAGTGGAACAGCACATGGCCGCCGGCGGCGATGTTCACCGGCAGATGATCGATCACGCCCGTGCCTGATGGCGGACACCACGAATCGGACTGACGCGCAAAGTGAGTCACAGCGCTGTCCAGCGTTCCAGCCACGTAGATCTGGTTGAGCACCGGATCGATCACCATACCGGTCGCGCCCGCCAGCCCATCGACGCCACCCGTATCATCATTCTGGATGCCTTGATAGGTCGGCACACCGGTGTCCGGATGCAGCGAGAACCAGGCCACGGTCGAACCCGATTGCGAGCTCACGTACAGGTGCTGACCATCGGCCGTGATGACGGCGCGGCGTGGGCGATTCAGGCCTTGGGTGCCTTGCTCGCCCTGCCCGATCGAGCTGACCAGGCTGAGATTGCCGTAGTTGCCTGCAGAGGCATTGGTGATGCGCTCCAGCTCGACCAGACGATTGGTACCGGCTACCGTCAAATAGAGGTACTTGCCGTTGGAACCCAAGGTACCCGAGGACACACCGCTCAGATCGACGCCCAGCGCACCTGAGCCGAAGCGGCCCGCATACGTCAGTACGCCAGTACTGGCGTTGCGATCCAACTGAACCACGTTGCCGGTGCTGCCCGACAGCGCGTACACCTGCCCGCCATCCGGACTGGCTACCAGATACTCGACATCGGACAGGCCATCGGCCATACCCACTCCATTCTCCACGCTACCCACGTGGATCAGGGTTCCGGAGGTGCGGTCGTAGCTGAAGGCGGCCACGGCGTGGTCGTTGGCGCCAGCCACGTAGACGTGCTCGACGCTGACACCGGCGGGCACGGCCACGACATGCAAGGCCTGATCCAAGCCCTTGATGGTCGGATTCTTGGCGACCGCCATTCGGGTGACGATCAAGTCATCGGTGCCACTGCCGGTCAGCGAGAACACGACCAAGCTATCGGACTGGCGACTGGCCACGAACAAGAGCGTGCCATCCTGGCTGACCGCGACCGAACGCGCACCCAGCAATGGCGTGGCGGCGTCGCTGTCGATGCGGCGATCAAAGCTCAGATCACCGGTGGCGGCGTTGCGCTTGAAGAATACCAAGGCGTCGTCATCGACGCTGGCCGCGACCACGTAATTGGCACGGACGGCGTTGGGATTGCCCACCGCGCCAGCGGGGATCAAGGCGACCGAACTGACGCCCGCCAAGCCCGAGATGCCCGCGCTACCGTCCTGATAGGCGGACAGGAAGTCGAGTGCGCCCGAACCCGAGGCCGAGCAGGTCCAAGAAATGCTGCCAGGCTCAAACGGCGATGCCGAGCAATCATGACCACCCGCGCCATCCGGCGTACAACCGAAGAGATCGCTGATATTGGCCAGTTGCGGGTCATCCAGACCGAAAACATTGCCTGGGCCAGCGTTGCGGACCAGCACGTCGTAGGTCACCGGCATCCCGGGGGTGGTACTGACCTGATTGTTGGTCTTGCTCACTTCCAGCGCCGCCGAAGTCACGATGGGCGTGGTGTCGGTATCGCTGTCGGTGGGCGTCCCTTCCGGACCCGTCGCCGTGGCGGTATTGCTCAGGGTGCCCTTGGCGTTGGAGCGCAGTTTGGAATTGACGGTATAGATCACCGCACCGCCCGCACGGATCGTGACCACATCGTCGATGTCACCACTGCCTGCCGCGCTGCACATCGAGCCGGTACCGACCGAGAACGAGGCCACCGCGTCGGAATCGAAGCCTGCGACATAGACGTTGCGCGAATCGCCCGATACCGCCACCGCATACGGGGCAGCGATGCCATCCACCGAGTCGATGTCTTGGGTGCGTACTTCCGCCAGATTGAGCTTGCCGTAGAGGCTGCTGCTGGAGGTGTCGTAGCGGTCGAACGCCACAAGGCTCGAACCAAATTGCGCCGCAACGTACACGCGCTTGCCGTTGGGACTCACTGCCACCGATCGCGGGCCACTCATGCTGGCGGGTGCATCGCCACCGGCAACGAGCGTGCTGAGTACACGAATGCGCCCGAACTGTGGATCGCTGTTGTCCAGGATGCGTTGCAACACGATCAACGAATTGTTGTTCTGCTCGGCCACGTAGACATGCGCGTTGTCGCTGCCGTTGATGTCGGGCGACAACGCCAGGGCCATCGGGCGCTGACTGCCGCCCAAGACCAGCGACTGCACGAAATCGAGTTGCCCATTGGACTGACGATCGAATACCACGACCGAATGCGCCGCATCGGCCACGCCGATCAACTGCGCACTCGCGTCGTCACCGGCCATGACCAGGTCACGGATACCGTTCAAGCCGGTTACGCCGCCTTGACCGCCAGCCACCGTACCCACCGACACCAGTCGATCGGCGTTATTGGGATCGTGGCTGAAGATAGCGATTGAACTACTGAACGAACCGGCCACGTAGAGGTGCGTGCCACCCCGGTTCATGGCCATGCCCCGCGCACCGGTCAGGCCCGGGTTGTTGCTGGAGGTGAAGTTGCGCGCATAGGTCAGCAGGCCCGTCAGCGGATCACGGCGGAACACCGCCAGCGCATTGGCCTCCACGCTGCTGACAAACAGGCTGTTGCCATCGGGGCTTATCAGCACACGATCCGGCTTCACCATGCCAGTGATACCGCCTTCGCCATTGGTCCAGCGTGCGACGAAGCTGAGGTGCCCACCATCATCATCCTGCACACCCACGTTGGAGAGGCGACGCCGGAACAGGTTGATGCTTTCGTCCTGCTTGCTCAACACATAGACCAGGTCGCCCCGACTGACCACGTCCGCCGGACCGGTCATGTGGTCGATCGTGCTTTGCGTACCCAGAATGGCATCGCTCTGCCGATCCTGCTCGATGAAGCCCAGTTGCGGTTCGGGGGCGCGACGCGAGAGTACGGTCAAGGGTCCAATCGGGCCGGTGACGCTGCCTGAAGACACCAGCACGTGACGGTTATCCGGGGTCACGAGCACAGCCGTCGGAGCGTCTACCCCGATGGCTTTGATGCTGCCGGTCACGCCATTGCGGGTCAGCCAATACTCGACATCCGCCCAAGCAGAATTACCGCCACTGAGATCACCCGTGATGGTGTTGCGGCGCATGGAGAACAGGCTGTTGTTGCTGCCATTGACGCCGATCAAATGCTCGCCGTCGGGCGCCAGAGCAAGCCGCACGCTGCCGGTCAGGCGAGTTCCGGCTGCGTTGCCGTAGACCCCAGAAAAACTCAGCTGCGTGGCTTCGGAACGCAGGTAGCCGATGCGTGGATTACCGGAATTGTTCGAGTGAAGGTAAAGGTCGCGGCCATTGGGTGCCAATACGAGGTCCGAGATTCCCACGTAACCGAACTGCGCGCCGTGGGTCGTCTGTGCCGATTGGGTCAACAAGCCGGCACCGGGGCCACTCGCGGCAATCTGGTAGCGACGCACGTCCGAACTGGTACGCGACGCCACGAACAGCGCGCCACGGCCACTGTCCACGGCCATTGCGCCGACGTCCGCCGGTGCCGCGGTGATGCCGCCAGCCACCGGAATGGGCAGCTTGCTGGTGTTGTCCGGGCGATAGACTTCGATCTGGCCTGCACCACCGGTCGTCACCGAACCGGAGACATAAACGTTCGAGGCCGTGGCAACGATACGCTGGGGTTCGGCCATGGCCGTATTGACCGTGCCGGCGTAGGACAGCTTGCCGAACTCCTGGACATCCAGCTTGATAGCGTTGCGATTGAACACCACGATGTGTGGCTGGCCAGCCGCCCTCGTCAACACATAGAGCACGGTCCCATCCGGGCTCAAGGTCAGATCGATAGGATCTTCAAGGCCGCTGACGGCACTGCCGGTGTCCGAGGCGTCATCAATACCTTCGACCTCCTCGTCGAACGCCCGCATGTCCACCTGACCATAACCCAAACCCGGTGTGGCATTGCGTCGGTAGGCATACACCCGCGCGATGATTTCGTGGTCCTCATTTTCCTTTTGGCCGATGACGTAGACGTGCCGTCCATCGCGCGAAATCGTCAGACCCAGACCCGGCACCGGCGTTGGATCCACCGTGGCCTGCAAAGGTGCCAGGTCACCCGGCACCGGCGAAATGGCCGCACAGGTCCATTGCACGTTCTCCAGCTCGACGGGCATCTGATCGTGCACCTGCACGTCATAGGCATCGTCGGGACCGTTGTTCAAGACGGTGATCGAGTATTGGTGGTCGGCACCCGGATGCGCGGCTGCCAAGCCGTCGGTCTTGGTGACATCCAGCGTATAGGTCAGACGCAGCGTGGTCGTTTGCTGCGCAAACCGCGTGCTGGTACCAAGAAGGCTCAGACTCGCCTTGTTCGTGACCTGATTCCCAGCCGAATTCGTGACCGCAACATTCAGCTCGACCACCGCCAGGCCGCCGGGCATCAGGTCAAGCAGCAAGGCGGTACCACCGACGTCGCCGATGCCTTTACTGCCCGAGGTGGTACGGCATTGGGTGGCGGCAGGCGCGACCGCGGGGGCCGGCGCTGGCAAGGCCGTGCAGGTCCAGCTGGCATTGTCGAAATCGAAGTCCGTGGATGTGTCGACGGTGGCAGAACCGTCCTTCAGTTCGGCACCCGATGCAAAGCTCGGACCCTCGTTGCCGGCAATGAGCTCGTAGCTCAAGGTCGGCAAGGTGGCGTTGCTGCGTGACTTCAGACGCTTGCTGAGCGTCAGGGTGTATTGCGGCGTCATGTGGAGCGTGGTCGAAGCCGACATGGTGGCGATGACGCCGGTCGAGCTCACCTCTGCCGGAAGCGTGAGGTCCGCCAAGGCGCGCGGATCGAGACGGCCGGTGACGGTGAACTCGACGCGGCCGTTCGCGGGCAGAACGGAATTGACGTTGAGCGCATCGTTGTAGACCGGCTGGGTCGGCTCGGCCTGTCCACTGGCGCCATCCTTGAAGCAGACCGCGCTGTCGAACGCCTGACAGGTGTAGTAGATCGAACCCGGCACGAATCCGTCGGTCACCGCACCCGTCGCCAAGGGCAGGATGCTATTGATCGCCACCGAGGTCAGATTCATGCTGCCGGCGTTGCTTACGGTGATCTTGTAGCTGTGTTCGAGGCCGGGAACGGCATCATCATCCCCGCCCAGATTGGCCACCGCGATCGACGCCTGCGAGGCCGGCTGGATCAGCACGGTGGCACTCGAACTCTGGTTCGCCGAAGCGCCCATGACCGTCACGGCCTTGCAGGTTCCGGCAGGCGTTGGGCAGGGCCATGCGGAAACGCTCGCAGTATTGACCACGTTGGTCGCCGCGGTGACGCTCGGCACGTTCACCCGCGTCATCAGGCGACTGCCCGTACCCGCGCGCAAGGCAAAACGCTGATTGATCAGCCCGGCACTGCCATTGACTGCCGTCACCGGGCAATGCGCCTCGTCTGCCACGTTCTGGCCTTCCGGATTGGTCCACCCGAGTGTCGAGGGGCACAGCGTCCAGCACGGCTTGTCACCGGTTTGCGTGCAGGTGGTCGGGATGCCCTTGAGCAAGGCATTGAAGGTATCGGCCAGCAGCAAGGCCGGGCCGCTCGTGTCAACAGTTCCATCGGCAAGATTGCCAATGTCGCTCGGACCATCGTTGTAGACCGTGATCTCGTAGTCGAACGCCTGATTGGCCGGCAGCTGGGTGACCACGCTGCCGTTCTGCAAGGCTCTCTTGACCACGCGAAGCGCAGCGCGTCGATCGATGGTGCGGCTGGCGCTGGATGTGTTGTCCGAGTGATCGATGTCCACGCGTTCAGCGCTGCCGGTGGGTACTGCGATGCTGGCGTCGATGCCCGCCTGGTCGTACAACTCGTTGGCTGCATGCGAGACCGTGACGGTGTAGGTCAGCACCCCGGTGCTCGGAAAGGTCGTGACCGAGACATTGGAAAATGCCGTCGTGCCGCTGGCCGACGGGCAGACGGCACCGGTGGTGCCAGCGGAGCAGGACCACGCCAAGGCAGCCGGCTCGCCGACACTGCGCGCCAGCGAGATCTTGGCGCCGTTGGCAGCATCCGGCCCGGTATTGGTGAACTTCACCTCGTAGGTGGCCTGACAACCGGGCGTGTATTGGGTGGCATTGCCCGGGCAATGCGTTGCGGGTGAAGAAATCGTAGTGGCTGTCACTTCGGCCTTCAGGTTGGCCGAGGCATTGCGCGTGCGCGCGGTGCTGGTGTCGCTGTCGTTGCTGCTGGTGGTGTCCACCGTCCCGTTGGGCGGCGCTGCAGATGCGGTGATACCGACGCCGGTGTAGGTGTCGGTCGTGGCGTGATTGACGGTGACGGTGAACGTCAGGGTGCCACCACTTGGAAACGTGGCAATCGCGAACGGAGACGTGCTGCTGACTGGGGGGCATACCGCCGCGGTCCCACCATCGCTGCAGCTCCAGGTAAACGCACCCGCCGCGGCTTCCGAACGCTCGATGGACACCGACGCGCCATTGGCTGCATCGGGGCCCAGGTTCTCCACGGTGACTTTGTACTGCGCCGCGCAACCCGGTGTATAGGTCGCGCTGTCGGCCGGACAGTTGTTCACTGGCGAGCCCGTCGTGATGCCCACTGCCTCCACATCGAGGTCTGCAACGGGCGTACGCGTGAAGCTATGCGAGGCGGTCGCATTCGCGACGCCTGTATCGGTGGAGGAACCCGTCGCGGTGACAGTCTTGTTGCCCGTGGCATTGGCTGCAAAGTTCAAGGTTGCGCCAATCGTCAAGGTGCCACCCGCCTTGATCGTCGCACCGCTGTAGAGCGCGCCGCCACTACCTGCTGCACCACAACTCGATCCGGTGCTGTGCGAACACGAGCGACTTCCCGAATCGATGGTGACACCGGGCGGCAAGGCAGCCAGCGTAAGAGCCGCACCGCCGACATCTTCACTGGCCGCGCTGAATTTCAGGATGATGCTGCGCGATTGTCCCGGCACATAGGTGGCATCGGGCGTCGGGTCGTAGACCACGCTGAGCGTGGCGGCCGCCCGGGCCGTTGCCGGAACGCCGACGGCCAGCGCCAGCCAGCTCAGGGCCGTGGCACGAATGAGAATCGAGGTCGAACGCAGGATGCGTCGCACTTGCGGCTTGGTCACGGTAGGAACCCCTATTGCGCTTGCCTCACGGGCCACGAAACGGCCCGCCCCAAGAAAATGACCATCGAGTCCACTGCGCGCGACTTCGCCCGCTCGTTCTTCGTATGGTTCCGGTGTATTAAGCGAGCGACAAACGCTCAATCCATCACAAAACCGACAAACGGCATGTTTTGCACGACAAGCGGTGGTTTTTGGTGCATTTATCCACAAATCAGATTCTGAAACGGAATTCAAGCGCGCAAATCACACCCACGGCTTGGGTATGATTCAGCATTCATGGACACGACCATCGAACCCGGCACCCGCATCACCGACCTCTTGCACGCTTGGTCCTCCGGCGAGCCTGGGGCGGCGAACGCGCTGGCGCAGAAGGTCTATTTGCAGTTGCAGTCGCTGGCCAGCGCCCGCTTGCGGCTGGAGCAGCGACAACCCTTCGAACCGGCCGAGTTGGTGAATGAAGCCTGGCTGCGCCTGAGCGAAGTGCACGGCGTTTTCCCCAGCCGCCAGCATTTTTTCGCGTTCGCTGCATTGCAGATGCGGCGCCTGCTGATCGATGCCGCACGCGCCCATCGCGCGCATGGACGCATTGGAGACACCCTGACGGTGAGCCTGCGTCTGGTCGATCCCGCACCGCAACCGGCCGATGCCGCGGTGCTTTCCGAGGCGCTGGAGCTCCTCGATCGACTCGACAAGCGCAAATCGCAAGCCTTTGCCCTGGCCGAACTGGCGGGCTTCGATCACGAGCAGGTGGCTTCGATTCTGGAGGTTTCGGTGGCAACCATCGAGCGCGACCTGCGCTTTGCCCGGGTCTGGCTGGCCGCGAGGATCCGATGACAACCCAAGCGCGCTGGCAACGCCTGCAGGATCTTTTCCACGACGCGTGCGAGCTGCCTGAATCCCAGCGCGATGCTTTTGTGCGCGACGCGGCGAAGGACGATCCGCAGTTGCTGGACGAATTGATCGCCATGCTCGCCATCGAAGCCGGCGCCACCTCGCAGCTGAAAGGCTCGGTGCTCTCGGCACAGGACGTGATCGAGCGCGCCACCACCCTGGAGCCGGGTACGCAATTTGGCCCTTGGGCCATCGTGCGTCCCATCGGTCAAGGCGGCATGGGACAGGTCTATGTAGCGCGCCGAGCCGATGGTGCCTTCGAACGCGAAGTCGCACTCAAGCTGTTGGCGGCCGGCGGTCTTGATCGCCGTGGCCAAGCCTTCTTCGAAGTCGAGCGCCACCATCTGGCGCAGATGCACCATCCAACCATCGCCCAGATCCACGACGCCGGTACCGATGCCCAAGGCCGACCGTGGCTGGTGATGGAATACATCGAAGGCGAGCGCATCACGGACTATTGCGACGCCCATGCCCTGCCCTTGCGGCAACGCATCGAGCTCTTTCTTCGTCTGTGCGATGGCGTGCAGCACGCCCATCAAAAGGGGGTGGTGCATCGGGACATCAAGCCCGGCAATGTGCTGGTGCGTGAAGTCGATGGCCGGCCGGTTCCCTGCCTGATCGATTTCGGCATCGCAGCCGAACTGGGTGATTCGGCACAACCGGCGGGCACGCCCGGTTACATGAGTCCCGAACAAGCTGACCCGGCCCAGCGCGGCGACAGTCGCAGCGACATCTACGCACTGGGCGCCTTGCTCTTCGCCTTGCTCGCCGGCCCGCGCAACAAGAACGGCAAGGCGGCGAACAGCGAACCCTCCACGCCCTCGCAACAACTGGCAACCCTGCCGCCGGAGCAGCTGCAAGCGCTCGCCCAGCAACGCGCGCTCAGCCCCAAACGCCTGTTGCGCAGCCTGCGCGAAGACCTCAACTGGATCGTCGGCAAGGCCATGCAAGCCGATCCAGACGACCGTTACCAGTCCGTCTCGATGCTGGCAGCCGACCTGCGTCGTTACCTCGATGGCCAGCCCGTCAGCGCGGCGCCACAGCGAACCCTGACCGCGTTGCGCAAGTTCGTTGATCGCCATCGCTTCGGCGTTGCCGTCAGCGCGGTGTTGTTGTGCACCCTGAGCGCAGCGCTGGCGGGCACCACCCTTGCGATGCGAAAGGCCGAGCGCGAAGCGCATCGAACCCAGGTCATCGCCGGATTTCTCGAAAGCATCCTCACCAGCGTCGATCCAGACATCGCCGGCGACAAGGACAAGACCTTGATGCTGCACGTGCTGGACAACGCCGAGCAGCGGGTGAAATCCGAATTGGTCGAGGATCCGCGTGGACGCATCGATGTTGAGGTCGCCATCGCCGATAGCTACACCGCGCTTGGAATGCCGCACAAGGCCATCCCACTCTACGAAGCCGCACACGCCAGCGCCCGCAGTCTGGATGGCGCGGGCAGCGCCCGTGATCTCAAGGTGGCGCAGCGCCTTGGCACGGCTCTGGTTGATGACGGGCGTTTCGAGGACTCGCAAGAGGTCTTTGAAACCGCCATTGCCCACGCGCAGTCGAATCCCGGCACGATCCCCGCCTCGATGGTGGCCGATCTGCGTTCGCGTCTGAGTTGGACCTTGCTGCGATTGGGCAAGGTCAAGAAGGCGCGTGAGCTCGCTCAACAGGCCTACGACCAGCTCGTCGCCAGCGTGCCGGAAAACCACACCCAATTACTCGACGCCGGTGGACGCCTTGCCATCGTGATGAGCGACATGGGCGATTACGATGCCGCCATCGCGCTACTGGGTGACATGATCCATCGTCGGTCCGAAGTTCTGGGCTACGACCACCCGCGCACCTTGAGCTGGCGCTTGAGCCTGGCCGTGTTCCACCTGCAAAAGCGCGATTACGCCGCCGGCGCCAAGGAACTCATGTCGATGCTCGATCCGGTGGCGCGCCAATACGGCGAGGACTCGGCCATGCTGTCGATGGTGCACGGCAACCTCGGTGGCGCGCTGCGACAGGATGGCAAAGTCGCCGAAGCCGAGGTGCACTATCGCTACGCTTACGACTTCAACCTGCGTCACAACGGCCCTGATTCGCCCAACACCATCATGACGCGCAGCAACCTGGCCAACTGGTTGCTCGATGCCGGTCGCGTGCAGGAGTCGCTCGACGAACAGGCCGCCTGTCTGCCTCAAGCCGAGCGCGTATTCGGCGCCGACAACGAAGTCACGGCCGAAGTCCTGCGCGGCATGGGTCGTGCCCAGCTTGCACTCGGACACTTGAAAGACGCCCGCGCCAGTCTCGACCGCGCCTTGGCGATCATGACGGCCGTGTACGGGGACGCCCAAGGCCCGCTGGCGCGCCTGCGCGAAGACCTCGCACGATTGGCCAAAGCTGAGGCCGTCAACGCGCCCAAGCGTGATCCAGATTAGCCCCAGGGCTCATCAGCCAAGCCGTGACCGTTTGACCCGTGAAATACCGCAGAGCCGGCGCTTTTGTCGAGCGCAGCTTGCTGCGCTGCCTCGGCTTTACGCGGCGCCCAGCGCAGCAAGCTGCGCTCTACGAATGCCTGCTTGCTTTGTGGAATCTTCGACAACGAAGGGCATGGAATTCGCTGAGGGACGGGGTTAACCAGGAACGTAAGCGGCGCACGGCGCACCGCAACTCGGCGCCACCTACACCTCGCGTGCCAGTCGCTCGGCCAAACCGATGTAGCTCGACGGCGTCAGATCCATCAGACCGCGCTTGGCCTCGTCAGGCACATCCAACGCGAGGATGAATTCGCGCATTGAGGTCTGGGTGATGCCCTGTCCGCGCGTGAGCGCCTTGAGCTGCTCATAGGGATTGGGCAATCCATATCGACGCATGACCGTTTGCACGGCTTCGGCCAGCACTTCCCACGCCGCGTCGAGATCATCTTCCAATCGCTTTGGATTGGTTTCGAGCTTGGACAATCCCTTGAGCAAGGACTCCAGCGCGACCTGGGTGTGCCCGAAGGCCGTGCCAACTGCACGCAAGACCGTCGAATCGGTCAGGTCACGCTGCCAGCGACTGATCGGCAATTTGGCGGAGAAGTGTCCGAACAGGGCGTTGGCCAGGCCGAAATTGCCTTCGGCGTTCTCGAAGTCGATGGGATTGACCTTGTGCGGCATGGTGCTGGAGCCGACCTCACCCGCCTTGAGCTTCTGCTTGAAATAGCCCAGCGACACATAGCCCCAAACATCGCGACAGAAGTCGATCAAAACGGTGTTCAATCGACTCGCGGCATCACCAATTTCAGCCACGCAATCGTGCGGCTCGATCTGGGTGGTGTAGGGATTGAACACCAAGCCGAGGCCGGTGACGAAGCGTTGCGCAAAGCCGGGCCAATCCACGTCGGGATAGCTCACCACATGCGCGTTGTAATTGCCGACCGCACCATTGATCTTGCCCGACAGCTCCACCGCGGCGATCTGCCGACGCTGACGCTCCAGCCGCGCCACGACGTTGGCCAGCTCCTTGCCGAGTGTGGTGGGCGAAGCCGTTTGCCCATGCGTGCGCGAAAGCATCGGCTGCGCCGCCTGTGCGTGTGCCAAGGCACGCAGGCGCTCGATCACCTGGTCGATCGTCGGCAGCAGCACCTGACTGCGCGCGGCCTCGATCATCAAGGCGTAAGAAAGATTGTTGATGTCTTCCGAGGTGCAGGCAAAGTGTACGAACTCGCGCACCACGGCCAGTTCTTCATGGCCTTCGAGCTGCTCCTTGATGAAGTATTCGACCGCCTTCACGTCGTGATTGGTGGTGGCTTCGATGGCCTTGATACGCGCCGCAGCGGCCTCGTCGAATTGGCTTGCGATGGCTTGCAAGTATTCCTTGGCTGATGCCGACAGCGCCGGCACCTCGGTGATCTCCACCTGTTCCGACAAGGCCAGCAACCAGCTCACCTCCACCTGCACACGGAAGCGCATCAGGCCGAACTCGCTGAAGATCGGGCGCAGCGATTCCAGCCGGGCCGCATAGCGACCATCCAGCGGGGACAAGGCGGTGAGCGTGCTCGTCATGGCAGGTTTCGACATCATGTGGCGGTGCAACAGTTTAACCCGCCACGCACCCAGACCGGATCATTCGCGATTTTCTCAGGCCCGCCAGCATCTCTTCCGCAAACCCATTACCCGCCACGCACCGTTGCGTAGCCACCATGCTGCAAGGCACAAGATTTCTCGGCCTGCACTAGAATGCGCAGATTCCAGCCCCCGAGGTTTGCTCGCATGAAAACCAAGCCCAACACCCGCATCGAACATGACAGCATGGGTGAACTGGCGGTCCCCGCCGATGCGCTCTACGGCGCCCAGACCCAACGCGCCGTGCAGAACTTCCCCATTTCCGGCCTGCCGATGCCGGCGCACTTCATCCATGCCCTGGGCCTGGTGAAAGCCGCCGCAGCACGCGCCAACAAGAGTCTGGGCCATCTGGATTCCAAACGCGCCACGGCCATCGTCAAGGCTGCGGGGCAAGTGGCCAACGGTGAAGTGGACTCGCACTTTCCGATCGATGTGTTCCAGACCGGCTCGGGCACCTCGACCAACATGAATGCCAACGAGGTCATTGCCCACTTGGCCAATGCCGAAGGCAAGGCGCAGGTGCACCCCAACGACCACGTCAACATGGGCCAAAGCTCCAACGACGTGATTCCGACCACGATCCAGGTCTCGGCCTGGTTGCAGGTCAATCGCGCGCTGTTGCCGGCGCTGACGCACCTGCGCGGCGTGATCGAAAAGCGGGCCAAGGAACTGTCCAAGATCGTCAAGACCGGTCGCACCCATCTGATGGACGCCATGCCCATCACCTTCGGTCAGGAATTGGGCACCTGGGCGGCGCAATTGCGCTCGGCCGAGGCGCGTTTGAACGATGCCGGCAAGCGTCTGCGCAAATTGCCGCAAGGCGGCACCGCGGTCGGCACCGGCATCAACGCCGATCCGCGCTTTGGCAAGCAGTTCTGTGCCGAGCTCAGCGAACTGACCGACCTTGGATTTGAGACGGCGTCCAATCTGTTCGAAGGCATTGCCACGCAGGATGCCGCCGTCGAACTGTCCGGCCAACTAAATACCTTGGCCGTGTCGCTGATGAAGATCGCCAATGATCTGCGCTGGATGAATTCCGGCCCGCTGGCAGGCCTCGGCGAAATCGAGCTGCCGGCGCTGCAACCTGGCTCCTCGATCATGCCCGGCAAGGTCAATCCGGTGATCCCGGAAGCCACCGCCATGGTCTGCGCACAGGTGATGGGCAACCACACCACCATCACCGTGGCGGGCCAGAGCGGCAACTTCCAGCTCAACGTGATGTTGCCGGTGATCGCCTTGAACCTCTTGCAATCCATCGAGCTGCTGGCAAACGTCTCGGTGCAACTGGCCGATGCCGCCATCGCCGGTTTCAAGGTGCGCGTGGATCACGTGGCCGAAGCGGTGTCGCGCAATCCGATCCTGGTCACGGCCTTGAACCCGGTCATTGGCTACGAAAAGGGCGCGGCCACCGCCAAGAAAGCCTACAAGGAAGGTCGCCCGATTCTTGAAGTCGCGCTGGAAACCACCGGGCTTTCGGAAAAGGCGCTGAAGAAGTTGCTGGATCCGGCCGCTCTGGCCAAGGGCGGCATCCACGGCGCACCGGGTGGCGGTGGCGGCTGAACCGGGGTAGCGGAGCAAGCTCCGCTCTACGAAAAATGTGAAACAGCGGAGCAAGCTCCGCTCTACATGTGCCGCAGGACGCTCGGTCGGGCTTGTCCGGCTGAATCATCAAAGGCCCTGACTCGATGAGAACATCGGGTCAGGGCTTTTTGCTTGGATCCTTGAATCAGACGTCGTCGCGCCGACTGCGCAGGCGGATCGCGGCAAAAATCATCGCCACGCCGGCCACGGCCCCCACCCACAGGTCGATGCGACCGAGCACCGAATACATCGCGCTCAACGAAGAACCCAGCTCGAAGTTCATCATGCTCTCGATCGCGCCAACATCCAGCCCGCGCATCCAGGTGCCGGGGAAAGCGCCGCCCAGCAGGTGCCCCACGACTTCACGCCAGAACCACGTGCTGCCCAGCTCCATCGAGCTCATCCAGTCGAACCACGTCAAAAACACGCCAGCGAAGACCGGCAACATGATGGCCCACAGAAACGGCTTGCTCTTGGCCCAGGCCGAGCACAGCATCAGCCAGCCCACGCTCGGCAGCGCCCACAGGATATAGATCGGCAGAGCAGCCAGCGCCATGGATACGATCATGAAGTAGGCACCCGGACTCCAGAGCAACTGGAACGGATTGCCACCATGCAGCAGGACAAAACCTCCGATCATCACCACGTAGGCGATCATGCTCACCACGCCCACCACCGTCGCGATCAAGGGGCCCACCACCAGCGCCGTGGCGACCTTGGAGAGCACCGAATCACGATCCGAGAGTGGCAGCGATTTCCAAAACAACACGCTGCGGTCGCGGCGCTCGTCGTACAGGCTGCCGAGCGCATAGAAAAACACCACGAAGCCCAGTACCAGCATCGGCCAAAGCATCGCTGAAGCCGAGCTTGCCGCAAGTGAATTGGAGACTTGCACCAGCGCCTCCGGCGTCATCTGCGCGGTGATTGATCCCAGATCGATGCCATTGATGTGCACGCCTTTCAAGGCTTCACTGCCAGGGTGAAACACCCTGCGCGCAGTCACTTCGGCCAGTACCAGACCGAAAAATGTGAGCAACAGCGAGATGCCACCGGCCCAGATCGGTGCCCAGAAAAACCCACCTTTGTGTTCCCAATACTCGCGACGCAACAGCCAGCCGAAGGTGCGCCAGGGAGTGATGCTGCCAGTGCTCGTGTTCATGCGTAGGTTCCTTTCATCGTGGCCACGAACAAATCCGCCACACTCGGGGTGCGGATCTCGCCCAGTTGTGCCAGTCGGTCCTGATCGATGCCGTCAAACAAGAAGATCGACTTGCCGAAGATCGAGCGCTCATCCAAAGGCCCCAAGGCCCGCGCCGCCTCGGCTTGCGCGGGCGACACCATGACTTCGATGAAGCGTGCCGCGACCTCATCCATGCTGGCCGATAGCGCGACCTTGCCATCACGGATGAACAAGAGATCGCTCAGGATGTGCTCGACTTCCTCCACCTGGTGGGTGGTGATGAGGATGGTCTTTTGTTCGTCGAAGTAATCGTTCAACAGGGCCTGATAGAACTGCTTGCGGTACAGGATGTCCAGGCCGAGCGTCGGCTCGTCCAACACCAGCACTCGCGCATCGATGGCCATCACCAGTGCCAGATGCAACTGCACGATCATGCCCTTGGACAGATCCTTCACACGCTGCGTTGGACTGATCTTGGTATTGGCCAGGAACTTTTCGCAGCGTTCGCGGTAAAAGCGCGGATGCACACCTTCGACGAAGTCAATGGCCTGCGATACCCGAATCCAACGCGGCAGGATCGCCACATCGGCAATGAAGCAGATCTCGTTCATCAGGGCGTCGCGCTGGGACCGCGGATCCTTGCCCAGCACGCTCAGCTCGCCCTCGAATGGAATCAGGCCGAGGATGGCTTTCAGCGCGGTGGTTTTGCCGGCGCCGTTGGGGCCGATCAAGCCGACGATGCGACCGGTTTCGATCGTGAAGTCCGCCCCATCCAATGCGAGCGAGTTCTGATAGCGCTTGCGCAATCCGCGTGCGGTGATGGCGCTCATGAGGACACCCCCGACGACGCGGCCTTGCCCTCGATCTGCTGGCGAAGTTGATCCCAGGACAAACCCAGACGTTGAATGCGTTCGACGATCAGTGGCCATTCCTGCTGCAGGAACTGGCGACGCTCGGATTCGCGCAGTTGGTGTGGTGCGTTGTCGGTCACGAACATGCCAAGCCCTCTTCGTTTTTCCACCACGCCCTCGTCGGCCAGTTCCTGATAGGCACGCGAGACGGTGATGGGGTTGAGTGAATAATCGGCAGCCACCTGCCGTACCGATGGCACCGCCTCGCCTGGCTGGATCAAACCATCGAGCACCATGGCGACGATGCGCGCCTTCAGTTGCAGGTAGATCGGTGTGGTGTCATTCCAAACTGCATTCATGCTCATGCCCCCGGTTCGCCCTGTGGGCGCGGCAGGATGTTCTTGAACGAGAAATACGGCATGCGCAACGCACTCTGACGTTCCCGCAAGACCTCGGTGACTGGATTTTCGACGCCCGTTGCAACGCCTGCCCAAGCATTGCTGGACACGGTGGGGCGCTCGCCTGCAATCCATCCGACAACGAAGCCCAGACCCAGCACAGCCAGGGTGACGGAGAGGTGGAGTCTCTTGCGACGCATGGGAATCTCCTTTGTTTGGGATGTGGCTTTGGTGTGTTGGTACACTACACCACTATAAAAGTAAACACAACATGCATGCAAAACAGCTCCTACTCCGTTTTGTTCGTGTTTATCTTTACTGACCACGCGCCAGCCCGTGTCAACCCAAGTCCGTGACCGGCACGCACGACCCATCACCACGCAGCACGCAAGGCGCTGCATGGCCTGGAACCATCCATCGAGAGCCGGCCGCGGACGCCGGCTCGACTCCAATCAGCCGCGAATTCGCCCACGCAACGAGGCTGCGGTGTGTGTGCCGGGCTCGGCAATCAGCGCCCGCGCCGCATCGATTTGTCCCCACACGTTCCACAGCAGCACGCCGCGCACACGCCCGGCTTCGCAGTAATAGACCACGCCTTCACGGTTGGGCGTGATCCAGTCTTCGACGATCTCCAAGTGATTGTCGAGCACGCCCACGGCCTCGTAGCCGAGATCAAACAAGTCCGAGTAGAAGAATGGCAATTGCGCGTAGGGCTCGGGCTTGCCAGCCATGGACAAACCCGCGATGCGTCCACTCGACAGCGCCGCATCCTCGTGCTCGACACGTAGCCTGCGCCCAAGTGCCTGGCTCGGAAAACTGGCGATGTCGCCAGCCGCGTACACGTCGGCCATCGTGGTTCGGAAGCACTCATCCACCACCACACCGTGATCGAGCATGCACCCAGCCTGCTGCGCCAAGTCCACGTTGGGCACCACGCCCATGCCAGCCACGACCGCATCCACGGTCAGGCTGCTGCCATCATCGAGTTCGAGCTCGACGTGTGCGCCCGCTTGACGGCCTGAAGCCACCTTGCGGCCAGCGCGAATCTCGACGCCACGCTCTTGGTAATAACCGGCAATGAAGGCACTCAGGCCTGCGGGATATACGCGGGCACCCGGATGCACTTCGGGGAAGATCATCGTCACCTTCACGCCATGACTGGCCAAGGCCGCCGCGATTTCACAGCCGATGAAACCACCTCCCACCACGACGATGCTCGCGCCCTGATGCGCAAACCGACGCAGTTGGTGATAGTCCTCCACGGTGCGAAAGGCCAGCACCCGATCACCCGCAAACGGCAAGCGCCGTGGCTCGCCGCCGGTCGCCAGCAACAGCTTGCCGTAGTGGTATTCATCGCCATGGTCATCGCTGACCCGATGCGCATCGGCATCGACGCTGACGACCCGACGCCCGGCGTGCAAGGTGATTGCCGAGGTATCGAGCGCAAGCCAGATGCTGTCTTCGTCGGCCTCTTTCCACAAGGCCTTGCTCAAAGGCGGTCGAGCATAGGGTGGATGCGGCTCGGCACCGATCAGGCCGATGCGGGCCTCGGGTGAAATTTCGTGGATGGCCTTGGTCGCCGCCTCGCCGGCCATGCCGGCGCCGATGATGAGATGGTCGTAGTGATGACGCATGATGGACTCCGTACAGACAGTTTGACTCCCACATTGTTGCGCCGCGAACCAGCAATTCCCATGACTTGAATCAGACTGATCGAGCACCATTTCTCATCGATCATTCTTTCTGACGCAATCCCATGCCGACACCGGTTGCCCTGCGCATTGATTTTGTCTCCGATGTGGCCTGCCCGTGGTGCGCCATCGGTTTGGCCAGCCTGCAACAGGCGCTGGAGGAACTGGGCGACACCGTGCACGCGCAGATTCACCTCCAGCCCTTTGAACTGGCGCCGGACATGGCCTTTGAAGGTGAAGACACCGGCACGCGGCTCAGGCACAAGTACGGCATCGATGCGACGCAACTGGAGTCCAACCGCGCCACGATCCGCGAGCGCGCGCAGGCGCTGGGACTCGATCTCAAGGTGGGCGATGGTCATCGCAGTTGGAACACCTTCGATGCGCATCGTCTGCTGCATTGGGCCGGGTTGATCGATCTCGACCACGCCCTGCGCTTGAAGCGTGCCTTGTTCAAAACCTACTTCGGCAGCAATGACAACGTGGCTGAGCACGCGGTACTGCTTCGCCTGATCGACACCATCGGACTGGATCGCGAGGCGGCGCGCGCCGTTCTGGAACGTGGCGACTACGCCGATCAGGTTCGCGCCCAGGAGCGCCACTACCAGCAAGCGGGAATCCAGTCGGTGCCGGCCACCATCATCAACGACACCTGGCTCGTGCCCGGCGGCCAGCCACCGGAAGCCTTCGTGCAGGCATTGCGCGCCAGCGCCGAAACGATGGCAGCGCAGGCCACGCACTGAGTCACACGTCAGCACTATCATCATGTGAACCTGGTCGGAGCTGCCCTCATGTTCAACGGTCTGATACGTCCACTGCTGGTCGGCGCGCTGATGTTCTGGGCGATGCCGGCGATGGCGCAAACCCAAACCTGCAGCGCCTTGCTCGATCGCAGCTTGCGGCCACTGGCGGGCAAAGCACCCGAGAGCCTGTGCCAGTTCCAGGGCAAGGTCCTGTTGATGGTGAACGTCGCCAGCAAGTGCGGTTTCACACCGCAATACGAGGGCCTGGAAGCCCTGCACGCACGGCTCGCGCCACAAGGGTTTGCGGTGCTTGGATTCCCATCCAACGACTTCCTTGGACAGGAACCTGGCACTGAGCAGGAAATCAAGGACTTCTGCACCCTCACCTATGGCGTGAAATTTCCGATGTTCGAGAAGATGCATGTCAAAGGCGAGCAGGCCAACCAGCTCTATCAACGCCTGCGTGAAACCACCGGCGAGGCGCCTGGCTGGAACTTCCACAAGTACCTGGTCGACCGCAACGGCATGGTCGTGGCCAGCTTTGGCAGCCGCACCAAACCGGACGATCCGCGCTTGCTGGAGCAAGTTCAGACGATGCTGGATGCCAAAGCCAAACCAACGGCAACGACACCGTGAACCTATCGCGCCTCGTCCAGTCGAAGGCCGGGACGTTGCGCACACCCCGTTTCGGGCCGCAAAATACGCACCTTTGCCCATCCGCGCGTCGCGGGTGGATTTCAGACCTCCAATGGAGTCATCGATGAACCGTTCCCTGCGCCACACCGTGCTCGCCCTTTCCACCTTGGCCCTCCTCGGTGCCTCCAGCCTTGCATTCTCCAAAGACAAGCTCGAAACCGAGCGCGACAAGGCCAGCTATCTGGTCGGCATGCAAATCGGCGGCTCCCTGCAGCAGATCAAGGGCGAAGTCGATTTGCCGATCGTTTTCCAGGCCATCGAAACCACGCTCAACGACGGCAAGCAACTTCTGAGTCAGGAAGAAGCCGCCGCCGTGCAGAAGTCCTTTGCCGAGCGTCTGCAAGCCAAGCACGCCGCCGAGCAGCAGGCCGTGGCCACCAAGAACAAGGCCGAGGGCGAAGCCTTCCTGGCCAAGAACAAGTCCGTCCCCGGCGTGACCACCACCGCCTCGGGCCTGCAGTACCAGGTCGTAACGGCGGGCAAGGGCCCGAAGCCGGCCGCGACCGATCGCGTCAAGGTTCACTACACCGGCACCTTGCTCGATGGCACCAAGTTCGACAGCTCGGTGGATCGCGGTCAGCCGGCCGAGTTCGCCTTGAATCAGGTGATCCCGGGCTGGACCGAGGCGCTGCAACTGATGCCGGTGGGCAGCAAGTACACCCTCTGGATTCCCTCGAATCTGGCGTACGGCGATCGCGGCACGCCCGGCCCGATCGGCCCGAATGCCACCTTGAAGTTCGAAGTCGAATTGATCGAAATCGTCAAGTAATTCACACGATCTGCGACTCAAAGAGGCCGGCGCGCAATCGCCGGCCTTTTTCGTTTCCTGCGATATTGCAACACGCCATCGCTTGGCCACATTCTTGCCGATGGCGATTCACGGACTATCATAGACGGCCAGACATGATTTCATTCTCTGCGATGCGCCCATAAGGACACGGTTTCAAGGCACGACAAGGACTTACCGGAACCATGCGGCTCAGCCTTTGCATCACCGATCCAAACTACGCCGGCACGACGCGCGAACATGTGTTTGCCGGCGCCTTGGAGCACGCGACCGATACCAGTCGTGGGCTTGTCGGACGTGATCCTGCCTCCTGCCAAATGGTCATCGAAGAGGGCTCGGCCTCACGCCGGCACTTCGAGGTCCTGTTTTCCGATGGCACGTTCTGGATTCGGAACCTGAGCCAAACCAACGGCACCCAGATCGTTGGCAAGAAACTCCTGCTGGATCGTTCCGAGCAGATCGCCATTGAAAGCAACGATCGCATCCTGGTCGGCGACATCGAGTTGCAGGCCACGATTCTGCCGCCTGACACCGCACCCGAATCGGCTGCACCTGCATGCAACGACGCTTCACGCTCGATGCCTGACGAACCCATCGAGCCCGCCGCGCCGCCGC
This sequence comes from Chiayiivirga sp., assembly GCA_035703435.1. Taxonomy (GTDB): domain Bacteria; phylum Pseudomonadota; class Gammaproteobacteria; order Xanthomonadales; family Xanthomonadaceae; genus Denitratimonas. Next base: position 24,391 of record DASSYF010000056.1, on the reverse strand, counting down.
CCCTGCCAGAACCGCCTCCGCTACCCACGCCACCTCCCGCGCCCGAGTCATCCGCCGAGGTGATCGACCAGTCCGTTCGCACGGATGCGGTGAGCAACCCGCAAGAAGGCGATGTGATCACCGAGCGGGATGCCGTCAGCATGGTCACACCCCCGCCGCCCGCCCCCAAGCAAGCCGCACTGGATGTCGCCGCGCCGCCAGACCCACCGACGTCGGCACCCATCGAAGACGCCGCCGTGGACCATTCAGCGCCCGAAGATGCCGAGGGGCGATTCGACGCTGACACCGACGACGTGGAAGCGCCAACGTCCACGCGACCCGAGACGAACCCGCCGGCCGTACCCACCGCGGCCGCATCGTGCACCCTCGTCGAGGACGATGGCATTGACCTCATCCATCAGGACACGCCGCTGGATGAGAACGGCTTGATTGCGGTCATGCCGAATGACCCCGCGCCGGATTTCATTTTCGACGACACCGCGGCAGCGGCGGCAGCGCCCGCCGGCGAGCCAGCGCCGCTGATTCCCGATGATCTCGACCTCGAAGCATTATTGGGAATCGAAGCACACCCGGCTCCCAAGCCTCCTTCACGCCCGAAAGCGCAGCCCGCGCCTGACCTCGGCAAGCCAAGCAGCGCAGCACCGCCGGTACGCGCGCCGGTCGCCAAGCCCGCGAATGTTGCGCCGACGCACACCACGCACCATGGCATGGTCGAGGTGCTGATCGCTGCGGGGATCGAACCCGAGCGCGCGCACGCATTGAGCCAGAATGCCAGCGCAGAGGCTGTCGGCAGCGTCTTGGCGGCCTTGGTCGAGGCCTTGGCCAGTCAACTGCAACTGCGCAACAGCTTCCGCCACATGTTCCGGCTGTCGAGTACCGAAGTTCGACTGGCCGGCAACAACCCGCTGAAGCTCGCCATGAACGGGCACGAGATACTTGCCCGCCTGTTTGATCCGCAACGTGGCTTTCTGAGTGGCGTGGAGGCGGTGCAGGAAGCAACACTCGAGCTCCAGATCCACGAAGCCGCCATCGCCAGCAGTATCCGAACTGCATTCGACGACCTGATTGATCGCATCGATCCGGCGCACATCGAGGAGGCCACCGCCAAGGCCGGCTCGCCGCTCCTGGGTGGATTTGGTGGTGGACGCGACGCGGCCTCCTGGAAGGCTTACCGTCAGTGGTTCGACCACACTTTCGGCGACCGTCACCGCGCCTTCACCACGATCTACCTGCAACGCTTCGGTAACGACTACGATACCAACACCAAGAAAGCCAAGTCGGAATCCGACAAGAAACGCCCACGCAAAAAAGAGGGAAGGTCCAAAACATGAATACGTCCGCGATTCGTTTGTTCGCCGTAGTTTTATTCGCCCTTCTGGTGTCTGCCTGTGCTTCCAACGCTCCGCCGAAACGCTCATCGCTGGCCAGCGAGGTTCACGTATCGACCCTGGCCAATCCGGATGCCAGTGGCCGCCCTTCCCCAGTCGTGATTTACGTCCTGTCATTGCGATCCCTCGATCGCTTCCAGGCTTCCGAACTGACCGCCATACTCGACGGCCCGGCCAACAGCCTCGGGGCCGATTTGGTGTCGTTCCGACAAATCACGGTCTTGCCAGGAGAAACTCGCGCAGTGGAACTGGACACCACCAGCGACACGCGCTTCATTGCGGCCGTCGCCGCCCTGCAAAACTATCGATCCCTGCAGTGGCGCGATGCGGTGGAAGTGGGTGGCAAATCACTCTCCAAACTATTCGGTTCGGGCAAGGCAAGTATCGAAGTCGATCAAAGCGGCATACACATCCAGCGCCAGTGAGACCGACATGTCGCAATCTTCCAGAATCATCTGGCGCCAGGGAACTTTCCTCCAGCCGCATCACTTCCAGCAACTGGAACGCTCGCTGCGCGCAGACCTGATTGCCGCCACCCAGCAGGTGCGCAGCCGTGCCTGGGGATTCAGCCAGGTCGAAATCGACCGCGCGATACTTGGACAAGGTCAGTTTGCCTTGTCCGCCTGTGCCGGGCGCTTTCCGGACGGCACCTGTGTCAACGCGCCAGACGACGATCGGCTACCACAGCCGATCGCCATCAATGCGGCTGCGCTGGGCAAGCTCGTATATCTTGGCGTGCCGCTCATGGTGGCCGGCAGAAACGAATTTGGTGGTGCCGATGAGCGGCAAAAGGCCCACCGCTTCACCGTCGATCGCGACAGCTTGCGCGACAACACCGACGTGGACGCCGATCCAGTCGAGATCGAGATCGGTCGGCTGGATGTCCGTCTCCTGCTGGGTGACGCGGCCACCGAAGGCTATTCAACCATCCCGCTGGCACGCATCCAAGGCGTGGACAAGGATGGCGTGGTGACCCTGGCCGACAGCTTCATTCCGAGCGTACTGCACGCATCAGCGCTGGAGTTCTTTCGCGGCTTGCTGAAAGACATTCATACGCGCATGTCGGTGCGTGCCCGCGACATGGCTGGGCGTTCAGTCGCGGCGGGGAGGCTCGCGTCCAGCGAGCACTTTCTCGAAGCGGCGACCCTGATGGCGATGAATCGCTACCTGCCGGTCTTCGATGAGTTGGCACAGAGCCCTGAAATCCACCCCTACGACCTCTATCTTCTGTGCATCCAGGCCGCCGGCGAACTGTCGACATTTGCCGCCGTGACCGAGGCATCTCCGCGCTTCGACGGCTACCAGCACAAGGATCTCTACGCCACGTTCAAGCCGGTGATGACGGCCTTGTTCCAGGCGCTGGGCCACGTGATCGTGCAATCGGCCACTCGCATCGAACTGCCGCACACCAAGCATGGCATCCACTTGGGCAAGTTCATGACTCCCAGCCTTGCCTCGCGCAAAAATCAGTTCGTGCTGTGCATCACCGCCGACCTGCATCCGGATGAACTGCGTCGCGATTTCCCCCGACTGGCAAAGATTGCCCCGGCCCAGAAGATCATCGAGTTCGTCAACAACGCGGTGCCGGGTGTGCCGATGCGCGTACTGACCACGGCGCCACCCGAAATCCGTTTTCCCAGTTCGCGCTCGGTCTATCTGGAGATCGACGCGGCGGATAGTCCGTTGTGGGACGACATGCGCGCAGGCTTGGCGATCCACGCCGTTCTCGACAAGTTGCCGTCGCTCAAAATGGAGCTGTGGGTCATCGCGCACGACACCGCGGCTTGATCACACGGCGGAAGGCCGAAATGGACGGTCCGAACCGTATCGATCAGACAAGGCTACACGTTTCAACCGGCAATACGCGTAACAGGTTCGACAGCACAACCGCGCGCAACATGGCACCCCATTCGCGCACCCGGTTGTCCACACGACTTGCGGGGAGCGAAATGAACAGCAGAGATGGATCGTCCAACGGCCCCAATGAGGGCAATCTGCGGCCTGGCTGGGTCAATCCTGGCGGACGCCCACGCCAAGCCCGCGAGGAGCCACACCCACTCCCGGAACTCGATCCCGAAGACGCGCTGTTCGGCGCGCCGCCCTTGCAAGCACGTCGGCCGCCGCCGCTGCCGCCCGGCGCCGCGCGCGCTCAGATTCCTGCGCAGGATCGTCTGGACTTCGATTCGCTGCGCGGTTCCAGTGCCGGTCTTGGGCCGATGCTGGGCTTTCTTCTGTTCGCCTCGCGTCTGCGCACGTCGGCCACGGTTTCTGATCCGGAAGCACTGCAAGGCAAAGTCGAGGCGGCCTTGCGCCGAGCCACGCTGGAATTGCCCAAGCTCGGCTGGGATCCGCGTTATGTCGATCTGGCCCTGTACATGGTGTGCTGTGCCATCGATGAGGCAGCGCAGAACACGCCCTGGGGCGGCACCTGGGCCGAACGCCCGCTGACCGCCACGTTGTCGCGCAACGCCATCGGTGGTGAGAAGTTCTTCAGTCAGGTTGATGCCATGTTGCGTCAACCGCAGGCCTTCGAGACACGACTTCTGGAGTTGGCCTATGGCTGCCTATTGTCCGGACTCAAAGGCCAGTACGCGCTGCAGCCCGGCGGCGAACAGAACATCGAGGTTTACCGCGAAGCCTTGCTGGATGCCATTCGCCAGAAAGAGGGCCAATCGGGCAGCCGTCTTTTCGACTTGGCCATTCCCAGCAATCGACCACCCGCCGCAGCGGCCAGCATGTTGCCGTTGTGGATCCCCATCACCGCCTGTCTGGCGCTGCTGATGATCGCGTTTGCGGGCTACCGCGCCTGGCTTGGCGCCGGCACCAGCCGTGTGCTCGACGGTTTGAACGCCTTGGCTGCCACCCAGGTCACCTTGCCACCCGCGCCGGTTGCTCCACGGCGCGCCAGCATCGACCCCTCATGGCTGGAGCGCATTCGTGTTGCCGCGCGCGATGCTGGCTGGCAGGTATCGGAGGCGCCCGGCATGATCACCGTGGCGATTGCTGGTGGTCATTCATTTGCTTCCGGCAGCGATGAACTCGATCCCAAGGCCGAAGCACCCTTGCGTGAAATTGCCGATGCCATGGCCCGACTCAAGGCCCGCGTGCAGGTGCGCGGTCACTCCGATGCGCAACCGATCAAGAGTTTCAAGTTTCAGAACAACATCGAACTGTCCCGCGCACGGGCCGCCACCGCCGCCGCGATCGTCAGCTCGGCTTCGGGCCGTGATCCCTTGATCGAGGGCGTGGGCGAGCGCGAGCCTTTGTGCAAAGAGACGAGCAGCAGTTGCTATGCGCGCAATCGCCGCGTGGAAGTCGTCGCCAGCTACGAGGGTTCGGTCAATGCCAATTAATCTTCTGCTGAGCCTGCTGTCGCGCTACGCGGCACTGGTCGGTTGCCTGGCCGTCGTGGGTTTGATCTGGTCGGCCGGACCGTACCTGCGCTTCGGGAGCTGGGCCCCATTCGGCAGCACCGCGTCGATGTGGATCGGAACGCTGGTGGTATTCCTGATCTGGGGCATTTACCAGATCGTGAAAATGAGCCTTGAGAAAAAGCGCAGCGAAAAGCTCGCCAGTTCTCTGGTGGAATCGGGTGGCGCCAGTTCGCCGGAAGAAATTCGGCGCAAGTTCGAGGCGGTGCTCGAAGGCATCAAGAAAACCCGCCACGATGGCAAGCCACTGCGCCTGCAATCCATGCCCTGGTATTTGATCATCGGCCCACCAGGCTCGGGCAAAACCAGCGCATTGCGCGCCTCGGGGCTTAAATTCCCGGCACGCGACATGATCGGTGCCGAAGCCGTGCGCGGCATCGGCGGCACTCGCAACTGCTCGTGGTGGGTTTCGACCGAAGCGGTGCTGGTGGATACCGCCGGCCGCTACACCACGCAGATGAGTGGCGATGGTGCGGACAAGATCGAGTGGGAGGCCTTCCTCGATATCCTCAAGCGCAATCGCCCGCGCCAACCGATCAATGGACTGGTGGTTCTCATTGGCGCCGAAGCCGCATGCAATTCCTCGGATCGCGAATTCGAAGCGCATGCGGCAGCCATTTCCGAACGTGTTCGCGAGGCCTCCAGCCACTTCGGCATCGGCTTGCCGATCTATGTCTGCATTTCCAAGATGGACCGCATTCCCGGCTTCCTCGAAACCTTCGAGGATGTGCCCGAGAACGAGCGCCGCCGCGCACTCGGCATCGGATTTGGCTCGCGCGAAGTCGGTGAGGACCCGGCCAAGGCCGTGGTCGAACGCTTGCAGGTGTGGTTGCGCGAGCTGGAAGTGCGTGTGCAAGATCGCATGGCCCGTGAGCGCCACCGCACCCGCCTCGAAGCCATCCTGGGATTTTCCGCGAGCATAAACTCGGTTGCCAAGCGCATCGGCACCCTGGTCTCCAAGATCTCCAATACCGGCGAAGGCAGCCACTTGGCGGATGTGCGCGGGGTGTACTTCCTCAGCGCCATGCAAACCGGTGAGATGCTCGACCGCATCGCTGCCGCGTTCGGCGCCGGTTTCGCCAGCGATCAATCCAGTGATGACGACGACCCGTTCCAGTCCTCGACGCGTGCCTATTTCATCGAAGGCATGTTCCGCGATGTTGCCTTTGCCGAACGCAATCTGGCCGGCAGCAACATCAAGGCCATCCACCGATCCAATCAGCAGTATCGCTGGGTTGCCATCGCCATCATCGTCCTGACCGTGATCCTGACATCGGCGTTGACCTGGAGCTTCATCCGCAACCGCGCCTTGGTGGCTCACGCTCAGAGCACCTTGCCGGCCGAGGTCACGACTCAACCGGTGGCGACGCCGTTGGGTCTGGATGCTCTGGATGCGATCAGCGCCGTGCGCACGGTCGTCACGCCGATCGCACACGACAAGCCGCTGGGCTACCGCATGGGCTTGGCACAGGCGCCTCCGATCGACACCGGTGCCAGCGACGCCTTCCGGAAGCTGACGGAAATCGGCTTGGTTCCCTACGTCGCACGCCTGCACGAGATCGCCATCCTTGATCCGCAATATCCACCGGCCGTGCGATTCGAGCTACTCAAGAGCTATCTGATGCTCGCGGGCGAACATCGCGGCAAGGCCGATCCACAACTGGTGGCGGCATCGAGCGCGCTTCTGGTTTCGCGCGTCCCTGGCGTCAGCAAAGCGGATGCGGAACGCGCAGCCACGCATATGGGTTCGGCCCTCAGTACCAACGTGGCACCGATCCGGGTGCCGGAAGGTCTGGTGGCACGTGCGCGTGCCTTGTTCGGTAATGATCCACTCGCGCTGCTGGGTGATCTGGCCGTGGATCGCACGGCCACCTCGTTCGAACGATCCGGCTTGCCGGCCAGCCCGTTCTCGCTGGCCGATGCGCTGGGACCACAGGCCAGCCGTGTATTTCAGTTCGATCGCAGCCTTCAGGCACCCGCCTTGTTTACCGCCGCAGGTGCCAATTACTTCGACGCCCAGTTGGATGCGACCTCCAATGAGTTGGCGGGCGAGATCTGGGTTCTCGGTCTCGATCGTGTCAGCACGGCCGAAGCCACGCCCCAGATCCGAGACGCTGCGATCAAGGCCTATGTGGCGCGCTACACCGACATTTGGGACCAGATCCTTGCTGCGCCGCAGATTGTCACCGTTGCCAACAGCGACATGCGCAGCTTCGCCACCGCCATCGCCGGGCGCGATTCCCCCATCCTGCGCCTGCTCAAGGCCATCGAGCCGAATTTGGCCGTGGTGGCCAATCATGCAACGCCCGACGGCTTGTCGTCCGTGCCGGCTGCCAGCACACCTGCAGAAGGGAGTGGTTCGACGGCGGCCGATCGCCTGAGGCAACTGTCGGGCGCGCCCGCACCGGAACAGGCTACCGCCGCACCCAAGCGCTTCGCCATCGATGCCATTCGCGATCACTATCGCGATCTTGCGGGCATGATCGACGGCAGCGCCCAGCCCTCCTTGGTCACTCTTTCCGGCGTCCTTGGCCAGATCGAAGCCGAGCTGGGCAACGCTTCGGATGACGACTTGCTGATGGTGATGCGTGGCGATGCCACCACCGCGGCCATGGGTTCATTGCAGTCCATCCGCGAGATGCAGCGCTTGGCCGGGCAATTTCCTGACCCCGTGCAACGCTGGCTTCGCACTGCCTTGGCCAGCGCCCGTAAATCCGTTGGCCAGCAGGCCGTGCAACAAGTGGCGCGCGATGTCAGTCAACAACTGGAAGGCGGTTGTCCGGCCGATGTGTTGGGCAAGTATCCATTCCGAGTGAGCGCCAGCAAGGAAGTTTCAGCAGGAGAGCTCAATCGCACCTTCGGTGACTCAGGCTTCTTTGCCACCTTCCTCAACCAGAATCTTGCGCGCAATGTCGATCGCAGCGGCGCACGCTGGCGCTTCATCAATCCTCGTGAGCTCAACGGCGGCATCAGCACCTCGGATCTCGAGTCGTTCAGGCTGGCCGAACATTTTTCCGATGCGATCGGGATGCGCAATGGCGGCGTCCTGCGGTTCAAGGCGCGCATCTCACAGCTTTCGCAGAATGCGACGGTACAGGCCAGCATCGGCAACGTCGAACTGAGTTACGCGCACGGACCGATCCGAACGGTCGATGGTGAGTGGAAAATCGGCACCGATTCCGAGGTTCGTCTCAAGTTCACCCCGATCAGTGGCGTCGGCGAAGAGGTGCCGGTATCGATCCGTGGCACTTGGGCGCTATTGCGTGCCATCGATCGTTATGGATCGGCGGGCGCGCCCTTGACCCTCGTCGTGCAGGAAGGCAACTATCAAGCCACGATCGAGCTGGAGTCGGCGCAGCTCAACGATTTGTTCACCCAACAGGACTGGCGCTCGATCCATTGCCCGAGGTAGGCACGATGAACACCATCGTTTTCGGAAAGCTGCCCACGGAAGGCGATTACATTCGTCTGGGCAACGATCGCGCCCTGCTCGACTTTCTCGACACCTGGCTGACGGCCGCCTGGGCCGAATTCATGCTGACCTCGGATCCGCGCTGGGAGCAGCACTATCGGGTTTCCCCACTCTGGTGGTTCGCGGCACCGTTCGAAAACGCCAGCGTGTGCGGTGTCATTTGTCCCAGCCTGGATGCCGTTGGCCGCTTGTTCCCAATCATCGTCGCGGCGCGCTCGCCGGCAGCGGATGCACACACGGCACTGATCGGAGCCAGTCATTGGCTCAACGCCGTTCAAGATGCGCTGATCCAAGTGCTGGAGCCCCCCGGTCAAACGGCCAGCATCTTGCTCACCACCCTGGCATCACAAGCCCATGATCGCCCCAGCAGTGATGCGCGCCACCACATCGGTCTGGCTGGCCTGCAAACGCTGGTTGCAGTCGAAAGCCCATCCGGCTGGGCGGCCCTGCACGGCAATCCACCGCTGGCCGGCGAGCGCAATTGGTCATTCTGGCAATCGGCCAACTTCGATGGCATGGCCACGCGTGCCTTGCGTCTGGATGGATGGCCCAGTGCCTTTGCCTTGAGTGTCCTACTGGCCTCGGGTATCGATCAGCTCAGTGCCATCCAAGCCACAGCCACCGTTACCGAAGCCCAAAACGCCGTTTTTCGGCTCGAAGTCAATCCTGGCGTCGTGGTGCTTGCCGCTGGCGCTGGCAGCGAAGCGGCCACGTCGATCCCAGTCCTCATCCAGGGTTCGCGAGGAATTGCGGCGGTGATCCCGCGCGCCGGATCACGCCTTGATGCGCGAATGTTGCCCATCGCGGTGCATGACCTTCTGGGTTCGATTGCCCGCACGGCCACACAGTTGCACGCCGCCGTCGAGCATTTGGCACACGAAGTCGAGGCTGCCGTGGTGGTTTGCAAACTCGTCGATGGCTGGGCTGCCGCTGAGGTGGGGCGCGGCCTGATGGTCGATCTGCATGGCAGCCAACATGATCATCCGCCCGGCGAATCCTTGCGCTTGCGGGTATGGCGCAACGAACCACCACCGGCGTTGCAGATCGACGCCATCGGAGGCGCCGAAAGTGAGCGCCGCGGCGTCGGTGCCCTGCTCGGGTTGAAGAAAACCGGCAGCGATCGCTACCGTCGCTTGGCCCTGATCGAGCCGGCTTGAGCCGACATCAGGGCGGGATGGCTTTGGTCAGTCCCGACTGCACCGATTTCACGCCAGTCGATCACGTCCGCGCATCACCATGAATGCGCACCCCACGCGTGAAATCAACCCAGTTCGGCCAACAGCTCATCCGCCAATGTCTGCCGACGTTCCATATCCGTCTCAGCCGCCATGGCGGTCAGCACCGCACCGACACCTGCTCTCGCGCTAAGGCCATCGGGAACCGGAACCTCACTCACCTTCGGATCGACCATCGAGCCACGTGTCCAGCCGATCGCGGCATAGAGCAAGCCGGCGACACCTGCAAAGTTGAGTCGCTCGGCCTCCTGCAAGGCGGCCATGCGCCTGTCCTCGTCGGGCTTCGCCAGCCAGTCGCCGGCGAAACGCAGCGCCCACGAGTCGGCATTGTCACCCTGACAGGCCTGTGTGCGGTGCAGGTACGGAAGAATCCGGCGAATCGCATCAAGCGCCGGCAAGGCCTGCAGCTTGACTTGGATCCTTTCAACATCGGCCGAGGCAATCATGCTAGGCTCTCCGTGCTTGATGTGTGATCACGATACACCCTCGTTGCAACGCAGTATGGAGCAATTCGCATGCGCCCTGCAGCTCGCGTCACCGACATGCACGTGTGTCCCATGGTCGATGTGGTCAAACCACACGTTGGCGGACCACTCCTCCCCCCCGGCTGCATGAAGGTGTTGATCGGGAGCTTGCCCGCTGCCACGCTCAGCACGATGGCCGTGTGCGTGGGGCCGCCGGATGTGGTGGTGCAAGGCTCCTTCAAGGTACTGATCGGTGGCCTTCCCGCCGCACGTGTCGGTGACATGACGGCACACGGCGGCGTCATCGTGGGATGCTGCCCCAACGTGTTGATCGGCGGCTGAGCCGCCGCAGGTTCGCATCTGAACCCCCGCGAGCAAGGCGTCATGCGTCGGTCTTGATCTCGACCCCACCGTCGCTGCCAATATCCAGTTCCAATCGCGCAAGCGTGGCGCCCTGCATCAGTGCTTCTGCCAGGCGTGGTGCGACCCGATCGGTGACGATGGTATTGACCAAACGTGCACCGAAAACCGTCGGCCGCGCCTGCTCGGATACCCAGGCATACAGGCTGTCACTGAATACGACATCGACGCCGTAGTTGTGCTTGGCGCGGCGCTGCAAATCGGCCAGCCGGCGCTTGACGATGGCATCGAGCACCTCGCGTCCCAAGGGCATGAACGGCACCAATTTCATGCGCCCCAACAGCGCATCGGGGAACACTTCGCGCAGTGGCCCCATGATCACGTCCTCGACGCCGACATTCTCAGGACGCTGTGCAGCCGTAGCGAACTCGATCAGCTCATCGGAACCGACATTGGTGGTCAACAGGATCACGCAATTGCGGAAATCGATGCGACGGCCTTCGGAATCCTCCATCGCGCCCTTGTCGAACACCTGAAAGAAGATTTCGTGCACATCCGGGTGTGCCTTTTCCACTTCATCCAGCAGCACCACCGAATAGGGTTTGCGGCGCACCGCCTCGGTCAAGCGCCCGCCTTCGCCATAACCGACATAGCCGGGAGGCGCGCCCTTGAGCGTGCTGACGGTATGCGCCTCCTGAAATTCGCTCATGTTGATGCTGATGAGGTTCTGCTCACCACCGTAGAGAATTTCGGCCAAGGCCAAGGCGGTTTCGGTTTTGCCAACGCCCGATGGACCGGCCATCAGGAACACGCCAATGGGACGTGTCGGATCCTGCAAACCGGCCTTCCCGACTCGAATGCGATTGGCCAATTGCACGTGCGCCTGCGCTTGTCCCACCACGCGCTCACCCAGCAGATCGGCCAAATGCGCCAAGGTGGTGGCTTCGTCCCGCACCATGCGCCCCAGCGGGACACCCGTCCAATCGGATACCACCGACGCCACGACATTGGCACTGACATAGGGATCCACCAGCACGCTGCCGGCGTCGTGCAGTTGATCGAGTGCCTTCTGTTTTTGTTGCAGCTCGTTGAGCGCAACCACGCGCCCTTCCTCGTCGCTTGCCTCGGAAGCGGGATCGGCCGTCAAGGTCGCCCTCAAGTCAGCAATGGCACCGGTCAACTCGACTTCGCGGGTCCACTTGTCCGTCAAGGTTGCAAGCTCATTCTGAGCCTGAGTCAGGTTCGCCTTGACTTCAGCGATGCGCTCATCCAGAACCTCGCCGAGACGTACGCGTTTGTCCAGCAGCCGCAGCTCCAGTTCCAAAGATTCCACCGCGCGCCGCGCCTCGGTGACGGCGGCAGGTTCTGCGTGCAAACCCACGGCGACACGCGCACAGGCGGTATCCAACAGGCTGATGGCCTTGTCCGGCAACTGGCGCGACGGGATGTAACGGCTCGACAACTCCACCGCTGCACGCACGGCTTCGTCGAGCACTTCGACCTTGTGGTGGCCCTCCATTGCAGGACGCAAGCCATGCAACATGCGCACGCCCGCCTCGATTCGCGGCTCGTCCACGCTGATGACCTGGAAGCGTCGGACCAGAGCGGGATCTTTCTCGAAATACTTCTTGTACTCGGCCCAGGTCGTGGCCGCGATGGTGCGCAAGGTGCCGCGCGCCAACGCCGGCTTGAGCAAGTTTGCCGCATCACCCGTTCCGGCCGCGCCACCCGCACCGACCAAGGTGTGGGCCTCATCCACGAACAGGATGATGGGCTGTGGCGACTGCTGCACGGCTTCGATCACCGCCTTCAATCGCGCCTCGAATTCGCCCTTCATGCTGGCACCGGCCTGGAGCGCTCCGAGATCCAAGCTCAACAAACGCACATCCTTGAGCATCGGTGGCACTTCGCCCTGCACGATCGCGCGTGCCAAACCCTCCACCACGGCCGTCTTGCCCACGCCCGGCTCGCCGGTCAGGATGGGATTGTTCTGCCGCCGGCGTTGCAGGATGTCGATGATCTGACGAATCTCGTTGTCACGGCCAATCACGGCATCGATCTTGCCCTCCTTGGCTGCTGCGGTAAGATCCTGGGTGTACTTGCCCAAGGCGCTTTGATCAGTCGGCGCACCCGTTTCATTTCCCGCGGCAACCGTCGCATCACCCAAGGCGACGCTGGCGCCGGACTCGGGCAGATCCGCTGGCAAGGTCGGGATCATCGCGACCACCTCGTCCACCGACAGCTTGCGCAAGACCGTACCGACCGCGCCCAACGAACGCAGCAGACTGGTGTCACGCAAAATTCCCGCCAGCAGGTGCGCCGAACGGATCCGGGCTACACCACAGTAGCCGGAACCCACGACCCAGCCGGCTTCCATGGCTTCGTCGATGCCCGCGCTGAAGTCGCTGACCCGCTCGGAGCCTTTCGGTAGCCTGTCCAATTCTTCGAGCAAGGCGCGATCCAGATCGTCGCGCAAGCGGCTGCTGTTGCGCGTGATCACGTCGAGGTCGGATCGCGCGCTGTCCAGTAGCTGATGCAGCCAATGCAACAAATCCACTTGGGCATTGCCGCGCAATCGGGCGAACCCGAAGGCCGCCTCCAGTGCCTTGTAACAGGTCGGATCGAGCCGCTTGGCGATGACAGCGCGTTGAATCTTGAGTGGCTGGTTCATGGGTTTGATCTCATTCCGAGGCGGGACGAAGGTGAAGACAAGCAGACACTGGCCGTTGGCGTGGCAGGTCGCCCCGACCACGCGGTCTCACCCAGGGCGCCGACCACGCCCAAGCACGCCGGGCGGACTTCGACACTAGGCAAGGTCAACAGGTAGCGCCACTTCAAGCCGGCTGCGAGAAACCGGCTGATCAGGTATTCAAGTTGCCGTGAGGCAGCGCCTCGATGCGGCAAGAGCGACACATACTGCGCATAGCTCGCGACTGCCAAATGAATCTGGAACAAGCCAATGCGCTGCCACACGCGAACGCCAATGGTGGTGTTGGAACCGAGCACTGCCCCACCCAAGGCGCAACGATCGGCCGGTTCAATGGCCAGCCATTCGCCGAGCAGCTGATCCAAGCGCGTTTTGCAGCCGGTCTGAGCCGTGATGAGGGCACACAGGGCGGCGCTGCTCCGCGGCGCATTGAGCAACAAGCCGAGAACACCCAGGTCCCGGGCTTCCACGGTTTGATTGCCACTCAGGGTGGAAGCGGCGCGCTGCAGGCGACTGCCACCGCGTCCGTGTCCGTGTTCGGCACGCCCCAGGAGCCAGGCACGATAAAACCATTGCACGTGACGCTCGCCGAGCATGGCCAAATAATCAGCCAGCGGCGAAGCGCGCCCTTGCCGAAGCTGCCACACCGCCTCTTCTGCCAGACGTAATGGCATCGGGCTGGTCGGCCCAAGCAAGCCCAGCACATAGGATTCGAGCACCCATTCGCCATCGTCCTCGCGCACCGCATCCAGATCGCAGTTGGGGTGATGCAGGTGTGGAACGTGCTTGACCCGAATCGCCTCGCCTTGGCCCTCAACTCCACGGCTCGCATCAATCAGCTGCATGGCTTGGAACAGCGCAACCCGCCGCGCATGCGTGCTCAGGTAGTCACGGACCACGGCCGAAGTCAGAGCAGTTCGGTCATTCCGCGTCGTGCCGGCCACTGCCATGAGATCTCCGATAAGGGGGTACGAACACCCAACTGGGTAAAGCCATTGATCGAGCAGTGGCCCGCCAGGAAACGATCCAGGACCAACGAGAACATGAACATCTGCGCGTTGTCCACATCCTCGACATGGGTTTCGATCTCGACCACGACGCCACGGCAATACGCCAGCGGCCCACCGCCCGGCACCGCACGAACCGCGGTGCGCGCGCCCGCAGCCCGGATGGACTCGATCATTCGCTGGCTGCGTGCGGATCCATCGAGCACGAATCGCGCCACCTGTTCGCGAAGTCGGCGCGCCAACACAGTGAAATCGGCTTGAACAAAAGTTTCCAGCGATTGGCGCAAGTTGCTCACCAGTGCCCAGGTGTCGATTTCCAACAGGTGCCGGCGCGTACACGCCGTCGGCGGCGTCAGGACCTTGACCTTCAAGCCACCACTCGCTTCAACGGCCCAGCGGACACCCGAGGTTCGCCAAAGCTTTTGTGGACGATCGCCGTCGCACACCAAAGCCGTCACGGCCACCTGGTCGACCAGCACCACCTGTTCGGGCGCATTCGGCGCCACCAGCGAAAGGTGCACGGTGGTGGCAGCTTCATCGCGGCGGTCCGGTACCTTGGCCGATGTACCAAGACGCCATGGCGCACGCATGCGACGCAGTACGTGATAGGCGAAAGGCGCGCTGCCCGCATCCAGGGTCGGATCCAGGATCGAGCGCGCCGGAATGGCAGCGCCGCCCTTCTGATAAACGCTGACCTCGTGCACGTCGAGGATTTCCTGAGCGTTTGGCTGGAGACGATCCACCACCAAGTGGCACTCGGTTTGCGCCGGATTCCAAAGCACGCGATCCAGACGCGCGGTGTACTCATTCACCACTGGCACCGCACTTGCGTTCCACTCGACGCGTGTCAAATCCTCTGCAAGCGCGGGGTGATCGGTGTTCAACATCATGCAGACCTGAACCTGCGTCACGCCTTGTACACGCACCTCGGTGGCGCCGGAAAACCGGCACCGCACAAACTGGAAGCGCTCCGGCATGGCAAACCACTCCGCCAGCACCCGGTGTCCCGAATACTGTGCATGGCCACGATCGAACAATCGCTCGTCCTCATCAAAGCCCGGCACCTCGAACAGCGGCTTGTCCTGCGCGCAACCCAAGGCCTGTCCTTGCGCCACCGCCACCACGCCGAGGCCATCACAAAGCATCGCTCGCAACACGCGCGATGCGGCCGCGGCACTGTCGCCACCCACATGCAGCGTCAAGTCGTTGAGTGAGAAACCCGTTGCCTGCGCCTGCTTGCCGACCTGGAACGTCAATACCATGGAGGCCTTGGCTGCCTTCATGCGGGCCGGCAGACTGCCCTGCAACGAAGGCATTGCCGCGCTTCCAAAGTAACGCACGTTCTCCAAACGCCATGGATACACCGTCAATTCCTGGGTGGTTCGGAACTGACACTGCCCACCGATCGAGGGTGCGCCCATGCGCACGTTCGTGCCGCGACTGACCTCGATGGGCGCCGAAATCTGATTCAAATTGTCTTCGGCATCGAGACTGAGCACGGCCGTCGACGGTACCGGCTGCACCAGAATCGGGACCATGGCCTGCAGCAGTTCCCGGGCGACCTGACGCTCACTCGCTGCCAGCTTCAAGCCCACGCGTGCCGACAGGAACGCCACGCCCTCCAGCAACCGCTCGACGGAAGGGTCTTCAGCCTGATTGGGACCCATGCCCGCCGCCAAGGCGGGGTGGTCATCGGCAAATCGAGCACCCGATTGCCTGAGAAAGCCCAGTTCTTCCTCGAACATCCCGAGAAAATCGGTGGAAACTCGACTCATGCCGCACGACTCCGGACACGCCCGTTGACCATGTCGATATCGGTGAGCACCCGCATCGGCACACCCCCGACCTGGCCGCGCAAGGTCGCCTCGATCACGATCTGAATATCAGCCGTCACATCATCCACCGGCCGCGAAACCATCGAAACCATCACGCTCTGTGCATCGAGTCGCGGCTCGAAGGCACGAATCGCAGCACCCACGGCCGCCTCGAACTCTCGCGGATTGACGGTCGAGATCGAGCGCCCTGTGCCCAAGCCAATACCGTAATTGAGCACCGACGAACGGATCGAGGGAAAGGCCGTGAGGTTCACCCCGGATTCGATCGGATCGGAATTGAATAGCGACTCAAGGTTGTCCAGAATCGATTGCACGCACTGCCGTCGCTGGTGCTCTTCTCCGGTGCCGTGCACGTTGATGAACTCGAGCACGCCAATCCGCGATAGCGGCACCTCAGCCCCATCCCATTGGATGAAGCGGGCTTCAATCAGCTCATCGGTGACGCCACCGGATCGCGTCGACAAAGGCAATTGACCCGCCTCTGGATCGCCCACGCGCACCCCAAGGAACGCCAATGCCGAGCGGCACGCCTCCGCCAGTTCGACCGCGTGCGGCGCATAGGCCGCACGCAATCGCAGTCGCCACTGTCGTTGCACGCCCGCCGACTGTTTGCACAAACGATCGATCAGCGGACCCACGACATCAGCACTCAGATCTTGACGTTCTTCTGAACGTCCCACCCGAAGGTCGAATCCGGGCCGGGCGAGCCGTTGTCCATCTGGGTCTTGTAGATGAATTTGACCTGGGCAAAGTTCAGCGTCACCGCTTCGCTCGGGCGGTCATTGGTGTTTCCACCATCGGTGTCGAGGGCGGCCACCAGAACATTGGTCATTTCCACGACGAAATAGTCGAGTGGCGAATCGCCGGCGGCCTTGCGTACGATCAACTTGGCACTGGCCAGATGCTTGCCACTGGCGCAGTGGAACATCAGGTTGGGCGAGGCCTTGTCCACGAACTTGCTGATGGTGATGTCGTGCACCGAGACCTTGCCGGCGCCACCGCCGGTGCCTTGATGGAAGGTACCCGACTGGGTCATGCCCCATTTGAAACCCAGGACATCGATCTTCTTGCTATACGTCTTGTCGGCAGACTCGCCCTCAACGCCCGGAATATCCAGAAACATGTCAATAGCCATGACTGCAGCTCCTTTGATGATGGAAGTAATCGAAACGATGGCTCAGGCGAGTCAGCTGCCTTGAGCCTTGGGAATGCGTGAAACCAGACGCAGGGAGATGGAAAGACCCTGCAACTGGTAGTGAGGTCGCAAATAGAACTTGGACCGGTAGTACCCCGGATTCTCCGGATCCGGCTCGACCTCGACGCCGGCATCCGCCAATGGTTTGCGTGCCTTCTCCTCCTCCGAATGTTGCTCCGGGTTGGTCAACACGTATTGCATGATCCATTTGTGCAGCCAGTCGCGCAGCTCGCGCTCCTCCTTGTGCGAACCCAGATGGTCTCGCACCATGCATTTGAGGTAATGGGCGAAGCGACACGTGGCGAACATGTAGGTGAGTTTCGAGCCCAACTTGGCATTGGACGTCGCCACCGGATCGTCAAAGCGTGGCGCGTCGTGCACCGAGGAAGCATCGATGAAGAAGGCCTGATCGGTGTTCTTCTTGAACACCAAGGGCATGAGGCCGCTGTCACTCAATTCTTTCTCGCGCCGATCCGTGATGGCAATTTCGGTCGGGCACTTGACGTCCACACCACCATCGTCACTGGGGAAGGTGTGCATCGGCAGGTCTTCGACCAGGCCGCCGGTGTTGAAGCCAGCAATCTGGCTGCACCATCCATACTCCTTGAACGCGCGGGTGATGTTGGAACCCATGGCATACGCCGCATTGGACCAGACGAACTTCGAGGAATTGGCACCGGCCACGTCTTCTTCGAACGCGAACTCCTCGACGACTTCGCCTTCTGCACCGTATGGCATGCGGGCCAGGTACCGTGGCAAGGTCAAGCCGACGTACTTGGAATCCTCGGACTCGCGGAATGAGCGCCAGGCAGCGTAGTCGGGGGTTGTCAAAAGCTTCTTGATGTCACGTGGGTTGGACATCTCCTGCCACGACTCCATGCCCAGCAGGGATGGTCCCGCGGCGGCGATGAAAGGCGCATGCGATGCAGCAGCAATGCGCGCCATGCCCTTCATGACTTCGATGTCCGACGCGGACTGATCAAAGTAATAGTCGCCGATGATCGCGCCGAAGGGCTGACCGCCGGCGGTGCCGTATTCTTCTTCGTAGAGCTTCTTGAACAGCGGACTCTGATCCCAGAGTGCGCCCTGATAACGCCGCAGCATGCGCCCGACATCCTTCTTGGATGCATTCAGCACCTTGATCTGGAGCATGGAGTCGGTTTCAGTTTCACTCACCATGCGGAAGAGACCCCGCCACGTGGCTTCCAGCGTCTGGAAGTCGGGGTGATGCATGATCGCATTGACCTGATCGGTCAGCTTGCGATCGATTTCGGCAATGAGCGACTGGATGGTTTCAACGGCGTCATCGGTGATCAGCGCGGCGTGATCGAGGGCATGCTCGGCCAATGACTTGACCGCACGCTGGATTTCCTTCTGCGCCTCTTCGGTCTTGGGTTTGATTTCCTGTTCCAGCAGACGGGAAAAATCATCCAGTTCCTGGACGGCTACTGCACCTTGCTCGGCGGCGTCTTGCTTCGTGTTCGACGTACGTGCCATGTCCTGCTTTCCTTATTCCTTGGTCGCTGAATCAGAATCCGCCGACGCGCCGCCTTCAAGCAATTGCTTGAGGCGATCGGGATCACCCATCAATTCGTTCAAAAGCTTCTCGGCGCCGCCCTTGCCATCCATGTACGTCAGAAGATGATCCAGTTGCGTACGCGCCTCCAAGAGCTTGGCCAAGGGCTCGACTTTCTTCGCCACCGCCGCCGGGGAAAAATCATCCATGCTTTCGAATTCCAGATTCACCGCCAAGCGACCCGAACCCGACAACTTGTTCTCGGCAGCAAACTGCACGGTGGGCTTGGCGGATTTCAGCACCTGGTCGAAGTTCTCCTGATGGATCTCCCGAAACTTACGGTCGGCGATGGCTGGCAGCTCGGCCGACGACTTGCCGGACAGGTCGGCCATGACCGCCATCACGAAAGGCAGCTCGACCTTCTTGTTGGCGCCCAAGGTCTCGTGGTCGTAGGTGATCTGCACTCGGGGTGGCCGATTGCGACCGATGAAAGCCTGACTGTTCTTGCGCTTGCTCATGGTTACCCTCTCCGATGAATGGTCACTTCTTCGCAAACAGGCGAATCTCGCCCATCGCATCCACAAGACGCTGATCCCCCAACTCCGACATCAGTGCCCAAAAATCCTTGCCAATCAGATCCACCGCTCGTTCCAACACCCCGATGACCGGGCTGGATGGTTCAACCGTTTCAAAGTAACGGATGACAGTGCGAATTTGCGCCACCGCCAACTCGCGCCCGCGCGCCGGTTGCACGCCGGCAACCAAGGCATCCAGGCCGGCCGTGGCGGGTGTGGTATTCGTCGTGGTGCCGGTTTGCTCGGCTTGGCCCGCACCACTGGCGCTCGCCACCAACCCCTTGCGCAGGCCAAGGCAGGTTTCCTTGAATCGGTAGATGGAAAAATCCGCATCCTCGGGGGACTGCGTCGCGACCGCGCGCTCGATGCGATCGGAGAGCTCCATCAATCGGTCCAACGCCTGCACTGCCGCTTGCATCATGGCCGTGCCAGCACCCGAAGCCATCAGCGCCGCCAACGATAACGACCCTCCCGGTACCCCGGCATCATCGATGCGTACCTCACGCAAGGGTCCGAGCATCAGCTTTTCGTCTTCGAATCGGCCCAGCACGCCAAGGCGCACACTGGCATCGCTGGTGCCGTCATCCTCATCCACATCCAGCTCGGGATAACACGCATCCCAGTGGTGTTCGAGCAGCGCGGTCAACACCTCGATGCAATCGACGAATGCATCGAGCGTACGTTCACGCAGGCAGCCAGCGGCCAATCGCACGAGGACGCCCAAGTCCGCGCTGCGCTGCATCAGATCCTGCGCCAGCGTTACGGCTTCGCGCCAATTGGGCTCAACGGCTTCTGCCCGCATCTCGTCGCCGAGATAGTACGCAGGCTTGCCGTCGCACAGCTCTTCAAGGCGCAACGCCACGGGAGTTCCGGCAAGCCGCTCGCCCGCAGCGGGTGTGCGATCGGATGCCATGACGTTCTGAATCGTGATGAATGACATCGTCTCAACCTATCTTCACCAAGGCCCCGGACACCTGAGCGATGCCCTTGGCGTCCAGGTTCACCAAGATTCCGTCCACGGTGGCCTTGGTACCTGCCGACACGTCCACGGTCGTTGTCCCCGAAAGCGCTGCGGTCATGCCGCTCAACTTCAACTGGGCAGTGGAATCAAGTTCGATATTGACGCCACTCAAGGTCAGTGATCCGTCACTCTTCATCGAAAGGCGTGCCGATCCCACCTTGATGTCAAATCCACTGGAGACATCGATGGAGAACGATTGCCCTACCACCAGATTGAGGTTCTGACCCACACGCACGGAGCGACTCATTCCAACCGAGAGCGTGTCGTCCTGGCCGACGGCGGTGCTGCGTGAGGCGCCAACGCTCAAATCGTCGTCCGAACCGATCGAGGATTCACGTTTTGAACCCACCGTAAGGGTGTCGTCATCGCCGATGCTTGTGCTGCGCGAGCCCCCGACAGACAGGTCATCGTTGGAGCCAATGGTGGCGTCACGATTGCTGCCCACATTGAGACTGTCATCGTCGCCGATCTCGGCAGTACGAGACTTGCCCACCTTCAAGTGATCATTGGCGCCGATGCGTATGCTTCGGTTGTTGCCGATCTTCTTGGTTTCGTCGTGCTCGATCTTGCCCAGACGGTCATTCTTGACGAGAAACTGCAGGTTCTTCTCGGCCTGGACATAGACACGCTCCTGCCCGGTAGTGTCCTCGAACCGCAGTTCGTTGAACTGCTCGCTCCCGCCTTCGGTCGTGGAGCGCGATCGCAGGGCCATGTGCGTGGTTTCCCTCAGCGTCGGATCCACGTTGTCGGCGTTGAACACCGAGCCGGCGACAATCGGGCGATCCGGGTCGCCATCCAGAAACCAGACCAGAACCTCGTCGCCGATCCGCGGCAAGGCGAAGAATCCACGCTGAGGCCCAGCCCACGGTGTCATCACCCGCAGGAAGCACGAGCTGCGATCATCCTGGGTCGATTCGCGATCCCACTGGAATGAAACCTTCACCCGACCGTATTTGTCGCTCCAGATTTCCTGCCCGGGTGGTCCGACCACGCGCGCCGTGTGTGGACCCGAAGCGCGTGGTTTGGTCGCGGACAGGCGCGCCCGATATGGCAGGGACGCTTTTTGAAACTCGACGACCCCCTCCAATACCCAGCCGCTCTCGGTTGATGAGCGCGTGCTGGCCGCATGCACGTTCCAATTCGACGCCAAGGCAATGTACTTCTGGTTGAAGGGCGCATGAGGGTGTTCGGTCAGCACCAGACTATAGCCGGCACGACACTTGATGGCATCCATGCGCCCCTCGAATCGCTCGCGTGCCGCTTTCATGTACTCGGTGCGCAACTTGGCCAAGCGTGCCGCCTCACCCTCGTTGTCGTACGAGCCAGGGTAGACATAGCGTTCCTGCACGTTGGCGGAGCGTTGCGGCCCTTGGGTATCTTGGCTATCCAGGGTCTTGGGAGGCTGCTTGAAGTCGTAGTCGCGTGCAGCGTAATGGTGGGATGCCACGCGCGTGGATTGTTGCCAGCCCGTGACCTCCTCGCGATGCGCATTTCGGCCATCGCCCGCCATGCGCGTTGCAAACGGCAGGCTTGCCGGATCACAGGGCTTGAGCGAGGTCACATCATCAACGATGACGAGTGTTTCACCGCCGGCTGCGTGTTCGAACCAGTAAAACAAGCCATGATGCTCGATCAGGCGCTGAACGAAATTCAGATCGGACTCGGCGTACTGGACCACATATTCGATCGGCTCGTACGAGCCGGTGTGCTCGAACCGAACACGCGTCACGCCGGCGCGCTTGAGCACCAGTTGCAGGATCTCGATGACGGACTTGTCCTGATAAATCGTGTAACGCTTGTTGTACCCAAGGAACCACAGTGTGGGCCGCAGGCTGATTGAAAACCGATGGTTGTGGTCGACAATTCCGAGGTAGCTGAAGCGCGAGGCCTGGCCTGCAAACCAAGCCAATTTGCCAAGGTTGGTCTTGACCTCCACCGCACAATCCTTGCCGAGGATCGAAGCCTCGTCGATGGCGGCAGTCTCCGCTACGGCCACGATCTCCACTTCATAAAGTTCGGTCAGGCGCTCTTTCGCAGTCGCCTGCAGCAGAACCAGCGTCTCGCTGCCCACGGGTGAGAGGAACTTCGCATGGGATTGTGACAACACAACCGTGATCCTCTTGGCGCTTTTTTCTGGAGTATATACTTCAATTCAAGCCGACGCCGCAAACCCAATCAGCACCCTTGCAACGCCCGGGTCCGGCGCGTGATCAGGTGACAATTCTGCCCGCCAACGCCTGTGCCAAGTGCATGGCTCTTATCGTGATACGCACCATCACGGAAAAATCTGACACGCATTCAAAGTTCCGCCATCGCCGACGATCAGCGCTTGGTGATGAAGGGGCATCGACAAGGCGTGCGTCCGTGGCCCATACCTGCAACCAAGCTCAAAAAATCACAAACGCCTGTCGGTGCCGACAGTCCTTGCTCCGGTCCGGCTAGGAATGAATATGCGTTCATACGAACGCAGAATTCCCGGCACACGCGAAGACCTTCATGCATCTCGGACGCCCGCATGTAGGCAATGCTGCCATGCAAGATTTATTTGCTTGACAACGGCACGGGTTCCGTGGAGTGTTCATGTCGCACTGCGGCAAATCTTGCCTCGTTCGGTCGCGTTGGATGCGTCGCCGACACGCAGTGTTCGTCCTTTTCCAAGACACAGACGGTTCCCCATCATGTCCGAACAACTCCCCACTGGCGCCGAGATCGTGGTTCGCGCATTGCGCGACCAGGGTGTCGAGCACATCTTCGGCTATCCCGGCGGAGCGGTCCTGCCGATTTACGACGAGATTTTCCAGCAGGACACGATCGAACACATTCTCGTACGCCATGAGCAAGGCGCCGCGCACGCGGCCGAAGGCTATGCCCGCTCCACCGGAAAAGTAGGCGTGGTGCTGGTGACATCCGGCCCTGGCGCCACCAATGCCGTCACCGGGCTGGCCGATGCCCTGCTCGATTCGATTCCGATGGTCTGTCTGACCGGTCAGGTTCCCACCCACCTGATCGGCACCGATGCCTTCCAGGAATGCGACACCATCGGCGTCACGCGTGCGTGCACCAAGCACAATTTTCTGGTCAAGGATGTCAACGATCTGGCGCGGGTTCTGCACGATGCCTTCCACATCGCCACCAGCGGCCGGCCCGGCCCGGTAGTGGTGGATATTCCCAAGGACATCCAGTTCAAGCGCGGTGCCTACGTCGAGCGCAATGGCGAGCTTCTGCATCCCACTTACCAGCCGCAAACCGAAGGCGACCCGGCGCGCATCGCACAAGCAGCCGAGTTGATCCTGTCGGCCAAGCGTGCGGTGTTCTATGTCGGTGGGGGCGTCATCAACTCAGGGCCGCGCGCATCGGAGTTGTTGCGCGAACTGGCCCGCGTCACCGGCTTCCCGGTCACGTCCACCCTGATGGGCCTGGGCGCATTCCCCGCCAGCGACCCGAAATGGCTCGGCATGCTCGGCATGCACGGCACCTACGAAGCCAATCTGACGATGAACCAGTGCGATGTGATGATCGCCCTGGGTGCCCGTTTCGATGACCGTTGCACCGGACGGCTGGATGCATTCTCACCCGGCTCGCTCAAGATCCACGTCGACATCGACCCCTCTTCGATCAGCAAGATCGTCCGGGCGGACGTGCCGATCGTCGGCGACTGCGCGAACGTACTGGAGGCCTTGCTGGCGCTCATTGCGCCGCGTGTGGCGGAAATCGACGCACACGCTCGCGGCCACTGGTGGGAAAGCATCGATGGCTGGCGCGCACGGCGCTCCTTGGCGTACCGAAATTCCGATGACGTGATCAAGCCGCAACATGCGATTGGGCGCCTCCACGCACTCACCCGCAAGCACGACACCTACATCACCACCGAAGTCGGCCAACACCAGATGTGGGCCGCGCAGCACTTTCACTTCGACCAGCCCAATCGTTGGATGACCTCGGGCGGCCTCGGCACGATGGGCTATGGCATTCCCGCCGCCGTGGGCGTGCAGGTGGCCCATCCGGATGCCTTGGTGATCGACATCGCCGGCGAAGCCAGTGTCTTGATGACCATCCAGGAAATGTCCACGGCCGTTCAACACCGGCTGCCGATCAAGCTTTTCATCATGAACAACGAGTACATGGGCATGGTGCGCCAGTGGCAGCAGTTGCTGCACGGTGGGCGCTATTCGCACTCGTACTCGG
>DASSYF010000038.1:0-149824 GCA_035703435.1 Chiayiivirga sp. | reverse complement strand
TTCAACCCCAAGCGTTCATTGCTGACTCTTAGGTTTATGTTTGACGCTTGCAATAGGCTACTCACCCATCGCCAGACGTCCGCACAAGTTACCTGCGTACACTGTCAAAGATCCGGTCGAAACCTACGACACTTGCGTGCCAACACTTGCGTGTCTTTTCGGTTTCATCAACTTGGGCGTTTCGTCCAAGCGAGCCGCTCACTATACACCAGTTTTTTCGTTCGTCAACACATTCGTGTCGTGGTCCTGCATTTGATCCGCGCGTGTTGGCGTGCAGTCAGCAAGCCTCACTCACGGCGATGCAATCAAGCGCACGCGCGCAAAGTTGCGCTTGCCGATCTGCAGGACGCCTTCGAAGCCAGGCACGAAGACGCGTTGCCCATCCTCGACCACACCCGCATCGATCCGCACCGCGTGCTCCTTCAGTTTGCGATAGGCTTCGGAATTGCTGGTCGCCAAGCCAGCCGCCACCAGCAAGGCAGAAAGGCGCAGCCCCGCGCTTGGCACGGCGATTTCGCTCAATGGCAAGAGGGAAGTGTCGCCTTCACCACGCACCACCGCGTTCCAGCCGGCGAGTGCTTGTTCGGCAGCGGCAGCATCATGGAAACGTGCGGCAAGTTCACGCGCCAAGCGCAACTTGATGTCACGTGGATTGAGTTGCCCCGCCGCGACGTCATCCTTCAACCGCGCGGATTCTTCGATGCCGATCTCGAAGCTGAGCAATTCGATCCATCGCCACATGAGCTCGTCGCCGATCTTCATGGTTTTGGTGACGATGTCGATAGCTGGTTCGTCGATACCAATGTAGTTGCCCAAGGACTTGGACATCTTGTTGACGCCATCAAGCCCTTCCAACAGGGGCATGGTCAGCACGATCTGCGGCGGTTGACCATGATGCTCCTGCAAGCCGCGCCCCATCAACAGATTGAACTTCTGGTCGGTGCCACCCAGTTCGACGTCGCATTTGAGCGCCACCGAGTCATAACCCTGGACCAGTGGATACAGGAACTCGTGGATGGCGATGGACTGTTGCGCGGCGTAACGTTTGGCAAAGTCATCCCGCTCCAGCATGCGCGCGACGGTATGTTGGCCAGCCAGGCGAATCATGTCGGCGGCGTTCATCGTGCCGAACCATTCGGAGTTGAAGCGCACCTCGGTTCGTTCGCGATCGAGCACCTTGAACACCTGCGCCTCGTAGGTGCGGGCGTTGGCGAGGACATCATCGCGGGTGAGTGGCTTGCGGGTAACGTTCTTGCCTGTCGGGTCACCGATCATGCCGGTGAAGTCACCGATCAGGAATATGACCTGATGCCCCAGATCCTGAAACTGGCGCATCTTGTTGAGCAGGACGGTATGCCCCAGATGCAGATCGGGCGCTGTGGGATCAAATCCAGCCTTGATCCGAAGCGGTCGGCCAAGTCGCAAGCGCGCCTCCAGCTCTTCTTGCTTGATGAGCTCGTCGGCACCGCGACCGATCATGTCGAGGGCATGTTGCAGCGTGGTCACGGGCAATGATCTCCAGCGAGAAAATGGTTTGGCAATGCAAATGAGCCGATCAGTCTAAAGGATGGCGTGCAAAACCACGTTGCGCGGCTTCGGTCACGCTTCGAAACGCACCAACCGAGTTAAGGACTCGTTAAAGCAACGACGCTGAAAAAGTCCGTGCGAACAAGGGTTTGACGCATGGTCTTCATCCTCGTTATCTTTTCGCCCAGTTGTGGGCGCGATGCCGCGCGGGGAACACGGAATGCACAGTGATACGCAGCGGCACGACACGGCCGCGCACGACGCCAATTCGCCCACGGTGGCGATTGCTGCGCGCAAGCCGCACGAACATTGGTTGCTGGCAAGCCTCATCGCCGCGACGATCCTGATGACCGCCGCGATCGGGCCGGGTTTCGCCAGTTCCGAACTGGGTGATTACGAGGTGCAGCGTTGGGTACAACCCTTGCCGCTGCCCGATACAGATGCCATTGCGCCCGAAGCGACCGACGCGAACAGCGTCGAGACGGTCGAGAGTGATTGGCAAAGCGTGGAGATCAAGTCTGGTCAAACCATGGGGGATGTCTTTGCCTCGCTTGGCCTGTCAGCCACGCTCTTGCATCGCCTGCTTGATCGCCCGTCCTTGAAGCAGCCTCTGACGCAGATTCGCGCCGGTTCGCGCTTCGAGTTTGATTTGGGCGAGCCCGGAGTCCTGCAAGGTCTGCGCTTTGAACAGGGTGAAGCCAGCATCGTCACGGTCCAGATCGATGGCGACACCATCACCGAAACCACGACCCAGCGCGATCTGCAGTTCCGCGTGAACATGGCGAGCGGGGTGATCGAGGAGTCCTTGTTCGATGCTGCTGCCAAGGCCGGCATCGGTCACGGCACGGTGCTGGAACTGGCGAAGGTTTTTGGCTATGACATCGACTTCACCCGCGACCTGCGCGTGGGCGATCGTTTCGATGTGGTGTACGAAGAGGTCTACCGTGACGGTGAGCGCCTGCGAGGCGGCGACATCATCGCGGCGCGCTTCACCAACCAGGGCAAGGACTATCACGCTTTCCGCTATACCTTTGCCGATGGTCGGGTGGCGTATTTCGACCTCGATGGTCGCCCGATGAAGAAGGGTTTTCTACGCGTTCCGGTGGAGTTCTCCCGCATCAGCTCGCGTTTCAGCAGTGCACGCAAGCACCCGATCCTGGGTCGGATGCGCGCGCACAAAGGTGTGGATTACGCGGCCGGCTCCGGCACGCCGATCATGGCCGCCGGTGACGGGCGCATCCGGTTCGCCGGCTGGCAGAACGGCTATGGCCGCACCATCATCATCGACCATGGCCGTGGCTACACCACCCTTTATGGCCACATGTCACGCTTGGGTTCCTACCGCAACGGTGCCCGTGTCCGGCAAGGCAGCGTCATCGGTTACGTCGGCAGCAGCGGCTTGGCCACCGGCCCGCACCTTCATTACGAATTCCGTATCAATGGCGTGCACCGCGATCCACTGACGGTGACCTTGCCCAAGCCCGAGCCCTTGCCCAAGACCGAGCTGGCACGCTTCCATGCGCAGACGGCGCCTTTGATGGCGAAGCTGCAGTTGCTGGAGGGTGCGCGGCGCTATGCCGCAAAGTGATCGGCCCGTCAACACGGAGCTCTGGCTGGGCCTGATGTGTGGCACCAGCGTGGATGGCATTGATGCCGCCTTGCTGGCCTTGAGCCCGGGCGCGCAACCGCGTGTTCATGCCGCGCAGACCTTCGCCCTTGATCCTGATTTGCGCGAGGAGGTGCTGGCCCTGTCACAAGCGGAGACACGCGTCTCGCCCGAACGCATCGCGCGTCTGGACCATGCACTTGGATGCGCGTTCGCACAGGCCGCGCTCGATCTGCTCGGTAGCCACGCTGTTTCCAGCGACACGGTAGTGGGCATCGGCTCGCACGGCCAGACCCTGCGCCATGCCCCTTTTGGATCGATGCCTTTCACCTGGCAAGTCGGCGATCCCAACCTGATTGCCGAGCGCACAGGCATCACCACCGTGGCGGACTTCCGCCGCCGCGACGTCGCTGCCGGCGGCCAAGGCGCGCCCCTGATGCCCGCGTTCCATCACGCCTTGCTGGCGGACCGTGATGGAGACGCCGTCGTGCTGAATCTCGGCGGCATTGCCAATGTGAGTCTCATCCCACGCCACGGACCGGTGACCGGTTTCGACACCGGTCCTGCCAATGGGCTGATGGACGCATGGACCGAGCGGCACACCGGTGAGGCGTTTGATCGTGATGGCGCGTTTGCTGCGAGCGGGCGTGTCGATGCCGATCTGCTGGCGCGGTTATTGGCCGATCCTTACTTTGACTTGCCCCCGCCCAAGAGCACCGGGCGGGATCACTTCCATCTGACCTGGCTGGATCAGCGTCTGGGCACTTGCATCCATCGCCCGCAGGACGTGCAAGCCACGTTGTTGGAGCTGACCGCCTGTTCGATCGTGACCGCCGTGAAGACGCGTCTGCCCGATGCGCGCACGGTGTATGTCTGCGGTGGCGGGGTGCATAACCATCACTTGATGCAACGCCTGACGGACTGTCTGCATCCGATGCAGGTACTCACGACCGATGCGCTGGGGATCGATCCCGATTTCGTCGAGGCCGCCGGCTTCGCCTGGCTGGCTCGTCAAACCCTGCTCGGATTGTCCGGCAATCTTCCGGAAGTGACCGGCGCGCGGGGGGGGCGGGTGCTGGGGGCAATTCATCCGGCTTGAACCCCGCGACGAGGGTTCAGTACGAGGTATCGTCCGGCAACTGCTGCATCGCCCTCATGGCCTCGGCCAAGGCGCGTGATTCTTCATCCTCGAATGCACCCGCCAAGCGCGCAATGTCGCCCGGTACCGGCGCCTCCGGACGCACCATGCCGAGCGCTTCCTTGATCAGGTGCAAAATCACGTCGTTGATCGGCCAGCCACGCTCGCGCGCGATGCGCTTGATGCGATCGGCAACCTGCGGCTCGATGTCACGGACGAGAAAATCAGGCATGGCTCACAATCTGTCCAGCGTGAATGCGTGCCCACCACGTTGATGTAGCTGGGGCTTGAGTCGCGCAACATAACACGAGGGCCAGTTCCCGCGCGTGGCCTGTGCCCCGCTCATGGCTGAATCGGATGCCGATCGTCGGCCAGTGGGTCGGCGAGTCGCACGCGCGGCTTCAACCAGAAGAACAGCGCCACGGCCGGAAGCGCCAACACGGCGCTCAACACGAAATAGATCGCATAGCCGCCGCCCAGCTCGACGATGATCCCGGAGTAAAACCCCAGCAGCTTTCCCGGCAACATGATCAATGATGAAAACAACGCGTATTGGGTCGCGGTGTAGCGTTGGTTGACCAAGGCCGACAGATAGGCCACTGCCGCCGTGCCAAGAAAGCCTTGCGCCAGATTCTCAGCGGAAATCACCAAGGTCAGTCGCGTCAGATCACCGTTGGCGCCGATGAGGATGAGGTAGAGAAGGTTGCTGGCCGCACCCAGCACGATGGCGATCAACAAGGGCCACAACAGACCCCAACGCGCCACGGCAGCGCCCCCGAGAAACACGCCCGCGATGCCTACCCAGATGCCGTAGACTTTGGTGACTGCGGCAATCTCGGTCTTGCTGAAGCCCTGATCGAGATAGAACGGCCCGATGATGCCACCCACCAGGGCTTGATCGGAGATCTTGATGCCCAGAATGAACACGATCAACGCCCAGGCCGTGGGACGCCCAAAACGCTTGAACACATCAAGGAAAGGCGCGACGACACCTTCGTGCAAACCCTGCACCCATGTCTGACTGCGCAGGCGCGTCGTATTCGGCTCACGCGCCGCCAAGCACGCCACCAAGGGCACGAGGAAACAGGCGGCCATGGCGCGATACACCCACGGCCAGGCCACATGATCGGCCAGCACCAAAGCCACGGCGCCACTGATGATCAAGGCGATGCGATAGCCCAAGGAGTAGGTCGCCACCAAGGCGCCCTGATCCGTGGTCGGCGCAATCTCAACGCGATAGGCATCCACCACGATATCGAGTGTGGCGCCTGCTATCGCGACGGCCACCGTCAAGCCGATGAATAGCGTCAAACGTGCTGGCGTGACTTCCGCCATCGCCAACAAGCCCAGCACCAAGGCCAGCATCGCCAGAACCAACCAACCGCGACGCAGTCCCAGCCGCCCCAGCCACGGCAGTTGCCAGCGATCCACCAGAGGCGCCCACAGAAATTTGAACGAGTACGCCAAACCGGCGCTGGCGATCATGGTGATCGATCGAAGCTCGATGCCACCCTCACGCAGCCAATACGCCAGCGTCACACCGACCAGCAAGAAGGGCAGGCCCGAGGCAAATCCCAGAAAGAACATGGTCCATGCTGCGGGCGCCGCAAACGCCGCCAGAACAGCACGCCAACCGCGCGCGTTTGCCGCCGCGTTCATCGACTGTAGTCCACCAGAAACGGGGCGTGATCTGAAAATCTCGGCTCGCGCCAGACTTCGCAGGATTTCAAACTCGCAGCCAGGGACGGCGTGCACAGTTGGTAGTCGATCCGCCAGCCGACGTTGTTGCCACGTGCGCCGGCGCGATTGGACCACCAGGTGTATTCGTCTCGGGCCTCGGGCTTGAGCGCGCGGAAACTGTCGATCCAACCGTGCGCAGGTTGTGGGGAACCATCACCGCAGCCATCGGCAATCAGGCCGTTCATCCACGCCCGCTCATGCGGCAGGCAGCCGGAGTTTTTCTGGTTCGACTTCCAGTTCTTGATGTCGGCCTCGGCCCGCACGATGTTCCAGTCGCCGCACACGACATAGTCTCGGCCACTCGTCAGCCATTGATCGAGAATGGGCTTGAGCCAGTCCATCACCTCGAACTTGAAGCCTTGTCGTTCCTCACCGGACGAACCCGAGGGTATGTAGAACGACACCACGCTGAGCTTGCCGAAACGCGCTTCGAGGTAGCGTCCCTCATCATCAAACGGTGACCAGCCCAGTTCGGTACGCACCTCGTCGGGTTCGCGCCGACTGTAGATCGCCACGCCGCTGTAGCCCTTCTTGGCCGCATCACGAAAGGCGGCGTGATAGCCGGATGGACGGAAAGCCGCATCGTCCAACTGGTGTATCTGCGCCTTGGTTTCCTGCAGGCACAGCACGTCCACATCATGCTGCGCGAACCAGCCGAAGAAACCCTTGGAAGCCGCCGAACGAATACCGTTGGCGTTGAAGGTCATGATGCGCAAGGTTCAAGCCTCATCGAGCGGCAGGAGGGGCAATGATAGAGCCATGCGCTGACGAACCTGGGGCAGATGGCTTGAGTCACAGGCCCACCGTAAAGCCGGATACACGAATGCAACCCCACCGTTTGGCTGATTGAAGCAAACAGCAACAGCGTCAGCAGGGAAAGCGAAATATCACCGCGGCGTCACCCGTGACGAGTTATTGCGTCCAAGGGTTGACGGGGGAGTCCATACAGGATTGTTAGACCGATGCGTCGCGGAACGCACGAAGAACGGCATTGATTCTGGTTTGATAGCCAGGGCCTTGAGTCTTGAACCACTCCAGCACGTCCTGATCTACACGAAGCGAAATTGCAGATTTTGGCGCTTGAAGTTGCAGCCCTCGACGGACAACGCCACGCACAATGTGGCGCACCTTTGCCTCAGGGTGGTCGGGCGCAGGTGCGCCCTTGCTGGAGCGGAGGCGAGCGAAGTCAGTCTTGGACTTGGCTGAAGTAGATGCGCGCTTCACGTTGGGTTGCTTTTCTGAACGAGATGATGCCGATTTCATGGGTAGTCTCCGTATGAACCACTGAGTCGGGAATCCCAGCGAGCAGGCCGAGGGTGATGAAGCGCTGCTCTTGGTAAGAGAAGCGATCATCCTCGAACGTGAAGGTCAGCCCGGCAAAGACGGAAGGCGCGTCAACGAAGTCCAGCCCATGCTGGTTCAGGTTGAGTGAGCGCTTGCGCTCTGACCAAGTGAACTTCATGGCCAGAATGTATATACAATTCGCAGAGACTGCAAGGACGTTGTCTAAGCTACGGTCTAACGAATGAAAGGAACTTCCCATCCCGGTGTGCCGCGCGTTGGCGGGTTTCGGCTTCAGGTGCCACGATGGAACGCGTAGCCTCGCATCTCCACACCACTGGCAGTAAGGCCCGATGAGTGGCTTATCCGCCAACTCCCGAAGTAATCCACGAATAGTGGCGCGGCACCGACTCTGAAAAACGACTCCGCCCTTCGGCGGAGTCCAAGTACCTCACCAACCCCAAAACCTCACGCCACGGCGCGCTTCTTGTCGTCGTGAAACTGTGCTTCTTCGGTCGAGCCGGTCAGTGCGGTGACGGATGAAGCACCGCCCTGGATCACGGTGGTGACGTCATCGAAGTAACCCACGCCCACTTCCTGTTGGTGGGAAACGAAGGTGTAGCCCTTGTCACGCGCGGCGAACTCCGGTTCCTGCACCTGCTCGACGTAGTGGCGCATGCCTTCGCCCCGGGCGTAGTCGTGGGCGAACTTGAAGCTGTTGAACCAGTTGATGTGGATGCCGGCGAGCGTGATGAACTGGAACTTGTAACCCAGCGCCGACAGCTCGTCCTGGAAGCGGGCGATGGTGGCGTCGTCGAGGTTCTTCTTCCAGTTGAAGCTGGGTGAGCAGTTGTAGGCCAGGAGCTTGCCGGGATTCTTGGCCAACACGGCCTGGGCAAACTCGCGCGCAAAGCCCAGGTCCGGCGTGCCGGTTTCGCACCACACCAAATCCGCGTAGGGCGCATAGGCCACGCCACGCGAAATCGACTGTTCCAGTCCGTTCTTCACGCGGTAGAAACCTTCAGCGGTGCGCTCGCCGGTGACGAAAGGCTGATCGTTGGCATCGAAATCCGAGGTCAGGAGATTGGCGGCCTCAGCATCGGTGCGCGCCAGGATCAAGGTCGGCACGCCGAGTACGTCGGCGGCCAGGCGTGCGGCCACCAGTTTCTGGATCGCTTCCTGCGTGGGCACCAGCACCTTGCCGCCCATGTGGCCGCATTTCTTCACCGCCGCCAATTGATCCTCGAAATGCACGCCGGCGGCACCGGCGACGATCATGTTCTTCATCAATTCGTAGGCGTTGAGCACGCCACCGAAACCGGCTTCGGCATCGGCCACGATCGGCAGGAAGAAGTCGATCGCATCCTTGTCGGCGAGCTTGCCATCGCAGATCGCCTTCCATTGGATTTCATCGGCGCGCTGGAAGGTGTTGTTGATGCGGCGGACCATGGTCGGCACCGAGTCGTAGGCGTACAGCGACTGGTCGGGGTACATGGTTTCCGAAGTGTTGCCATCGGCCGCGACCTGCCAGCCGGACAGATACACCGCCTCCAATCCGGCCTTGGCCTGTTGCATGGCTTGACCGGCGGAAATGGCACCGAAGGCATTGACGTAGCCTTTCTTCGATTCCCCGTGAACCAATTTCCACAGCCGTTCGGCACCGCGCTTGGCGAGGCTGTGTTCGGGCTGCACGCTGCCGCGCAGACGCACCACGTCGGCGGCGCTGTAGGGGCGTTCGACATTCTTCCAGCGTGGGTCGGTGTTCCACTGCTTCTGGATGGCGTCGATTTGTTGCAGGCGATTGCTCATGGGGTGCTCCGGGATTGGGGATGGCGGTACGAGAGGTGGTTGATGCGATGACTTGGTCGTAGGTGCGGAGCTTGCTCCGCACTGTGCCGAGCAAGCTCGGCACCTACGAAAAGCGTTCGCGGAGTTCAGATGCGTTCGTAGGCGGGAAGGGTCAGGAAGTCGGTGAGCTCTTCGGCGCGGGTGAGTTCACCGAGCAAGGCGCAGGCCTCGCCCAAGCGGGCGTAGCCGGGCAAGTTCGGATCGTTGATGCGCTGGGGCACGCGCGCCAACACGGCTTCGAACCAGGCCATGTCGATCGGGGTGCCGTCCTTGAATTCCTGTTCACCGACGTGCAGCCATTGCCACAACTGGGCGCGACTGATTTCGGCGGTGGCGGCGTCTTCCATCAGATGATCGATCGGCACGCAGCCCAGACCATCGAGCCAGGCCATGAGATAGCGCACACAGACATCGACATTGGTTTCAAAACCGGCGCGACTGATGTGGCCGCTGCTGGGCGCAATCAAGGTTTCGCGCTGGGCGATGACGTCCTGGCGCAGCACGTCGAGATTGTTCGGCCCGCGCATGTGCGCATCGAATTGCTCTTGCGCGACGGGAATCAGGGCCGGATGCGCGACCCAGGTGCCATCGTGGCCGTTGCTGACCTCGCGCAGCTTGTCGGCGCGCACCTTGGCCAGCGCCTTTTCGTTGGCCTCGGGATCATGGTTGATGGGAATCTGCGCGGCCATGCCGCCCATCGCAAAGGCGCCGCGACGGTGGCAGGTCTGGATCAAGAGCTGCGAGTAGTGGCTCAGGAAGGGCACGCCCATTCCGACCTGTCCACGCTCGGGCAGCACGCGATCGGCATGGCGACGGAAGGTCTTGATGTAGGAAAAGATGTAGTCCCAGCGCCCGCAGTTGAGTCCGACGATGCGGCCACGCAGGGCGTGCAGGATTTCGTCCATCTCGAACACCGCCGGCAGGGTTTCGATCAGCACCGTCACCTTCATCGCGCCAATCGGCAGACCCAAGCGCACTTCGAGGAAGGCCAGCACTTCGTCCCACAGCGCCGCCTCTTCCATTGCCTGCAGCTTGGGCAGGTAGAAGTAGGGACCGCGATCGCGTGCATGCAGGGTTTGCGCGTTGTGCAGGGCAAACAGGGCCAGATCGAACAGGCTGGCGCTGAGGCGTTCGCCATCGACGGCGAAGTTCTTTTCCGACAGGTGCCAGCCGCGTGGTCGCACCATCAGCACGGTGTTGGCGTCAGCGCGCACGGCGTAATGCTTGCCATTGTCGGCGGTGAAGGCAATGTCGCCGGCCACGGCATCGCGCAGGTTGATCTGGCCTTCGATGAGGTTGGCCCAGGTCGGGCAGGTGGAATCCTCGAAATCGGCCATGAACACCTTGGCGCCGGAATTGAGCGCGTTGATGATCATCTTGCGATCCACCGGGCCGGTGATTTCCACGCGCCGATCCTGCAGGGCCGCCGGAATCGGCGACACACGCCAGTTGGATTCACGGATTGATCGGGTGTCGGCGCGGAAGTCCGGCAGTTCCCCCGCGTCGAACACCGACTGCCGGGCTTCACGCGCCTTCAACAGGGTCTGGCGCCGCGACTCGAAGCGGCGATGCAGCTCGGCCAGAAGATTCAAGGCCACCGGCGTCAGCACCGTGTCCTGATCGGCTACCCGCACGGGAGCGAGTTCGATTCCGGTGTGGAAAGACGCGTCGGCCATGGCTGTCTCCTTGGTGCAGTGCAATAGTGCGATTCCAAGGTGCCGCAGACTTGGACATTTGCCAAGACAAATGTTTCAATGCAATTCATTAACTTTGCAAATAGTAGGCTTTCACCCGCGCACTGCAATGGCCAACAGCACCCCGCGTTACTACTATAAAGGCAGCAAACTCAAGCAGTTACGCGCTTTCTGTCATGCTGCAAGGCTGGGCTCGGTGACGCGCGCGGCCGAGGCGCTGTACCTCAGCCAGCCGGCGGTGAGCCTTCAAATCGGTGCGTTGGAGAGCGAAGTCGGCGTGAGTCTGTTCGAGCGCCAAGGTCGGCGCCTGAGCCTGACCGCCGAGGGCGAAGTGCTGTACGAACTGGCCCGGCCCTTGATGGATGGGCTGGACGCCCTCGATGGCGAATTCCGCAATCGCCTGCGTGGCATGTCGGCCGGCGAACTGAACATCGCCGCCGGCAGTTCCACCATCCTGTACTTTCTGCCGACCTTCGTCGAAGCCTTTCGTGAAGCCCGGCCGGATGTGCAATTGAAGCTGCACAACGTCACTGGCAAGGACGGCTTGGCGATGATCCGCTCCGACGAGGTCGATCTGGCCGTGGGCTCGATGCTCGATGTGCCCAGCGACCTCGATTACGCGCCCGTGCGCAGCTTCGATCCGATGCTGATCACGCCCCTCGATCACCCGCTGACGGCGGCACATCCGCTGACGCTGGAAGCCATCTCGCCCTACGGCTTGATCCTGCCGCCCAAACGCCTGACGACCTATCGACTGGTCGATCTGGTATTCCAGCAGCGCCGCGTGCCCTACACCGTGGCGCTGGAAGTCGGCGGCTGGGAAATCATCAAGCAGTACGTGGCGATGGGACTGGGCATCTCGATTGTCACCGGCATCTGCCTGACCGACAGCGACCACGAGCGCCTCGCCGTGCGCAACCTGCGCGCCTATTTCCCACCTCGCAGCTATGGCGTGGTGATCCGCAAGGGCAAGTATCTTTCGCCGCAAGCGCGCGCCTTCGTCGATCTGGTGAAACCCGCGCTGTTCACCCGCCGCGAAGGCCAGAGCGGACATTCCGAACGCTGATTCGATCGCGGGCCATTTGAGCCGAACCCCAAGATATTGTGATTGACTCCCGGGTTTGATCCCCATATCGTGTGGTCCGTCGGTACCGATCCACCTCCGGTGAGGGGGTCGGTTTAATAGGGAATCCGGTGCAAATCCGGAACTGCCCCGCAGCGGTAAGTGGAAACGAACGGCCTCATTGGCACTGGGTGAAAACCTGGGAAGCGAGGTTCAGTAGGCGGAGGAAGCTCCACGTCCACACAGTCCGAAGACCTGCCGACACATCGGAAAGGCGTCCGTCTCACGCTCTGAGACGCCGCTGTTGAAAGATTCCGATGCCGGTGGCCGCTTCCGCGGGGAGGCGCGTTACGGATCGAACCGTTCGGTTCGATCGTGCGCGTTTGCTGTGTGAACGGAAACCGCTTGGCCCTGCGCGACGGAGCAGGTACACGGTCAGGGAGTCGCGATCGCGGCTTCCCTTCGGGGATTCACACATGCTGCAAACCATCCTCAAACGCGACGGCCGCATCGAGCCGTTCACCCCTTCCAAACTCAACCAATGGGGCCAGTGGGCCGCCGCCGCCCTGGGCGACTCGGTCGACTGGCCTTCGGCGGTGCTGGAAACGGTGTCGGCCATGTCCGACACCGCCAACTCGCGCGAACTGCAGCAACAGCTGATCCGCACCTGCCTGAACTTCGATTCCTGGTCGTACAACCGCATGGCCGGTCGGCTGTACGCCACCTTGATTCGCAAGGACCTGTACCGCAATGATCGTCCGACCGTGCTGGCCCTGCACCGCCGCTTGCAGGCGCTTGGCTTGATGGAGCGGCTGGACTATTCCGCAGACGAATATGCCGAGGTCGAAACCCTCATCGACCACGAGCGTGATTTCGACTACGCCCATTACCAGCTCCACACCCACCTGACCAAGTACGCCATCGCCGACCGGGTCAAGGGCGTGATCCATGAGTCGCCGCAGTTCATCTACATGCGCATGGCGATGGCACTGGCGGTGGACCAACCGCGTGACCGGCGCATGCATGACCTGGCCTGCTTTTACGAGCACCTGTCGATGAACCGCATGAACGCGCCGACGCCCAACCACGTGAACCTGGGCACGCCGCTGCGCGGCTATGCCAGTTGCTGCTTGTACACCGTGGCCGACAACGCGCGCTCGATCGCGATTGGCAACCATATCGCCAACACCATGACCTACATGAGTGCCGGCATTGGGGCGCATCTGGCCACCCGCTCCATCAACGATCCCGTGCGTGGCGGGGTGATCCGCCACCAAGGCAAGTTGCCCTACTACCGCGCCCTGGTGGCCGAGGTGAAGTGCAACTTGCAGAACGGTCGCGGCGGCGCCTGCACCACGTATTTTTCGATCTTCGATCCCGAGGTCGACACGCTCTTGCGGCTGAAGAACCCGATGTCCACCGAGGACCGCAAGATCCGCGGCATGGACTACAGCTGGGGCGGCAACCGCTTCTTCGCCCGCAAGGTGGCGCGCAACGAGGACATCTTCCTGTTCAACTGCTTCACCGCACCCGACCTGCACGCGGCGCTCTACAGCGGTGACGAGTCCGGCTTCGAGGCGCTCTACCAGCAGTACGCCGCTGACGAATCTTTCGCCAAGACCTGGGTCAGCGCGCGCGAGCTTTTGATCACCGCCAGCAACGAGTGGAACGAGACCGGCCGCATCTACGAGCACAACATCGCCGAGATGAATCGGCACACGCCGTTCAAGGACGTGATCTACAGCTCCAATCTATGCGCCGAAATTGCGCTGCCGACCCGACCCTACCATCACATCAGCGCGCTGTATTCCGATGACGGTGAAGCCGGCGAAGTGGCCACCTGCAATCTCGCAGGGATCTGCGTGGACAACATCGACAGCGAAGAGCAGTACGCCGAGGTGGCCTATTACGCCCTCTTGATGATCGACAAGTGCATCCACCTGGCGCACTACGAACTGCCACAGGTGGGTGTCACC
The DNA here is from genome assembly GCA_035703435.1 of Chiayiivirga sp. Taxonomy (GTDB): domain Bacteria; phylum Pseudomonadota; class Gammaproteobacteria; order Xanthomonadales; family Xanthomonadaceae; genus Denitratimonas. The sequence goes on along the minus strand of DASSYF010000038.1, from coordinate 135,951 downwards.
TCGCGCAAGCGCCTGAACGCCGGCGTCGGCATCCTGGGGCTTGCACATTTGATGGCCAAGAACGGCCAGCGCTACACCGACGAGGCCGGCAAGCATTTCATCCACGAAGTGGCCGAACGCCACTATTGGCACCTCTTGCGTGCCAGCTTGAAGCTCGGCCAGGAACTCGGCAACGCGCCCTGGATGCACAAGACGCGCTGGCCGGACGGCTGGTTGCCCTTGGACACCTACAATCGCAACGTCGATGCCATTGCGCCCTTCGTCAATCGCTACGACTGGAACGTGCTGCGCGCCGAGATCATCGCCCAAGGCGGCATCCGCAACTCGGTGCTGGTGGCGCACATGCCGACCGAAACCAGCGCCAACGCATCGGGCACGACCAATGGCCTCTACCCGGTGCGCGAACTGACCCTCATCAAGACCGACAATCAACGGGTCAACTACTGGGCGGCACCCGATGGCGATGCCCTGGGCGAGCACTACCAATCGGCCTGGGAAATTCCGGCCCGCGACATGACCGAGCTCTACGCCATCGTGCAGAAATGGACCGATCAGGGCATCTCGGCCGACTTCTACCGCAAGGTGATCGGTGATGCCTCGATCGAGTCCACCGAACTGATCGAGAACTACCTCTATCGGGTCAAGCTGGGCTTGAAGTCGAAGTACTACATGAACCAGAAAACCTCCGACGGCATGCGCCAGATGGAATTGGACATGCCCGGCGCCCGCCCGAAGGCACTGACCGACATCGAGCGCGCCAGCGACTGCGAAGCCTGCACGCTGTAGGGGAAGGTCTGAATGAACCGTCATTGCGAGGAGCGCAGCGACGCGGCAATCCAGAAATGACGCCATTTCGACTTGTTCAATGTTCCTGAGCCACCGACTCCCATTCATCGCGCACCGGGTTGGTACGCGACCCCTTAGCACGAGCCCACCATGACCGACACCGTTTTCAACCACGCCAAGACCGACTACGCCAAACCTTTGCTCCTGCTGGGCCAAAAGCCTGGCCTGTTCGACACCGTCAACCGCCACTACCCCGCGATCTGGAAGCTGTACAAGGCACAGAAGTCGCTGGACTGGGACGAGAACGAGTTCGACTACAGCTCGTGCAATGCCGAGTTCAAGTCCTGCTCGCGCGCCACCTACGACATGATGATCAAGACCCTGGCCTGGCAGTGGGAGGCCGATTCGGTGGCCTCGCGCGCCATCGCGCCGGTGCTCGCGCCCTTCATCACCTCCAGCGAACTCTGGGCCTGCTGGCAGCGCATCTCCGACAACGAAGTGGTGCACGCGGCCACCTATTCGGAGATCGTGCGCAACTCGTTCGACGACCCGTCGGTGATCCTCGATGAAATCCTGCGCGTCGAGCAGGCCCATGCGCGGCTGGAATGCGTGTCGCGCGCCTTCGCCGAGGGCTACACCGCTTCGCACCAGTACGCGCTGGGTCAGCTGCCCAATGACCAGGCCACCTACAACGCCGTGTTCATGACCGTGGTCGCGTTGTTCTGCATGGAGCGCATCCAGTTTCTGGCGAGCTTCGCGGTGACCTTTGCGATCTGCGATACCGGCTTGTTCCAGCCGATCGGCAAGGCCATCCAGAAGATCGCCCAGGACGAACTGGAAATCCACGCCGAACTCGACCGCGCCGTGCTGCTCAACGAACTCACCACCGAGCGCGGGCAGACGGCATTCGCGCAATGTCGCGGGCAGATCGAAGCGATGATCGAGGAAGTCATCGACAGCGAGTTGCGCTGGATCGCATACCTCTTTTCCGAAGGCCGCGAGCTGGTCGGCATGAACGCCGAACGCCTGTCGGCCTGGACGCTCTATTGCGCCAAGGACGTCTATCAAACCCTCGGCATCACCTCCGGCAAACACGAACTGCCGGCGACCAATCCGCTCAAGTTCATGGAGAAGTGGCTGAACATCAGCAAGACCCAGGCTTCACCGCAAGAGCAGGACATTGCCGCCTACAAGGTCGGCGTCATGCGTCGCACCGATCAGGACGTGGTGTTCGATGACGATTTCTGAATCACGCGCCAATCCCGATTGCGCCATCTCCCAACACAAGGAACGACCCATGCAAGTGATCATCTACGGCAAGGACGGTTGCCTCAATTGCGACAAGAGCAAGATGCTCTGCCAGATCCAGTCCATCGACTTCAGCTACCACACCGTGGGTGCCGACATCAGCGCCGACGAACTGCACGCGAAAGTGGGCCAGACGGTACGCAGCCTGCCGCAGATCTTCGTGCGCGAAGCGCAGGCCACCCGTCACATTGGCGGTTACGAAGAATTGCGGCGTGCCTTGATGCCCATGCATTGAGGCGTTCGGGGGGATTTGGCGAATCGGCGGTCGGTCGGGCCGACTCATGCATCGCCGCGCCGTCAAGCCTGCGCGGCGCGCGCATGAGTCGGTATCATCAGCGTTTTCCGTCACGGTGTGTCGCCATGACCGCGCCTGCGCCCGCGTTTCCACCCAGCGATGCCAGCCTGCTTTTGCCGGGCCCGGCGGGCGTGCTGGAAACCATAGTCGAGCATCCCGATGCGGGCGATCCTGCGCGGTCGGGCGTGGCCGTGATTTGCCATCCCCACCCCTTGCATGGCGGTACCCTGCACAACAAGGTGGTGACGATGGTGGGACGCAGCCTGCGCGAACTGGGGCTGGCCACGGTGCGGTTCAATTTTCGTGGCGTCGGCGAATCGCAAGGCACGTACGACGATGGGCGCGGTGAAACCCTGGATCTGTTGGCGGTGGCCGAATGGGTGCGCAGCCAGCGCTCAGGCGATGCGCTCTGGCTGGCCGGATTCTCGTTCGGCAGCTATGTCGCCTTGCTCGGTGCGCGCCACCTGCCCATCAAACAAATGATTTCCATTGCCCCGCCCGTGGGCCGCTGGGATTTTTCCGCCGCCATCGCGCCGCCCTGCCCGTGGTTGGTGGTACAGGGTGAAAACGACGAAGTGGTCGATCCACACGCGGTGTATGCCTGGATCGAGGCCATGGAAGAAAAGCCCACCCTCGTGCGCATGCCGGAAACCGGACATTTCTTCCATCGTCGAATGATGGACCTGCGCGGCACCATCAAGAACGCGGTGCGCGCCAACTTGCCGACCGTGCGCGGCACGTGATCCGCCCATTCGATCATTGATGGTTCTCGTGCATCTGGATACCCAACCACTGCGGCCCAGTGCGGCCTATCGTCTGGGCGTGGAGGCCGGGCACTGGGGTGCTGATCCCTTGCAGTTGACCGTCCTGACCGAGCTGGATCGCATCCACGATGCCCTGATCGAGCGCGAGAATGCGGGCGCATTGACGCGCCTGGCACGTTTTTTCGGCTCGTCGCCGACGCCGGTGCGCGGGCTGTATCTCTGGGGAAGTGTGGGCCGCGGCAAAACGTTTCTGGTGGACCTGTTCTTTTCGCATCTGGCTTTGACCGCCAAGCGCCGCTTGCACTTTCACCGCTTCATGGCCGAGGTGCACGCGCGCATGACCGCGCTCGGCGAGCACACCGACCCCTTGGTGCAGGTGGCCGAGGATCTTGCGGGCGAAATGAGCCTTTTGTGTCTGGACGAGTTTTTCGTCAGCGACATTGGCGATGCGATGATCCTCGGGCGCTTGTTCGAGCAGCTGCTTGCCCGTGGGGTGACCTTGGTCACCACCTCCAACACCGCACCGGAAAACCTCTACAAGGATGGCCTGCAGCGCGCCAGCTTCTTGCCCGCCATCATCTTGTTGCAGGCCCATTGCAAGGTGCTGGAAATGGGCGGTGGGCAAGACTATCGATTGCGCGCCTTGAGCCATGCCCATGTCTGGCAGGTGCCTGCCGATGCGCACGCCGAAGCCACGCTGGGCGAGTTTTTCAAACGCCTCGACCATGCTCGGATCGCTGACGAGGACGACGTCCTGCGCGTCAATGATCGCCCAATCGCAGTGCGTGAACGGGCCGACGATGTGGTGTGGTTCGACTTTTCCGCCCTGTGCGAGGGGCCGCGCGCGGTAGCCGATTACATCGAGATTGCACGCCGCTTTCACAGCGTGATTCTGTCTGGCATCCCGCGCTTTGACCGCAACAACGAGGATGCGGCCTACCGCTTCGTGTTGTTGATCGATGAACTCTACGACCGTGGCGTCAAACTCATCGCCTCGGCCGCCGCCCAGCCGTCCGACCTGTACCACGGCCAGCGCGCACGCCAGGCCTTCGAACGCACCGTCAGCCGCCTGATCGAGATGCAATCAGAGATGTACCTGGGCCGCGAGCACATGCCCGAATCCGGTGCGCCACGCACGCCGCCCGCGTCACGGTAAACATCACTGCGCGGCCCGGAACCCGCGCAGGCCGCAACGTTCGTTCCGTTGCGCGCCTGCCGCTCACTCCGCGCTGCAGGCGCGTTCCATGCGCGCCGTGATCCAGTCTTCGGCAAAGCCATGCAAGCGATAGTCGCGGATGAATCCGCAGTGCCCGCCGTGCTCGGCCACCTCCACATCCACGTGCGCCGGCAGTTGCAGGCGATGGAAGTCGGCCACGGGAATGATGGGGTCATCGGCCGCGGTCAGGATGCTGGCTGGAACGGCCAAGGCGGCCAGTCGATCACCCGCTATCGAGTAGCCATCCAGATACGCCTCCAAGGTGGCGAAGTCCGTGTAGCGCTCCACCAGCACGCGGGTAAGCTCGCGCAAGCCAGAATGCAGTTCGCCATGATCGAATTGGAAATGCTCGGGAAACAGCGCCTGCTTGCGTCGCAGCGAGCGGCCCCATTTGGCGACGAAGTAACGCTCGTAGAACCACGGCGCGGCTTCGATCGCATCCAGCCCGGCGCGAGGGCTGACGACGGGACACACCGCCGCCACATGGCTCAGATTGAGTCCGACACCTGGCGCGGCCAGTGCCACGCGCAAGGCGAAGTTGCCGCCCAGGGAATAGCCCGCCACCAAGAGACGATGATGCGCCACCCGCTGTGCCAGGTCGGCTATGGCAGCGACCACTTCGCCGATGCGACAGCTGTGGAACAGATCGGGATTGAGGGCATGGGTGTCGCCGTGGTCACGAAAGTGCAGGCGAAACACGTCAAAGCCTGCATCGAGCAAACGCGCACCGGTGTAGAGCACGTAGTTGGAATCGACCCGCCCTTCCCAGCCGTGCAGCAAGACAACCAGACCGCGGGCTTCGGCGTGGTGTGATTGGCGGCTGAGAAAGCCCTGCAGGCGCACACCGTTGTCGCCATCGAGGATGAATTCCTCGGCGCGCTCGCACAAATGCTGCGCCACGCGCCGCGCTGCGATCCTGCGCAGTGCACTGGTGGCCAGTACCGATTGAAGGTGCGGATTGCGCAGCCCGCGTGGTGGCTGGAAAGCCAGCGGTGTCACGAGCCCATGACCTCGACGATACGCTCGCGCGCCTGTTCGGCCACATGGCGACGACCCTCGCCGCCGGGCTGGATCGGCGCAAGAAAATGGATCTCGGCCACGCGTGCCGGCTCCCCCAGCAGGCGCAGGAAGTTCTGCAGGAAGTTCTCGCCCGGCGCAAAGGCCACCACGGTTTGGGCGCTGCCGCCGGCACCATAACGCAGGGCCACCGGCTGCACCGGCACCTGGGCTTCAAAGGCGGCCTGAAAAATGCGGGCATGGAAGGTACGCACGCTCACGCCGCCGCCGTGGGTGCCGCCTTCCGGAAACACACCCACGCCCTGCTGCGCATCGAGTCGGCCAACCATCATTTCCAGCACGTCATTGAGCGAAGAATTGCTGCCGCGCTGGTGGTAGATGGTGCCGGCGCGACTGGCCAGCCAACCTACCAAGGGCCAGCGGCTGATCTCGGACTTGGCGACGAATCCGACCACGCACTGGCTGTGCACCAGCTCGATGTCGATCCAGGACACGTGGTTGGCCACCAGCAAAAAACCGCCCCGCAGCGGCTGATTCACGCGCCGCACGCGCATGCCGAACACACGCATCAAACCGGTGGACCACGCCCGAATGACGCGATGATCCACACGCTCGCCATCGATGCTCCATCGCGCGGTGAAACGGTTGATGAGAAGCAGGGTCACGGGCAGGCCCAAGATGAGATGGGCCAGCAACAGCGGCACGCGCCAGACATAGCGCAAGGGCCGTATCAGGTCACGCGGCTGGGACACGAGAACCTCGCAGGGCACGGGCAGGCAAGCGGAAAATGTTGCGGCGCACAGTCTAGCCAATCATGGCATGCTGCGGCACGGCACGCTCATGCGCGACGTGCGGCCGATTCAGGCTTTGACGCGACGCGGCACGATGGCCAGGGTCAGGCGCGAAATGCAGACCAGTTGGCCTTCTTCATCCTCGATGCGGATTTCCCACACCTGCGTACTGCGGCCGACGTGCAGGGCGCGCGCGGTGCCGGTCACGATGCCCTGGGTCACGCCACGAACATGGTTGGCCGAGATTTCCAGGCCGACCGCCATCTCGGTGGCCGGGTCCAGATACAGGAAACCGCCGGTGCTGCCGAGGGTTTCGGCCAGCGCCACCGAGGCGCCACCGTGCAAGAGGCCATAAGGCTGATGGGTGCGGCGGTCCACCGGCATGGTGCCGCGCAAGTAGTCGTCACCCAGTTCGGTGAAGACGATGCCCAGATGATCGACCATGCAGCCGGCTGCGTTGGCATTCAACGCGGCCAGACTGGTGTGTTGCTTGAAGCCCATCAGCGCACGGTGAAGCCGCTGGGTCGCCAACTGCGACTGAGATAGCTCTTCTTGGCGGCGTAGCCGCTCGAATCGCCATAGCCCACACCAAAATCGCGCTCACGGCGAACCCGCATGCGACCCTGCAATTCGTCGCGACGCGCGTTGAGCCAGTCGGCTCGGCCCACGGTGCTGGGTTCCTGGCCACGGCGACGGGATTCCAGCTCGCGGTAGTCGCAGAAGTCCTCGTAGGCATCCAGTTCGTGCTTCAAGTCGCGCACGCACAGCTCGATCATGATGGCATCGTCGAGATAACCCAACACCGGCACCGAATCGGGAATGACGTCCTTTGGATCGGCGAAGTACACCAGCGCCGTCAGTACGCGCTTGCGGTCTTCGTCCGGCAGATTCCAGCCCTCGTCGCGCAGCATGGCGATCAGGCTGTCCAGCCGCGCCAGACGTTGCCCGATGAAATCCGGAATCGGGTTCTTCTGGGCGTCGGCCAGCAAGGCAAGTCCCGCAGAAACGACTTCTTCCTCGCTCTTGCTGCCTGCGGCCTCGGTTGCGCTGCGCTGGGCGGCGAGGAAATGTTCGAGGTCCTGATCGCTCAGTTCGAATGCGATGCTCAGGGGCATGGGCGGATCCTGCGGGTTGGGTGGAAAGTGGCAGCCTAGCGAAGCCGGCGCCGGGGCGTCAATGATGACGCATTATTTACAGGATCGGAGCCAGTCCGGCTCCGAAGGCCGTCAGAACGCGGGTATAGATGGACTTGAGCGACAGGCTCACCTCCGGGAAATCGCCGACCGGCTCGTAGCACTGCGCAAACTTGGGGTCGTCGCGTGGCACCGGCGCACAGCCCGGCTTCATCTGCCAACTGGTGGCATAGCGAAACGGCCAGATGTCGAACAAGGGCAGTGCCTCGAAGGCCTTGCCCAGGCTGTAGTTGAGGCCCGCGAACAGGGCTGGCCTCGGGCGCGGCGCGATCACCCAGGCATTCTCCGGCTGGGTATCGACCAGGATGTGCTGCGCCAGCAGGCGGGCAAAATCGGCATCGTGCACGATCACCGCGCTTTCGGTGTTGTAGCGGTCCGAACGCGGATCGAAGTTGTGGGTGCCCACCAGTGCGATGCGCTCGTCGATCACCATCGACTTGGCATGAAGGCCCATGCGCACGCCGGCCGTTTCCAGGCTGACCCGGCCGCCACGGCGACTGCCGGAGCCTGGCACCACCGGCAAGAAGCTGCGTCGGGATTCGGTGGCACGTTCACCCAAGGCTTCCTGAAGATATTCGCTCACCTGGCCGCTGGCCAGCTCCGGGTCGATCGGCGCATTGCCGGGAAAGGGTTTGTACTCGTAGATGTGAAGACCGAAGTCGCGCAGGTAGCGACGTTTGTATTTGTGCGACAGCGCGTAGACCGGAAAGGCGTCGGTCGCCGCCAGACTGTTGGTGGACACGATGATGCGCGGAGGGTGTTCGCGCTGATGCAGGGCGCGCAGGCTCTTTTGCGCGGTGCGTGAAAACACCAGATAAGGCGTTTGCAGCACGATGCGTTGCTCGGCGCTGTTGAACAGGCGAAGCAGTTCGGCCGACAGGTCGCGCTCGCTCGGGTCGTTGCGTTCCAGTGCCTTGTTGGGGCGATCGGACACGAACCTCACCCGGCTGGCATCATGAACCTGTGACAAGAGGCGCTCGGCGATGAACTTGGGATCATTGGCCTGGGCCGAGACCAGAGCTACCCGCGCTGGATAGATTTTCGGCGTCGCCACGCGCACCGTGTCGCCCGGCTCAACCGCGCTCAGACGTCGGCGTACATCACGCAGGGCTTCGGCGGGCACGGCACGACGGTGTTTCCAGAAACGCTCGAACGACGCTTCCATCTGTTCAGTCGCAGGCCCGGCCACAAGAATGTCGCGGTCGCGGTAGTTGAACTGTGGATCCCAGTCGTAATAGCGGTTCTGATAGTTGCGCCCGCCGGTGATCCCAAGCATGCCATCCACCAACAACAACTTGTTGTGCATGCGCTGGTTGAAGCGGGTGAAGCAACACAGGACGCCGGCGAGAAACTCCATCGGTCCGGTCCGCGCCTTGCCGAAGGTCGGGTTGTACAGGCGCAACTGGAAGTTGGCATGCACGTGTGCCAGATCGGCTATCAGGCCCACGTCGTCCACGCTGAACAACTGATCGAGCAACACCCGAACCTTCACCCCGCGTCGCGCCGCGGCGAGCAACTCCTGCAAGACCAGGAAGCCAGCATCGTCCTCGGCGAAAATGTAGCTTTGAACGTCCAGCCGCGTGCGCGCGGCGCGAATCAGGTTGATGCGCGCGAGCAGGGCATCCTGTCCGTTCTCCAACAGGATCAAGTGATGCAGCGGGGCGTCGGCGGTTGACTGTGACCAGGCCTGCGGCCCCAGATCGTAGAGATCCGATGGGCGCGCACAATGATCGGGCAGGTTGCAGGTCAAGCGCGTGTCGCGCAGGGCTAAAGCTTCCTGCTGCGCGCTGCGGATGGTCTGTCGGGAAGGCATGCACGCGGCCAGGCTCAGGCTGAGCAGACACAGCAGAATGTTCAACACGGCCTTCATGGTTGCGTGTTGGCCGTGTCCGCATCGCTCAGATACACCGCAATCGACAGGTGCACGGCATCACCCAGAACCAGACGTCGGGTGTCCATGCCGAAGGATGATCGACTGAGTTCGCCGCTGACTTCGACCGGGCAGTCGATGCCGGGGCGTTCGCAGCGCGATGGCGCCAGATCAAGGGACACGCCCCGGGTGATGCCGCGCAAGGTCAATTGCCCGCTGATGGGGCCACCCTCGGCCAGTCGCTCAATCGAAAGCGTGTTGGAGCGAAATCGAATCCAGGGATCGCTCTGCGTGTCGAAGAACTCGGGGCCTTGCGCCCACACCAGGGCTTGGGCCCGATCCATCTGCAAGGCGCGGGTGTCGATCTGCAGATCGACCACGAGCGCGCCACTCAAACGATCGCGCCGCGCCGCGCCCTCCACCACCGGGAACACGCCTTCGATGCGTTTCAGCCAAAGTGGCCGCACCCAGAACGTGGCATGGGTGCGATCGCTGTCGATGGCAAAGTCTTGTGCACGCACGGAGGGCATATACCCAAGCGTCAGTCCGAACACGACGGTGAAGCAGGCGGTGCGCCATCGCCCGGAGACTGGCGTGCGGCCTGCATTGGCAGCGGCGGGTTCATTGGCGTGATCGTGCATGGTCCGCCCGTCAGACCATCACGGCGACCAGAACGCCACCAGTTCGGCGCTACCCGGTTCCAAGCCCTGTCCTGCCGGCACGCGCACAATGGCAATGGCACCCGGCGGCATGCCGCGGTAGGCCCCACTGCGACCACTGCACAACAAGGCCACCGCCATTTCCATGCCCGGATTGTGACCCACCAGCATCACGCACTGCGCGTCGACATGCTCATCCAGCACGTCCAGCAGGACACCGGGCGTGGCCTCGTAGATGCGCGCATCCAGACGCGTATGGACCGCGCCCAGACGCGCCAGAATCCGCTCGGCCGTCTGTTGCGTGCGCTTGGCCGGCGAGCACAGCACATGCTGCACCGGCGGCAAACCAGCCACGCCGGCAAGAAAGTCGGCCGCGGCATCGGCTTCGGCCTCGCCCAAGGGCGACAAGGCACGTTCCTGATCAGCTTGTCCGATCGTGCCGGTTTCGGCAGCCGCGTGGCGCGCCAGGATCAACCACCTTACTGCGGTCATGGCTGCACTCCTTGGATGGGAACCAGTTGTACGTTTCGTTCATACCAACGGCCTTGCATCGGTGCGGGCAAGGTGATGTCGGTGTCGACCGTGGCCTTGGCGGCCTCGGGCCAGCGAATCACCAGATTTCCCGCTGGCTGGGTACGCGTCTGCCAATCCTCGAAACGCGCGCAACCCGGGCAATGTGGGCGATAGCTGTTCAATTGGAGCAGGCCATCCGCGATGAAACCATCACTCAACACCCAACGCGGCTGACCGGCCTTGTCGTAGAAATACGGCAGGACCGAGTCAAAGCGTTGACCTTGGATCTGGAGGCTTTCCACGTCAGCGCCCCAACCGGATTGAAGTGGCGGGTACCAGTGGTTGGTGTGATCCGGATTGGCGCGCGCGACACCGTCCGTGGTCAAACGCAACAGTTCGGCACCCTGTTGGCCGTTGTTGAAGCGCCACGCCAACAGGATCTGACTGGCATCCACGCGCGCGATGCGGGCGCTACCAACCCTGTGGTGTTCGACCAGCAACGGAGAGAGTTCGGGTGGTAGTGGACCGATTTCGATTTCCACCGGCGTGATGGTCGTGCGCAATAGCGTGGTATCGAGCAGATTGTCCTTGAACTGGCCGGCGATCGTGTACCAGCTCGGCGTGTGGTCCGAATTGGCGGTGTACCAGATGCCACCAAAGCTGTGATAGTTGAAACCATTGCCGCTGCGCTGCGGGTTGGAATAATTGCCGTCGCGCGCGGCGATCACTGGAATCGAAAGCGGGCAGCTGTTCACGACGCTGCAGTCGTCGTTGACCTCGCCGATGCTGTGGCGACTGCTCTGGGTGCTGTAGGACCGAGCTCCCGCCGTGGCGATGTAGTCGACATCCAAAGGTGCCGCGCACGCGGCGTCGGCGCGGATGGCCACCGGCAGGGAAACCGTGGCGCTGGTTCCTGCTGCAATGGCCGGCAGGGCCACGGTGGGTGATTCCAGACGCATGGTCGAGCCAGCGGCGGCCAGTGCTTGCGGCGAGTGGATGCACAGCGCCTGCTCGGCCTTGGCCGGCTGCTGGTAGCTTTCGCAATACAGGTTCAAGGGGTCGGCACTGTCCACGCCGACCAGGCCGATGTTGGCCAGATCGCCTTGATCCGGTGCCGCCACGTGGTACTGATAGGCCACTTCGCCGGTCTGGGCGTAGGCCACGGCCTCGAAGTCGAAGTCGCCCTCGATCTCATCGACGCTGACGTAGTACCCCATGCCGGTCCACTGGAACACGTGACAGGCCTGCGTCGTGCCACTGGCCGCCACGCGTGGGCAAGTTTCGAAATAGCGGTATCGCAAGCCCGCACCCTCGCGCGTGCCCACCACCATGTCGTCGTGATAGGGCCGCAATTGGGGGCCCTTGGCGCCGTAGTCGAGTTCACCGTCACACGAAACCCACCAGTTGGCGCCGGTTTCTTCTGGATCGAAGGAAACGTAGCCGTTGGTGGACATCACCGCCTTGGTATAGGTCTGGCCATACAGGCTGAAGCCCGTGCCACCGAGGGTGATTTCGCTGCTGCGTGCATCGTCTCGCGGCCCGTAGGTGTTGCCGTTGGCGACATAGGTTTCAAGTGGAGGCGTCGCGTTGGCGCCGTCAGCGATGTCGATGAAGGCATAGCTGCACTGTGCAGCACCTTCATAGCCGGCCTGGTTGCTGATGCCGTTGCCCGGCAGACTGCCGACAGCCTCGAACAAGGCGCGCGCACCCGCCGGCAAATCGGCGTTGCCCGTGTTGGTGAAGGTGATTGGCAATCGGTAGCGTTCGCCCGGATCGATGCGGCCATTGCCATTGCCGCAAACCTGCTGGCGCGCGCCGATCTGGCTGAGACGGAGTTGCGGGCCGGTGACTTCCAGCGCCCGCGAGGCGCTGCCCACGCAGCCGGCGCCGTCTCGCACCCGCACCCAAACGTTGCGCGAACGCGCTGATGGGAACGAGAGTGTCAGTCGATCCACGCCTTCACGTTCGATCACGCCATCGCCGTCGGTGTCCCACAGGAAGGTGTAGTTGCCGGCGCCGCCACTGGCGCTGGCGCGCAGCTCGAAACTTTGGCCGGCCTGTGGCGAGGTGCTGAATGCGTTGGAACTCAGACTCACCTGCGGCGCATCGCAACTGCCTTTGCCGGGCATGGTGGTCGGATTGCCGCTGCTGCGATTGAAGGCCTGGCCGGTCGTGACGCCGCCGGTCCCCGCCACATCCCACGCCGCACTCAGTCGACCAAAACAATCGTAACCGTCGGCAACGCCGCAACCGGCACTGCCACCGGAAAGCACTCCCACGAGCAAACCGTTGGCGCTGTTCCACAGTCCGGAACCCGAGGAACCGCCTTCGGTCGTGCCCGACTCGTACGGACCGACGCGCCAGTGGGTATCGTTGCCACCATCGCTGATGATGCAGTTGGCCATGGTGCTGAGTGGATCGGCATCCAGGGTGATGCGTTTTTCATGCCCGCCGGGATGATGGATGCTCACCGCACCCGTCGGCACCGTACCGCTGCGATCCCAGCCGCTGTACCAGGCCTGCGCTTCGGCGGGAATGGCCGCGTTGAGTTCGAGCGCGGTGATGTCGGTGATCCGATCGGTGGTGATCAAGGTGGCACCGCCCAATTGCACTGCACGCGAGTTGGGGAGCAAGGGCAATTGCGTGGCGTTTTCGGTGCTGCCAGCGGCGCGGCAGGTCGGGCTTTCGTAGCCCCAGTAGAGCACCATGGTGTCGGCGGTGGCCTGGTCCGACACGCAGTGATAGGCCGTGGAGAAACGCGGGTGACTGGCGTCCTCGACGGTGTTGCCGGTGTTGAGCAAGGTGCCGGTACACATCAGCTGGTCATCGGACTCGGAGAACGCGTAGCCCGCCACCGAAGCGATCTGTTCGCGCCAGGCATCACCCTCGGGGCAAATCGTATCGACGTTGCAACTGCCGGACTTGGCACGCGCCGCGGCAAACGGATCTCGATAGCCCCAGACGACACGACCCAGCACCAACCCGACATGCGCACGCTTGTCGGCTGGCACACGCAGTTCCAGGGTGGCGCGATCGGTTTGCAGCATCGCCGTATGCAAGACCCCATTGCGCGGATTGTCGGCCTCAGTCAGCGGCGCCAGCATGTCCTTGCCGTTGCTCGCACGGATCGTCAGGCTCGCACCGTGCGGCAGATACAGGCGCGAGAAGCCGAATTCGAGACTCGTCGCCCCGCTGGCCACGACATCCAGTCGCCACAGCCAGTCGCCCGTCGCCAAGCGGGTCCAGGTGCCGGCTCCTGCCGTGGCGTCGAGCGCGCCGGTACGCAACACGCGTCCATAGCGAACCGGTCGTGACTTGTCGCCATCCCGATGCAGGTCCTGGCTGGCCAGCTGCGCGCGATCGGGCGCCATGAGGCGCAGGCTGGCACCACGCTTTTCCAGAACCACCTGCGGACTGCGATCGCGCGCGGACTTGACCTCTGCCGCTCCGGTGCAGGGCAGCAACACGGTGACCGCCAACAGGGCGCAAACCAGGGGACGAGTGGCTGAAAACATGATTCGCTCGGCAATGAAAGCACGGGTTGGGCAGAATACACCGTCGCCGCACGTTTCCTTGGATGCTCACGATGTTTGACCCGCACGACCTTGCCGTCCGTATCCGCGCCGGGACACCACTGCTGTTGGTGGAAACGCAGGAGGAGTCCTTGTTGCTGGATGCCTTCCGGCACGTGGTCGCGGAACTGTTCCGGCCACTGTGGCGCTGGTCGATCACGCAAGGCTTGGCACGTCTGGATCTCGACGATCCCGCCGTCCCCATGGCGAACGACTCGGGTGCAGTCCTCCAGGTGATGCGGGATGAGACCATGCGCGGGGTGTGGTTGCTGTTCGATTTCGGCCCATATCTGCGCTACGCCATGAACGTGCGCTTGTTGCGCGAGATCGTGCTCGGCCAAGGCGCTGCGAAACAATGCGTGGTGCTGATTGGCAGCAAGATCGAGTTACCGCCGGAACTGGAGCCATTGGCTACGCGCTTTGTGATGCGCCTCCCTGATGAAGCCGAGCTGGCGCGAATGCTGCGCGAAGAAGCGTTTTCCTATTCACGCGAGAACGGTGGTCGGCGGGTCGAAGTGGATGCGAGCGCGCAGCGTGCGGTGCTTCGCTATCTGCGCGGATTGCCGCTGGTGGATGCACGGCGCATCGCACGTGAACTGATCTACGCCGATGGCCTGATCGGGCCTGCCGACATCCCGCGTGCCCAGCAAGCGCGCTTCGACCTGCTTGGCCGCAGCGGCGTCGTGTCGCTGGTGCCCGATACCGCGCAGATGGGCCAGATCGCCGGTTTGTCCAAGCTCAAGCGCTGGATCGAGCAACGCCGAGACGTCTTCATCGCCGATACGCCACCGCCCGGGCTGGATCGGCCGCGCGGCTTGCTCTTGCTCGGCGTGCAAGGCGCCGGCAAGTCGCTCGCGGCCAAGGCCACCGCAGGTGGCTTCGGCGTGCCTTTGCTGCGTCTGGATTTTGGCGCGCTCTACAACAAATTCCACGGTGAAACCGAACGCAACCTGCGTGATGCTCTGGCCACCGCCGATGCCATGGCGCCCTGCGTGTTGTGGTGCGACGAAATCGAAAAGGGTCTGGCCACCTCGGACAGCGACGATGGTGTGTCACGGCGCGTTTTGGGAACCTTGCTGACCTGGATGAACGAGCGCAAGGCCGCCGTGTTCCTCGTGGCCACCGCCAACGACATTTCGCGCCTGCCGCCCGAGTTCCTGCGCAAAGGCCGCTTCGACGAAGTGTTCTTCGTGGACCTGCCCACGGCCGAGGTTCGGCAAGACGTGTTCCGCATCCATCTCGCCCGTCGATCACAGGAACCGGCTCATTTCGATCTGCCGGCCTTGAGTCTGGCCAGCGCCGGCTTTTCCGGCGCCGAGATCGAACAGGCCATCGTCAGCGCCCTGTACGATGCCCACGCCGCCAAGGCAACGCTCGACACGACGTGCGTCGTCGCGGCCCTTGAGCAAACGCGCCCGCTGTCGGTATTGATGGCGGAGGAGATTCAAGCCCTCCGTAGCTGGGCACAGGAACGCTGCGTGCCGGCCGATTGATGCCTGCTTACACGCTCCCTCGTCACACGGCGCGCCCGCGCGGTGTGGTGCCCTCCCGCTTTTCTTCATGACCATGATCGATATCGGCCTCAATCTCACCCATGACAGTTTCGACCGCGACCGCGACGCGGTATGGCAACGCGCGCGCGATGCCGGTGTGCGTGCTGCCATCCTGACCGGCGCCAGCCGCGAGCATTCGTCCAAGGCGCTGGTCTTGGCGCGCAGCCGACCCGGCGAGTGGTTTGCCACCGCTGGCGTTCATCCACACCACGCGCTCGAATACACCGCCGAATGTGATGCCGAGTTGCGCCTCCTGCACCAGCAGCCTGAGGTGGTGGCCGTGGGTGAGTGCGGCCTCGACTACTTCCGCGACTTCGCGCCGCGTCCGGCGCAACGCCGTGCGTTCGAACTCCAGTTGCAGATCGCGATCGACACCGGCAAACCCCTGTTCCTGCACCAGCGGGATGCGCACGCGGATTTTGTCGCGATGATGAAGAACGTCGAAGGCCGCATTGGTGACGCCGTGGTCCATTGCTTCACCGGATCGCGTGCGGAACTGTTCGATTGCCTGGATCGGGATTGGCACATCGGCATTACCGGCTGGCTGTGCGATGAGCGTCGCGGCCAGCATCTGCGCGAATTGGTGAAGAGCATTCCCGCCCATCGCCTGATGGTGGAAACCGACGCGCCTTACCTCTTGCCGCGAACCCTCAAGCCTGCGCCCAAGGATCGACGCAACGAGCCGGCGTTCTTGCCGCATATCGTCGAAGAACTGGCGCGCGACCGGGGCGAATCGACGCGTGCGGTCGCGCAATCTAGCTCGGCAACGGCGCGGGCGTTCTTTCGGCTTCCGGAGTCCGCGTTCCGCGCGGAATGACCCGTCGACCCAACTCAACTGCGCAGACCCACGCCTTTTTTCATCAACCACAGCGCCACGATGGCAAGCGCCAACGCAAAACCGAGCATCAGGGCATACGCGATCCAAAGGCTGACATCACTCACGCCGAGAAGGCCATAGCGGAAGGCGTTGACCATGTGGAAGATCGGATTCAGATACGTGGCCGCCTCCGCCCAAGCCGGCAACAGTTTCACCGAGTAGAACACCCCACCCAAGTAGGTGAGCGGGGTCAGGATGAAGGTCGGCACGATCGCGATGTCGTCGAACTTCTTGGCGAAGACCGCGTTGACGAAGCCCGCCAGCGAGAAAATCACCGCGCCCAGCAACACCGCGCTGACGGTAATCAGGGGATGTGGGATGCGCACCGTCGTGAACGCCATCGCGATCAGCAGCACGATCACGCCCACCATCAGGCCCCGCAGTACCGCACCGGTCACATAGCCGCCGAGGATCACCCAGTTGGGCATCGGGCTGACCAGCAGTTCCTCCACGTGACGGCCAAACTTGGCGCCAAAGAACGAACTTGAGATGTTGCCGTAACTGTTCTGGATAACGCTCATCATCACCAAGCCGGGGACGATGAAATCCATGTAGCCCACGCCATCCATCTGGCCCACGCGCGAACCGATCAGGCCGCCAAAAATCAGGAAGTACAAGGTCATCGTGATCGCAGGCGGGATCAAGGTCTGCGTCCAGATCCGCAGGATGCGCACGATTTCACGCCGCGTGATGGTGCCCAGGGCCACCATCTCGGCGCGCAAGGTCGAATCGACGTGGGGGCTCATGCGGCGTCCTTCTGTCCGATCAGGCGCACGAACAGTTCTTCCAGACGATTGCTCTTGGTGCGCATCGAGCGCACCCGGATACCCGCAGCGTCGAAGGCGGCAAAAACGCGGTTGAGATCCATCGTGCGCGGGATGTCCAGGTCCAGTGTGTTGGCATCGA
Source organism: Chiayiivirga sp. (assembly GCA_035703435.1). Taxonomy (GTDB): domain Bacteria; phylum Pseudomonadota; class Gammaproteobacteria; order Xanthomonadales; family Xanthomonadaceae; genus Denitratimonas. Next base: position 118,631 of record DASSYF010000038.1, on the reverse strand, counting down.
TCCAGCTCAGGCTTGCGCCTTCGATGGCCGGCAGTTGCATCGACGTCGTGGCCTCGACATCCAACAGAAACCCTTCGACATCGAGTTTGGCCAGAAGTGAACGCATGGGCCCTTGGTCGACGATCGTGCCGTGGTCGATGATCGCCAGGTTGCGACAGAGATTTTCGGCTTCTTCCAGATAGTGGGTGGTGAGGATGATGGTGGTTCCTGCGGCATTGATCTCCCGCAGCGCGCGCCACATGCTGCGGCGAATCTCGATATCGACGCCGGCCGTGGGCTCGTCGAGGATCAGGAGGCGTGGTCGGGTCATCATTGCCCGGGCGATCATCAGTCGGCGTTTCATCCCGCCCGACAGGGTGCGGCCAATGGCATGGGCCTTGTCCCAAAGATGCGCACGCTCCAGCTCACGCTGCGCCCGCGCCATGGCCTCCTCACGTGGGACGCCGTAAAAGCCGGCGTAGTTGACGCAGATTTCGAGTGGGCGTTCGAATTGGTTGAAGTTCAGTTCCTGAGGCACCAGTCCGATCTGGCGCATCGCCAGATTGCGTTGGCGCGCGATGTCAATGCCAAACACCTGGGCTTCGCCAGCGGTCTTGTTGACCAGTGAACTGATGATGCCGATCAGGGTGGACTTGCCCGCTCCATTGGGGCCGAGCAAGGCAAAGAAATCACCTTCGGCCACGCTCAGGTCGATGCCCTTCAAGGCCTCCACGCCTGTGTCATAGCGCTTGCGCAAACCGCGCACTTCCAACGCCGGGACGGCCGTCATCTGCAGACTCGTTGATCCATGGGGCCGCTCAGTATATCGACCGATGCGACCAAACCTCGCCCCCGGTCACGGGGGAGAGGTGGTTTGGGCTGCGCTGTTGCCTCAGTCCGTCAGCTTGAAGTCGAAGACGCGACTGCTTTCGACCTGTTGACCGGTTGCGGAATAGCGCCAGCGCTCCATGGCATTGACCGCTTCGCGATCGAAGATGTTGTTGGGTTGACTCGACAACACGCGGACGTTGGACACGCTGCCATCGGGCATGATCGTGAAGGCGACGGTGACCGAGCCTTCGATGCGACGACGCAAGGCTTGCGGCGGATAGCGGGGACGAACGACCGAGATCACCGTGGGTGCGGCAGGCGCTGGCGCTGCGACCGGGGCAGGTGGTGGTGGTGGCGGGGCAGCCGCCGGAGCAGGTTCTGGTGTGGGGGCCGCGGCCACAGGCTCGGGTTCCGGGGTGGGCGCGGACGCCACCGGTGCTGGTTCAGCGGGCGCTGTCGCCACCGGTGGGGCAACGGGTGTGGGCTCGCGCACCGGTACCGGTGCGGCGGCAGCTGCGGCGGCTGCGGCGGCTGCGGCGGCGGCACGCTGAGCTTCATTGGAAACGCGCTCTCTCAATTGCGCCACGCTGCGCTCCAGTCGCGGCAGGGCGGGTGCTTCGGAATTGGCGCGCTTCATCAAGTCGAGTACGCGTTCGCTTTCCGGCAGATCGCCGGCGGCGGTGCGCTGTTCCACGTACAACATGGCGTAGGGGAAGAGATCACTCAGGGCGTTGCGGGCGCGCACGTTCTCCGGCTCTTGCTCCATCACCCGCAGGTACATTTCGAACGCGCTTTCACCCTCGGGCACGAACAGTTGCTTCTCCTTTTCGGCCGCATCGGCACGCACCAGCAACTCATCGATGGACAAGGTGTCAACCAAGGACGGTTGAATCACCAGAGATTCGCCCTCGTTGGCATCCGGTGCGGCGGGCGTGGCCGCAACGGGTGGCGTCGGCGTCGCCGCTGGTGTGGCAGCGGGTGCGCGCGGCGGTGCTTCTTCCTTTTCGCCACACGCACTGAGTGCCAAGGCCAAACCGACGGTTAGGCAAAGGCTGCTTGTGCGCACATGTTTCCAGATTGATTTCGTCATGTCGTCGATTCCCCGAAACGGTACTTCACGATGGGTCGCACGCGTCGATCCACGCCGGTGCGACGGCCCGATCCCGGGCCGCTTGGAGCTATGTTCGTTCGCAATGGGCCTTCAAGTCAAAGACCGGTGAGCATTTTGCGTCGTTGCGGCTGGATTTCGTTCGTTTCGGTCACTTGCCGATGCAAAAGTTTGCAAAGATCTGGCCCAACAAGTCCTCGGTGCTGACCGCGCCGGTGATCTCGCCCAAGTGATCATGGGCCTGCCGCAGATCTTCGGCGGCCAATTCCCAGGACCCTGATCCAGCCATTGCATGCACGGCCTGGCGCACGGATTCGTACGCACGCTCCAACGCCAGCACATGGCGCTGACGCGCGCTGAAGCTGCCCGCTTCGGTGGCGCCGGAGCGTTGCGCCAAGCTTTCTCGAAGCAGTTCAAGTCCCGCACCACTGCGGGCGGACAGGTAGATGTGCTCGACACCATCCATCCAGTGGCGTCGTGGCGTTTGGCCGCAAAGGTCGATCTTGTTGTGAACCACGATGCGTGCCGTCGTGCTCGCGGCCTCGATGTCCGTCGCGCGTTCGGTGTCATCAATCACGACGATGATCACATCGGCCCTGTCCGCTTCAAACAAGGCGCGACGGATGCCCTCTTGCTCAACCGTATCGGAGGCATCCCGCAGCCCGGCGGTGTCCACCAAGGTCAACTCGGCGCCATCGATGCGGAGCACCTCTCGCAACAGGTCGCGCGTGGTGCCGGCCTGGTCCGTCACGATCGCACGTTCGTCCGCGACCAAGGCGTTGAGCAAACTGGATTTGCCAACATTGGGCTGGCCGAGAATGACCACGTGCAAGCCATCGTTGAGTCGGCGGCCACGCTCTGCGGCTTGGATCAAGCGCTGCAGGCGTGTCTCGACCTCGGTGAGTGAGGCGATCAAGCGCGTGGTCGAGAGTGCGGGAATATCCTCATCGCCAAAATCGATTGCAGCTTCGATCCGTACGCGTGTCGCCAGAACCGCGGCCGCCAATTCATCCACCTGCCGCGAAAACACACCGTGAAGGCTGCGTTGCGCCGCACGCGCTGCCGCTTCCGAGCTCGCATTGATGAGGTCGGCTATGGCTTCTGCCTGAGTCAGGTCCAGCTTGCCGTTGAGAAAGGCGCGCTCGGAAAATTCGCCAGCGCGCGCTGGTCTGGCACCCAGTTCGTAGAGTCGGCGCAAGGCCATCTGCAAGCTCGGTCGACTGCCGTGCAGTTGGAGCTCCATGACATCCTCACCGGTGAAGGATGCAGGTGCCGGAAACAGCAGGAGCAGGCCGGTATCGATGCTGTGACCGGCGGCGTCACACAGATCCAGTAAATGGGCGTGGCGCGCTTTGGGTACTTTGCCCAAGAGCCGGACCGCGATGTCCGGCACACGCTTGCCGGAAACCCGCACCACGCCGATGCCACCGGCTCCAGCCGCGGTGGCGATGGCGGCGATCGTGTCCGTGCGATCGGCGGCCATCGCGTGACCTTACTTGGCGGGCGCTGCGGCGGCGGCCGGTTCGCCGTGGCGACGCATGATGTACCACTGCTGCACCAAGCCGAGCAGACCGTTGGTGGTCCAGTAGAGCACCAGGCCCGCCGGAAAGAATGCAAACATCACACCGAACACCAAGGGCATCATCTGCATCATGCGCTTTTGCATCGGGTCCATGCCCGGTGTCGGCGAAAGCTTCTGGGTGGCCCACATCGTCACCAGATTGAGCGCCGGCAAGATGAAATAGGGATCGGGCGCGCTCAGGTTCTGGATCCACAGGATCCACGGGGCCTGACGCAATTCGACCGCCTCGATCAGCACCCAATACAACGACAGGAACACCGGAAACTGCACCAGGATCGGCAGACAACCGCCCAAGGGGTTGATCTTTTCCTTCTTGTACAACTCCATCATCGCCGTCTGGTACTTCTGGCGATCGTCGCCAAAACGTTCCTTCAGTGCTTCCAGTCGCGGCTGGATTCGGCGCATGCGGGCAAAGCTCTTGTACTGCGCCTCGGACAACTTGAACAACGCGGCCTTGATCAAGACCACGAGGAACACGATGGCCCAGCCCCAGTTGCCGAACAGACTGTGCAGCAAGGCCAGCAACCAGTGGATCGGTTGGGCGATGGCGGTGAAGATGCCGTAGTCGAGACTCAGGCCCAAACCCGGCGCGACGGCTTCGAGCTGATCGCGCAATTTGGGGCCCAGATACACCTGCACCTTTGTGCTGGCTTGGGCGCCGGCGGCTACCGTCAGGCTGTTGCCCATCTCACGCACCAGATAGCGGTCGTGGCTCAACACGGCATTGCTGAAAGCGGTGGCCTCACCGCGTGCCGGCACGATCGCGGCCACGAAGTAGTGCTGCAACATCGCGACCCAGCCATCGGTCACGGTACGTTGGAGCGGCTCCTTCGGATCGAAATCACCAAACTTGAGCTTTTCGAACTTGTCTTGTGGGCTGTACCAAGCCGCACCGACGAAACTCAGGCTTTGCGGATTGGTGAAGCCGCCCTTGGGCTTGGGTGGTGGCACGCGCACCAATTGGTGATAGGCATTGCCCGTCCAGCTCGCGCTGCTCTTGTTGCGAACCGTGTCGGTGATTTCCACCAGATAGCTGCCTCGGGTGAGGCGATAATTCCGCTCAACCTCAAGCCCGTTGTCGCCTTGCCACAGGTACGTCAGGCTGACTTCGTTGCCGGCTTCCGCAAGGTGCTGATCGCCCGATTGGGGCTGCATCTTGGCATCGTGCGCGGGCGCCGCAGGCTGGCCCACCAGACCACTTTGTACAAGGAACAGATGCGCAGGCTCGGTGCTGAGTAGTTGCACCGGTGCCGCGTCACCATTGGCCTGTTCCGGATAGGCCAACAAGGCTGCGCCGACGATGGCTCCGCCATTGGCTGCCAGACTCAGGCGAAGTACGTCGTTGCTCAGGATCAAGGTTCGCGCGTTCGGTGTTTCCACCGGGGCGCTCTCAGGCTTGTCCTGGATGGGCCTAGCGCCGACTTCCGGCACGGCAGGCACGCTGCCATCGGATTCCGGTATGGCTTGATCGGCCAGCACCGTGTCGGCGGTCGCTGCAGGTTCGGGCTGCAAAGATGGATGCTGATCTTTTTGCCATGCGTCCCACAACAGGAAGGCCACGACAAGCCAGGCGACGATCAGGAAGGTTCGGGTTTGGGTCATGGGCGCGGAAACTGCATGCAATTGCGGGCGATCATGGATATCCCGCCCAGAGGAAATGTGACTCAGGAGCCCAGGCCGGACTGGCTTGGCGAGGGTGAACTGGGCATTTTGCCTTCCCCGGCGCTTACCAGCAAACCGAGTCGGCGGACGAGACTATCCAGTTCTTCAGACAGTTGCGAAGTAGAGCTGCCCCGCGCCGCCGATTTGCCAACGATCACCAAATCACCGGCGGACAAACCATGGTGGTTGTGGCGAAACCACTCACGCGTCAATCGCTTCAAGCGATTGCGCTCCACGGCTCGCCCATCAACCTTGCGCGAGAAGGCCATGCCAAGGCGCACCTGTTGCAGTCCGTTTTGGTGATCGCTGTCGTCGTGGGCACGATAGACCGCAGTCAAACCGCGCGAGTGCGCACGGCGACCGGTAGCGAAGCAGCGCTTGAAATCACGCTGCGCACGAATCCGGCTCGGCGCCGGAAAGTCTGCGGTGATGGGCATCGGTGCCGCTGGGCGCTCGGCCATGGCTGGCGGTCTCGATGCCCGCGCGACCTCAGACGGCCAGGCGCTTGCGACCCTTGGCGCGACGGGCGTTGATGACCTTGCGGCCACCGGCGGTCTTCATGCGGGCGCGAAAACCGTGGGTGCGGGCGCGCTTGAGATTGCTGGGTTGGTAAGTGCGCTTCATGGCAACACCGATCGGCTTTGGACAATGGAACCGACAATTCTATGTTTCTTTGCCTGCCTTCGTCAACGTGCGTTGACACGTGCGTGCTTTCGGCTGCGTTGAGCCCCTTGGCCACACCGCTCCGCTCGGCTGCCACCGCGGTGTGGCATTGCAGGTAGACTCGTTGACCCTTTGCTTTTCGAGTTGCAGCGCACGCGTGCGGCTGCATGGAGATGTACTCAGCGATGTCCGAAGCTTGGTCGATGTGCCTGTCTCACCTCGAAGCCGAACTGGCTCCCGAGGATTTTGTTACCTGGTTCAAGCCGCTGCAGCTTGGCCCGGGTACGGATGCAGCTACCCTGGTCTTGTATGCCCCGAACACCTTTGTGGTCGAGGTGCTGCGCGAGCGTTATCTGGCCCGCGTCATCGCCCTCTGGAGCCAGTCAACGGGGCGCGCCGATGCGAGCGTGCGCCTGGAAGTGGGCAGCCGCGATATCGGGACCAAGTCGAAGGCGGCGAGTCACAACAGCCGTCGTTCGAGCACACCTGCGATCGAAAGCAATCTTGAGCCGACCTACACCTTCGAAAGTTTCGTCGAGGGCAAGCCCAATCAGTTGGCGAAGTCGGCCGCCTGGCAAGTGGCCCAGAACCCTGGGCAGGCCTACAACCCTTTGCTGCTCTATGGTGGTACCGGCCTCGGCAAGACCCATCTGATGCACGCCGCTGGCAACCGCATGTTGGCCAACAATCCAGCCACACGCGTGTTGTACCTGCGCTCGGACCAGTTCTTCAGCGCCATGATGAAGGCCTTGCAGGAAAAGACCATGGAACAGTTCAAGCGACAGTTCCGTGATGTCGATGCGTTGTTGCTGGACGATATCCAATTCTTTGCCGGCAAGAACACCACCCAGGAGGAGTTCTTCCACACCTTCAACACTCTGTTCGATGGCAAGCAGCAGATGATCCTGAGCTGCGACCGCTATCCGCGCGAAGTGGACAATCTGGAACCTCGGTTGAAGTCGAGATTGGGATGGGGTCTGTCGGTTCAGATCGAGCCACCCGACTTTGAAACCCGGGCAGCGATCCTCATCAACAAGGCTCGTCAGCGCGCCATTCCCCTGCCCGAGGAAGTGGCCTATCTCATCGCCAAGCGCATGCGTTCCAACGTGCGTGATCTCGAGGGTGCGCTCAATACCCTGGCGGCGCGTGCCAACTTCACCTCGCGTCGAATCGATACCGAGTTCGCCCAGGAAACCCTGCGCGACCTGTTACGCGCCCAACAACAGGTGATCTCGATTGGAAACATCCAGAAGACGGTCGCCGATTACTACCAGCTGCGCATGGCCGATCTCTTGTCCAAGCGTCGCACCCGCAGCTTGGCCCGCCCTCGCCAGGTCGCCATGACCTTGGTCAAGGAATTGACGAGCCACAGCCTGGCTGAAATCGGTGACGGCTTTGGCGGGCGTGACCATACGACGGTGCTGCACGCCGATCGCCAGATCCGAAAGCTTCTGGAAACCGACGGAGTGCTTCGTGAAGATTGGGACAAACTGATGCGCAAGCTGACAGAATGAGGCTGTGCGTTACGAGTCGATGTCCTTGGGACAGGCGGTGGACGAATGTGGATAAGTGCGGGGTGCTTGAAGTTGTCCACCGACTGTACACCGTTACGCACCACGTTCAGAAGCGTACAACAAGTAATAAAACGCATTAAAGTCAAGTACATGCGGTTGTTTCAACATATCCATACGCCCCACCGCAACCACGTTTTTCTTTACAAACACTAGAGAGCTCTGGCCATGCAATTCACCATTCAGCGCGAAGCTTTGTTGAAGCCCCTGCAGCAGGTCATCAACGTGGTCGAGAAGCGCCAGTCCATGCCTGTCCTTGGCAACTTGTTGGTGCAGGCGAACGATGGATCTGTATCGCTGACCGGCTCGGATTCCGAAGTCGAGATGAGTGCCCGAGCGGCGGTTGACACACTCGGTAGCGAGGGCGAAACGACCGTACCTGCGCGCAAGTTCTTCGACATCGTTCGCTCGCTACCCGATGGCGCCAACGTGAAGTTTGATCTCAGTGCGGATCGCGCGACTGTCCGCGCAGGACGCAGTCGATTCACCCTGGCGACGCTGCCGGCCACAGACTACCCACTGGCCGACGATATGGAAGTCGAGCAACGTGTACGCATGACCGAGGCCAATCTCAGCTCGGTCATCGAGCGCACCGCCTTTGCGATGGCGCAACAAGATGTTCGGTATTACCTCAATGGCCTTCTTCTCGATCTGGAAGAGAGTCGGCTTCGCGCTGTGGCGACCGATGGTCACCGCATGGCTTTGTGCGAAACCGACTTGGAAGAGCCGGTGGTCGCGCATCGGCAATTGATCGTGCCTCGAAAGGGGATTTTGGAGTTGCAACGCCTCTTTGACGGGACCGATCGAGCCATTGTGTTGGAGGTGGGTCGCGCCTTGCTGCGGGTTCGGCGTGAAGATGTCACCTTCACCTCGAAGCTGATCGAAGGCCGTTTCCCGGATTACAACGCGGTTGTTCCCATTGGTGTCGACAAGAAGGCGCTGATTGATCGGGAAGTCCTGAAGTCAGCCTTGCAGCGCGTGGCGATTCTTTCGAACGAGAAGTACCGTGGCGTGAAGCTCGAGTTCTCGCCCAACCAGCTTCGTATCGCAGCACACAATCCCGAGCAGGAAGAAGCCGTTGAAGAGATCGATATCGAGACGGGCATCGACCAGCTCTCGGTGGGTTTCAACGTGGTCTACATGTTGGAGACCATCAATTCTCTTCGTGATGAAACTGTGGCCATCAACCTGCGCGATGCGAACTCGAGCGCGCTGGTACAGGAAGGCAGCAACACGCGCACACGTCATGTTGTGATGCCGATGCGTCTGTAAGCCTCGTTAGTCGGGGCAAGGATTCGCGCAAACGATGCGCCTGCTCAGTCTGTCCATCCAACAACTCAGGCGCTTGGAACAGGTCACACTGGAACCCGGGGCTGGCATCAACTTCCTGTTGGGCGACAACGGCGCGGGCAAGACGTCGGTTCTGGAGGCCGTTCACCTGCTGGCCAGTGGTCGCTCCTTTCGTGGCGGGCAGCATGAGGCCTTGATCCAGTGCGGAAAAGCCGAACTGCGTGTGGTGGCCAAAGTCAGGAACGACCATCAAGAGCACACGCTGGGTTTGGAACGGGGAGCGCGAACGTGGCGAGCCAAGCTCGATGGCCAGGCGGTCGAGCGTCTTTCGGAGTTGTTCCTGCGCCTTCCTGTCGTTTGCTACGAGCCAGAAAGCCATATTTTGATTTCTGGCGGGGCTGATAACCGCCGGCGATTTCTGGATTGGGCCTTGTTCCACGTGGAACCTTCGTTCATCACGCCGTGGCGTCGCTACCAACGCGCCTTGAAACAGCGCAACAGGATTCTGAAACAGGACCATGATGATGCCAGCCTGGAGGTGTGGGAGTTCGAACTGGCCGAGCAGGGCACGTGCTTGGACGACCTCCGTGAGGGTTATCTGGACGCGCTGCGACCGACCTTGGCACGAATGGCCGAGCGCTTCCTGCCAGAGTTGGGCGAACTGCAGCTGTGCTACCAGCGCGGCTGGGCAGGTGGAACGGACGGCACTAGTCTGTTGGCGGCTTTGGCCAAGGCGCGAGACCGTGACCGCGCTGTGGGGTATTCGACCGCGGGACCCCACCGGTCCGATTGGACATTGAGCTTTGAGGTTGTACCGCAGCGGGAGATGTTCTCGCGTGGACAGGAAAAACTCACGGTTTTGGCTTGTTTGCTGGCTCAAGCGCAACATTTCGCGGCTATTCGTGGTGAGTGGCCGATCCTGCTATTGGATGACCTTCCGTCCGAGTTGGACCTGGGACATCTGCAGCGCACCCTGGACTGGTTGGCACAGCAGGAGGCCCAAACCTTTGTGACCCTGACCCAAACCATCGCCGTGCCCGATCAAACCCGTGTCCCGATGCAGTGGTTTCACGTGGAACAGGGGAACGTCAGGGCGCTGGTATAATCGAAACCCCATTCTTGCAGCCGGTCCCGAACCTGGGCTTGGCGCACATCGGCAGGGCTATGAGCAACGAACCCCATCCTGGCCAAAACGGCCAAACCGACTACGACTCCAGCAAAATTACCGTGCTTCGCGGGCTTGAGGCCGTGCGCAAGCGCCCAGGCATGTACATCGGTGATGTCCATGACGGCACCGGCCTTCATCACATGGTGTTCGAGGTGGTGGACAACGCCATCGATGAAGCCTTGGCGGGGTATTGCGATGTCGTGACCGTCAATTTGTTGGCCGATGGTTCGGTGGCGGTTTCCGACAACGGGCGTGGCATTCCCACCGACATCCACAAGGAAGAGGGTGTGTCTGCAGCGCAGGTCATCATGACCGTGCTGCACGCCGGCGGAAAGTTCGACGACAACAGTTACAAGGTTTCGGGCGGCTTGCACGGCGTCGGTGTATCGGTGGTCAATGCCTTGTCCGAACATCTCTGGATGGATATTTGGCGCGACGGCTTCCATTGGCGGCAGGAGTACGCCTTGGGCGAGCCGCTGTATCCACTGGAAAAGCTGGAACCCTCGGATCGCAAGGGTACTCAGATCCGATTCCGGCCGGCGGCCGACATCTTTACCTTGGTGGAGTTCCAGTACGAGGTGCTGGCCCGCCGCTTGCGCGAACTGTCCTTCCTGAACTCCGGCGTCCGGATCGAGTTGACCGATCAACGCGGGGAGGGCCGGGCCGAGGTATTCCAGTACGAAGGCGGCATCCGCAGCTTCGTGGAGCATCTGGCGCAGTTGAAGTCCCCGCTCCATCCCAACGTCATCGCCATTGGGGGAGAACAGAACGGCATCGTGGTGGACGTCGCCTTGCAATGGACTGATGCCTATCAGGAAACCATGTTCTGCTTCACCAACAACATTCCGCAAAAGGATGGTGGCACGCATTTGGCGGGTTTCCGGTCGGCCTTGACGCGCACCTTGAGTCAGTACATCGATCAGAACGGCATTGCCAGCAAGGCCAAGGTCACTCTGTCCGGTGACGATATGCGTGAGGGCATGATTGCGGTGCTGTCGGTCAAGGTGCCCAATCCCAGCTTTTCGTCGCAAACCAAGGAGAAGTTGGTCAGTTCCGAAGTCAAGCCGGTCGTGGAGGCCGTCTTTGCCGAAAAGTTGGCTGAATTTCTTCAGGAAAATCCGCAAGATGCGCGAGCCATCACGGAAAAGGTGGTGGATGCGGCCCGGGCACGCGAGGCAGCGCGCAAGGCGCGTGAGCTGACCCGTCGCAAGAGTGCACTCGACATCGCCGGCCTTCCCGGCAAGCTTGCTGACTGTCAGGAAAAGGACCCGGCGCACTCGGAACTCTTCATCGTCGAGGGTGATTCGGCGGGTGGGTCGGCCAAGCAGGGGCGCAACCGCAAGAATCAAGCCGTGCTGCCTTTGCGCGGAAAGATTCTCAACGTGGAACGCGCGCGTTTTGACCGCATGCTGTCCAGTGCCGAAGTCGGCACCCTCATCACCGCCTTGGGAACCGGCATCGGCAAGGATGAGTACAACCCGGACAAGCTGCGTTACCACCGCATCATCATCATGACCGACGCCGACGTGGACGGCTCGCACATCCGAACCCTGCTCCTGACCTTCTTCTATCGCCAGATGCCGGAATTGATCGAGCGCGGCCACGTCTATATCGGACTGCCGCCGCTGTACAAGATCAAGCAGGGCAAGAACGAGCTCTACCTGAAAGATGATGCGGCCTTGAGTGCCTACCTCATCAATCACGCCGTGGAAGGCGCTGAATTGATCTATGATGTTGATTCAAAAGCAATTTCTGGACAAGGCTTGGAACATCTCCTGAGCCTGGAAGAGGCCGCTTTGGCCGCCATCGCGCGGCTGTCACACCGCTTTGACAGCCACGTGCTCACGGCCATGCTGGAATTGCCGCCCTTGAGCGCGGCCAGCTTCGAGGACGCCGCGGCGATGACGCCGTGGATCCAACGTCTTGAGGCGCGCCTTGCCCAGAGTGGCCTGGGCAAGCCACGTTATCGAATCCATGCGCAGGCACCGACGAGCGAACATGCAGGCGCGCTGGTGGTCGAACGTCAGCATCACGGCCTCAGTGTCACCCAGACGCTATCGGCAGGCCTCTTCGACAGTGGTGAACTGCGTCCGGTAACGGAAGCGGCCAAGCACCTGGCCGATCTCGTCCAGCCTGGCGCGCAGGTAAAGCGTGCCGGCCGCAGCCAAGCGGTCAGTAGCTTCGATCAGGTTCGCACCTTCCTGATGGATGAAGCGCGTCGTGGTCGTACCGTTCAGCGCTTCAAGGGCCTGGGTGAAATGAACCCAGAGCAGTTGTGGGACACCACGGTCAACCCGGAAACCCGACGTTTGCTGCGCGTCCGCATCGAGGATGCGGTGGCGGCCGATGCCATCTTCTCGACCTTGATGGGCGACGTGGTGGAGCCGCGCCGTGAGTTCATCGAAGACAATGCGCTGCGGGTGTCGAACCTGGACATTTGATCTGCGGCCATGACGGCAACGAACGATGTCATGCGGCGCGCGTGAAGCGCGCGCGCAGACTTTGGACACGCTGAAAATCGTTATACTTCGTCGCGTTTGAAGCCGTTCGCGGCAGGGGACCGCGCCAGTTCGCTACCACCATGAAGAAAAGCCACCTCTATGTTCTGGCGATCCTGATCGCGGTCGTCGGTCTGTCAGCGATTTTTTACAAATGGAAGGTACTGAACTTTCCCCTGCAGCCCGCCACGGAAGCCGAAGTGTGGACGGTGCAGGCGCGAATCGAGTACAGCCCGAGGCGTGCCGCCAACAAGGTCGCCTTGGTGCTGCCCAACGCACCTCCGGGTTTTGCCTTGCTGGATGAGCGCTTCATCGCGCGCGGCTATTCCCTGCTGCAAGACACACGCGCCGGCAATCGCGAGGCGCAGTGGACCATCCGCAGCGCCCGCGGCAAGCAGGTGTTGTACTACCGCGCAACGGTCGTGCGTGGCCCCAGCGACGACGAACCATTCAACGATGCACCCAAGGTGGGTGAAGTGCCCACACTGGAAGAACCTTTCGCCGCCGCGGCGCAGAACGTTCTGGCCGAAGTGCGGGAAGGGTCGGCCGACACCATCACCTTCGCGCAGGACCTGGTTCGCCGTTTCACGATGGAGAATCCGACCCAAGACGTGGCGCTGCTGAAGCAAGAACTACTCGAGCCCGCCGAACGCGCGCGTTTCATCGCCCAGATGCTCAGTCTCCGGCATATCCCAGCGCGGGTGATGTACGGCTTCGAATTGGGTGAAACCCATCGCGACGAGAAACTTTTGCCTTGGTTGCAAGTGCACAACGGCCTGCGTTGGGCCACGATCGATCTGCGAACGGCATCGGAAGGTTGGCCGCAGGACCTGTTCCTGTGGAGTCGTGCCGATGCCGAGGTGCTGCACGTCGAAGAGACGCCACTGGCACACGTCAACTTCACCGTGACCCGTAACCTCGCCGACGCCATGGCCGTTGCCGAACAGCGTCTGGAAGTGCAGAACGCGGACTTGGTCAACTACTCCTTGCTCAGTCTGCCGCTGCAGGCCCAGGAGGTGTATCGCATCCTGCTGATGATCCCGATCGGCGCCTTCATCATGTTGCTCCTGCGTAACCTGGTGGGCGTGAAGACCTACGGCACCTTCATGCCGATCCTGATTGCCCTGGCCTTCCGCGAAACGCAATTGCTCGCCGGCATCGTGCTGTTTGGTGTGGTGGTGAGTGCCGGCTTGTTGGTGCGCTTCTACATGGAACGATTGCGCCTGCTCCTGGTGCCGCGCCTGACTGCGGTGTTGATCGTGGTTGTCCTGCTGATGGCCGCGGTGTCGGTGATATCCAACCGCTTGGGCATCGAAGTGGGTTTGTCGGTCGCCCTTTTCCCAATGGTGATCATGACCATGACCATCGAGCGCATTTCGGTGGCATGGGACGAACGCGGCGGTGGACCGGCATTGCGCGAAGCGGTCGGAACCCTGATCGTGGCGGCGTTGGCACACTTGGTGATGAGCGCGCCACCGATCGAACATTTCGTCTTCGTGTTCCCCGAGATTCTCCTGGTCCTGCTTGCAATCACCTTGGTGTTGGGCCGTTACTCGGGCTATCGACTGTCCGAGCTGTTCCGCTTCAGAAATCTCGCGCGCGAAACCGAGTTGGCCGCTGCAACCAAGGTATCGAACGAAACGGACGTGGACACAAAACCGCCTCCTGAAAAGGCACCGTGAGCCATGTACGGTCTATTTCGCACCGCCCGTCGCCTGCGTGAGATCGGCCTGATCGGCATTGGCGAGCGCAATGCCAACTACGTGTTGCGCTACAACCGGCGCAAGTTCTACCCACGCGTGGACGACAAGCTCATCACCAAGCAACTGGCTCTGGAGGCGGGATTGCCGGTGCCGGAACTCTATGCCGTGGTTCGAGCCGAGCACGAGATCGCGCAACTACACGCAACCCTTGCAACGCGTGAGCAGTTCGTGGTGAAGCCGGCGCACGGATCAGGCGGTGACGGCATCCTGGTCATCAGTGGTCGCCGTGGCGACAAATACCGTCGCTCGAACGGGCAGCTGATGCCGCAGAGCGAGTTCGACCACCACCTCTCGAATGCGCTTTCTGGCCTGTACTCGCTGGGCGGGCAGCCCGATCATCTTCTGGTCGAGTACTGCGTGCAGTTCGACCCGATCTTCGATCAGGTCAGCTACCGCGGTGTGCCCGATGTGCGCATCATCGTGTTCCTGGGCTATCCAGTGATGGCGATGATACGTCTGCCTACGCGCATGTCCGACGGCAAGGCCAACCTCCACCAAGGGGCGATCGGTGTCGGCATCGATATCCCGACGGGCGTGACGCGCCGTGGCGTGTGGGGCACCGAGATCATTCGCGAGCATCCCGATACCGAACGCAGCATCGTGGGTCTGGCAATTCCGCGTTGGAACGATCTATTGATGATGTCGTCGTGCTGTTATGAGCTCTCGCAACTGGGCTATGTCGGCGTTGACTTCGTGCTTGATCGCAATCAGGGACCAATGATCCTGGAACTCAACGCGCGGCCCGGCTTGGCCATCCAGATCGCCAACGGCAACGGCTTGGGCCATCGATTGGCCAAGGTCGAAGCACTCGAACGCAGCGGTGGCCTGTCCGCCAACGCCGAGGAACGTGTCGAGTTCGCCAAGCGCAATTTCCCCACCTTGGGTTGAAGCGCCCGCTGTCTGGCGCGAGAGCCGGACGTATCATCGAACCTTGTCCTCAACCCACGCCCGCGGAGAACCCACGTCATGCGAACTCGCGCCGTCCTCGCGATCCTGAGTCTGGCCCTGCTTGCCAGTTGCGCCACCACGCCCACGGGGCGCAAACAATTGCTCATGGTTTCCGACAGCGATGTGAACCAAATGGGCATCGCCGCGTTCTCGCAAATGAAGGCCACCGACAAGCTCTCGACTGATGCCAGCAAGCGCGCCACCGCGCAATGCATCGTGCAGGCACTGGTCGCGCAGTTGCCACAGCCTTGGCAAAACCTCGACTGGGAAGTCCAGGTTTTCGCGATTGACTCTCCCAACGCCTTTGCCCTGCCCGGCGGCAAAGTCGGCATCAACACTGGCATGTTCCGCACCGCCAGCAATCAAGATCAGCTGGCCGCCGTGGTGGGTCACGAAATCGGACACGTCATGGCGCGACACTCGGGCGAGCGCCTGTCCCAAAGCATGCTGGCCGATGTCGGTGCCAATCTCGTCGGCGCCTACGTAGGCCGCAAGGCGTCACCGGCGGAGGTCAAGCAGGTGGTCGCGTTGCTCGGTGCAGGTACCCAGGTTGGCGTGCTCTTGCCCTACTCACGGCTGCAGGAAAGCGAAGCCGATCGGATCGGCCAGGAGCTGATGGCGCGCGCAGGTTTTGATCCAAGGCAAGCCGCAGCCTTGTGGGAAAACATGATCAAGGCCAGTGCCGGAACACCCAAGCCGCCACGCCTGCTCTCGACCCACCCGGATTCGGACAAGCGCGCGCGCACTTTGTCGGAAGCAGCTCCCGCCTTGATGCAAACCTACGAACAGGCACGCGCGGGCGGGCGGCAGCCACGTTGTCAATGAGATTTCGGCCACGCTTTCGCCACCGGATCCCAGCCATACGCCGCACAATAGCCGCACAATAGTTGTGCGCGTGCCGCGATCCAATTAGGCTTCTGTGCTCGCGTCGCACCGTGCCTCCTTCGTGCACCGTTTCATCGCTACGGAACTTGACCTAATGAATGCCAAAACCCTCATCAAAGTCGTGCTGTTGGGCCTGGTCCTGAGTGTGTTCGTCGTCGGTACGGCCGATGCAGAACGCAACAACCGTCGACGAAGCGCCGAGCCAGAGAAGGTGGTCAACTTTCCAAACGCCACACGCACCGAACCAGACATCAAACCCTCGCGTCGCCTGCAGCGCGACATCAACAAGTTGATCGAGGCCAACAACGAAGACAAGTTCGACGACGTGATCTCCTTGGGCGAGAAAATCGCAGCCTCCAAGGCGGCGGGCCCCTACGAGCTGTCCGTGGCCTATCAATTGGTCGGCATCGCCAAGCAGCAAAAGGACGACTACCCAGGCGCCATCGTGGCGCTGCAGAAAGCCGTCGACGCCAATGGCCTCGACAACAACAGCCACTTTGGCACCATGCTGCAAATCGCCAATCTGCAATATCAGGTAGACCAGTTCGAACAAGCCATCGCGACCGTTGACCGCTTCCTGGCCGAGACCAGGAAGGAAGATCCACAAGTGCTCGCCCTCAAAGGTGGCGTGCTCTATCAACTGGATCGCTTTCCCGAAGCCGCCGAAGCGATGAAGCGAGCCATTGCCGCCAGTACCGAACCGAAAGAAAACTGGTACCAGATCCTGATGAGCGCCTACATGAGCGCCGAAAACTATGCGGAAGCCACCGCGCTCGGCGAGAGCCAGCTGGCCAAGAAGCCGGACGACACGCGTTTGATCTACAACCTTGCCACCATGTACGCGCAGATCGACCAAAACGACAAAGCGACCGCTGTGTTGGAATCAGCGCGTCAGCGCAACATCTTGGATGAGCGTGGCTACCGTCAGCTTTACGCGCTGTATCTGAACATGGAAGGCAAGGAGGCGCAGGCCATTGCTGCCATCCAGGAGGGCTTGGACAAGCAAATTCTCAAGCCCAATGCCGAGGTGTATACGATCTTGGGTCAGGCCTACTACTTCTCCGACAAGCCAAAAGAAGCCGTCGACGCCTACACCAAGGCGCTGCCTTTCGCCACCGACGGCAGCAGTGCGCTCAACCTTGCACGCATCCTGAGCAATGAAGAGCGTTACGCAGAATCGAAAAAGTATGCACAGGAAGCCATCGCCAAGGGCCTGGATCGGCCGGGTGATGCCTGGATCGTGATTGGACGGGCCGAGTACGGCCTGGGCAACAAGGCGGGCGTGGCTGCGGCCTATCGGGAAGCCGCCAAGTACCCGGAAACCAAGCAAGCCGCAAGCGAGTGGCTGCAGAAGAATGGCTCACGCTGACATAGGCACAGAGCCGCAACTTGATATAAGCTAAACCATTCCCGACTACGTATCGAACCGCAAGGAACTTCGGTGGATACTACGGGCGACGCAAGCCATCTCGACCAAACGTGCACCGCATGACGCAATTTCACTCCAACTACGGTTTCGAAGACGAGAACACAGCCAAGTTCAGTTGGGCGCGTGTGGCCGGTTTTGCTTTCGCGATCGCACTGCACGTCTCGGCGTTCATGCTGATGCTGACCCCGGCCACGCCGCCGCAAGCCGATGACGAGGTCAAGGACATCGTGGAGGTGACCTTCATCGAACCACCGCCACCGCCACCGCCACCGCCACCGCCGCCGCCGGAACCGCCCAAGCGCCCGCCGCCGAAGATCATCGAGCGGGCAGCGCCACCGCCGCCGACACCGGCCGCGCAGCCGCCCGTGATACTGGAAGATCCGACGCCGATGTCGATTCCGGCACCACCTCCGGCACCGCCGGCACCGCCGGCGCCGTTGGCCAACTATGGCGCGAGCGAGGACACCAGCTATCGTCGCTACAAGCCACCGCGCTATCCACCGCAGGCCGTGCGCCAGCGTCAGGAAGGCGAGGTTGTCTTGCGCGTGCTGGTCGGTGTGGACGGTGACCCGATCCAGATCGAAGTGGAAAAATCCAGTCGCTCTCGCTTGCTGGATCGTGCAGCACAGGACGCGGTACGTCAGTGGAAGTTCAACCCCGGCATGCGTGACGGCAAGGCCATTCAAAGCTGGGTACTCGTACCCATTTCTTTCAAGCTCAGTGATCTCTAAGAAGGGACAGGCGTTATGCTACAAGATGCAGCTACTACCCCAACGGCAGCCCCGGCCGCCATCGATCCCGCCGCTCAGGCCGCCGCACCCGGCTTCGCAGGTGGCTCAGATGCCGACGCACTGTCGCAGATGGGTTTTTCCCACCTCTTCCACGAGATGACGGTCAACCCAGGTGAGTTTGCCGTCTCCTGGGTCGTGCTCATCACCTTGGTGATCATGTCGGTGGGTTCCTGGTACTACACCATCCTCAACTTCCTCAAGAGCAGCATCGTCCGTGCGCGTGCCGAACGTGTCATTCGTACGTTCTGGGACACGCCGAATCAGGTCGAAGCCATTCGCTTGATGGAAGAGCAGCCGCGCAAGGAGCCCTTCTCCAAGATCGCGATCGATGCCGCGCAGGCATCCCTGCACCACCAGCGCAACGAAGGCAGCCGTCTGGCCGAATCCTTGAATCGCTCGGAGTTCATCGACCGCGCACTGCGTCAGGCCGTGGCGCGCGAAAGTGGCAAGCTCGAGAGCGGCCTCACCTGGCTTGCGACGTCCGGCTCGACCGCTCCGTTCGTGGGTCTGTTGGGAACGGTGTGGGGCATCTACGGTGCCTTGATCCGCATCGGTGCATCCGGCCAGGCTTCGATCGACGCCGTGGCAGGTCCGGTGGGTGAAGCACTGATCATGACGGCCTTGGGTCTGTTCGTGGCTATCCCGGCCGTGGTGGCCTTCAACGCCTTCGTGCGCGTGAACACCCAGACCAACGCCAAGTTCGACACCTTTGCCCACGATCTGCACGACTACTTCGCTACCGGTTCGCGCGTTGGCGACGTCCCGACGTCCAAGTGATGACGGGACACGAGTGAGGTTGGGAGACAGGCATGGCATTCAGCACTAATAGCGACGGCAGCGGCCCGATGGCCGAAATCAACGTCACGCCGCTCGTCGACGTGATGTTGGTGCTGTTGATCATCTTCATGATCACCGCACCGTTGATGGCGCACAAAGTTCAGATCAAGCTTCCCGAAGCCAATCTCGATGTGAAGCCGGAAGACAGCAACAAACCGATAACCTTGGCCATCAAGGAAGACGGTGAAATCTTCTGGAACGACGACCCCATCACCAAGACCATGCTCGAGTCCCAGCTTGCACTCGAGGCGCAGAAACGGCCGCAGCCTCGTATCGACATTCGAGCCGATAGCGCAACACGCTATCGGATCGTGCAGGAGGTCGTGAAGACCGCCAAGAATGTCGGTATCGCCAAAGTCGGCTTCGTCGCCACCCCGGACCGCTAACACGGCAGCGCCTCAGGAAGGAGTCCGAGAATGTCGTCCAAGACCATGGTTTACATGAACGTCACGCCGTTGATCGACGTGATGTTGGTGCTGCTCATCATCTTCATGGTGACTGCGCCGATGATGTCGTATGAGATCCAGATCGATCTGCCGCAGCCATCCAAGAACAAGGTGGAACCCGAGCAGGAGCCACCCAAGCCGATTCGACTGCGCATCGACGAGAACGGCCAACTGTTCTGGGACAACAGCCCGTTGCCGAAATCCGCGCTGCAGCCCTCATTGATGGTCGAGTCGTCGCGCGATCCTCAACCGACGCTGGAGCTGGAAACCAGCCCCGAAGTCCGTTATGAGGTGCTGGCCGAGGTGCTGGCCACGGCCAAGAACTCGGGCATGATCAAGATCGGTTTCGTGGAAACGATGTAAACAGGCGAATCGTTATCGCAACCCAAAAAACGCCGCCTTCAGGGCGGCGTTTTTTGTGCGCGTGCGTGCCGGAAAGGAATGTGTCAGGAGTACCACTAAGGAACATCTGAATGGGTCGGATCGCTGTCGTTGCGAGCGAAGCGAAGCAATCCATGTCTTTGATTTGTCAAGTATCCATGGATTGCCACATCGCTGCGCTCCTCGCAATGACGGACTATTTGGATGTTCCCCAACGCCTCTCGCAAGCCATGACCGGCCGTGAGGTATGCCGCCCACGGCAAACGGCTGCGATAGAATGCAAGGTCTGGCGCCGCCAGTCTCGTTCAATCCCTCAGCAGGAGTAGTGTTCAGCCATGGCAATCAAAGTCGCGATCAACGGGTACGGCCGCATTGGCCGCAATATTCTGCGTGCGCTGTACGAGGCCAATCGTAACGACCAGATCAAGATCGTCGCGATCAACGACTTGGGCGACGCCAATACCAATGCCCACCTCACACGCCACGACACGGCGCACGGCCGCTTTCCTGGCACGGTGAGCGTGGAAGGCAGCGACATGCTGGTCAACGGTGATCGCATCCGTGTGTGTGCCGAGCGTGATCCATCCAAATTGCCTTGGGGGGAGTTGGGTGTGGATGTGGTGTTCGAATGCACCGGCATCTTCACCAGCAAGGCCAAAGCCTCGGCACACCTCGTCGCCGGCGCGAAGAAGGTCGTCATCTCGGCACCGGGTGGCAACGATGTCGATGCGACCGTTGTGTATGGCGTCAATCACAACGTGCTCAAAGCCTCGGATCAGGTGATCTCCAATGCCTCTTGCACCACCAACTGTCTGGCGCCACTGGCCAAGGTGCTGAACGATTCGATCGGTATTGCGCATGGCCTGATGACCACGATCCACGCCTACACCAACGACCAGGTGTTGACCGATGTGTACCACTCCGACCTACGCCGCGCCCGTTCTGCCACGATGAGCCAGATCCCGACCAAGACCGGCGCCGCGGCAGCGGTCGGTCTGGTCTTGCCTGAACTGGCGGGGAAACTGGACGGCTTCGCCATGCGCGTACCGACGATCAACGTTTCGGTGGTGGACCTGAGCTTCATCGCCAAGCGAGCCACCAGCAAGGAAGAAATCGATGCGGTGGTGAAAGTAGCCAGCGAAGGTCCGCTCAAGGGCATCTTGGGCTACAACACCGAGCCACTGGTGTCGATCGACTTCAACCACGATCCACGCAGCTCGATCTACGACAGCACCCAGACCCGCGTGATGGAAGGGACCTTGGTGAAAGTGTTGAGCTGGTACGACAACGAGTGGGGCTTCTCCAACCGCATGCTTGATACCACCTTGGCCCTGATGGCAGCCAAGTAAACGCCGTCGCGTGGTCTGAGCAGCCTCGCTGCTCACGCGGTGAATGCCTAACGATGGCGCAGTCTCGCCGACTGCGCCATCGCTGTTTTCGCGAACACCCGCAACATCCCGCGCCAGACCGTTCAGCGCCAATACGGCCAGCGGCTGAATGTAACCGTACAATCACGGCCGGAAATCGTTTGCAAGCCCTTGATTGATGATTCTTTCACGCCTTCAGGACCGCCACCTCTCTTGGGCTGGCGCAATCCTTCTGCTGCTCACCGTGCTCGGCGGCCTCTGGTTCACCGGTCGGATGCAGGCTGCGGGCGAAGCCATGGAAACGGCGCGTGTGACCGCTCTCGCCCGTACCGTGGCGGCGAGCCTCGAGGCCGAGCAAATCATTGCGTTGCACGGAGACGCGAGTGACGCCGGTACGCCTGCGCTGATGGCCTTGCGAGAACAGTTGCAGGGTGCCCGTTCGGCCAATCCGGACTTTCGCTTCGTCTATTTGATGCGGCCCGCCGCGACCAAGCCGAATCTCATGGCGTTTCTGGCCGACGCCGAACCCGCAAACTCGCCGGACTATTCGCCACCAGGTGAACTCTACACGGGCGTGGACGACGATCTGTGGCGGGCTTGGCGCTTGGGTGTTGCCGTCGTGCAGCCGACCTACGCGGACGCATGGGGGCGCTGGGTGTCGACCGTGGCGCCCGTCTTTGACGCCGATGGCGCCACCGTTGCGGTGTTGGGCATGGATATTCGCGCCGACGCCTGGCAGGCCACGCTGCTTCGGTATCGCAACTTTGCCCTCACCATTTCGGCCCTGCTGCTGTTGCTCGAACTCCTGTTCCTCTGGGGGCTGTATCGCCAGCGGAGCGCCAATCGAACACTGGCCACGCTCAACAGTCGCATGAATCAGCAACTGGGCGAACTGCGCGCCGCGCAAGCGGGCTTGAGCTTGGCCGACGTCGTGGTGCAACACACCGGCGAGGCCATCATCCTGCTCGATTCGAAACTACGCGTGGTGCGAGTCAATCCGGCGTTCAGCCAGATCACGGGCTACCACGTGGACGCCGTGCTTGGCCAGAATCTGCCGCTGTTCAAGCATGAAGATCAGGCCTTGTTGCGACGCATCCGAAGCCAAGTCGATGAGACTTGTCACTGGACCGGAACCTTGTGGGCCGAACGCGCCAACGCCGAGGCCTTTCCGCTCGAGGGCAGCATCAATCTGGTGCGCGACGAGGCGGGAAACGCGCTGCACTACGTGGTGGTATTTCGCGATGTGACGGTGCAAAAGCGCCTCGAAGATCGTCTGAGGGAGCTCTCCGTCACCGATGGCCTGACCGGCTTGCCCAATCGCCGTGCCTTCGACGAGTCCTTGGAGCGCGAGTGGCAGCGCTGCATGCGCCTGCGCGAGCCGATCTCACTGGTGATGATTGACATCGACCACTTCAAGGCCTACAACGACGACTACGGACATCCAGCCGGCGATCGCGCCTTGCAGCAAGTCGCCAAGGCGCTGCAAAGCAGCATGGCCATGGTCGAAGCGGCGCTGGTGACCCGCTACGGTGGTGAAGAGTTCGCCGTGATCCTGCCACGCTGTCCAGCACCGCAAGCCACCGAGCATGCCGAAACGCTGCGCGCCGCGGTGGCAGCCCTCGGTATCACGCATCGGCACAATCTGGCCAGCAAGCTCGTCACCATCAGTGTCGGCGTATCTACCCACACGCCGCCCGATGGCATCGATCTGGATGCTCTGCTGCTGGATGCGGACAAAGCGCTGTATCGCGCCAAGGCGCATGGCCGCAATGGCGTCGAAACCGCTTGAGTGCCCTTGCTTGGGCTACGGCGGGTTTACCATGTGGCTCCCGTCTGATTGGTGATCGTCATGTCCCAGCGCACTTGGGTGGCCGCCGCCATCCGCACCATTGAAGCGGACTTCAATCGTTCTGCAGATACCCACCTGATCCCAATGTCCCTGCCGGGATTTCCCGGCATCGACCTCTACTTCAAGGACGAATCCAGCCACCCTACCGGCAGCCTCAAACACCGTCTGGCGCGCTCGCTGTTCCTGTATGCCCTGGCCAATGGTTGGTTGCGCGAGGGCAGTCCGGTGATCGAGGCCTCCAGTGGTTCGACCGCGGTGTCAGAAGCCTATTTCGCGCGGCTCTTGGGCGTGCCTTTCATCGCGGTGATTCCGGCCAGCACCTCGCCCGACAAGATCGCCGCGATCGAGTTTCACGGCGGTCAGTGTCACGTGATCGAGGACCCGGCCGCGATCAATGCCGAATCCGCAAAGTTGGCCCACGAAGTTGATGGACACTTCATGGACCAGTTCACCTATGCCGAGCGCGCCACCGACTGGCGCGCCAACAACAACATTGCCGAATCGATCTTCAAGCAGATGGCGCAGGAAGCCCACCCCGTGCCGGAATGGATCGTGTGCAGCCCCGGCACCGGCGGCACCAGCGCGACCTTGGGCCGCTACGTGCGCTATCGCTGTCACCCCACGCGCATCCTGTGCGCCGATCCCGAGCACTCGGTCTTTTTCGACTACTACTGCGGTGCATTGAAAGGCCACTGCGATCGCAGCTTGGCGCACCACTGTGGTTCGCGCATTGAAGGCATCGGGCGACCACGCGTGGAGCCGAGCTTCATCGCCGAATGCGTCGATGCGATGGTGAAGGTGCCCGACGTGGACAGCCTTGCGGCCATGCGTTACATCAGCCGTCGCCTTGGGCGGCGTGTGGGTGGCTCCACCGGCACCAACTTCATTGGCGTATTGGCGGCAGCCATGCAAATGCGTACGCAAGGGCACCAAGGTTCGATCGTCACCATCCTGTGCGATGGTGGCGAACGCTATGCCCACAGTTACTACT
This sequence comes from Chiayiivirga sp., assembly GCA_035703435.1. Lineage (GTDB taxonomy): Bacteria > Pseudomonadota > Gammaproteobacteria > Xanthomonadales > Xanthomonadaceae > Denitratimonas. The sequence goes on along the minus strand of DASSYF010000038.1, from coordinate 94,592 downwards.
GCGATGCTTGGTATCGCGAACGCGGTTTCGATATCGAAGGTGCAGACGCGCGCCTTCTCGCGCAAGCCGAGGGGCAAGGCACGATGAGCGTGTCTGCAGCCGGTTGCCTTGCACGCTGAGGTGTCGCCACGCTATAGCTTGAGCAAGCACGTTGCACGGGGCGCTGGCATACTGCCCGGCCTCGCTTCAGGCAGAGTTCGCCGTGATTGACGCTATCCGCTTTCAGGCCTTGGCTCAGGCCGGCCACACCCGCATTCCGGTCGTGCGTGAAGTGCTGTCGGATCTGGACACGCCCTTGTCGGTGTATCTGAAATTGGCGGATGGGCCGTACACGTACTTGTTCGAATCGGTCGAAGGCGGCGAGCGCTTCGGGCGCTATTCGATCATCGGCCTACCGGCGCGGCAGGTGTACACCTTCCACGCGAACACCCTGCGCGAGATCGAACATGGCGAGGTCACGCGTACCTACGAGGTGGCCGACCCCTTGGCCGAAGTGGAAGCCCTGCGTGCGGCGCACTCGGTACCGGTACTGGAAGGCTTGCCGGGTTTCACGGGCGGCCTCGTGGGCTGGTTCGGCTTCGAGTGCGTGGAATACATGGAGCCGCGCCTGGGCCGCAGCGACAAGCCGGATGAATTGGGCACGCCCGATATCCTGTTGATGCTGTCGGAAGAACTGGCGGTGTTCGACAACCTCAAGGGTCGCCTGTACCTGATCGTGCACGCCGACCCGTCGCAGCCACACGCCTATGCCCGGGCGCAGCGCCGACTCGGTGCGCTGGAGCATCGCTTGCGCCATGGTGGCGCGCCGTATCCGGAAACCCTGCACGGCAAGGCGCTGGACGAAGCGGATTTCGTCAGCGGCTTCACCCGCGAGGGTTTTCTCGATGCGGTGCGGCACTGCAAGGAGCACATCCGTGCCGGCGATGCGTTCCAGATCGTGTTGAGCCAACGCCTGAGCATTCCCTTCCATGCGCGGCCGGTGGATGTCTATCGTGCGCTGCGCGCCTTGAATCCCTCGCCCTACATGTATTTTCTCGATACCGGCGCCACCCAGGTCGTGGGTTCTTCACCCGAGATTCTGGTTCGCCAGCAGGCCGGAATGGTGACCGTTCGACCCATCGCCGGCACCCGCCCACGTGGCCGAACACCCGACGAAGATCTGGCGCTGGAACAGGAATTGCTGGCCGATCCCAAGGAGCGCGCCGAACACTTGATGCTGATCGATCTGGGGCGCAACGATGTCGGTCGCGTGTCCAAGGCCGGCAGCGTCGAGGTTGGTGAGCGTTTCGTGATCGAACGCTACAGCCACGTGATGCACATCGTCAGCGAGGTCACCGGACAACTGAGCGATGGCTTGTCGTATGTCGATGTGTTGCGCGCCACTTTTCCCGCCGGCACCGTGTCTGGTGCACCCAAGGTGCGGGCGCTGGAAATCATCCGCGAGCTGGAGCCGGTCAAGCGCAACATCTATTCGGGCGCGGTGGGCTACATCGGCTGGCACGGCGATGCCGACACCGCCATCGCGATCCGCACGGCCGTGATTCAGGACGGACGCCTGCACGTGCAGGCCGGCGCTGGCATCGTGTTCGATTCCGATCCGGAAAAAGAATGGGACGAAACTATGAACAAGGGACGTGCCCTCTTTCGTGCCGTGGCGCAGGCAGCGCGCGGGCTGTAGCTCAGCGGTTGCGTCGCGGGGAAGCCGTCGATGCGCGCACCACCAGTTCGGGGCTGAAGCCCGCATTGCGCACGTCGGCGTCGTTGCCTTCGGGATTGAGTTGCGCCAGCAGCAAGCGTGCGGCGTGGCGGGCAATGGCCGTGGTGTCCTGGCGGGCGGTGGTCAAGGCTGGCGAGGACTGGCGCGAGAACGGGCTGTCCTCGAATCCGGCGATGGACAATTCGTACGGCACGTCCAGACCCAGCGTGCGCGCGGCCGCCAGCACGCCGGCGGCGATCTCGTCGTTGGAGCCGAAAATGGCCGTGGGCCGATCCGGCAGGGCCAGCAACTTTCGTGCGCCCCGGAAACCATCGTCGAAGGAGTAATCGCCTTCCACCACGAGCTGTTCATCGAGGGCGATGCCATAGTCAGCCAGTGCCTCGGCATAGCCATTGAAGCGCTCGGGACTGGAGCGATGCTGTTTTCCGCCCCACAGGAAACCAACGCGCGAATGGCCAAGCTGGATCAGGTGTTCGGTGATCTCGTAGGCCGCATCATGATCGTCGATGTAGACGCACGGGTGGCCATCGGCCGGATCGCGATTGGCCGACAGGATGCGTACGAAAGGCACCTCGGCTTGCGCCAAATGCGCGATCAAGGCCTCTTGCTCGGACATGGGCGGCGCCAGCACCAGGCCAGCGAGCCGAGCTTGCGCTACCAGGGTGCACAGTTCGTCGGCCAGGCGCGGTGCGGTGGAGTCACAGGGGTGGATCTGGAGGCCGTAGCCGCGTTCCCGACAGACGGACAGCACACCGTTCTGCACCGCGATGATGTAGTGCGGATTGGGGTTGTCATACACCAAACCAATCGCATACGAACGCGCACCGCGCAGGCTGCGCGCGGATTGATCAGGCCGGTAGGCCAGTTCTTCGATGACCTTGAGAACCCGCGCCCGCGTGCTCGCCTTGACCGAAGCCTCGTCGTTGATCACGCGCGAAACGGTCTTGAGCGACACTTTGGCTAGTGCGGCAACGTCTTTGATGGTGGCGGGCACAACGACTCCGGGTGGCTAGTGCGGCGCACGGCATGCGCGAACGGGTGATGCAATGCCGTGCAAGAGTGCGAGCATCGCGTGACCTGCGCACCGTGGCTGCGTGCGCAGGCAGAATCGTTCGATTCTAGTGACTCGGCGTGTGGGTACCAACCCGATGCCCGCTCAGGCCGTAATAGAGGATGTACAGGTAGCAAGGGATCATCAGCACCGCGAACGCGGTCTGGAAGTGGATGACCTCGCTCAGGTGCGCATAGGCCGAGGGAATCAAGGCGCCGCCAGCAATGCCCATGATGAGAAAGGCCGAACCGACTTCGGTGTGCTTGCCCAGTCCGTGGATGGCCAGCGGGAAGATCGCTGGCCACATCATGGCGTTGGCGAAGCCGAGCGCGGCCACGAACATCACCGAGGTATAACCGGTGGTGGCATAGGCACCCACCACGAACAAGGCACCGAGGCTGGCCGAGAACGCGAGGTAGCGTTGCTGCGAGATGAAGCGGGGAATCAGGATCAGGCCGGCGACATAGCCCACCAGCATCGCGCCCAAGGTGAAGGCGGTGAAGAACTTGGTTTGATCCAGCGGCAGACCGAAGCTGGCGCCATAGGTACCGATGGCGTCACCCGCCATCACTTCAGCACCGACGTACAAGAACAGACAAATCACTCCGAGCCACAGGTGCGGGAAGCTGCCGATGCCGCGACCTTGATGACCGATTGACTGCTCATCGTTGGCGCCGGCCGGCGCGATTTCCGGCAAGGGTGAACGCACCACCCACACCGCCAACAAGGCCAGCAGTCCGGCCATCACTAGATAGGGCATGTGAATCTTGGCAGCGAACGCGTCGAGCAAGGCTTCGCGGGTGGCCGGGTCAGCCTGCGCGACCTGTACCGACAGATCGCCGATGCCGTGCATCACCAGGGCACCCAGCACGATCGGGGCAATGATGCCGGCGCACTTGTTGCAGATGCCCATCACCGCAATACGCTGCGCTGCACTCTCGATCGGGCCCAGGATGCTGATGTAGGGATTGGCGGCCGTTTGCAGCAAGGACAAGCCGCCACCGATCACGAACAAGCCAAACAAGGCGCCGGCGAACTCGCGCATGGTGGCGAATTGCCCGAACAGGACGGCTCCGATTGCCATCACGAAAAGCCCCAGCGCCATGCCCTTCTTCATGCCGGTGCGCTTGAGGATGGCGGCCGAAGGCAGCGCCAACACGAAGTAGGAAATGTAGAACGCGAAGGTCACCAGAAACGCCGAGGTCGCAGAGACCTGGAAGGCGAGCTGAACGAAGGTGATGAGCGGTCCATTCAACCAGGTGACGAAGCCGAAGATGAAGAACAGCACGCCAATGATGAGGGTGGGAACGAGGTAGCTCGTGCGGGACGAGGCGAGAGTGCTGTCGGTCATGGCGGCTCCGGCGGAGTATCGAGTGGTGGGCGTTCAGGTCGAAGGATCAACGTTGTCAAGGGCGGCGTCAAGCAGGACAAATTTTGTCACGAAGGGATGTTGTGATGCAGCATCCACCTTGCTCTGTCTGGGATACGTCGTGATGCCTTGGAGCAGCAGGGTAATCTCGATGAAGCCCTGCGCGCAAAAGGTGCGTCACCGCCGCGCTTTCGTGTTGCGTCGCAAAAATCCGGAAGCACGCACCTTGGCGACAGATGTTGACAACGTTGTCAAGCTAACGCAGACTCGGCCTCGAAATCGCCTGAACCTTGCCTGATTGCCCCAAAAGGGCCGACGGCTTTCTACCGAGAACACCCCGTGACCCTAGCTGCCATCCAATCCGATGCCTGTGCCCCCAGCCTCAGCGATCAAGCCTTCGTGGCCGCTGACATTGGCGGCACCCATGCGCGCCTTGGCTTGGTCGTCGCTGAAAAAGGTGGCTTGGGTTTCAAGGTACTGGCCTATCAGACGTACAAGTGCGCGCAATGGGCCGGCCTGACGGCGATCCTGCAGGAATTCATCAGGGCCGAGGTACGCGCGCCGGTGAGTCATTGCGTCCTTGCCATTGCCGGGGTGCCGATCGATGGCCGCGTCGTCAACGAGAACCTGCCGTGGCCGGTCTCGACCCACGAACTGCGTCGCGCACTCGGCCTGCACGACGTCGCCGTCGTCAATGACTTCTTTGCCTTGGCCACCGCCGTGCGCTCCATTGGTGACGAGGTCGAAGCCACCTTGACCGAGGCACGCAGCCCCACGCACGCCGGCCCACGGGTGGTGGTGGGTCCGGGGACTGGCTTGGGTGCGGCGGTTCTGGTTCCCCATGCGCCCAAGCCGATCGTGTTGAGCACCGAAGCCGGACAAGTGGCCCTGGCGCCACGTACCGCGACCGAACGCGAGGTACTGGCTTTGTTGGCGCGTGGCGACCGGCACGTGTCGAGTGAGAGCATCCTCTCCGGTCCAGGCCTGTACACGCTCTATCGCAGCCTGGCGACCCTGCATGGGGTTACGCCGCGGCATGTGCGGCCCAACCAGATCACGGACGCCGCCCGCAGTGGCGAGGATCCGCTGGCGAGCGAGGCCGTGCACACCTTCTGTGCCTGGCTCGGCAGTTACGTCGGTGATCTGGCGATGGTGTTCAACGCCGGTGGCGGCGTCTACCTCGCCGGCGGCGTGCTCGCGCATCTGAGCGACATTCTTCCGCAGACCGCCTTCGTCGAGCGCTTTCTCGACAAGGGCAGCCTGCGGGCATTTCTCGAAAAGGTGCCGGTGCACCTGATCGATCACGGGCGGCTCGGTGTCATCGGTGCCGCTGATTGGTACTTCGGCCGAGGGGCATGACGTGAACAGCCTGCAACTCCCCGGGGCGAACCGCGTTCGTGGGCCGCGATCCACGGCGTCATTGCGAGGTGTCTGGTTCACAAACCGTATCCCCGCTTTTTCACAGCAACACACCAGAGGGAATTAACATGTTGAATACCCGCAAGAAACTACTGCCGGCCAGCATCCTTGCTGCGTTGCTGTCGGTCGGCGGAACCTGGTCCACGAACACCGTGGCCGCACCCCAGGATGGGACTGATTCCAGCACCGAGCAAGACAGCAAGAAGGCCAAGGAGCTGGATACCGTCACCGTCGTCGGTATCCGCGCCAGTGCCGCCGCCTCCTTGGCACTCAAACGCGACTCGGCCCTGCACACCGAGGTGATCACGTCCGAAGACGTTGGCAAGCTGCCGGCGCACAACGTCGCTGACACCTTGCAACGTCTGCCCGGTGTGAACATCGGTTCGGCCAGCGCCGACGAAGGTGGCTTCGACGAAGCCGATCGCGTCAGCCTGCGCGGCACCAATCCGAGCCTGACCCAGACCACCGTCAATGGACACACCATCGGCAGCGGCGACTGGTTCGTGTTGAGCCAGCTCTCCACCGTCGGTCGCAGCATCAGCTACAGCCTGTTGCCGGCCGAATTGGTCAGCTCGGTGACGGTCTACAAGACCTCTCAAGCCAAGCTGCTCGAAGGCGGTAGCGCCGGTGCGGTGAACATCGCCACCCGCAAGCCCTTGGAGTTCCCGGACGCCTTGACGATTTCCGGCGCCGCCGGCTTGGTCTATTCCGACTTGCCCGGCAAGAGCGATCCGCAGCTTGATGCCATGGTGAGCTGGCGCAATGACGCCCGCACCTTGGGCTTCATGGCGCAGGGCTTCCATCAGACCCGCCACCTGCGTCGTGATGGCCAGGAAGTGTTCGGTTGGGCCCAGGCGGATGCAGGCGTGCTCGACCCCACCCTCGCCGGCCAGAAGTTCTACTATCCCGGCATGATCGGCTCGGCCCTGTTCGAGCAGGAACGCGAGCGCACCGGCGGCAGCGTCAGCGTGCAATTGCGCCCGAACGATGCCTTCGAGTTGAGCCTCAATGGTTTCTACTCGGAACTGAGTGCCTCCAACTTCAATCGCAACTACCTGTTCTGGGGTAGCCAGTTCGTCGGCAGCAAGACGCCGGACGAGTACAAGCTCGTCAACGGTGTCTTGACCGGCGGCAAGTGGAGTGGCGCGGGTACCAACTACGTGGTGTACGACCAGATCTCGCGTCCGGGTTCGGCTTCCGACACCGGTTACCTGACCTTGGAAGGTCTGTGGACCCCGAGCGAGAATGCCGAGGTCAAGTTCCAGGCCGGCACCACCAAGGGCCATGGTTACAGCAACGAGGAAATCGGCTTCGAACTCAACACCACCGGCTCCGGCGCAGGCTACAGCTTGAATGGGCCGACCACGCCGATCTCCTGGTATATCAATGATGCCGCCACCAACGGCTTCGGCTGGGCCTGGGGCACGCAGGACGTCGAAGTGCTGGACAAGGAAGACTGGCTCGCCATCGACACAACCCTGTTTCAGAACGGCGACCTGCTGAATTCGATCGACTTCGGCGTGCGCTACTCCAACCACGACCGTTCCAGCGACAAGTGGATCTCGGCCGGCCCCGGTTGCTACACCGGCAATGGTCCGGTGACCCCGCTCGACTGGAGCCAGCCGTCTCCATATTGCCAGCCGGGCGGCACCTCGCTGTATGACTCGGGCCTGTGGCCGACCAACACCGGATTCTATCCCGGAGACTTTGGTGCCGATCTCGGTGGTGGGCCCTTCCCGACCCACATCTGGCAGAACACCTTCGACGACAACAATGGCTTGATCAAGTATCTGTTCACCGATGCAACGCGTCGTCTCAACCCCGAAGGCATCTGGGGCGTGAAGGAGAAGGTATTGGCCGGTTACGTGCAGGCCAACTTCGTGGGCGACAACTGGAGCGGCAACGTCGGCCTGCGCTACGTCAAGACCGACAGCGACGTGAAGTACAACCTCGCCTTGGGCAGCGCCACGCCGCCTCCGGGTTCGGTCACCGGTTCGGACTTCGGCAACTTCCTGCCGACGGTCCAGGAGAACAACTACAGCCGTCTCTTGCCCAGCGCCAACCTGAAGTTCGACCTGTCCGACAACCTGGTGGCACGCGCCTCGGCTTCGCGCACGCTCACCCGTCCGGACTACTCGGCCCTCACCGGCGTCTTGAGCTTGAACGATCTGGCCCTGAGCGGAACGGGTGGCAACCCCAACCTCAAGCCGATCACGGCGACCAACTTCGACGTCGCTCTGGAGTGGTACTTTGCTGATCGCGCCTTGCTGTCGGTGAGTGGCTTCGCTACCCAGTTCAAGGACTACGTGAACTTCGCGGTCACGGACATCGAACGCAAGAACATGACCTTGAGCGAGTCGACCCATACCGACGTCTACTCGATCTACAGCGTGTCGATGCCGACCAACACCAACGGTTCGCTGCGTGGTCTGGAGTTCGCCTACCAGCAGCCCTTCGGTGATCACTTCGGTATCGACGCCAACTGGACTCTGGCACGTGGTGAGTCGGCCGACGGTGGCCCGCTCAACGGCACCTCGAAGAACACCTACAACCTGGGTGGCTACTTCGAGAACGATCGCTTCAACGCCCGCTTGAGCTACACCTTCCGTTCGGCCTTCTATGCCGGCGTGACCCGTGGCGACATGTTCTTCCTGGATGATTTCGGAACCGTGAATGCGTCGTTTGGCGTCAAGCTCACCGACAACCTCACCCTGAGCCTGGATGCGTTGAATCTCAACAACCCGACCCAGAAGTACTACAGCGAAGTCGATGGCATCGGCGCCCTGCCGCTGCGCTTCTACAGCAACGGTCGTCAGTACTACGCGGCGCTGCGATTCAAGTTCTAAGTCCCCTGCAACACCGTTTCATGCTTTCATTCGGGGCTCTCACGAGCCCCGTTTTTTTTCCGGGTTCCGCCGGGACCACTGCTGGAGTCATCGATGAGTACCGTGATTCGAACCCTTCTCGCCACCTTGATGTTCAGCCTGATGGCAGGCCCCGTCCAGGCGGCACACGCACCGCTGCCCCTGCTGCCGATGCCGGCCCACATTCAGTCAGGCACGGGCGCGCTGAGCATCAGCGCCACCACCACGGTCAGCGGCAACAACGAAGCAGCGCGCACCGTCGCGCGTCAATTCATCGAACTTCTTCCGCAGGCCGCGTGGCGCCCGATCATGGCCGCCGACGGCGATGCCGGCACGATCCAGTTTGCGCTCGATCCGAACTCTCGATGGGCCTCGCCCGAGGCGTATGCCTTGGATGCGGAGGGTCAGTCCGTCCGCATTCGTGCCGGTGATGCGCGTGGTCTTTTCTATGGCGCGGTCACGCTGGGGCAACTGCTCGATCAGGGCGCGGTCGATGCGGCATCGGTGCCCTTGCCGGCGCTGACAATCGACGACGCCCCGCGCTTTGCCTGGCGCGGTCTGATGCTCGATTCGGTCCGTCACATGCAATCGGTCGATGAAGTCAAACGGCTCATCGACCAGATGGCCCGCCACAAGCTCAACGTCCTGCACTGGCATCTGACCGATGATCAGGGTTGGCGCGTTGAGATCAAACGCTATCCCAAGCTCACCGAAATCGGCGCCTGGCGCACACCGCCCGAGGCCGGGCGCGAAGGGGTCGCCCAGCGCTATGGCGGCTTCTATACCCAAGGCGACATTCGTGCCGTGGTGGCCTACGCCGCACAACGCCACATCACTATCGTGCCCGAGTTCGACATGCCCGGTCACGCGCAGGCAGCGGTGGCGGCCTATCCCGAAGTTGGCGTCACCGGCGAGCGGCCCGAGGTGTCGGTCGATTGGGGCATCAACCCTTGGCTGTTCAACGTCGATGAGGCCAGTTTCACCTTCATCCAGAACGTGCTGGATGAGTTGATGGATCTGTTTCCGGGGCAGTACATCCATGTCGGTGGCGATGAAGCCATCAAGAACCAATGGCAAGCCTCGAAAGCCATCCAGGCCAAGATCAAGGAACTCGGTCTGGCCGATGAGAACGCCCTGCAAGGCTGGTTCATCGGCCGGCTCGGGCAGTACCTGGCCAAGCACGACCGCAAGTTGATCGGCTGGGATGAAATACTTGAAGGCGAAAATCTCCCTACCAGCGCCACGGTGATGAGCTGGCGCGGCAGCGAGGGCGGCATCAAGGCGGCCTTCCTCGGCCACGACGTGGTGATGGCGCCCGCACCGACCCTGTACTTGGATCATGTGCAGTCCAATTTGCCCGATGAGTACTCAGGACGCGGCGGCGTCGAGTCCCTGCGCAGCATCTATGACTTCCAGATCGTGCCCGGCGTGTTGAGTGGCGAACTGGCCAAGCATGTGTTGGGGTTGCAGGCCAATATGTGGACCGAGCACATGTCCAGCTTCGCCAACGTGCAACACAACATCTTTCCGCGCATCGCGGCCGTGGCGGAGAACGCATGGTCGCCCGCATCGGCGCACGACTGGCGCGGATTTCTCGCGCGCCTTGCGACCCAACTCGCCCGTTATCGCGCACAGGACGTGCAGGCGGCCGACAGCGAGTTTGCGGTGTCGATCGAGGTCGATCGCAACCTTGCGCTCGCCACCGGACGCGCCACCGTGCGCTTGTCCAACCAAGTGGACTTCGGTGCCATCCATTACACCCTGGATGGCAGCGATCCGACGGTCGCGTCGCCGCGCTACGAGGTGCCGTTCGTGGTGGATCTGCCGGTGACGGTGCGGGCGACGAGCTTCGCCGCGCACGGCACGGCCCTGGCCGCGGTGCGCGAGCGGGTGCTGGATGCGGCGCATTTGTTGAGCCTGTCCAGCGATCAATTGCCCAATTGCCCGGGCAGCAATTTCCGCCTGCACCTGCAGCCCACGCCGGACGCCAGCAGCGTGAGTCCGACCTATGCGGTCAATGTCTTCGACACCTGCCAGATGTTTCCGGCCACGCGCCTCGATGGCGTCACCGCGATCCACGTCGAAGCCGCGCGCCTGGTGCGCAATTACGCGTTGGCCGGTGAGCAGAAACTGGTGATCTCACGCCCCCACGCCACGCCGTTCGGCGAGCTGGAAGTGCGGCTGGATCGCTGCGATGGCGATGTGCTGGCATCGATGCCCCTGCCCGATCCGGCGACCAGCCCGCGTCAGTTCGTGCTCGATGCAAACCTTGCAGCACAGACGGGTGAGCGCAGCCTGTGCCTGATCTTCACCGCGCCCATCGATGGGCCGCTGTATGGTTTGGGTCGGGTGAGCTTGCAGCAGAAGTCGGGCGCCACGGCATCGGCGCCTGACACAGGTCACGGGCACTGATCGATCGGACCGGAGTCGATGCAGATGACGTCCAACCCTACACGCTTGGCCTCGGTCGATGCCCTGCGCGGCATCACCGTGGCCGCCATGTTGCTGGTGAACGATCCGGGTACCTGGGGCGCGATCTATGCCCCGCTCGAACACGCGCCCTGGCATGGCTGCACGCCGACCGATCTCATTTTTCCGTTCTTCCTGTTCATCGTCGGGGTGTCGCTTTCGCTCTCGCTCCTGCCTCGGCTGGAGCGTGGGGATGATCGTGGCGTGCTGCTGCGCAGCGCCCTTTGGCGCGCGGCGCGCATCGTCGCGCTGGGCGTCCTGATCAACCTGTTGGCGTGGTGGCTGATACCCGATCGCCCGATGCGCTGGCCCGGCGTACTGCAACGCATCGGCCTCGTGTTTGCGCTGGTGGCACCGCTGGCGCTCCATGCACGTCCGAGGACGTGGGCGCTGTTGATTGTGGCCTTGCTCGGGGGCTATGCCGCACTCCTTGCCGCCGGTGGCACGCTGGACCCCTTTGCCAATATCGCCAGTCGCGTGGACAGCGCGGTGTTCGGTGGCGCGGTCTGGTCGATCGATCCGGCAACCGGACGCGGGCATGATCCGGAAGGCTTGCTCAGTACCCTGCCATCCATCGCCACCGCCCTGCTTGGCCTGTGCACCGGTTATGCCTTGCGTCGCAAACAATTGCGGGCCATCGCGGTCGGCGCCATCGCGGCCTTGGCCTTGGGTTGGTTGTGGTCGTGCTGGCAGCCGTTCAACAAGAACCTGTGGACGCCTGCGTTCGTGCTCTGGACCGCAGGGCTGGCCACCTTGGCCTTGCTCTTGGCGCACTGGCTGAATGATCAGCGTGGATGGCCGGCACTGGGACGGCGCTTTGGCGTCAATGCCATCGCAGCCTACGGCGGCTCACAACTGATGGCCGTTCTCTTGGAGAGCTTTGGCTGGCAAGCGCCGATCTATCAGCACGGCTTTGCCAGCTGGATCGAACCGCTGGCTGGCGCCAAGGCCGCGTCCTTGGCCTTTGCCTTGGCGTTTGTCGGGTTCTGGTGGTTGATCGTCTGGGCGATGGACCGCAAACGCCTCTACCTCAAGATCTGAATCCGCTCAGGCGCGCAGGGCGCGGGCCTCGCGTGCCAAGGTTTCGATGCCGGCCCAGTTGCCGGTTTGCAGGCGGTCTTTCGGGGTCAGCCACGATCCGCCCACGCACACCACGTTGGGCAGGTCGAGAAACTCGGGCGCACTGGCCAGACTGATTCCGCCGGTCGGGCAGAACGTGATCTGCGGCAAGGGACTGGCCCAGGCCGAGAGCAGCTTCACGCCGCCCGCAGGCACGGCGGGAAAGAATTTCTGCAGACCGTAACCGCGCTCCAACAGGGCCATGGCTTCACTCGCGGTGGCGGCACCGGGCAGGAGTGGCAAGTCTTCGTCATCGGCGGCATCGAGCAAGCGTGGGCTACTGCCCGGCGACACCGCGAACTGGGCGCCCGCCAGCCGTGCAGCGGTCAATTGCGCGGCATCGAGCACGGTGCCCACACCCACCACGGCGCCCTCGACTTCGGTCGCGATCGCCCGAATCGCCTCCAACGCCACCGGCGTGCGCAAGGTCACTTCGATCGCCGGCAGGCCACCAGCCACCAGGGCACGGGCCATCGGTACCGCGTGCGCCAGATGTTCCACGATGACCACCGGCACGACCGGTGCCAAGGCCAGGATGAGGCTCAAACGGTTCTGCTTGGTCTGGATCGTGCTCATGGAGGGGCTCAATGCAAGAGGTCGGTGGTGGCAAAGATCGTCGCGCCGTCGTCGGCGGCGCCGACGGCATTGCGCAAGGCGGCAAACAGTTCGCGTCCGCGGCCGATGTGGTGGGCAGCAAGGTCGATCGTGTCGGTGCTGCGTGCGGCCCAGGTTGCCGCATCCACCGCAACGTCGAGCGTGCCGGCGTGGGCATCCACACGCACGATGTCGCCATCGCGCAGCTTCGCCAGCGGCCCGCCGGCAGCGGCTTCCGGGGTGACGTGAATCGCCGCCGGCACCTTGCCCGAGGCACCCGACATGCGACCATCGGTGACCAAGGCCACGCGGAATCCGCGACCTTGCAATACACCCAGCGGCGGGGTGAGTTTGTGCAGCTCCGGCATGCCGATGGCCTTTGGGCCCTGGAAGCGAACAACCGCCACGAAATCGCGCTCCAGCTTGCCGGCGTGGAAGGCCGCGAGGACTTCATCCTGATCGTTGAATACCAGCGCCGGGGCTTCCACCACCATGCGGTCTTCCGGCATCGAGGACACCTTGATCACCGCCACACCCAGATTGCCGTGCAAGACGCGCAAGCCGCCATCGGCCTGGAAGGGCGCATCGACCGGGCGCAGCACATCGAGGTTGGAACTGGTCGGCACCGGCTGCCACACCAGTTTGCCGTTGTCTTCCAGCGCCGGCATGCCACGGTAGGCATCCAGACCCTGACCCCACACCGTTTGCACATCGCCATGCAGCAGGCCGGCATCGAGCAGGGAACCGATCAGGAAAGGCATGCCGCCAGCCTGATGGAAATGGTTCACGTCGGCCACGCCATTGGGATAGACGCGTGCCATCAAGGGCACCACGCGCGAGAGCGCATCGAAATCATCCAGCGTCAACACGATGCCGGCGGCACGCGCGATCGCGATCAGGTGCATCAGGTGATTGGTCGAGCCACCCGTGGCGTGCAGGCCGATCACGCCATTGATGACGGTGCGCTCGTCGAACAGGCGCCCGATCGGGGTGAATTGCGAACCCATCGCGGTGATGCCGGCGGCGCGGAACACGGCGGCGCGGGTGAGTGCCAGACGCAGCGGCGTGTGCGGATTGACGAAGCTCGCGCCAGGCAGATGCAGACCCATGATCTCCATCAACATCTGGTTGGAATTGGCGGTGCCGTAGAAGGTGCAGGTGCCGGGCGCGTGATAGGCGGCCGATTCGGCTTCGAGCAGCTCATCGCGGCCGGCCTTGCCCTCGGCGTAAAGCTGGCGAACCTTGGCTTTTTCAGGATTCGAAAGGCCGCTGGTCATCGGACCGGCGGGCACGAAGATCGTCGGGATATGACCAAAGCTCAGCGCCGCGATCATCAGGCCCGGCACGATCTTGTCGCAGATGCCGAGCATCAGCGCCGCATCGTAGGTGTCGTGCGACAGGCCAACGGCGGTGGCCAGCGCGATCACCTCACGCGAGAACAGGCTCAACTCCATGCCAGCGCGGCCTTGGGTGACGCCATCGCACATCGCCGGCACGCCGCCAGCCACTTGTGCCACCGCCCCGACCATGCGCGCGGCTTCGCGGATCTGCTCGGGATAGGGCTCGTAGGGCTGGTGCGCCGAGAGCATGTCGTTGTAAGCGGTGATGATGCCGAGGTTGGGCGTGGTCGTGCCTTTCAAGGCCGGCTTGTCGACGCCGCTGGCGGCAAAGGCGTGCGCCAGATTGCTGCAACCCAGACGATGGCGATACACGCCCTGGCTTACGGCCGCGTCGATGCGCGCCAGATAGGCGCTGCGCGTGGCGCGGCTGCGTTCGATGATGCGATCGGTGACTTCGGCGATGACGGGGTGGAGGGTTTTCATGACAGGATTCCGTGTTGACTCAAAAAGGTGTACGGCCGAGTCTCAAGGACTCCAGAAGACCTCGGGACGTTCACGCGCGGCATGCAGGACCGTGGCGATGGGCCAACGCATGGCCTGGTCATCGGCGCGGGCCAGTGCCTCGATCATGACCGCCTTGGTGGCGCCGGTCAGCAACAGGTGCATCGACCGGGCTGTAGCCAGCACCGGCAGGGTCAGGGTGATGCGTGGTTCACCCGCGCCGGGCGCGCGCATCGACAGGACGCGCGCGGCGGCATTGGGATTGAGTGCTGCGTCAAGGTGATCGCCACCGGGAAAGAACGAGGCCGTGTGGCCGTCTTCGCCCATGCCCAGCACCACCACGTCGAGCGGCCACTGCAACACCGACAAGGCGGCCGCAGTGTGTTGCGCGCCGGCCTCGGGACTGCGCTCGGCATTGAACAGCGGGACGAAGTGTGCGGCTTTGGCTCGATCCTGGAGCAGGTGGGTTCGCACCAGCCGCGCATTGGAACGGGCATCGGATTCGGGCACCCAGCGCTCGTCGACCAAGGTGATGCTGACGCGCGACCAGTCCAGAAGGTGTTGCGCCAAGGCGTCGAACAGGGCCTTGGGCGTGCTGCCACCGGACACCGCCAGACTGGCTCGGCCACGGCTGCGGATGGCCTCGTCCAACTGTTGCGCGATGCGCGTGGCCAAGGCTGCCGCTTGGCTGGCGTTGTCGGTGAAGGTGTGAAGATCGAACGGCGGGTTCGGGCTCATGGCAGGCTCAATCGTCTTCTTCGTTCCAGGTGCGACCATCGCGTTCGATCAGGGCCACGGCCGCGCTCGGGCCCCAGGTGCCTGCGGTGTACGGGCGGGGCGCTTCGTTGCCGGCGGCCCATGCCGCCAGGATCGGATCGGCCCAGCGCCAGGCGGCTTCGACTTCGTCACGACGCATGAACAAGGTCGGGTTGCCACGCACCACGTCCAGCAGGAGGCGCTCGTAGGCATCCGGTTGCGCCACGCCGAAGGCTGCGGCAAAGCTCATGTCCAGCGGCACATGCCGCAGGCGCAGACCGCCGGGGCCGGGGTGTTTGATCGTCAGCCAGAGTTTCACGCCTTCGTCGGGCTGCAAGCGCAACACCAGACGATCCTGATGCAGCGGGCCGGCGCTGGGATCGAAGATCGAATGCGGCACCGGCTTGAAGGTCACCACGATTTCCGAGACGCGCTGCGGCAGACGCTTGCCGGTGCGCAGGTAGAACGGGGTGCCGGCCCAGCGCCAGTTTTCGATCTCGGCCTTGAGCGCGACGAAGGTTTCGGTGGTGGAGCGGGTGTCGCCCAGTTCTTCGGCGTAGCCCGGCACCGAACGACCGTCCGAAACGCCGGCGCGGTACTGGCCGCGCACGGTGTGCTGGGCCACGTCGGCACCGCGCATCGGTTTGAGCGAATTGAGCACCTTGAGCTTCTCGTCACGCACCGCATCGGGATTGAGCGAAGCCGGCGGCTCCATCGCCACCATGCAGAGCAATTGCAGAAGATGGTTCTGCACCATGTCGCGCATCGCGCCGGCGTGGTCGTAGTAGGCCGCGCGCTGCTCCAGGCCGATGTTCTCGGCCACGGTGATCTGCACATGGTCGATGTGGGCGGCGTTCCAGAGCGGTTCGAACAAGGCGTTGGCAAAACGCAACGCCAGAAGGTTCTGCACCGTCTCTTTGCCCAAATAATGATCGATGCGGTAGATCTG
This sequence comes from Chiayiivirga sp., assembly GCA_035703435.1. GTDB lineage: Bacteria > Pseudomonadota > Gammaproteobacteria > Xanthomonadales > Xanthomonadaceae > Denitratimonas. The sequence goes on along the minus strand of DASSYF010000038.1, from coordinate 78,444 downwards.
CTGTTCCGAGAACACCGAGCCGACCGCATCGTTGATCGCGTTGGCGCTGGCCAGATCGTGTCCGATCGGTTTTTCGATCACCACGCGCGTGGCCGGCGTGATCAGGTCGTGGTCACGCAGGCGCTGGCAGATGTCGACATAGATCGAGGGACTGGTGGACAGGTAGAACACTCGTTCGCGGCTCGCATCCGACTTGAGGTCATCGGCCAGGCCAGCCCAGCCGCGGTCACCGGTAGCGTCCAGCGGGTGATAGCCGAGCATCGGCAAGAAACCGGGGATGCGTTCGAGCAGGGCGGCATCGTCACCCACGCTGCGGCGCAGGGCGGCGTCTGCGCGCTGGCGGAAGGTGTCGGCGTCGATGGCCTCGCGTGCCACGCCGATGATGCGACTGCTGTCGGGGATTTGACCCTCGGCGTGGCGCCGGAACAGCGCCGGCAACAGCTTGCGCAGGGCCAAGTCCCCGGTGGCACCGAAGATGACCAGATCAAAGGCGGGAACGATTTTGGCGTAGGCGGACACAGGTTCTCTCCAAGGGACGACACGAGAATACCATTGAAATACCACTTATCCAACAGTTGACGATGTGGTATGCAAGTGGCATACAATCGTATTCATGGACCTCTCCCTTCTGGCCGACGCCTACCGCCAACACGCCCCATCACGCCTGCCGGCCTATCTGCGCTTGCGCGAAACCCTGCGCCGTGCGGTCGATTCGGGCGCCTTCGTGCCGGGGCAGGCCTTGCCCAGTGAGCGCGATCTGGCGCGTGGCCTGGCCTTGTCCCGCGTCACCGTTCGCCGTGCAATCGAAGGGCTGGTGGCCAATGGCGTGCTCGACCAACGCCACGGCGCCGGCAACTTCGTGGCCGAACGCATCGTCAAGCCGTTCTCGCGCATCACCAGCTTCACCGAAGATCTGCGCGCACGCGGCTTGGATCCGCGCTCGGTGGTGCTGGAGCACGAAGTGGGCGAAGTCACGCCGGACGAAGCCATGGCCCTCAATCTTTCGCCCGGCCGGCAAGTGGTTCGCCTGTATCGCCTGCGCACCTCGGCGGGCACGCCGCTGGCGGTCGAGCGCGCGGCGATCCCGCACGACATTCTGAGCGATCCCGCGCAGGTGACCGATTCCCTGTACGCGGTGCTGGAAACGCTCGGCTGCCGCCCGGTACGGGCCTTGCAGCGCCTGCGCGCGGTCAAGCTCAATCCCGCACAAGCGCGTCAACTGGAAGTGCCGATAGGCAGCGCTGCCCTCGAAATCGAGCGCCGTGGCTTCGGCGCCGATGGCCGCGTGGTGGAATTCACCCGCTCCTGGTATCGCGGCGATGCCTACGATTTCGTCGCCGAACTGCACGGCCAGTGACGCCGCCCCATTCCCAATGCCTTCACCCAAGGACACCCCCGTGAACACCTCCCTGCCCGAGCCCGATCAAACCCTGATGTACGCCGAGTCCGGCGAGAGCGCGCAGGTGCTCGAACGCCAGCTCAAGGACAACGACGCCCTCGTCACCGAACTGGCACAGCGCTTGATCCGCACGCCACCGCGCGTGATCGTGACCTGCGCGCGTGGCAGCTCGGACCACGCCGCGACCTATGCCAAGTACGCGCTGGAAACCCAGCTCGGCATCGTCACCGCCTCCTCCTCGCTCTCGGTCGGTTCGGTCTATGCCAGCCCCTTGGACATGCGCGACACCTTGTTCGTGGCGATCTCGCAATCGGGCAAGAGTCCCGACCTCTTGCGCAACGTCGAAGTGGCGCGCGCCGGCGGCGCCCTGGTCGTGGCCCTGGTCAACGACACGGCTTCGCCCTTGGCCGGCATGGCCGATGTCGCCATCGGACTGCAAGCTGGCCCCGAGCGCAGCGTGGCCGCCACCAAGAGTTACCTCTCCACCCTGACCTGCGTGCTGCACCTGATTGCACGCTGGAAGAACGATGCCCACCTGCTCGATGCCCTGCAGGCTTTGCCCGACGCCATGCGCGCCGCCAGCACCCAGGACTGGAGTGCCTTGGTCGAAGGTCTGGCCTATGCCCGCAACCTGTTCGTGCTGGGCCGCGGCTTTGGTCTGGGCGCGGCGCAGGAAGCGGCGCTCAAGTTCAAGGAAACCTGCGGACTGCACGCCGAAGCCTTCAGCAGTGCCGAGGTCAAACACGGTCCAATGGCCCTGATCGGTCGCGGCTTTCCGGTCTTGGCTTTCGGTCAGGACGATGGCACCTTGCCTGGAACCTTGGCGGTGATGAAGGGGTTTCGTGATCGCGGTGCGCGGGTGTGGTGCGCCGCGCCCGGCAGCGAGGCCGACATCGCCTTGCCGATCGTGGCCGCGCCGCATCCCATTTGCGCGCCGATCCTGGCGGTGCAATCGTTCTATCGCGCCGCCAACGCCTTGTCGTTGCGTCGCGGGCATCACCCGGACTTGCCGCCCCACCTCAACAAAGTGACCGAAACGGTTTGAACCGAACTTCCCGAGGAAATCGCATGAGCATCGCCCTCCAGCATGGACGCGTCCTGACCGAACAGGGTTTCCGCGAAGACCTGGCGGTTCTGGTCGAAGGCGATCGCATCACCGCCCTGCTCGATGCCAACGATGCCCGGCTGCGCGATGTGGCCGTGCACGATCTGGATGGCTGCCATCTGTTGCCGGGTTTCATCGACGCGCAGGTCAACGGCGGTGGCGGTGTCTTGCTCAACGATCAGCCCACCGTGGAAGGCGTGGCCACCATCGCCCGTGCGCATCGCCGTTTCGGCACCACCGGTCTGTTGCCGACCTTGATCAGCGATTCGGTCGAGGTCATCGAACGCGCCATCGCGGCGGTGGACGCGGCAATCCAGGCGGGCGTGCCGGGCGTGTTGGGCATCCATATCGAAGGTCCGTACCTGGCCGAAGCACGCAAGGGCGTGCACGATCCTGCGCAGTTCCGCGTGCCCGATGCCGCCGAACTGGAATTGGTCAGCGCGCTGCGCCACGGACGAACCCTGATCACCGTCGCGCCCGAGCGTGTCGGCCCCGGCATCATCGCTCGGCTGGTTGCCAAAGGCATCGTGGTGGCGGCCGGTCACACCGCCGGCAGCTATTCGGAGATTCGAGCGGGCTTGGCCGCAGGCGTGAGTGGCTTCACCCACCTGTTCAATGCCATGACGCCGATGGGTTCGCGTGAACCCGGCGTGGTCGGTGCGGCATTGGAGGATCCGGCCAGTTGGTGCGGCATCATCGTCGATGGCCATCACGTGCACCCGGCCAGCGTGCGCGTGGCCTTGGCGGCCAAGCCGCGCGGCAAGGTATTTCTGGTGACCGATGCGATGCCGCCGGTGGGCGCGGACGATCCTTCGTTCCAGCTCAATGGCGAAACCATCACGGTGCGCGATGGCATCTGCCAGGCCGCCAGCGGCAGCCTTGCGGGTTCCGCGCTCGACATGGCCCAGGCCGTTCGCAACACCATCGAGATGCTGGGTCTGCCCTTGGACGAAGCGGCGCGCATGGCGTCCACCTATCCCGCCGATTTCCTCGGCATCAGCCACCAGCGCGGCCGCATTCGCGTGGGCTTGAAGGCCGACTTCACGGTGCTCGATCACGACCTGATGGTGCGGGAAACCTGGATCGACGGCCACTGCCAGCGCGCTGCCTGAGTTCCGATCGCCGACTTGACTGCGTGATGTGGCGGGCGCCCTGTGGCGATCGTCCTCGTGGTTGAGCATCGCAAATTTCGATAAGCTGATCGCTCCGAAGACGACGCGCCCGGAGCGCGGCCACGGCATGGACGCATTCAAGCAGGGCTTCCTTTGGCTGGTATGGATGGCTGCCGGTGTCGGCTGGCCGACCCTCGCAGGGGCACAGCTTCCCGTGCCGATGACCCAGGCCGACTTTCACGTCCCCGGCACCCAGGTCGGTGACATGCCCGCGGCGAACTTGTATCAAGTCACCGCCTGCCGTGGTTGTCATGGCAATTACGACTCGACCCAGTTGGACAGTGAAATCCTCGGCACTTGGGCCGGCAGCCTGATGGGCCTGGGTGGCAAGGATCCGCTCTACATCGCCCAGGTCAGCACCGCCAATCAGGACGTGGCCAACGTCGGCAGTTTCTGCACCCGCTGTCACTTGCCGGTATCGGTGGTGACGGGGCATGTAGCGCAGGCCGATGGCAGCACGCTCGATGCCAAAGACAAGGAAGGCGTCACCTGTCATTTTTGCCACAGCATGGTCGATCCGGTGTACAAGCCGGGCATCAGTCCAGCTGAGGATCAGGCCATTCTGGCGGCGTTGGCCAACGCGCCCTTGCACAGCGCCAATGGCATGTTCGTGCTCGATCCGACCGGCACCCGCCGTGGCCCCCGTGAGGATGCAGAACCACCGCACGACTTTCTGAAATCACCATTCCACCGCGAATCCGCGCTCTGCGGCACCTGCCACGATGTCGGCAATGTGGCCGTGTCCAAGCAGTCCAATGGCACGTATCGCTACAACCTGATCGACGCCGAATCGCCCAGCCACGACCCGGCCCAGCAGTTCCCGCTGGAACGCACCTATACCGAGTGGAAGCTGTCGGCCTTCGCCGTGGGCGCCGGCGTGGATTTGGGTGGCCGCTTCGGCGGCACCCGCGGGCCGGTGGTATCGACCTGCCAGGACTGCCACATGCCGGGTGTGGCAGGTCCACCGTGCAACTATTGCAGCGATCGACCGGACCTGGCTTCGCACAGCTTCGCCGGTGCCGCCGTGCCTTCACTCGACCTGATCGCCGCCTTCACCGCCAACGATCCGCAGGTCGATCCCAAACACATCGCCCGCGGCCGCGCCGCGGCCCTGGCCATGCTGCAGCGCGCCGCCAGCCTCGATCTGACGCGTGACGGCAACGAGGTCATTGCCCGCGTCACCAACGAGACCGGCCACAAGCTGCCGACCGGCCATATCGAGGGCCGGCGCATTTGGCTCAACCTGCGCTTTCTCGACGTCAACGGCGTGTTACTGGGCGAGACCGGCCATTACGACACCGCCACCCAGCATCTGGATGAATCCACCACCACGGTCCACGAAATGCATGTGGGCCTCAGTGCCGATGCGGCCGCCGCAACAGGACTCACGGCCGGCGTGACCACGCGCATGGCGCTGGCCGACACCATCGAAAAAGACTCCCGCATTCCGCCGCGAGGTTTTGCCAATGCCGCCTTTGAAGCCGCAGGGGCGCCGGTGGTTGGCGCGGTCACCTATGCCGATGGCCAGTACTGGCATGAACGCCGTTACACGATGCCCGCCAACACCGATCGCGTGGACGCCAAGCTGTACTACCAAACCCTGCCGCGCCATTACATCGAAGCCCTGCGTGATGGCAACGTCACCGATGACAAGGGCGACATTCTTTATGCGCTATGGGAGAGCACCGGCAAAGGCGCGCCGATGCCGATGGCCGGCACCGCGATCAGTTTCGGCTCGGTGGTGATGCGTAACGATTTCGAGTGAACCTGCACGGACCTTCGCTTCAGCGCAGGCCGTGCAGATGCGCTGAACGAACTCAGCTTGCAGCGCGAATCAACACCGAGGTGGCATCGATGCGCAACTCGCGCTGTGCCGGCACCTTCGCGCCTTCCTTGCTGAGGTGTTCGATCTCTTCGGCACTCAGCACTTTCTCACTGAGCGTGCCGTAGACCACGGCCTCACCGCTGGCATCCTTGGGAACACCGAAGGCATGGTCGCGCATGGTCACGCGGACGAAATCGCCCTTCTCCGTGGCCAGCACCATCCAGCAACCCATCTGCTGACACACCTCGGTGATGCGGCCGCTGAAGGCGCCATCCTTGCCGAGCAAGGCCTGAGGTTCGGCGATCACGGTGTCCAGGGCCACCACCGCAGGCAGGCTCGCGGGCAACGCCGCACCGTACACCGCGCCTTCGGCCGTGGTTTGCACCGGCGCAATCGCTTGCGCCTTTTCAGCGTGGGCACCGTGTTCGTGGGCCATGGCGGGCATGGCGAGAAGAAGGCTCAGGGCAAGCACGAGACGCATGGGAAACTCCAAACAGGACAAGGTGCGAAAAGCATAACGGAGCCGTGACGCGCGAACACGCGCCGCCGGCCTCAGCGCAGCATGAACTTCAACACCCAATCGGCCAGTTTCCCGAACGGTGGTCGCAGCAGGTTGCCGACGTTGAGGCGGTGCTGGATGAAGATTCCGCGCGCATGGCTCATCGCGCGGAAGCCTTCGATGCCGTGGTAGGCACCCATGCCACTGGGACCGACACCGCCGAAGGGCAGGTCATCTTGTGCGTAGTGCAGCAAGGTGTTGTTGATGGTGACATTGCCCGAGGCGGTGCGCGCGAGCAGGGCCTCGCGCTCGGCGCCGTTGGGACCGAAGTAGTACAGCGCCAGCGGGCGGGGTCCGGCATTGATGGTGGCGATGGCGGCATCGATGTTTTCAACCCGGCACACCGGCAGGATCGGGCCGAAAATTTCTTCCTGCATCACCTGCATGTCCGGGCGCGCCTCCAGCACCAGGGTGGGCGCGATGACGCGCTCGCGTGAAGCGGTGACATCAAGACCGGCAGTCACCAGGCGTGCGCCCTTGGATCGCGCATCGTCCAGCAGGCTTTGCAGGCGTTGGTAGTGGTGTGCGTTGATGATCGAGGAATAGTCGGCGCTGGCCGGCCCCTGCGGATACATTTTTTTCACCGCGGCATCGAAAGCGCGGGTGAAAGGCTCGATGTCCTCGGGGTGCAACAAGACGTAGTCGGGCGCGATGCAGGTTTGGCCAGCATTGGCGAGCTTGCCCCAGGCGATGGATTCCGCCGAACGCTCGGCATGGCCGCGTGCCACCACCACCGGCGATTTGCCGCCCAACTCAAGCGTCACGGGTACCAAGTTTTCAGAGGCTGCACGCATCACCTTGCGACCGATCTGGGTGCTGCCGGTGAACAGCAGATGGTCGAAAGGCAAGGCCGAAAACGCCGCGCCGACCGCGGCATCGCCCTGCACCACCTGCACTTGCTCGGCTGGATAGAGTTCGGCCAGGAATCGTTCGAGGAAGGCGCTGGTGGCCGGCGTGGCCTCGGACGGTTTGATCATGGCGCGATTGCCCGCCGCCAAGGCCGTGGCCAATGGCATCAAGGCCAGCGACAAGGGGTAATTCCACGGCGACATGATGCCGACCACGCCCAGCGGTTGGTATTGCACGTAGGCGCGTGCCGGTTGGAAGTGGATCGCGCTGTGGCGCCGTTGCGGCTTCATCCAGCGCCGCAGATGGCGTTGCAGATAGCGGATGCCTTCCACCACGGTCATGGTTTCGAACAGCGTGGTTTCGTGCGTGGAGCGATGGCCGAAGTCGGCGATGAGCGCCGCTTCGATGGCCTGCCGTTGGTCGATCAAGGCGCGACGCAGGCGATCCAGATCGGCCCGACGCTGGGCCAGGGATGGCGGTCCGTCGCGCAGGAATGCGGCACGTTGGCGTGCGAGGCAGGCGGCAAGGTCGAGAGTGGCTTCGGGCAGGCCCATGGACGCGTCCTTCGGCCAGCGGCCGCAACGGAGGAGCCCCGATGATGCCACGATGATGTGGGGCGCGTGCTCTATTGATGCAGCCCTTGTTTTGTAGCAATGGAGCTTGCTCCATTGTCTGCCGAGCAAGCTCGGCAGCTACGCCCGATTCGAGCCATTGAGGGCCCGATCAATAAATGGAACAAGGTGCGGTCCCGCGTCGGTCAGACGTTGGCGTCGGGCCGCAGGTCGCAGCGGGTGACGAGCAGGCCGAACTCGGCCAGGTCACGATTGAGTAGCTGCTTCAGATGCGTGTTCATCGCGCCGATGTCCAGGGTCACCTGCGCCGCCAGCGCGTTCAGTGCCGCGCTGGCGTGTTGTTCCACCACTGCATCCACGCGATCGAGCACCGCGCCGGTGCGCTGGGGTTCGAGAATCTGGTAGTAGACCTCGGCGTGGCTGTCCGGTGCACCAGCCAGCGGGACATCAACGTGGTGGCCAATCAGGCGCACGCGCTCGGTGACGCGCTCCAGCATCGGCAAAGTGAAACGCAGGCCCGGTGCCAGCACCCGCGCCTGCCGTCCGAAACGCCGTACGGTGTACGCGGTGTCTTCAGGAACGTAACGCACCCCGACCAAGGCCAGGCCGGCCAGTGCGGTGAGGGCGATGAGCAGGAAGTCCATGGGCGTATGGCTTTTATGGTTATTTCAGCAGGTTACAAAACATGCTTGATGTCAAACCTAACATCGTTCTGCAAGTTTTTCATCTGACTGGAAGAATTATCATGGGTTTTGTTTAACTTTCAGTTAACAACATCCCATTTCCGTCCACGTATCGTCCGCGCATTCATCTTCTGGAGAGCAGACATGCGCAGCGGCAACCCGGTCTTGAGCGATTCCACTTTTCTGGATCTGGGCAGTGGCGCGGTGCTCGCCCAATCCAGTGAGACCATGAGCCTCAACGGCACCCTGACCAAAACCGGCATCCTGTTGTTTCTCACCGTGCTGACGGCGGCGTTTGCCTGGACGCAATCGGTCACCGCCGCCGGCCCGACCGCGGCCGCGCCGATCTATCTCTGGGGTGGCGCGATTGGCGGCTTGGTGCTGGCCTTGGTGACCACGTTCAAGAAGGAATGGGCGCCGATCACCGCGCCGGCTTACGCCATCCTCGAAGGCTTCTTCCTGGGCGCGATCTCCGGCATGTACGCCTTGCTTTACCAAGGCATCGTGATCCAGGCGGTGATGCTGACCTTTGGCACCTTGTTCGCCCTTTTGGTGGCCTATCGCAGCGGCGTGATCAAGGTGACGGACAAGTTCCGCGCCGGCGTGGTGGCGGCGACGGGCGGCGTGTTCCTGATCTATCTGGCCACGATCGGCCTGAGCTTTTTCGGCATCAACATTCCCTACATCCACGAGTCCGGCCTGATCGGCATCGGATTCAGCCTGGCCGTGGTGGTGATCGCCGCGCTCAACCTGGTGCTGGACTTCGACCTCATCGAAACCGGCGTCAGCCATGGCGCGCCGAAGTACATGGAATGGTTCGCCGGCTTCGCCCTGCTGGTGACCTTGGTGTGGTTGTATCTGGAATTCCTGCGACTCCTGGCCAAGCTCCAATCGCGCGACTGATTTCACCTGGATCGATACTGCAACGGGGCGCTGCGGCGCCTCGCTTGCGTAGCGGCGCTACAATTTGCAGGTTTTCCGATCCGGTTTTTGCACCATGAGCTATCCCCTCGATCGCCCTCGTCGCATGCGTCGCGATGATTTCTCGCGCCGCTTGATGCGCGAGCACACGCTGAGTTGTGACGATCTGATCCTGCCGGTGTTCGTGCATGAGCGTGAGGGTCGCGAGCCGGTGGATTCGATGCCCGGCGTGGAGCGTTTGTCGATCGACGAATTGCTGCGCGTGGCCGAGCAGGCGTTGGAATTGCGCGTGCCGGTGATCGACCTGTTCGGCGTGCCCGATCCGGCGAAGAAGACCGCCGACGGTCGTGCGGCTTGGGACGAGGATGGCATCGTGGTACGCGCCATCCGTGCGCTGAAGTCGCGCTTTCCCGAATTGGGCGTGATGAGCGATCAGGCGCTGGATCCGTACACCACGCACGGCCAAGATGGCGTGATCGACGAGACCGGCTACATCCTCAACGAAGTCACGATCGAGGCCCTGATCCGGCAATCGCTGGCCCATGCCGAAGCGGGCGTGGACATCCTCTCGCCTTCGGACATGATGGATGGCCGCATCGGCGCCATTCGCCGCGCACTGGAAGAGGCCGGCCATATCCATACCCGCATCCTCGCGTACTCGGCCAAGTATGCATCGAGCTTCTATGGGCCTTTCCGCAGTGCGGTCGGCAGCGCCGGCAATCTGGGCAAGTCCAACAAGTACACCTACCAGATGGACCCGGCCAATTCCGATGAAGCCCTGCACGAAGTCGCATTGGATTTGGCCGAAGGCGCGGACATGGTGATGGTGAAACCGGGCTTGCCCTATCTGGATGTGCTGTATCGCGTGAAGCAGACCTTCAAGCGACCCACCATCGTGTATCAGGTCAGCGGCGAGTACGCGATGATCAAGGCCGCCGCGCAAAACGGCTGGATCGACGAGCGCAAGGTGGCGATGGAAGCCTTGCTGGCGTTCAAGCGTGCCGGTGCCGATGGCATCCTCACCTACTTCGCGCTGGATGCGGCGCGCTGGATGCGCGACGGCTGAGGCGCGCCGTCAAAACGTGCCGCGCCGTTTGCCGACGAAGGGTCGGTAGATTTCGCGCAGCCGGGCCATGTCGGCGGCAAGATCCTCCGTCGGGACGAACACCTCGCCCAAACCGATACGTTTGTCCGGGTAGTGGAAGTGCCCGCACTGGATGGGCACGTCGGCGTGGCGCGCGATGTGCCAGAAGCCGGTCTTCCAATGTTCGACCCGTTTGCGCGTGCCTTCCGGGGCCAGCACAAACCAACACTGTTCGTTGTTGCGCAGCAGGGCGACGGCTTGTTCCACCGCACCATGCGCTCGACTGCGATCCACCGGGATGCCGCCGACCCTGCGCAGGAACCACCCCAGCGGCCCGCGAAACGCTTCGGCCTTGGCCAGGAAGCGCACACGCACACCGAGCGCCAACATGCCGGCGACGCCCCAATAGGCATCCCATGCCGACGAATGCGGCGCGACGATGATCACCATGCGCGGTTGATCGGCGAACTGGCCATCGATGCGCCAACCACCCAGCCACAGGATGAAATGCCCGAACGCGCGGCTCAAGGCGTTGCCCATGCGTGGCGCCGAGGGTGGAAGCGCGGGGACGCGCGCGCTCATGTCTGCCCGTTCCAGCGCGTGCTGCGACCACGCTTGAGTTCACCGCGTCCCTTCTTGGCCTCGATCCGCCGCTCTTTCGAGGCGCGAGTCGGGCGGGTGGCGATGCGCGACTTGGGCGGCGTCAGCACGGCGACGATCAAAGCCACCAAACGCTCACGCGCATCCTGACGATTGCGATCTTGGCTGCGGAAACGTTGCGCTGAAATCACGATCACGCCATCGCTGCCGATGCGATGGTCCCGTCGTGCCAGCAATCGGCTGCGCACGGCCTCGGGAAGCGAGGGCGAGTTGGCGGCGTCGAAACGCAATTCGACGGCGGTGGATACCTTGTTGACGTTTTGCCCACCGGGGCCGGACGCACGCACGAAACGTTCGATGAGTTCATCGTCAGGGATCGTGATGTGTGGACTGACCGTCAACATGGCGCAGGTGATGGGAACGGTCCTGAAGTGTAGTCCGGCAGCCGGTCTCAACCCGATGCCGGCAGCGGATGGGCATCGAGAAAATCGCGCACACGCGGAACGATCACAGCGGCCTTGTCCTCAAGCACGTAGTGGCCGGCGTCATCGAAGATCAGGCTCTGCGCGTTCGGCAGGCATTGTTCGAATCCACGAAGGAAATGCGCATCGAACACGAAGTCACGCAAGCCCCACGCCAGCAGCGCCGGGCGGTCGGCGTACTCGGCCAGACGACGGCCGGACTCGACCACCAAATCCCAGGCCGGATCGCCAGCCTCCAAAGGAATGTCCTGCACGAAACGCAAGGTCGCAATGCGATGCGCCCAGGAGTCGTAGGGCGCGACATAGGCGGCGCGAACTTCGGCCGGCATGCGCTGGGCCACGCCAACGTACGAGGCAATACCAGAAAACGCATTGAAGCCACGGATGGCCCATGCTCCCAGACGCGAGTCGCGGCCCAATTTCAACTGCCAGGGCATGGGCTTGTCGGCTGGCAGGGGAAAGGCGGACGTGTTGAGAATCACCAGGCGCGCGATGCGCGAAGGGTCACGCAAGGCCCAGCCGAAGCCGATCATTCCGCCCCAATCATGCACGGCCAAGGTCACCTTGCCATCGATGCCAAGGTGATCCAACAACGCTGCCAGATCATCCACACGCGATTGCAGGGTGTAGCGGTACGCCGCGTCGTCGGGTTTGTCCGACAGGCCCATGCCGATGTGGTCGGGCACGATGCAGCGATAGCGATCAGAAAGCCCGCTCACCAGCTTGCGCCAGTAGTAACTCCACGATGGATTGCCATGCAGCATCAGCACGACTTCGCCACTGCGCGGACCTTCGTCCAGATAGCTCATCTGGATTCCGGGGCGCACCTCGAAACGTTTTGGAGTGAAGGGGTAGTCGGGATAGTGCATGGCATCTTGGGATAACGACGGCACGCGCCCGCGAGTCGTTGGCGCGTTCCTGGGCGGGCGCAGCGGTTCAGGGCTGCGCGAAATCCAGGACCAGGATCAATGGATCATGATCGGAGGAGCGGTAGGGGTCGGGTGCGTACCACTCTTTCTTGCGATGTGCGCGCTGGAAGTCGAAGGCTTCCGACTCATCGGCATTGATGTGCCATTCCAGAGCCGCTCGCAAACGCGGCTTGAGTGACTTCGACAGGAAGGCATGATCGAGGCGCCCGCTGTAGCCACGGTAGTTGAAGCTGTAGGCGCCCTCAGTGCCCGCTTCGGCCAAGGCATCGAGCCAGCCTTCGGCACGAAAGGTCCGCACCGGGTCTTCTTCGGCATAGCTGTTGAGATCACCCAGGATGACGGTGCCGCCTTTGGCATGCGGGCTGGCCTTGAGCCAATCGGACAATACGCGCGCCGCCTCGGCGCGAACGGGTGCCCAGCACGACTGGCCATCACCCTGATCGGCATTCTCGCCGGTGGCATCGGTGCAGCGCTTGGACTTGAAGTGGTTCGCCACCACCTGCAACTCGGCACCGCCCTGCGTGAGGCGAAAGGCCTGTCGCAGCGGCACCCGATTGAGATCAGAAAAGACACCTTCTTCCAAGGTGGCCGGCTTGCCCATGGGTGCGACCACGGCGGCGCGATAGATCATCGCCACCCGCATCACGTCCTTGCCCGGGCCCATCTGGGTGTCCACCAGACGGTAATCAGCCTCCGGCCAGGCCGCGTTCAAGGCGGTGACCAACTGACTCAGGCTGCTGTTGCGACCATAGCCGTCGTTTTCCACTTCCATCAAGGCGGCAATGTCGGGCTTCAAGCCGATGATCGCGGCCACCAGCTTGTCGCGCTGACGGTTCATTTCATCTTGCGTTGCGGCGCCTCGCGGGGTTGGAAAGCCGCGGCCTTGGCCATCGCCATTGAACCAGTTGAGCAGGTTGAAGCTGGCCACGCGCAATCCGGCCGGCAGCTCCGGTGCGGCCGGTCGCGGTGCCTGTTCGATGCGGGCGATCTTCTCGGTCAACTGCAGACGCCAGCCCATGAAGTTCTGCAGGATGCCTTCGGCCCCGTGCACGAGGCTGCCCACGCGCAGCGGCGCTTGGCGTGACAGGGGCTCGGGCAAATACCAGAACGTGTCGGGGTTTTCACGGCGACGATTGTCGTCAATGATCAAGCGCGCACGCAGGTTCTCGGCTTCAAGTGCATCGGCTGCCGCACCGGGCCTCCGAACCTCGGTTGGTGAAAACTGTCGGCCATTGAACCCAAGGACCAACTCGCCGTATCGCAGCAAGCCGTCATTGCCGATGACCGTCATGGGCTTGGGCAGCCGCAGCCACATGCCTTCGTACTGTTCCCAACTCGCGGACGCCGGCAGCGGTTTGCTGAACTCGGTCACCGGCGCCGCACCACGTCCCAGAACCTCGACCGAACTGGCTTGAAGCGTAGTCTGGGTATCCTGCTCGCGACCCATTTCCGCGACCACACCTTCCACGCGAACGCGATCGCCACGGCGGACCTTGGGCTTCTGCTTGGCGTCCCAGGCCACGAAGATGCCATCGGACGTGGCCGGATCGGCGTCATCTTCGCCCGCGGCATCCTGCATGAAGAAGCCACCCAAACCCGTGACGAAATTGCCCGTCACCACGCCTTGCACGTGTACCGATTGATCAAGAAAAGGACTGGTCGGGCCATTGCCCTGCACCTTGCCGATGGGCCAGGACACGGGTGCGGCGACGACTTCGTCGGAATCGGCAGGGGCGCCGCATCCAGCCAGGCACATGGCTGCGACGACCAAGCCACTCATCCAGCGTGTCGTCGAGCCCGTGCGCATGCCTAATCCCCTTTGAAGGCCACCGCGGGTGGTGGCCATGCAGAACCCAGACCGAGGCCAGATCGGCTTCGGTCTTACTTCAAGTTGTCCATCATCCAGGTGACCGTGGCGCGCACTTGCTCGTCGGACAGGTCCGGATTGCCGCCGCGTGCAGGCATGACGCCGGCCGCGCCCTGAAAGCCGTCGATCGCGTGCTTGATCAAGGTATCCATGCCTTGCGCCAGACGCGCATCCCAATGCGAGTGATCGAGCGTGGGCGAGCCACCGGCGCCGGTGGAATGGCAGGCCGAGCAGAGCTTGTCGAAGATCACCTGGCCATCGAGCGTGCCTTCGTAGGCCACCTTGGGACCGGCTGCCGCACGCGCGGCTTCCGCCGCTGCGGCCGCCGCTGCAGCCCCGGAACTGCCGGCATAGACCTCACCCAAGGGCTTGATCCTAGCCTCCACCCGCGCTTGCGCGTTGGGATCCGCGTCGGTGGGCAGGGTGCTGCCGAGGTAGTGGCCGAGCACGATCAGACACAGCGCCACCCCAACGAGGAAGCCAATGACCATGGAAAAATGCTTGAGAAAGACCGCGTCGTTGTTCACAGGACATCCAGAATTCAGCAGCACGCCGGAAAAGAATGAGTCTGATTATATCCGCCGCTGGCGTTCAGGCGAAAGCCAAGGGCGATGACGGCGACGTGAAAGGGGGATGGTGCACGCGACAGCCGGCATGGGATTCCGAGAAATGTCGCAATCGCGCACCCAGGCCCGATACTGCAGCGGGGGGTCAAACTCAGTGGAGACTGCGATGCAACATCGTTCATCATCTGCCTGCGTAAAGCACACCTTGGGACTCATCATCGCCATGATGGCCGTGGGCGGTTCCCTGGCTTCCGGTCGTGCAGTGGCACAAGTCCCGCCCGTGCCCAATCCCATTCTGTTCGTCACCCAAGTTCCGGTTCCGGCCGACTTCACCACCATCGGTTCGGTGTTCGGCAACCATCGGGGCGATCCACAAGCGGTGGCGCGCGGTGGCGATCTCTGGATTCGCTATCCGGATGGCAGTCTGCGCAACCTGACCCAGGAGGCGGGCTTCGGCAACAGTGGTTTTCAAGGCGCCAATGCCATCGCGGTGCGTGATCCATCCGTACATTTTTCCGGTCAGAAAGCGGTCTTCAGCATGCTGATCGGTGCGCCGACGACGCAGTACCAACAAAGCCGCTGGTACTGGCAGTTGTACGAGGTCACGGGTCTCGGGCAAGGCCAGGGCGTGGCCATCACCCGCGTGCCCGGGCAGGATGCGAATTACAACAACGTCGAGCCGGCTTACCTGTCCGACGGCAGCCTTGTGTTCGTCAGTGATCGCCCACGCAACGGCGCCGCGCACTTGTATCCGCAGCTGGACGAGTACGAATCGGCGCCGACCAACACCGGACTTTGGAAGCTCGATACCGATGGTCACTTGAGCTTGTTGCAGCACGCGCCTTCCGGTTCGTTCGGGCCGATGCTCGACAGCTTCGGGCGCATCCTCTTCACGCGCTGGGATCATTTGCAGACCGACCAGCAAGCCGTGGCGGACGCCGAAGCCGAAGCGGCCGGGACGTTGATTCCCGGTGCGCGCACCTTCGACTACCTCGACGAGAGCACCAACTCGCCACGTAGTTTGCGCGCGCCGGAGTTGTTTCCCGAGCCGTTGGTCGAAGTGCCCGGATCCAACATCAATGGCCACCGTTTCAACTTCTTCTTCCCTTGGCAGATGGCGCAAGACGGCAGCGCCGAGGAAACCCTCAACCATATCGGTCGGCACGAGTTGCACAGCTATTTCAACCGGAGCTTCAGCAATGACGGCTCCTTGGTCGAGTTCATCTCCGCCGCAACCAATCGCAGCAATCCCAATCCCGTCGAGAACCTGCTGCAACTGGCCGAAGACCCGACCACGCCCGGCCGCTACTACGCCATCGATGCGCCCGAGTTCGGCACCCATGCCTCTGGGCAGTTGGTGTCGATTCAGGGCGCGCCGAGCATCAACCCCGACGATCAGGTCATCGTCTACCACGCCCCGCGCAGTGCCGCGATCACCTATGACAGCATGCCGGCGGGTTTCCCTGGGCGTTACCGCGATCCTTTGCCGCTGTCCAATGGCGCGGTGGTGGCGGTATGGGCCAACCAATGGGGCTACGTCGACAACCTCGGTACGCGCGAGGCGCCGCAATCCAACTACGCCTTCCGCCTGCAGCGCCTGCAACTGGGCGCCGGTACGGCACAGCCGGTGCAGGCGCTGACCGGCAGCGCGGGCATTACCAAGAACGTGTGGCATTGGGATCCCGATGTACAGGTGAGCTACAACGGGCCGCTGTGGGAGTTATCACCCGTGGAAGTGGTTGCGCGTGCGGTCCCACCGGCGACTGCGGAAGCCGCATTGGAATCTCCCGAGGCCGCCGTGTTCGCCAACGTCGGGGTGAATCCTGCGCAGTTTCGTGCCTACCTCAAACGCCATGATCTGGGCGTGCTGACCATCCGCAATGCCACCACGCGGGACGATGCCGACAAGCAACAGCCCTGGAACCTGCGCGTCCCCGGCGGGGTGCAGACCGCGCCGGTCACGTCGGCCTTGCGCGACATCGTCTGGATGCAATTCCAGCAGGCCGACCAGATCCGAGGCCACGGCGGCATGAGCGATCCCGCCGCTGGCCGTCGCGTACTGGCCAAGCCCTTGCACGATCTTGCGGCCTTGGCGGCCATGCCGCCTGCGCCCAATGGAGCACCGGCGGGCGCGGTGAAAATTGCCAACGATGGTTCGGTCGCCGCGATGGTGCCCGCCCAGCGCGCACTCAGTTGGCAATCGACCACCGCCAGCGGCATACCGGTCGTGCGCGAACGCTACTGGATCAATGTGAAGCCCGGCGAGATTCGCGCTTGCGCCGGATGCCATGGCGTCAACAAGGTGGATCAGGCTGGCAACCCACCCGCGCAGAACCAGCCATTGGCGCTGCGCGATTTGCTGATCTGGTGGCGCGACAACGTGGACGAGATTTTCTTCGACACCTTCGAGGAGTGAGTCAATCGCGCCGTGGTGCATCGCCGTCGTGCACCGGCGTGTCCGCTTATCGGGCGCTATGCCGTATCAATACTTTGATATGGATACGCGTTATGGAGATGAGTCATGTGGGATTTCAAACTGTCGCAGGTTTTCGGTGTACTGCTGCGCACCCTGCCGTTCCTGTTGCTGCGGATGCTGGTGTACTTCGGCATCACGCTGGCCTATCTCATCGGCATTGGCGGCGGCAGTGGTGTAGGCTGGGTGATCGGCCGCGCCGGTGGTGTCGAGGCAGCGGCAGGCGGCGCCTTCTGGGGCGCACTGGTGGGCTTTGGCGTGATCAGTGGCGTGCTGTATTGGGTGCGCGAGTACCTTCTGTATCTGGTGAAGGCCGGGCACATCGCGGTGCTGGTGGAATTGCTGCAAGGCAAGGAGATACCCGGCGGGCGTGGTCAGATCGACTACGCCAGTTCGGTGGTGAAAGCGCGCTTCGTCGAGTCCTCGGTCCTGTTCGGCGTGGATCGACTGATCAGCGCGATCTTGCGCACCTTCAATCGAGTGATGATGCGGGTAGCCGACTTCCTGCCCATTCCCGGCTTGGACGGGGTGATGAAGTTTGCCGGCGCCGTGGTCACGATGTCCCTGACCTACGTCGACGAAGTGATCCTCGCCTACAACATCCGCAATCGCATCGACAATCCTTGGGCCGGCGCACGCGAAGGCGTGGTGCTGTACGCGCAGAACTACAAGAACCTTCTGAAGAACGCGCTGTGGCTGACGGTGATCGTATGGGCCGCGACCCTGGTGATCTTTCTGGTGGTGTTCCTGCCGGTGGCGGCAATCGCCACTGTGCTGCCGACCTTGGCCGGCTTCTGGACCTTCGCCATTGCCGCCATCGTGGCGTGGAGCATCAAGGCCGCCTTGGTGGATCCTTTGGCGATGACGGCCCTGATGCAGGCCTACTTCAAGGCGATCGAAGGCCAGGTGCCGCAGCAGGAATGGATGGGCAAGCTGGAATCGGTCTCCAGCAAGTTCAGCGAATTGGGCAACAAGGCGCGGCAGTTCACCACCTCGCCCGGATCGCCGGCGGTTCCGCCACCGCCTCGGTGAGCAACCGACCCAATCACCCAGAAAAAAGGCACCCGCGAGGGTGCCTTTTTTGATCCGCCGCTGAAACCGTGAATCATTTCTTCTTTGGCGCGACCATCATCACCATCTGACGACCTTCGAGCTTGGGGCGCTGCTCCACCGTGCCCTCGTCCTTGAGGTCTTCCTCGATGCGCTGGGTCATGGCCAGGCCCAATTCGGTGTGCGCCATTTCGCGACCGCGAAACCGCACCACGACCTTGACCCGATCGCCATCTTCAAGAAAGCGGCGCATGTTGCGCATCTTGATCTGGTAATCGCCTTCGTCGGTGACGGGGCGGAACTTGAGTTCCTTGATGTCGACCTGCTTCTGCTTCTTTTTGGCGGCCGCCGCTTTCTTCTGCGCCTCGAAGCGGAACTTGCCGAAGTCCATGATGCGGCAGACTGGTGGATCGGCATTGGGCTGGATCTCGACCAAGTCCATGCCCACATCTTCGGCACGCCGCAAGGCGTCATCGCGTGACAGGATGCCGATCATTTCGCCGTCTTCACCGATCACGCGCACCCGAGGCACACGGATTTCGGCGTTCTTGCGATTCAATTTGTCAGTGCTGATACGTAATGTCCTCGTTGGTGGAACCCCAATTCCGCCAGCCCAATCAGGCCAGCGGACCGCGCTCTGCGAGTATGCGTGAAACGAAGGCTTCGGGTGTCATCGAACCCAGATCTTCGCCTGCTCGCGTGCGCACCGCCACCGTGCCATTTTCCTTCTCGCGGTCGCCAATGACCAGCAGATAAGGGATGCGCTGCAGCGTGTGTTCGCGGATTTTATAGCCGATCTTCTCGTTCCTCAAGTCCGTCTCAACTCGGAGGCCTTGATTTGAAAGGGCTTTTCCAGTGGCTACGACGGCATCGGCCTGAGCATCCGTGATGTTCATCACCACCGCCTGTACCGGCGCCAGCCAAGTCGGGAACAGGCCGGCGTGGTGCTCGATGAGGATGCCGATGAAGCGTTCCATCGAGCCCACGATGGCGCGGTGCAGCATCACCGGGTGGCGACGTTGACTGGTTTCGTCCACATACTCGGCGCCCAACCGACCCGGCATCATGAAGTCCACCTGCATCGTGCCCAGTTGCCAGGTGCGACCGATGGCATCGCGCAGGTGATACTCGATCTTGGGTCCGTAGAACGCGCCTTCGCCCGGCAATTCCTGCCATTCCACGCCGGACGCACGCAAGGCTGCGCGCAAGGCGTTCTCGGCCTTGTCCCAGGTGGCATCGTCGCCGAGGCGCGGCTCGGGACGCAGGGCGATCTTGATCTGGATGTCGGTGAAGCCGAAGTCGGCGTAGACCTTGAGCGCCTGCTCGTGGAAATCGCGCACCTCGGACTCGATCTGCTCTTCGGTGCAGAAGATGTGCCCATCGTCCTGGGTGAAGCCACGCACGCGCAGGATGCCGTGCAGCGCGCCGGAGGGCTCGTTGCGATGGCAAGAGCCGAACTCGCCGTAGCGGATCGGCAAGTCGCGGTAGCTGTGCAGGCCCTGATTGAACACCTGCACATGGCCGGGGCAGTTCATCGGCTTGACCGCGTAGGTGCGCTTTTCCGACTCGGTGAAGAACATGTTGTTCTGGTAGTTGTCCCAATGCCCGGACTTCTTCCAGAGTTCGACATCGAGAATCTGCGGGCAACGCACTTCGCCGTAACCGGTGGCGTGGTAGACGCGCCGCATGTATTGCTCCACCGCCTGCCAGATCGCCCAGCCCTTGGGGTGCCAGAAGATCAGGCCCGGCGCTTCTTCCTGCAGGTGGAACAGGTCCTGCTGCTTGCCGATGCGGCGATGGTCGCGCTTTTCGGCTTCCTCGATGCGCTGGATGTAGGCCTTGAGCTGCTTGGCGTCGGCCCAGGCCGTCCCGTAGATGCGTTGCAATTGCTCGTTCTTGGAGTCGCCGCGCCAATAGGCACCGGACACGCGCATCAACTTGAAGGCCTTGAGGAAGCGCGTGTTCGGCACGTGCGGGCCACGGCACATGTCCACATACTCTTCGTGGTGGTACAGGCCCATTTCGGTGACTTCCGGACCCATGTCCTCGATCAGCCGCAGCTTGTAATCCTCGCCGCGTGCCTTGAACACCGCGATCACCTCAGCACGCGGGGTGACGCGCTTGATCACGTCGTAGTCCTTGGCGATCAACTCGCCCATGCGCTGTTCGATCGCGGCCAGATCGTCCGGCGTGAAGGCGCGCTCGAACCAGATGTCGTAGTAGAAGCCTTCATCGATCACCGGCCCGATCACCATCTTGGCGCTGGGGTACAACTGCTTGACCGCGTGCCCGACCAGATGCGCGCACGAGTGGCGGATGATCTCCACGCCCTCCGCGTCCTTGGGGGTGATGATCGACAGCGTGGCATCGTGTTCGATGCGCTCGCAGGCATCGACCAAGCGGCCATCGATGCGACCGGCCACGGTGGCCTTGGCCAGGCCCGGGCCGATGGACTCGGCCACCTGCATCACGCTCAAGGGCTGTTCGAACTCGCGGCGGCTACCGTCGGGAAGGGTAATGGCGATCATGGCGTGCTCCGCTTTCCGCTGTCGGAAAGCCGTGTGAAAAATGGGAATCGAACGGGGTGCGCGCGAATGCACCGTCAAGAAGACGGCATCGCAAGGTCGATCAGGCAGAAGGCCGAGTTGACATGTCGCACGCTGTTCCGGCGATTGCCCGCCGGGCTCCTGTTCGCAATGGGCCGTCTGAAAGCGGCACGATAAACCGCAATTATCCGCCCATACCGGGCGCTGTCAAACCACGCAGTCCCCCAAGCCGAGCAAGCTCGGCTCTACGACACCGCGGCGGCCATCGCCTGCCGTAGAGCGGAGCTTGCTCCGCTGCGCTTGATGCGGCGCTCGTGGCGCATTCGCACCGCACCCCAAGCCGAGCAAGCTCGGCTCTACGACAGCACCCCAAGCCGAGCAAGCTCGGCTCTACGACAGCGCGGTGTGTCAGGCGGATCCGATCGGGTGTCAGCCGTTCGGGCTTGGCCGACCGAGAAAGGCGGCCACCGCCTGCGTGGCTTCCGCGCCATCGACCTGGGGATCCAGCGCGCGCGCATCCCACTCGGCGCGCAGCCAGGTGATCTGGCGTTTGGCCAATTGCCGCGTGGCAGCGATGGCGCGCTCGCGAAACTGCGCCGGACTGCTGCCGGTGTCCAGATGTTCCAGCGCCTGGCGGTAACCCACCGCGCGCATCGCCGGTGAATCGGCATCAAAGCGTGGATCGGCCCGCAGCACGCGGACTTCGTCGACGAAACCGGCTTCGACCATGGCATCGAAGCGCTTCGCGATGCGCGCATGCAAGCCCGCACGATCGCGTGGCAGCAAGGCCAACTTCAAGACGCGCCACGGGCAGGGCGCGCGTGAGTGCGACGCACGTTGCCACTCACTGATCGAGCGACCACTGAGCTGATGCACCTCCAGCGCGCGTTGGATGCGCTGCGCATCCGCGGGTTGGATACGGGCGGCGGCCTGCGGATCCACCTCGGCCAATTCGCGATGCAAGGCGGCCCAACCCAGCTTCTGCGCACGTTGCGCCAAGACCGCACGAAACGCCGGATCGGCCGCTGGCATCTCGGCCAAACCTCGCAGGAGCGCACGAAAATACAGACCGGTTCCGCCCACCAGAAGCGGCACGCCGCCAGCCTCGGCAATGGCCCGCATCTCGCGTCTCGCATCCTCGGCAAATTCCGCCGCACTGTAGCGTTCGTGCGGGTCGCGGATGTCGATCAGGCGATGCGGGACGCGCGCCAGCATGGCGGCATCGGGCTTGGCGCTGCCGATGTTCATGCCGCGATACACCAGGGCCGAATCCACGCTGATCAGGCTCAGGCCGAAACGCGTGGCCCAGTCCATCGCCAGCGAGGTCTTGCCCGAGGCGGTCGGCCCCATCAAGGCAATGGCCGGGGGGCGAGTGTCGAAGCGGAGGTCAGGGCACATGAATGGAAGGCGCGGCGCGCAGGCTTGATCGAGCCAAGCGTAACCGAGCCTGCATCCGATCACGTCGCGGCGAAGCGCGAAAGCCGCCACGACCGCCGACCCGTGCGAGAATGCACGCCCGCATATTCAAGACTCGCGCATGGAATGGCTGAGCGACCCGTCCATCTGGATGGGCCTGACTACCTTGGTGATCCTCGAGGTCATCCTTGGCATCGACAATCTGGTGTTCATCGCGATCCTGGCGGACAAGCTGCCGCCGGAGCAACGCGACAAGGCGCGACTGATCGGCCTGAGTCTGGCCTTGATCATGCGCCTGGGCTTGCTGGCCACGCTGTCGTGGATCATGCGGCTGACCGAGCCTTTGTTCACGATCTTCGATCAGCCTTTTTCGGGGCGCGATTTGATCTTGCTGGCCGGCGGCGTCTTCCTGTTGTTCAAGGCCACGATGGAATTGCACGAGCGCCTCGAAGGCCACAAGGACGACCACCACAGCCCGAAGGTTCACGCCAGCTTTACCCTGATCGTGACCCAGATCGTGATCCTGGATGCGGTGTTTTCGCTTGATTCGGTGATCACCGCGGTCGGCATGGTCGATCATCTGGGCGTGATGATGGCGGCCGTGATCATCGCCATGGCGGTGATGATGCTGGCCAGCAAGCCCTTGACCACCTTCGTCAATCGCCACGCCACGGTGGTGATCCTGTGCTTGGGCTTCCTGTTGATGATCGGCTTCAGTCTCGTCGCCGAGGGCTTTGGTTTCCACATTCCGAAGGGTTACCTCTACGCCGCGATCGCCTTCTCGATCCTGATCGAAGGCTTCAACCAATGGTCCTTGTTCAATCGCGAGCGGCACCAGCGTCGCCTGCCGTTCCGGCAACGCACCGCCGATGCAGTGATGCGGCTGCTGGGCGCACGGCCGTCTTCGGCGCTTGCAGTCACGCCGGGCACCGACACGGCGCTGGATTCGGGCGACCCGGAAGAGCGCCTTGGCGCGGCCGAACACGACATGATCCGCAGCGTGCTCACTCTCGCCGATCGCTCGGTGGCCAGCGTGATGACCGTGCGCACCGATCTGGTGTGGATCGACATCCAGAAGGGCATCGAGCATGCCCGTGAACGCTTGATCGATTCGCCCCACACCCGCGTGCTGGTCTGCGATGGCGATCTGGACGAGCTGCAAGGCGTGGTGCAAAGCCGCGATCTGCTGGCGGCATTGCTTTCCAACAAACCGCTGAGCTTGGCCGATTACGTGCGCGAGCCGCTGATCCTGCCCGAATCCACCACCGCTTTGCAGGCATTGGAGCGCATCCGCGAACACCCGATCCCGCTCGCCGTGGTCGTGGACGAATACGGCAGCGTCGAAGGACTGGTCACCGCCAACGATTTGCTGGCCGCGATCGCCGGTGACCTTGCCGATACCCGCGACGCCGACTACGGCGCGGAGCGGCAGGATGATGGCAGTTGGATCGTGGATGCCTCGGCTTCGATGGAAGACCTGCAGCGCGCCACCGGAATCGCCTTGGCGCGCGATCCGGCCTACGTCACCGTTTCGGGCCTGTTCCTGCATCGCCTCGAACGCTTGCCGCGCGTCGGCGATCAGGTTCTGGCCGGGGATTGGCAACTGGAAGTCCTCAGCCTGGAACGTCGGCGCGTCGGCAAGGCGCGCATCCAGCTCGTCGAACCGGATGCGGCCGGCTGACCGACCCATCGGCGCAGTACCATGCAGATCGCAGCGTCGCGAGGGTGGGGCCATGAACGCGGGCGAGCCAGTCGATTCACCACACGCCGCGGCCCTGTTTGCGCAGGTGTATGAGCGGCTGAAGGCCATGGCGGGGCGGCGCTTGGCGCACGCACCCCGCGACACGCTCGATACCACCGCCGTGGTGCATGAGCTGTACCTGCGCATCAATTCCGGCGACGAACTGTACTTCGATCGTCCGGAGCAGTTCTTCGCCTACGCCGCACGCGCCATGCGACACCTCCTGGCCAACCGTGCACGCGACAAGCTGCGACTTCGCGCCGGTGGCGACTGGACACGCGTCACCTTGAGCCTCCGCGATCAGCGCCTGGCGCTGGAGAGTGCCGAGCAGGCATTGGCCATGGACCAGGCCTTGAATCAACTGGAACAGGCCGATGCGCGCGCCGCCCGCGTGGCCGAACTGTTCGTCTTCGCAGGTCTCGACCAAGCCGGGATCGGTGAAACCCTGGGCATCTCACGCATCACCGTGGCACGCGATTGGCGTTTTGCCCGTGCATTTCTGAAGAATGCCCTGGCCTGATGCGCGCCTGATCGGGTGCGATGATACGCAGGCGCACCAAACGGGGTTTATCAGACCATGGACACGCCTTCTCCCAGCACGATTCGCGCCCTGTTCGATGCCGCCCTGGCACAGGCCCCCGAGCAGCGAGCAGCCTTCCTCCACGCGCAATGCGTCGATCCGGTCATGCGCGCCAATGTTTTGGCGCTGTTGGCGGCCGACGAAGCCGGTGATTCCGCAGAACCCTTGGTGGCGGCCGATTGGGTCGGGCGTGTCGCACGCGATCTCGACACCGCGATAGTGACCGCAGGCCCCGATCGGCCACCCTTGCCGGCTGGCAGTCGGATCGGGGCGTTCACGCTTCGGCATGTCATCGGCCGCGGCGGCTTCTCGACCGTGTTCGAGGCCGAACGCGAAACCGAAGGCGTGGTGCAGAAGGTGGCGCTCAAGCTCATGCATTGCGGCTTGCACACCCCCGACGCGCGCCGTCGTTTCGAGCACGAGCGCCGTGCCCTGCTGCAACTCAGGCACCCGAACATCAATCGCATGATCGATGCCGGCGTCACCGACACTGGTCACCCCTACATTGCCTTGGAACTGATCGAAGGCCGGCCCATTACCGACTACGCGCAGGAAAGCGCCTTGGGCTTGCGGCAACGCCTTCGTCTGTTCGTGGACGTGTGCCGTGCCGTGGCCACCGCGCACCGTGCCTTGATCGTGCATCGCGACATCAAGCCCTCCAATGTCCTGGTATCCAGCGCGGGCGTGGTCAACCTGCTGGACTTCGGCATCGCCAAATTGCTGGATGACCCGGACGAAACCTTCACTGCCGTGCCTGCCTTCACGCCAGGCTACGCCGCGCCCGAACAACGGATGTACGGCAACAACATCACCACCGCCACCGACGTGTACGCACTGGGCATCCTGCTGGACGAGCTCATCACCGGCGCGCGCCGCGCACCTGGGGAATCCCGCAGTCCGTCGGCGCGCGTTGGTGCGGCCACGCAGCCCAACACCATGCCGGCGCCGCCTCATGCGATGCGTCGACTGCTGCAAGGCGATCTCGACAACATCGTGCTCAAGGCCGTGGCAGAAGAGCCCGAGCTGCGTTATGCCTCGGCCGGTGCGCTCGCCGAAGACATCGAGCGTCATCTTTGCAACCAGCCGGTTCTCGCGCATCCGCCCAGCCAGTGGTATCGCACGCGCAAGTTCGTGGCGCGCCATCGTGGCGGCGTCACCGTGTCGATCATTGCCTTGATGGCCATCCTGGCCGCACTCGGGACCGCGCTGTGGCAGACGCACGTGGCGCGCAGTGAGGCCCTGCGTGCCAATGCCATGCGCGACTTCATGTTCGACGTTTTCACCGAAGCCGAGCCGGGCGCGCCACGCATCAAACCGCCCAGCGTGGCCGAAATCGTCGAAGACGCCATTGTGCGTGCGCGGGACGGCCACTATGGCGACGAGCGCGCCAGCGTCGAACTGCAAACCCGCTTGGGCGCCGTGCTTCGGGCGCAAAGCGCCATCCCGCAGGCGCGCACCTACCTGACCCAGGTTTACCAACAAGCCAAGGACAAACTCGGCGCGAGCGACGCGCTCACCCTCGATGCCGCGGCGGAACTCGTCGATACGCTCGTGCTGGCCGGTGACGGCAAAGCGGCTCGAACCTTGAGCGATGAATTGTTGGCACGCACCACGACGAACGATGGACGCCGCTGCGGCGCGCTGCTGCTGTCGAGCCTCGTGGCCGGTCGCCAAGGGGATTACCCACGCGCCGAGGCCGACGCACGCGAAGCGCTTCGGCTTGCGCGCAACTTGGGTGACGAAAAGCGACTGGCGCAAGCCTTGACCGCCAACGCCCAGGCCTTGATCCGCGTGAGCAAACTGCCCGAGGCTGCGCAACTCACCGAGGAATTGCTGCAACTGCAAACGCGACGTTTCGGTGCGATGCACGTACACGTCGCCGATGCCCACCAGGGCCTGTCCATCATCCTGCGGCAACTGGGAGACTTGGATGCGGCCGCCGAACATGCCCGCAAGGCGCTTGCCATCGCCGAGGCGGTGCTTCCCGAAAATCATCACAAGCGCTCCAAATACATCAACGCCATGATGATGGTGCAGATCGCGCAACACGACTTTCCGGCGGCGCTGGCTTCGGCACAGGCTTCACTGCGAATCGATCGCCACATCTATGGCCCCGACCAACCCGAAGTGGCCAACGACCTCAACAACGTCGGCGCGCTGCAACTTCGCGTGGGTGATTGCGAACAGGCCGCAACGAGTTTGCAGCAGGCACTGGCGATCAGCGTGGAACGCGACGGTGCCAGCCACCCGCGAACCCTGCGCACGCAGTTCAACTACGGCACCGCGCTCGCGTGTTCCGGTTCATTTGCCGCCGGCGCGGCGCAGATTCGCAGCGCAGCCGAGGCGATCGAGTCCGCCGCGCATCCCGATCTGGAAGAAGCCGCCGCGGCATGGGAAAAACTGGTCAGGTTGTATCTGGACAAGAACGACCCCGCTGCCGCACTGCCCCTGCTCGACCACATGGACGCCTTGCTCGGCACGATTGAAGACCCACCGCTGTACTGGCCCGGCCGCATGGCCACCCTGCGCGCCCATGCCCTGTTGTCGATGTCCCAACCGCAGGCGGCCTTGGACCTGCTCGACACGATCGGCACCCAAGCCGATCGCAACCTCGACATCGAATTGCCGGTCGAAGTGGCCTTGCTGCGCGCCGTCGCGACCGCTCAACTGGACTTGCCAACTGCGGCCGACCACGCCCGCCTCGCACGCAGCAAACTCGCCTCGCTGCAACAACCCTCGGCACGATTGGAACGCTTGGCCGCGCGCCTGCCAGCCGACCCCTGAGCCGGAGGCGTTTCCGTCATCCCAGGAAGCCATGCGGCTCGCTCGTGGGCATGGATGGTTTGGGCGCCTTGCGCCCACTAGAGCCAGTACCATGCCGAGTCCTGTCCCACGCCTGTCATCGCACCCGATGAGTTCTGCCACCCACGTTCCCGAACACACCCCGCTGATGAAGCAGTTCTTCGCCGCGAAGGCGGAGTACCCGGAGGTGTTGCTGTTTTTCCGGATGGGGGATTTCTACGAGTTGTTCTACGACGATGCGCGCAAGGCGGCGAAGTTGCTCGATATCACCCTGACCCAGCGCGGGCAGTCGGCGGGGCAGCCGATTCCGATGGCGGGGGTGCCGCATCACGCCTACGAGAGTTATCTGGCACGGCTGGTGGCCTTGGGCGAGTCGGTGGCGATCTGCGAGCAGATCGGCGATCCGGCGCTGGCCAAGGGTTTGGTGGAACGGCGGGTGGTGCGAATCGTCACGCCCGGCACGGTCACCGACGACGCCTTGTTGCAGGAGCGTCGCGATACCTTGGTGATGGCGCTGGCACGCGGACGACAGGGTTACGGGCTGGCGTGGGCCGACCTTTCCAGCGGGCGCTTTCTGGTCAACGAAGTCTCGAACGAGGATGGCCTCGCTGCGGAGTTGGCGCGGCTGGAGCCAGCCGAGTTGCTGGTGCCCGACGAGGAGGCGTGGCCGGCGTGGCTTCAAGCGCGCAGCGGCTTGAGGCGGCGTGCGCCGTGGTTGTTTGATGCCGAGGCGAGCCGACGGCAATTGCTGCGATTCTTCGGGCTCAAGGATCTCTCGGCGTTTGGTCTGGACGATCACCCCTGCGCCTGCGCGGCGGCCGGGGCCTTGCTCGGCTACATCGAGGAAACCCAGAAGCAACGCTTGCCGCACTTGTCGGCCATCGCGTTCGAAGCGGCCGACGATGCCATCGCGATGAACGCGGCCACGCGGCGGCATCTGGAGCTGGATTCGCGCGTCGATGGCAATGTCGCGCACACCCTGCTGGGCGTACTCGATCGCAGCATCACGCCGATGGGCGGGCGTTTGTTGCGGCGCTGGCTGCATCGACCGCTGCGCACCCAGTCGGTGTTGCGCGCCCGCCACCACGCGGTGCAGACGCTCTTGGATTCCAACGCCCACGAGGCCTTGCGCGAAGCCTTCCGTGCCTTGGGCGATCTGGAGCGCATCTTGGCGCGCGTGGCCCTGCGTTCGGCCCGGCCACGGGATCTTTCCACCTTGCGCGATGGTCTGCTGGCCTTGCCGGGCATCGCGGCCAACCTTGCGCCGCTGGATTCCCCGCGCTTGATCGAACTGGGCGCCGAGCTGGGCGAGCATGGCGAACAGGCCGAGCATCTGGCGCGGGCGATCATGGCCCAGCCGGCCTTGATGCTGCGCGATGGCGGGGTGATCGCCGATAGCTACGATGCCGAGCTCGATGAACTGCGAACCCTGTCCACCCGCGCCGACCAGTTCCTGATCGATCTGGAGCAGCGCGAGCGTGAGGCCACGGGCATCACGACGCTCAAGGTCGGTTACAACCGCGTGCACGGCTACTACATCGAGATCAGCAAGGCACAGGCCGACAAGGCACCGCTGCACTACAGTCGCCGCCAAACACTTGCCAATGCCGAGCGTTACATCACCGAGGAATTGAAGGGTTTCGAAGACAAGGTGCTGGGCGCACGCGAACGTGCATTGGCGCGCGAGAAGGCCTTGTACGAGGCGCTGCTCGAAGGGCTCGCCGAGGATCTGGAATCCTTGCGCCGCTGTGCGTCGGGCTTGGCGGAACTGGATGTGCTGGCGGGCTTTGCGGCCTGCGCGCTGGCACTGGACTGGAGTTGCCCGCAGTTGGTCGAAACCGCCGGCATCCAGATCGAACGCGGCCGCCATCCAGTGGTGGAGGCGGTGCGCGAGGAACCCTTCGAGCCCAATGATCTCGCGCTCTCGCCAGCGCGGCGCATGCTCATCATCACCGGCCCCAACATGGGTGGTAAATCCACTTACATGCGCCAGAACGCCTTGATCGTGCTGCTCGCCCACATTGGCAGTTTCGTGCCGGCCGCGCGTGCCACGATCGGCCCGATCGACCGCATCCTCACCCGCATCGGTGCCGGCGATGATCTGGCGCGAGGCCAATCCACCTTCATGGTGGAAATGAGCGAAACCAGTTACATCCTGCACCATGCGAGCGAGCATTCACTGGTGTTGATGGATGAGATCGGACGTGGCACCTCGACCTACGATGGCCTGGCCCTGGCCGAGGCCTGCGCCCGGCATCTGGCCTTCGTCAATCGCGCCTACACCCTGTTCGCCACCCATTATTTCGAGTTGACCGCATTGGCCGACGCCAATGCCGAGGGCTTTCCTGGCGGCATCGCCAATGTGCATCTGGACGCGGTGGAGCACGGCGAGCAACTGGTGTTCATGCATGCGGTGAAAGATGGTCCGGCCAATCGCAGTTACGGCCTGCAGGTGGCGGCGCTGGCGGGCCTGCCCAAGCCGGTGATCGAGCAGGCGCGTGGGCTGCTGCAAACCCTGGAGGCGGGCATGGCGACGAGCTTGGATCAGCCCGCACGCGCGCCGTCGGGTGAGACCGGCGGCGGTCAGCTCGGCCTGTTCGCACCGGCGCTGCCTTCGCCGATGGAGGAAACCGTGCGCGCACTCGATCCCGACTCCCTCAGCCCACGCGAAGCGCTCGATCTGGTCTATCGCCTGCGGCGCATGCTTTAGCAACCCAGCCCTGGGTTTGTAGCAATGGAGCTTGCTCCATTGCCTGCCGAGCAAGCTCGGCAGCTACGCCGCGTGCGGACACGTTGAGGGCCGGATTCTGAACTCGCTCTCCCCGGCTCAGGCCGCAGAGTGACCCAAGAGCGCCTGCAGACGCAGTGCGGCGATGCGATCGATCTGGCGCAGGGCTTCGTCGAATTCCTGCTCGACGGTATTGGCCAAACGGTGCTGGAGTGCGGCGAGGATGCTGTCGCGGGTGTGTCCCGCCACCGCCAGGATGAAGGGAAAATCGAAGCGCGCCTCGTACGCGGCATTGAGTGCGGTCAGGCGCTGGAACTCGTCCGGCGTGCAACGATCCAGACCGGCGCCACGTTGCTCGCGTTGCGACGCTTCGGTCAGATCGTTGGCCACGGCCGCTTTGCCCGCCAGTTGCGGATGGGCACGGATCAGGGCGAGCTTTGCGGCAGGGCTGGCGTGCGCCACGGCCTCGGCCATGGCCTGCGTCAGTCCGTCGAGGCTGGCGAAGGGGCGTTGCGCGCACACCGCCTCGGCCACCCAAGGGGAATGTTCGTAGATGCCACCGAGCGCGGCGACGAAGTCGACGGCGCTGGCCTGATTCAGATCATCAATGCGCATGGTCAAGCTCACGGCGCGTCGGCGTGCGCAACGAAGGGATGGCGGGCATGCCAATGCCGCGCGATGTCCAATCGCCGGCATACCCACACGCGTTCGTGACGGGCAATGTGGTCGAGAAATCGTTGCAGTGCGATGAAGCGCCCGGGCCGCCCCAACAGGCGTGCGTGCATGCCGATGGACAGCATGCGCGGGCGGTCCTCGCCCTCGGCGTAAAGCACGTCGAAACTGTCGCGCAGGTAGTCGAAGAACTGGGTGGCGGTGTTGAAACCCTGCGGGCTGGCAAAGCGCATGTCGTTGGCATCGAGGGTGTAGGGCACGATCAGCTGTTGTTGATGCGAGCCATCACCCAACTCCACGTCCATCCAGAACGGCAAGTCGTCGCCGTAGTAATCGGAGTCATAGAGAAAGCCGCCGTGCTCGACCACCAAGCGGCGCGTATTGGGGCTGTCGCGGCCGGTGTACCAACCCAGTGGCGCCGCGCCGGTCAGGCGGGTGTGGATTTCGACCGCGCGCTGCAGGTGTTGGCGCTCGGTGTCGATGTCGATGTTCTGGTAGTGGATCCAACGCCAACCGTGCGAGGCGATCTCGTGGCCACGTTCGAGGCAGGCGGCAGTCAATTCGGGATTGCGTTCCAGTGCCATGGCCACGCCGAACACGGTCAGCGGCAGGCCGCGACGCTCGAACTCGCGCAGGATGCGCCAGGCGCCCGCGCGCGAGCCGTATTCGTAGATCGATTCCATGCTCATGTGGCGCGCCGGATAACTGGCCGCACCGATGATCTCGGACAGGAACTGCTCGCTGCCGGCATCGCCGTGCAGCACGCAGTTCTCGCCGCCTTCTTCCAGATTGAGCACGAACTGCACTGCGATGCGCGCGCCATCGGGCCAGTCGGCGTGGGGTGGCCGGCGGCCGTAGCCGTGAAGGTCGCGTGGGTAGTCGGGGTTCGTGGGCATGGATGAGTTCTGCGTTCGGAGTTCGGGTCGGGGATGCTGCGCGTCATTCGGCCGACAGGGCGCGGACCTGCTCGACCTCGCGCCGGGAAATGGCGGTGGCCGCATTGCCCCAACTGCCGCGCACGTGGTTGAGCACGGTGATCAAATCGTCATCACTCAGCCGATTGACGAAGGGCGGCATCGAGTGCGGCATGGGATTGCCGTGGGTGCTGGGCGCTGCGGCTCCGATCAACACGATGCGGATCAGGTTGACCGGATCGTTCGCCGTGACCTGCCGATTGCCGGCCAGCGGCGGCCAGATGCGATCGCGTCCGCGGCCATCGCTGCCGTGGCAATCCGCGCAGTGCTTTTCGTACAGCGCAGTGCTGGCCACAGTCACGAAATCACGGGCGCGGGGTGCTCCCGCAGGGGTGCGCGTTTGCAATGGCGCCGGCGCCAGGCTCAACAGGTATTCGGCCATGGCCTCGGCATCGGCCTGAGTCAGGTATTGGGTGCTGTGGTGCACCACCTCGGCCATTGGACCAAAGGCGCTGGCCTGCGGGGCCACGCCCACGCGCAGGTAATCGGCCAGATCGGCCACGCTCCAAGCGGACAGGGTGCGACCATCCAGGGCCGGCGCCACCCAGCCCTGGTGCGGAATGCGCCCACCGGCGAACCGCAGTGGCGTAATCATGTTGCCCCAGGCGCCGCGTCGACCGTGGCACATGGCGCAATGGCCAAGACCTTCCACCAGATACCGGCCGCGTCGCCACGAGGCGCTCAGTTCATCGGCAGCAGGCAAGGGCTTGGGCCGATGGAAGGCCATGCGCCAAGCCAGCAGTGCGCCGCGCCATCCGGGCAGGCCTTCCAGTCGGGTTTCAGGAACGACCGACCGCACGGCAGGCCGTTGTTTGAGCCAGACGAAGATCGCATCCAGATCGGCCTCGTCGATGTGCTGGAAGTGCTGGAACGGGAACACCGGATACAGGAAACCCGTGCGACTGACGCCGTGCTTCATGGCATGACGAAACTCGGCCGCCGACCACTCACCCAGGCCTGTGGCTGGATCGGGCGTCAGGTTGGTGGAATGGACCGTGCCCCAGTCGGTGGCAAAGCCGCGGCCGCCGGCCAGCGGGGTTCCGCTCGGCACGCTGTGGCAACCGATGCAATCTCCGATCCGCGCCAGATACGCCCCGCGTTCGAGCGTGTGGTGATCGGACGGAAGGGTCGTGGTGGTATCGGGCTTTGGCACATGCAGTGCGCTCAGGCCACCTTGGGCCGCGATCAGCACCGCACCCACGACCGCCAGCAAACTCAGAATCGGAAAGCCGAAAATCAACGGCCACCAGGTTCGCAATGTCCTGCCGGATGCGCTCATGGCACGGCGCCACGCGCAGGATCAAAACCGGTGGTGCCGCCGCAATCGCGTGGCAGTGCCCAGCTTCCCGCTGGCGCTGGATGGCTGCCCGCTTCGGGCAACTGCGCGGCGATGTAGCTGGCCAACAGTCGCACTTCGCCCGGTTCGAGCGCCTTGACCACGGTGCTCATGCAATCGGGCGCGATCGAATGCCGCGCGCCGGTGATCCAGCCGCCCAATTGCGCGATCAGATAGTCCACCGGCAATCCGGCCAGTGCCGGCACACCGGGTTCGATGCCGTTCAACTGCGCGCCATGGCAGGCCGAGCAGGCCGGCAGATCGCGTCGTGCGTCGCCATCTTGCACCAGGGATTGCGCGCGCGCCTGGTCGAGTACCGAAAGGCTTGGCGGGGCCGCATGTCGGGTTTCGAGCACGGGCAAACCGGCATAGAACTGTGCGATCTGCGCCAGCCAGGCATCGTCCCAGTTGCGCATCAGGTACACCATCTGTGGATAGTGCCGGCGGCCATCGCGAAAGCCTTGCATCTGCGCGAACAGATAGCCGGCGGGCTTTCCGGCAAGGTGCGGAAAATACTCGCTGCCCGGCATGCCTTCGCCGCGCGGGCCGTGACAGGCGGCACAGGCCGCCAGTCGTTCGCCCATGGCTTGGGCATCCTCGGTGGGCGCGGTGGCCCATGCGGGCGTGGTCATCAGCGCAATCAGCAGCGCGAGCAGGATCAGGGTTCGGGTTTGCATACGTGGACCGAAACCTACCACCAAATGGCCAAACGTGAATCTCCGTGATCGGCCTCACACGGACACGTTCGAATCTGAACGGTGACAACAAACACCCGCGACCCTTGACTTCCGGCACTGCCCGACGCCTTGTGCGATGCATAGGCTGTTAAAATCGCCGGTCCCGTCTCACAGCTTCTGGCAAGGTCACTCATGTCTCTGGATTTCGAACAGGCTCGATTCTCGATGGTGCAGCAACAGGTGCGCCCTTGGGATGTACTCGACGCGCGCGTACTGGACGTGCTGGGCACGATCAAGCGCGAGGACTTCGTGCCGCCGCGCCATCGTCGCGTCGCCTTCGCCGATCTGGCCCTGCCGCTGGAGCATGGCGAAGTGATGATGAAACCGGTAGTCGAGGGCCGCATGTTGCAGGCGCTGGAACTGGACCCGCGAGACGAAGTGCTGGAAGTGGGCACCGGCAGCGGCTTCATCAGTGCGTGTCTGGCGGCCTTGGCGCGTGATGTGGTGAGCATCGATATCCACGCCGCCTTTGTCGAACGCGCCCGTGCCCGCGCCACCGAAGCCGGCATTTCCAACTTGCAGGTGATCCAGGCCGATGCCATGGACTACCGAACCGCACGGCGCTTCGATGCCATCGCCGTGACCGGCGCGGTGGATGCAGTGCCGGCGCATTTCATCACCTGGCTCAAGCCCGGTGGTCGCCTGTTCGTGGTGCGCGGTCACACGCACGTGCAAACCGCCGTCGTGCTTCAGGCCGACGAACACGGCCGTGTCCGAGAGCAGAGTCTTTTTGAAACCGAGCTGCCCTATTTGACGGGCGCTGAACCTGTGGCGCGATTTGCGCTCTGATATCCCCATCGATCGTTCTGGAGTGTTCCCATGCCCTTGCCCCGACTGACCCCACTTGCACTGGTTCTGAGCGTGACGCTCGGCGGCCCCACGGCGAGCGCTTCGGATCTGATGCAGGCCTACACCTTGGCCCGCGACAGCGATCCGCAACTGGCGATCGCCGAAAGCAGCCGTGAGGCCGGGCAATTGCGTGTCGTCCAGGCGCGTTCGAGCCTGTTGCCCAACCTCAGCGGCTCGGCCAGCTATTCGCGCTCGGGCATGGAAAGCTCGGGCGAGCGCGTGCTGTCGGTGGACCCGCCGATCGTCTCGACCAACACCACGCAATCGCACTCCAATGGCCGCAACTTCGGCCTGCAGCTCAATCAGTCCATCTACAACCACGCCAACTACACCCAGTTGCGCGCCGCCAAGAAGCGCGATGCCATGGGCGAGGCGCAATTCGACGCCGAGAACGACAACCTCATCGTGCGCGTGGCCGAGGCCTACTTCAACACCCTGACGGCCATCGATGCGCTGGTCAATTCCCATGCCGAAGAGCGCGCGGTGAAGCGCCAGCTCGATCAGGCCGAGCAGCGTTTCGATGTCGGCCTGACCGCCATCACCGACGTGCACGAAGCCCGCGCCCGCTATGACGGTTCGCGTGCCGGCACCATCGCCTCGGAAGTGGCACTGGAAGATGCACGCGAGGCCCTGACCCAGATCACCGGTCAGCCCTTGGACCACTTGCTGGGCTTGGGCGAGAACTTTGCCCCGAGCCGTCCCAGCCCGGAAGGCATCGATGCCTGGGTGGAACTCACCCGCGAACGCAACCCAACCCTGATTGCTCAAGCCCTGTCGGCACAAGCCGATGAGCTGGACGTGGCGACCGCGCGCGCGGGCCACCTGCCGAGCCTGTCGGCTTCGGCCAGCCGTGGACGTTCTTACGGCTGGGGTACATCGGCCGCTGACTTGGGCATCATCCCGAGCAACAACAGCAGCGACGACTGGCGTGTGGGCATCAACCTCACCGTGCCGCTGTTCTCGGGTTTTGCCACCCAGACCCAGGTCAAGCTCGCGCTCAATGCGCGCGACCAGAATGCCTTCCGCTACGACCAGAACGAACGCACCATCCTGCGCCAGACCCGCAACGCGTATCGCGCACTGGACGCCGGCATCAGCGAAGTCGAGGCGCGCAAGCAGGCCGTGGTTTCAGCCCAGAGCGCACTGGAAGCCACCGAGGCCGGTTTCGAGGTCGGCACCCGAACCATCGTCGATGTCTTGCTCTCGCAACAGGTGCTGTTCCAGGCCCAGAGTGCCTACTCCAGCTCGCGCCACAACTTCCTGGTCAACACCTTGCGCTTGAAGCAAGCCGCGGGCGTCATCGAGGTGGCGGATCTGGAGGCGGTGAATCGCTTGCTGGTCAGCGACGCTGAAGCCGCCTTGGCGGATGCGTCCGAAGACCCGGCCAAGAACTGAGTGATCGCAGCACCTGGTGCGATCAGTGCCAGGTGACGGGTGATTTGCCGATCAAGGTGCGGCGCACGATCTCCAGCGTTTGCCGTGCCGCGCCGCGTTCGGCTTCGACCACGGCGATGCCGGCTTGGCCCATGCGCTCACGCAGTTTCGGTTGCGCCAAGATCCGCTGCAAGGCGGCACTGAGCGTCTCCGCCCCATCGATACGCTCGCAGGCACCGTGCTCGATCAAAAGCTCGGTGACTTCGGCAAAGTTGAAGGTGTTGGGGCCGACCAGAACAGGCACCCCCAAGGCAGCCGGTTCCAGTACGTTGTGGCCGCCGATGGGATCCAGACTGCCCGCCACGAAAGCCACGTCCGCCGTGGCGCAAAACGGCACCAGTTCACCGAGCGTGTCGAGCACGAAGCATTGACTGTCCGGGCGCGGCAGTTGGTTTTCGCTGCGGCAATGCGTCACGAAGCCATAACTTCGGCACAGTTGCAGCATCGGACGAAATCGTTCCGGGTGGCGGGGAACCACGATCAAGAGCGCGTCGGGGAAGGCACGCAGAACCCGCGCATGGCTTTCGATCACGGTGGCTTCTTCGCCCTCGTGGGTGCTGGCCGCGATCCAGACCGGTCGCAACACGCCCCACTGCTGGCGCCACCGCAGGGCTTGAGCCGTCAGATGAACGGGTACGTGCATGTCGTACTTGAGGTTGCCCACGACGCGCACCCGTTCCGGTCGCGCTCCCACTTCGAGGAAGCGTTGGGCGTCGCGTTGGGACTGGGCCGCGATGAAGGTGGTGCTGCGGATGGCGACGCGAATCAGCGGGCGAACCGGCCCATAGCGATCCAACGAGCGCCGCGACAGACGCGCGTTGGCGATCAGGATGGGGATGCCTGAGCGACCACACTCGCGGAACAGGTTCGGCCAGATCTCGGTTTCCATGATGACCGCGATGCGTGGACGGATACGTGCCAGAAAGCGCCGGATGGCGCCGGGCAGGTCATAGGGCAGGTAGACGTGGAACACCTTGTCGCCCCACAACTGACGGACCCGATCCGAACCGGTGGGCGTGACCGTGGTGACCACCAACACGTCGTCCGGATAGCGTTCGCGCAGCACATCGATCAAGGGCGCGGCGGCGTTGACCTCGCCCACCGATACCGCATGTACCCAGATCGAGCGCTCGATGCGTGGGTCGGAAAAGAATCCAAAGCGCTCGAACCAACGGGAAAAATAGCCACGCGAACGCAGGCCGCGAAAGGCCAATCGGTACAGGATCAGGGGCGTCAGCAGGTACAGCACCAAGGTATAGGTGAACCTGCGGAACGCGCCGCCCGACACGGAATTGTTGGATGGCTGTGGCATCGGTGGAAGAATAGCCGGCTTCGCCTGAAAGAGGCCGTAGCGCCGCGCTGCCGGCAGCACGCCATCCAAGCATGACCGAATCGCATCAGACACCCGCTGCCCAAGAGCCTTTGCCTGCACCACCGCTTGGCCTGCGACAATGGCCGGTGTGGTGCGGCATCGGCGTGCTGGTTCTGGCCGCACGCCTGCCGTGGGGACTGCAACGTGGCTTGGGGCGATTTCTGGGCTGGTTGATGCGGCCCGTGGCGCGTTCGCGGCGGCGCGTGGTGCAGGCCAATTTGCGGGTGTGCTTCCCTGAACTGAGCGACGCCGAGCGCGAACAGCGCCTGCGAGGCAACTTCGCCGCCGTCGGCATCGGCCTGTTCGAATTTGCCCGCGCCTGGTGGGGTTCGATCGCGCCCTTGCGTGCCAGCACCGTGGTGCGTGGGCTCGAACACCTAGAGGCGGCGCGAGCGAACGGGCGCGGCGCGATCCTGATTTCAGGCCATTTCATGACGCTGGAAATTGCCGCACGCCTGTTGTGCGAGCACGTGCCCGTGGCCGGCATGTACCGCCCGCACGACACCGCCGCGATGGAGTGGGCGGTCAAGCGTGGCCGTCTGCGCTACGCCGATGCCATGTTCGGCCGCGACCAGTTGCGCCCGGCGCTGCGCTACCTCAAACAGGGCGGCATCCTGTGGTTTGCACCCGATCAGGACACCTTGCGCGGTGACAATGTGTTCGTGCCGTTTTTCGGTGAACCGGCGCGCAGCCTTACTTCCACGCATCAACTGGCGCGCCTGTCGGGCGCGGCGGTGCTGGCCTTCCACCATCGCCGCGAGGCCGACGGCCACTACACGCTCGAAGTAAAACCTGCGTTCGAGCACTTTCCCAGCGCCGATGCCGTCGCCGATACGACGCGGGTGATGGCCGCCATCGAAGCCATGGTGCGCGAGGCGCCCGATCAATACCTGTGGATGCACAAGCGCTTCAAGCGCCGGCCCGAGGGTGCTGCGCCGATCTACGACTGATCGACCGCCAGCGCCGCCAGCCACACCGCCACCAACCAGAACAGGAACAGCCCCCAGAAGGCCGAATACACGGCGTAATGGGTGTTGATCGGGAACACCGCCACCAGCATGGCGATGCCGGTTCCCGTCGCCGCTACACGCGCACGTCCGGGCAGTCGTCGATAGTGCCGCACCACCACAACGACCATGCCCAGCCAGATCACAAGGCCGATCAGGCCGGTCTCGCTCAGTACTTCCAGCACGATCTGATGGGCATGGAAAGCGCCGATGCCCTCTACGACAAAGGGATCATCGGCATTGGCATAGGCCGGATAGGCCTCGCGGAACCCGCGCACGCCCACGCCATTGACGGGATGGTCGGCGCTCATGCGCCAGGCCGCGTCCCAGATATCCAGTCGTCCCGACAGGGCATGGTCGAGTCCTTCCCGATCCGCGCTGAAGGCTTGCACGCTGCGATCAATGCGCTCGGCAAAGCGCGCCGATGCGCTGTAGGCGATGGCAGCCATGGCAAGGCTCGCCAGCGCCAGTGCCGCCAATGCCTGACTCGCCCG
This sequence comes from Chiayiivirga sp., assembly GCA_035703435.1. Classification (GTDB taxonomy): domain Bacteria; phylum Pseudomonadota; class Gammaproteobacteria; order Xanthomonadales; family Xanthomonadaceae; genus Denitratimonas. Next base: position 39,620 of record DASSYF010000038.1, on the reverse strand, counting down.
ACGGCCACCGTACAGGCGCCAGCACACCAGCGCCGTGCCGAGGAGAAAACCGAGCCAGGCTGCCCGCGCGCCCGCCAAAAGGACCAAGGCCAGCAGCACGCCCCACGCGGCGATCAGCGCGCGTGTGCCCGCCAGACGCTGCGCGCCACACAGGGCGATGGGCGACAACACCGCCAATACCCCGCCGAGCTTGAGGTTGTCATCGCCGAAGATGCCACTGAGCCGATCGCCCTGCAGCGGCCCGCCGAGGCTCACGCCAGCGACCGCCTGAATGGCCGCATCCAGACACCACAACGCGGTAATCAGGCCGATACCGAGGGTCAAGCTGTGCACCTCGCGCCTGTTCCAGCGACTGGCGGCCACCCACACCAGAAACGCGATGAGACGCAGGTCGAGCGCCGCTTCGCTCCAGCTTTTTGCCGGCACCACACTGTCCCAGGCCGAGATGAACTCGGCCAGCCAATAGCCCAGACCGATAACGAGCGCGATTCGAACCGCCGGTATGGTCCAATCGATGCGGCCGCGTGCGATCTCGGCCACGCCGATGACGGCGCCGATCAGCACCGGCAATTCCGGTGCCACACCGAACGGCAGCAACGCGAGCGTGGCGAGCAATAGCCACCACGCCAGCGGTCGTGACACGCGATCAGTCGCCACCCTGTACCTCCTGATACACGTCCAGCACCGCGGCCTGCATCTGCGCCAGGCTGAAGGCGTCCCATGGCGCAGGTTGTGGTGCCTGCGCCCGCCAGGACAGCGCGCGCGCCAGCAACTGCTCGTGGTCGCCCAGTGCGATCGCACCCTCGGGGAATCCGCGTGCCAGCAACTCGCCGACGCCACCGTGCGCCCAGCCCAGCACCGGCTTGCCCAGCGACAGGGCCTCGACCACGGTGCGACCAAAGGCTTCGGGTTTATTGGAGAGTTGCAACACGGCGAAACTCTCGGACATGACCTCGCGAATATCGGGGCGCGGCGGCGCCAAGACCACGGCATCGGTGATGCCGTGTGCGTGAATCCGCGCGCGCAATTCCTCCAGATAGCGCTCGCGCCCGGCTTCGACCACGCCTTGCAACAGCAAGGCCAGATCATGGCCTTGCGCGCGCAGGCGTGCGATCAATTCGATTGCATCCAGATGCCCCTTGAGGCGCGTGCCGCGGCCCGGCAATACCCACCACGGTCGACCCGACAAAGCCGGATGCTCACGATGGAACGCATCGCGCCATGCAGGATCGGCGCGATACCCACGCGGAAAGGCGGCGGCATCGATGCCGCGCTCGATTACCCGCAGACGTTGCGGGTCCACCCGCGGATAGTTCGCCAACACATGCTGGCGCACGGTGTCCGATACGCAGATCACCCGCTCGCCGCGCGTCAGGATCGCGCTGTAGCCGCTGACCGAATTGAGGCCATGCACCGTGGTCACGAAGGCCGGTCGTGCGCTGCCCAAGCCGCGCATCGCCAGCCAGCCGATCCAGGCGGGCAAGCGCGAGCGTGCATGCACGATGTCGGGTTGGTGCTGCGCGATCAAGCGCCGCAGTCGCGGGACCTGTGCCAGCACGCGGGGCGACTTGCGTCCGATCTCCAGACGAAGATGGATGCCGCCGGCCGCTTCGATATCGGGTACCAAGCGGCCACCTGCGGAAACCACCACGGCGCGGTGGCCGGCCTGTACGAGGGCTTGAGTGACTTCCAGCGTGGAACGTTCAACCCCGCCGGACTCCAGCGCCGGCAACAGTTGCATCACCGTGAGTGGACGCGCCACGTCAGCCGGTGCCGGTCAGACTCAGCCCTTGAACACGTAGACCGTGCTGCAGTACGGACAGGTCGCTTCGCCATCGGCATCCACCGGCAGATACACCTGCGGGTGCATGTTCCACAACGCCGTGCCCGGCATCGGGCAGGACAGGCGCAGGTCGGCGCGGGTGACTTCGACGCGCTTCTTCGTGGTGTCGGGCTGAGTTGGGGTGGTGGTCATGGCGATAGGTCGATCAACGGCAAGGCCACGGATTTTAGCGCGGAAGCGCCGCGCAGGCTCCTATTGATCCGACCCGCAAATTGTACGAGTAGCTGCCGAGCTTGCTCGGCAGTCAATGGAGCAAGCTCCATTGCTACAAGATAAGGGCCGGATCAATAGGCTTGACTTACTCGGCCTTGGTTTCAGCCTTGGGCACGAAGGCTTCGAAGCTGATGTCGAGCTTGATCTCGGGGCCGGTCACCATGGTGTAGGTTTCGATGCCGAAATCCGGGCGATTGATGGTGCCGGTGGCGTCGAAGCCTGCGGCCGGGGTCTTGCGCATCGGATGCTCGCCGACCTTGTTCACCGTCACCACGAAGCTGGCGGGCTGAGTCTTGCCATGGATGGTCAGATCGCCGGTCAGGTTGAGCTTGCCTTCACCGGCGGCCTCCACTTTCGTGCTCTTGAAGGTGGCGGTGGGGAAATTGGCGACATCGAAGAAGTCGGCGGCCTTGAGGTGGTCGTTCATGGCCGGCACCCCGACGTTCACGCTGTCCATCTGCGCGGTGATCGAGACCGAGGAATCGGCTGGCTTGGCCGGATCGTAGGTCACGCTGCCTTCGCTGACATTGAGGGTGCCGGTGATGTGCGAAAAGCCCATGTGGCTGTAGGTGAAGTGGATCTGGGCGTGATCGGGATCGACCGTGTAGGTCACCGACTCGGCCAGTGCCGGCATCGCAACCAGGGACATGGTGGACAGGGCAAGGGCAAGCAGTTTGGTTTTCATTGCAACACTCCTGTGGGACGGGTGGATTCAGACGATGCAGCAGGCTTCGTCGAAGGACAGGCGCGGATTGCGCGGACGCAGCGAGGCAGGATTGCCATAGCCGATATTGACCATGAAATTGGCACGAATGGCGCTGTCGGGAAAGAACTCGGCGCTGACCGCATCGGCATCGAAACCCGACATCGGACCGCAGTCCAATCCCAAAGCACGCGCCGCCATGATGAGGTAGGCGCCTTGCAGCGAACTGCTGCGCAGGGCGATGGCTTCCAGATGCGCGGCTTCGGCATCGGCGAACCAGACGCGTGCATCGACGTGCGGATAGAGGTAGGGCAGCTTGTCGTAAAACGCCAGATCCATGCCGATGATGGCCGTGGCCGGCGCGGCGACGGTTTTGGCACGGTTGCCTTCGTCCATCAGCGGTGCCAGTCGCGCCTTGGCCTCGGCCGACACGACGAAGGCGACACGCGCCGGCACGGTGTTGGTCTGGGTCGGGCCCATCCGTGCCAAATCCCAGATCTGCCGCAACTGCGCCTCGCTGACGGGTTTGTCGAGCCAGGTATCGCGCTGTGCGGCAAAGGTGCGGGCCTTGAGGAAAAGCTGATCGAGCGCGGCGGCATCGAGAGAACGGTCGGTCATCGGCAACAACTCCTTGGGTAGGTCGCAAGTATCAGGCAAGGTCGAACCAAACGGCAGCCGCATCGACCTCGGCGAGCAGGCTGAGTTCGCCGCCCGTGGTGAATGCCACGCCATCACCGGCCGACAGCACAGTGTCGCCCAGCCGCGCCGATCCTTTCGTCATCTGCACATAGCCACGTCGGCCTGCATCCAGATTCCAGCGCAGGTCCGTGCCTGCGGCCAGGCGCGTGAGGAAGATATCCACATCCTGATCGATCTCCAGACTGCCATCGCGCGCGCGGGCTGTGACCACGGGCAGCCATCGTTGTTCCTGATCGGCCGTGGCGAACGCCTTTTGCGCATAACGGGGCGGACGATCGCAGTGGATCGGATGCAGCCAGACTTGCAGAAAATGCACGGGCACATCGCCGCGTGGGTTGAACTCGCTGTGCTCGATGCCGGTGCCGGCACTCATGACCTGCACTTCGCCGGCATGGATGGTTTCCACGTTGCCCATGCTGTCGCGATGGGCAAGCGCGCCTTCCAGCACGATCGAAACGATCTCCATGTTGGCGTGCGGATGGGTGGAAAACCCCTGTCCCGGCGCCACGATGTCTTCGTTGATCACGCGCAGGGCACCAAAACCCATGCGCTTTGGATCGTAGTAATGCCCGAAGGAAAAACTGTGGCGGCTGTCGAGCCAGGGCAGGCGCGTTCGCCCGCGTTCATTGGAGCGATGGATTTGCATGTTCATGGCAGCCATCTTAGGCGCGCGCTTGGCGTACGATAAGCCGGATTGATACGAATCCAGCGTTCACCCGTACGCAACAATGAGTCATCTACTCAACATCCGCACCTTCTTGCGCGTGGCCGCTCTGGAGAACTTTTCCGAATCGGCGCGACAGTTGGGCATTGCCAAGTCGGTCGTCACCCGCCGTGTGCGCGAGCTCGAAGATGCGCTGGGCACACCGCTGCTGGTGCGCACCACCCGCAGGGTGCGATTGACCGAATCGGGCGCGCTCTATCGCCAGCATGTGGCCGGGCTGGTCGAGGAACTGGACGCGCTGGAGGCCAATCTGTCCGATGACCAGTTGCGCTTTCGCGGCTTGATGCGCCTGAGCGCACCGACCGCATTCGGCACGCGCATCCTGCGTCCGCTGCTGGCCGACTTCTTTCGCCAGCACCCGGAATTGACCCTGGAACTGGTGCTCAACGACCAGCCCGTCAACCCGGCCGAGGAAGGCTACGACATCGCCATCACCGACCGCACCGCGATTTCCGGCCAGTTCCAGGAGGAGCCGCTGTTCCGATTCGATCTGGTGTGCTGTGCCGCGCCGACGTATCTCAAGGCCCGTGGTGCGCCCGAGGCGCCGGAAGACCTGCGCCAGCACGACTGCATCCAATACCTCTACAACGACAGCGGCCACGACTGGCGTTTCAGCCGTGGTGACGACGGTTTCCGGGTATTGGTGCATCCACGCCTCAGCACCAATTCGGGCGCGGTGATGCGCGATGCGGTGCTGGCCGGCGAGGGCATCGCCATCCTGCCGTACTTCCTCATCCAGGATGAATTGGCGGCCGGTGCCATGGCCGAAGTGCTGCCCGGCTATCGCCTGCCGCAATTGACGATGAAGGCGGTGCTGCCGCGCCCGCGTGAAACCGTGCGTCGCAGCCGGCAATTGGTCGACTACCTGCGCCAGGAGCTGGGCCGCACCTGCCCCAGCCGCGGCGCACTGCGCCTAAAGGATGGCGACAATTCATGACCCACCTCGCCCATCCATCCACCCGGCACCCTATCGATCAAACGATGTCAGCAAGCCGAGCCTCGGCCCTCGTAGGTCGGGCTTCAGCCCGACATGGTTCACCGTTCGAGTTATCCCGCAGAGCCGGCGCTGTCTTCGTCGGGCTGAAGCCCGACCTACGAAGGCGGATGCTGTGGGTTCGGCTGCGATGAGCGACGCGCCCCGCGTTCTGGCCATCAGCGATGGCCATGCCGGCAATGCCCGACAGGCCGAGGCGCTGGCGACGGCCTTGTCCGACTCGGTTGAAACTTTGTGCCTGCAAGCCTGCGCGCCGTGGCGCTGGGCCGCACCGCACCGCCTGCCGGGTGCCACGCGGGCTTTCGGACCCGAGTTCAAACAACGACTGCAAACACCTTTTCCCGATCTCGTCATCGGGTGTGGCCGTCAGGCTGCGCTGGCCACGCGCCTGTTGCGTGAAGCCAGTGCGGGTCGCTGCCGTGCCGTGCAGATCCTCGATCCGCGCATCGCGCCATCCCATTACGACTGGGTGGTCGCGCCACGGCACGATGGCTTGCAGGGCGGCAACGTGATCACCACGCTGGGTGCGCTCAACGCCGTCGACGATGCGGCACTGGAACGCGCCCGACTGCAGTTCCCCGACTTCGGACACCTGCCCTCGCCGCGCTACGCCGTGCTGTTGGGCGGACCTACCTCGGCCGTGAAACTCGATCAGACCTATTGGACAGCGCTGGTGGCGCAGCTCAAGCCACGGCTCGTGGCGGAAGGCGCCAGCCTGATGCTGACCAGTTCACGCCGTACCCCGGACTGGCTGCGCGCGGCCGCGCACACCAGCCTTTCCGACATTCCAGGCCTGCAATGGCACGGCCCCGATGCGCGTGGCGCCAATCCGTATGCCGGGTTTCTGGCCTGGGCCGATGTCATCGTGGTCACGCCGGATTCGGTGAATCTCCTGAGCGAAGCGGCTGCCACGCGCGTACCGGTCTGGACCTTTGCGCCCGAACCGCTCGGCGGCAAGGTCGGACGCTTCGTGCAGGCGCTGTGCGACAGCGGTCGAGTCGCCCGACTCGGTATGGATGCGGCGCCGGCAACCATCGTGCCACTGCGCGAAACGGTCAATGTCGCCGCGCAGATTCGCACGCGCTGGCATGGGTCCAGGCCGGCATGAGTGGCGAACTGCCCAGCGATGACGAGGCCATCGAGGCCTTGAACTGGTGGGCCGAGACCCATGCTCCGCCGCTCACGGCCGGTTCGGCGCTGTTTCTCAATGCGCGCGCGTGTCCGCGGCTGCTCCTGCGTGACGATCTGGTCTGGCACTGCGAACAGCCCTATCGGCCCTGGACGACGGCCTTGCAGCGCCGCGGCATCGACGCGCGATCGCACATCGATGCCACCGGTTTCACGGTCAGTCTGATCCTAATCCCACCGCAGCGCGATGAGGCGCGTGCGCTCATGGCACGCGCCGTGGCGGCCACTCAGGTGGGCGGCTGGGTGATTGCCGTGGCACCCAAGCGCGCCGGTGGCGGCACGCTCGAAGCCGAGCTCGGCCAGTTGCTCGGCGGCGTCCAGACGCTCACCAAGCATCGTTGCCGCATCGTCTGGGGCCAGGTCGATCCGGCGCATGTCAACGTCGAACTGCAATCGCAATGGCGGGAGCTGGACGCACCGCGCTGTCTTGAAACGGACGGTGAAACGTTCTGGACGCGCCCCGGCCTGTTCGCCTGGGACCGCATCGATCCCGCGTCGGCCTTGCTGGCGGCGCACCTGCCCGCAAACCTGGCGGGGCGGGCCGCCGATCTGGGCGCGGGTTGGGGCTATCTGTCCATGCAATTGCTGCGTCGATGTCCGGCCATCGAGGCGGTCCACCTGTTCGAAGCCAATGCCCGCGCCGAGGTGCCGTCGCGGCGCAACCTCGATGCCGTGCTCGCCACACGCGCCGACGCCCACGCACCGTGGCACTGGCACGATGTCACGCAAGGGCTGCCCGAACGCTTCGATGTCATCGTCAGCAACCCACCGTTCCACATCGGCGCGCGTGAGCAGGTGGATCTGGGTCGCGCCTTCATTCGCAGTGCCCGCAGCGCCTTGAGCGCGTCGGGTGAGTTCTGGCTGGTGGCCAATCGCCACCTGCCTTACGAGGCCAAATTGGCCGAACATTTCCGGCAGGTCGACACGATGATCCAGCACGAGGGCTTCAAGGTGATCTGCGCACGCGGGCCACGGTCATGAAACTGCTCAGACTCATCGCAAATCTCGGCTACGGCAGCCGTCGCGAGGTCACGGCATTGTTTCGCGAAGGGTGCATCACCGATGCCGCAGGCGAGGTGCTCTACGCCGATGATCCGATCCCGGCCCACGGCATCCTGATCGGGGGCGAACCGATCGACCCGATGCCCGGCCTCGTGCTCGCGCTCAACAAGCCCACCGGTTACACCTGTTCCACCCGCGACCCATCGCGTCTGGTGCATGACCTGCTGCCACCGCGCTTTCGTCGGCGCAATCCGGCACTGTCCACCATAGGACGGCTGGACCGCGACACCTCCGGCCTGCTGCTCCTGACCGACGATGGCCACGTGTTGCACCGGATCATCTCGCCCAAGTCCCGCATTCCCAAGGTTTACCAAGCCCAGCTCGCGCACGATTTGCGCGGCAGCGAAGCCGCGTTGTTCGCCTCCGGCGAACTGATGCTGGAATCGGAAACCACGCCCTTGGCCCCGGCACAGCTCGATGCGCTCGGCCCGCGCCACGCCCGCCTCACCATCACCGAGGGCCGGTATCACCAGGTGCGGCGCATGTTCGCGGCCAGCGGCAACCATGTGATCGCCTTGGAGCGCATCGCCATCGGCGGCCTGCGTCTGGATGCGCTCGCGCTCGAATCGGGCCAGTGGCGCGCGCTGGATGCGAACACCTTGGCGCAGGTGTTCGGCTGAGTCCGGCGATCCGCGCGGGCTCCTATTGATCCAGCCCTCAAATTGTCCGAACTGGTGTAGCTGCCGAGCTTGCTCGGCAGGCAATGGAGCAAGCTCCATTGCTACAGAACAAGGGCACGATCAATTGGCCGGCTCCAGCTGCGCATACGCCAGCACCAGCCATTTCGGCCCGGCGTCCTCGAAGTTGACATGGACACGGGCGTGGCTGCCGCTGCCCTCGGCCTCCACGATCGTGCCTTCACCAAAGCTTGCATGGCGCACGCGCTGACCGAGTCGGAAGCCACCGGCGCTCGGCTCTTCGTGACGCGAACGCGCCGCGCCCATGCTCATGGCCGGACGCACCACGCCCACGCGCGGACGCACTTCGCGCAGCACGGATGTCGGCACCTCGCGCAGGAAGCGCGAGCCGACCCCGAGCGTATCGACGCCGTGGATCCGCCGAGACTCGGCATAGGACAGGATCAGCCGCTGCCGCGCGCGGGTGATGCCGACGTAGGCCAGGCGGCGCTCTTCTTCCAATCGACCGGGTTCGTCGATCGAGCGTTGTGCGGGAAACAGGCCCTCTTCAAGTCCGGCCAGAAACACCAGCGGAAATTCCAGGCCCTTGGCCGAGTGCAGGGTCATCAACTGCACGCCGTCTTCCCAATCCTGCGCCTGGCCTTCGCCGGCTTCGAGCGCGGCATAGGCGAGGAAGGCGACCAGTTCCGGCATCGCCTCGTCACCCTCGGCGCGGGTGAAGCGGCTGGCCACGGTGACCAATTCGTCGAGATTGTCGGTTCGCGCTTCGAGCAGGCCATGCGACTGATTGGCGTAGTGCGCATACAAGCCTGAGCGTGCCAGCACATGGGTGATCTTTTCGGCCAGATCCATGTCGGCGATTTCGCCGGCCAGGGCCTCGATCAGTTCGACGAAGCCGCGCAGGGCATTGCGCGCACGCGCGTTGAGCGTGCTGGCGGTGAGTTCCAGCAACACCGCTTCCCATAGTGGTGCGCTGCCGTCGCGAGCACGGGCGCGCACCTGTTCGAGGGTGCGATCGCCGATGCCGCGCGCAGGGGTGTTGATGGCACGTTCGAACGCGGCGTCATCGGCACGATTGGCGATCAGTCGAAGGTAGGCCAAGGCGTCCTTGATCTCGGCGCGCTCGAAGAAGCGCTGCCCGCCGTACACCCGGTACGGCATGCCCGATTCCATCAAGGCCTGTTCGAAGGCGCGCGACTGCGCGTTGGAGCGGTACAAGATGGCGCAATCGCTGGCCCGGCCACCGCCTTCGATCCACTCGCGCACGCGGCTGACGGCGTAGCGCGCTTCGTCGTTCTCATCGTGCGCGGCGAACAGATCCAACGGCTCGCCCTCGGCGTCTTCAGTCCACAGGCGCTTGCCAAGCCGATCGGGATTGTTGGCGATCACGGCATTCGCGGCGGCCAGGATGTTGGCGCTGGAACGATAGTTCTGTTCCAGGCGGATGGTGCGCGCACCGGCAAAGTCGCGCAGGAAGTTCTGCACGTTTTCCACTTTCGCCCCACGCCAGCCGTAGATCGACTGATCGTCATCACCCACCACCAACACGCAAGCGCCGTTGCCGGCGAGCAGGCGCACGAAAGCGTACTGGATGGCATTGGTGTCCTGGAACTCGTCCACCAGGATCTGGCCGAAGCGTTGGCGGTAGTGCTGCAGGAGTTCCGGGTGCTTGAGCAACATCTCGTGGCAGCGCAGCAGGATCTCGGCGAAATCCACCAATCCTGCACGCTGGCAGACTTCTTCATAGGCGCGATAGATGCGGACAAAGGCATCGGTGGACGGATGCCCGCCCTGGATGGCGTCGGGGCGCTTGCCTTCATCCTTGCAGGCATTGATGAACCACATGGCCTGCCGTGGCGGGTGGCGGCCGGCATCCAGCCCAAGATCGGCCAGCACACGCTTGATCAGACGCAACTGGTCATCGGCATCGAGCACCTGGAAGGTTTCCGGCAGACCGGCATCGGCCCAGTGCAGGCGCAACAGCCGATGCGCCAGGCCGTGGAAGGTGCCGATCCACATGCCGCGCGTGCCGTCCGGCATCAAGTGCTCGCAGCGCTGACGCATCTCGCGCGCGGCCTTGTTGGTGAAGGTCACCGCCAGCACGCCCCACGCCGGCACGCCCATCACTTGGGTCAGCCAAGCGATGCGGTGCACCAGTACCCGGGTTTTGCCGGAGCCGGCGCCCGCCAGCACCAGCAAGGGTTCGGCCGGCGCACTGACGGCCTCGCGCTGGGCTGCGTTGAGCCCATCGAGCAAGTGGGAAACATCCATGGCGATAGTGTAGTGGGCTGGCGCTGCATGGCAGCGCTGGATTGCAGACAAGGATCGACGATGCCATCCCGCAAGCCGGCGGCGCACGTTACACTGGTTGCGCACACACTCCGCATCGATCGCGCATGGCCCCGGCTACCAGTCTCCGATCACGGTTCACGCCAGGGCGGCTTCTCGCGCTCTTGCTGATGCTCGCCGCACTGCCGGTCGTGGTGTCGGCTGCAGTACGCAGTCACTATTTTCGAACCCTCGGCGGTGAACAAGGCCTCGCGCAGGGGCGGGTCATGGCCATGTTGCAAGATCACCGCGGCTTTGTCTGGGTGGCCACGCGAGGTGAGTTGCAGCGCTTTGATGGCTATGCCTTCAGGCGCCTGGACGAGCTGATTCCCAAGGCGACATCCCCCGGAACCGTCCTGGCCTTGGCCGAAGATGAGGACGAGCGCCTGTTTCTGGGTACGCGCGACGCGGGTCTGTACCTGCTGGATGCCGAACGCGCACAGTTGCACACGGCTTTCGATCCGACCACGGCGACGGCCAAACCCGGTACGCGCATCGATGCCTTGGTGTTTCAATCAGGGGTCGGATTGTGGGTGGGAAGTTCGACCGGCGTGGGTTTGTATCTGACCGACACGGGCGTGTATCACCCGGTACTGGATTTTCCGGCGGCCGCCGATTCAGACGAAGGCGAATTCGTCAGCGCCATGACACTGGATCCAGACGGCCAGCTCTGGGTCGCGACCAGTCGCTCCGTGCACCGCATCGATACCCGGCAGCGCGTTGCACTGCGCTTCTCCGACCGACCCGCTCTGGCGCTGGCGATCGGCCCTTCCGGCGAGCTGTGGATTGGCGCACGCGCAGGCTTGTATCGCAAGGCGCGGGGCGCCAGCACGATCGAGCGTGTCTGGCCCTTGCGCCTGCCCGAAACCGGCCCGCAACGCTGCTGTGAGGTGCAGGCCGTGGCGCAGGCGCCCGATGGCGCGGTTTGGCTGGCGGTGAAAGAGGGCAATGTCTGGCGTTTTGATCCGAATCTGTCGGAAGCCGAGATCGTTCCCAGCAATCCCTGGATCGAGGGCATGTTGGTTGAAAGCGACGTGCGGCGCCTGATGATCGACCGATCCAACCTGCTGTGGCTGGGCGGGTCCAGTCGCGGTGTCAGCACCACTTCCCTGGATTCGGTGGCGTTCCGATCCGTCTTTGACCTCGACCCCTCGCACGACACCTTGTCCGGCAACGTGGTGACCTCGATCTTCGAGGGTGCCGACGGCATCCTGTGGTTGGGTACCGAAGGCGGCCTCCGCAGTTACGATCCCGGGCGGGATCATTTTCGCGCCTCGCGCAATGTCGTCGCGCCGGAAAGCCATGGCGCCAGTTTGCGCATCTCGGGAATCGTCGAGGCCGATGACGGCGATCTTTGGCTGTCCACCCAGAGTGGACTGTATCGATTCAACATCGAGCACTGGCGATCGCTGGCGATCGATCTGGGCACCGGCGCGGAAGCGGTTGACGTGCGCACCATGGCGCGACTCCGGGATGGCACCTTGTGGTTGGCGCGCGCTGGACGCGGCCTGCTGATCTTCGACCCGGTGACCGGCCAGACCACGGCAATGCCACCGGACCCGACACGCGATGGCGCCCTGCGGCAAGCCAACATCACCAGCATCGTGCAAGATTCGCGCGTCCGGGTCTGGTTGGGCAGCCGCGGCGATGGCCTCAGCCTGTTCGATCCGAACGGCACGCAATTTCAGAACTTCCGGCATCAGGTCGATCAAGACGATTCGCTCTCCAGCGACATGATCAACGCCATCTACGAGACCCGCGATGGCACGATCTGGGTGGCGGGTGATCGTGGCGTCGACCAAGTGGTCGAAGGCACCGATGGGCAGATGCGATTCATCCCACTGCCCTTGGGCGACGTGCACGCTGCGGTGCAGGCTCTCATCGAAGATGGCAACGGGGTGTTGTGGATCAGCACCAACAACGATCTGCTCCGGATCGATCGTGGCGATGGCAGCGTGGCGCGCTTTGGCGCGAACAACGGCCTGCGTGCCCTGACCACCAGCACCGGTACGGCCATCCGTTTGAGCGATGGCCATCTGGTTTTTGGCGGCATCCGCGGCTTGACCCTGGTGGATCCTGCGCGCGCGGCCGCCAGTCGCTTTGATCCGCCCATTGCCTTGACGTGGACCGCCATGGGCATGAGTGCACCGACCACGGTGGCAGGCCATCTGCCAAAAATCGAAGTCCCGTTCGAACAACGGCTGGTTCAGATGGGCTTTGCGGCGCTGGATTTCACCGCACCCGACCAGAATCTCTTCTCCTATCGTCTGGAAGGCTTCGACGACGCCTTCACGACGCCAGATCCACGCCCGTGGGTGCTCTACACCAACCTCGCGCCAGGCCGTTACACCCTGCAGGTGCGCGCCAGCAATCACTCGGGCATCTGGAGCAGCAAGCACTTGCAGGTTCCGATCACCATCCTGCCGCCATGGTGGCGCAGCACCTTGGCCTATCTGATCTACGGATTGATGGCCTTGATCGCGGTGCTGCTGCTGTTCTGGTTCCTGCGCCAGCGCGCCGTGCAGCGTCGGGTCCTGTTGCAGCAGGTGAAAGAGCGCGAGGACCAGCTGCGGCTGTCGCTTTGGGGTGCCGGGGATTCGTTCTGGGACTGGGATCTGCGCAGCAATCACATCGAGCGCATCGGCACCGACGAGCTCCTGCATGGGCCGAGCGCAGAAACCGTCAGCGTGGCCGATTGGCGTGAGAACGCGATCCACCCTGACGACCTGCCACGGGTACAACAACTGTTGCACGACCATATTTCCGGACGCAGCGAGGCTTACGAATCCGAACACCGCATTCGCAACGCCAGGGGTGAATGGACCTGGGTGCGCGCGCGCGGCAAGGTGGTTGGGCGTGATGCCGACGGCAATCCCTTGCGCATGGCAGGCACGGCCCACGACATCGGCGCCAAGCGTCAGGCCGAGCGCGAACGACGCATTGCCAGTGAAGTCCTGCGCAGCATGGGCGAGGCCGTGGCGGTGCTGGACCTGAACTTCCGATTTGCCTCGGTCAATCCAGCTTTCCTGCGCATCACGGCGCTTCGAGAACAGGATGTGTTGGGCATGCCGGACAGCCTGCTGGAGAGCACCCGTCATCCGCCCGAATTCTTCCGTCGCATGCACGAGAGTCTCGAGTCCAAGGGCCACTACCGCGGTGAGGTTTGGCTGCATCGCGCCGACGGTGATGAGTTCCTGAGCTGGGTGGAGATGGCCGAGATTCTCGATGAAGCCGGCGTGCGTACGCATTTCGTCGCGGTGTTCAACGACATCACCGACAAGAAGCGCATCGAGCAGGAACTGCGCTACCTCGCCAACTACGACACCCTCACCGGTCTGCCCAACCGCAGCCTCTTGTCCGAGCGCTTGGCGCGGGCCGTGGTGCGCGCGCGTCGCACCGGCAACAAGGTCGCGGTGCTGTTCCTGGATCTGGACCATTTCAAGCTCATCAACGATTCCTTGGGTCACGCCGCCGGTGATCGCATCCTCAAGGCAACGGCAGCGCGCTTGCTGGGCGTGGTGGGCAGTTCAGATACGGTGGCACGTCTGGGCGGTGATGAGTTCACCATCGTGATGGAGGACGTGCAGGACAACGACGGTGTGATCGCCATGGCCAATGCGGTGATTGCGTCCTTCGGCGCACCGGTGCTGCACGAGGCCCATGGCGAAGTCACGGTTTCGCCGTCGATCGGCATTTCTCTGTATCCCGATCACGGGCAGGTGCCGGTCGACCTCTTGAAGTTCGCCGATGCCGCGATGTATCGCGCCAAGGATCGTGGCCGCAATACCTTCCAGTTCTTCGACGAATCGATGGATGCCGAAATCCGTCGCCGCGCCAACATGACCGCCGCGCTGCGTCGGGCGATGGACCGCCACGAGCTGCACTTGGCCTTCCAGCCGCGCCAGTCCTTGTTCGATGATCGAATCGTCGGTGTTGAAGCCTTGTTGCGTTGGACCTCGGAAGAATTCGGTTCGGTGCCTCCAAGCGTATTCATCCCCTTGGCCGAAGAGAACGGCATGATCCTGCCCATCGGCGAGTGGGTGATGGAGCAGGCCTGCCAGACGCTGTGCCAATGGCGGGCGAAGGGCAGCACCGTCAGCAGCATTGCCGTCAATGTCTCGGTCCTGCAAATGGCCCGGGGCGATCTGCCGGCCACGGTGGCGCGGGTCTTGGCCAGTACCGGCCTGCCGGCCAGCAGCCTCGAACTGGAAATCACCGAAAGCGTGGCCATGGCCAACGCCGAGCAGACCATCGCCGTGCTGCGCGAACTCAAGCGCCTGGGCGTGGGCATCGTGATCGATGACTTTGGCACCGGCTATTCGTCGCTGGTCTACCTCAAGCGTTTCCCCATCGACACCCTCAAGATCGACCGCGAATTCGTCGGTGACCTCACCCGCGATCCGGACGACGAGGCCATCGTCACCACGATCATCTCGATGGCCCATTCGCTGGGGCTGAACGTGGTGGCCGAGGGCGTGGAAACCACCGACCAACTGGGTTATCTGCGCGAGCGCAATTGCGACGAGATCCAGGGCTACCTGTTGTCGCGGCCCTTGACCGAGGCCGACTGCTTCCAATTCATGCTCGACTGGGCCGCTCGTCTCGAGCAGTCACCGGCGAGTTGACCCCCACCCGATCGCCGCCTATCGTTCCCCCATGCCGATCACCCAAACCCAACAGCAACTGGACGAGCTCAGCGCCAAACTCGATGCCTTGGGTGCCGTATTGGCGCGGGTGCTGGATGAAAACCGCAGCCTGCGTACCAGTCAGGAACAGCTGATCGGCGAACGTGCCGCGCTGTTGTCCAAGAACGAACAGGCGCGTTCGCGCGTCGAGGCCATGATCCTGCGTCTGAAATCGCTGGAACAGAACACATGAGCGAGCCGGTCAATCTGCGTATCGCCGACCGCGACTACACCGTCGCCTGCGCACCCCACGAGCGCGACGAGCTGTTGGAAGCGGCGCGCCTGCTGGATGCCCGCATGCGTGATACCCGCAACGGCAACCGCAACGCCAGTGCCGATCGCATCGCGGTTCTGGTGGCCTTGAATCTGGCGCACGAACTCATGCAATTGCGTCGCGGCGAGGGCCAGGAGCAACGCGAGATCAGCCTGACCCTGGACAGCCTTTCACGCAAACTCGACCGTCTGCTGGTCAGCGTTTCTCGCTGAATCGGGTGTCCCGCTTCGAAGCTGAATCAAAGATGCTTTGGTATGGCGTCTGCGCTACCATGCACCTGCAACCTCTACTGTGAGCGACAGCGTACGCTTACATTTGCCTTGACCCTAATGAACGACCCCGGGGGCGCAACGACAGGCAGGTGTGCAGGCCCGCCATGAGCGGTAAGCCCGAAGCCTGGCACGCGTTCCCACCTGATCCTCGGGATCAAGGTCGTTTCGTACGCATCGCCATGGTGGAGGCTGCATCCTTCCACCATCGTGACCTCGATGGAAAACCCCGGACTTGCCGTGAACCGCGACGCTGAGCTCAGTCGAGATCGCCTGCGAACCCTGTTGCGAGAGCAACGTCTGGCGGTGCCGGCCGGCGAGCGCATGGCGGCGGCCGAAGCACTCGCCCATCGCTTGCGCCAACTTCCCGAATTGAACAGCCAAGCCTACGTCGCCGGTTACTGGGCGGTGCAGGGTGAAATCTCCTTGCACGCCGTGCTCAGCCCAAGGCCGCCGTTCGTGTATTGCCTGCCGTGTCTGGCACCGGGCAAGCATTTGCGCTTTGCGCCTTGGCGTTTCGGCGATGCCTTGATGCAGAACCGCTACGGCATCCCCGAGCCGGATCTTGAAGCGACCTCGCAACTGTCCCCGAACGACCTCGACGTGGTATTGGTGCCCTTGGTGGGCTTTGATGCACGTGGCCATCGACTGGGTGCCGGTGGCGGCTACTACGACCGCAGTTTCGCTTTCCTGAAAGCGATCGAACGTCCCGCGCGACCGCGATTGATCGGTGTGGCCTACGATTTCCAAGAGGTCGACGATGTGCAGGCGCAGGCGTGGGACGTGGCGATGGACGCCATCGTCACACCGACCCGGACCCTCCTGTGCCGGTAGAATTTCACCCCAATCCTCGTAGTTGAAGGCCATGGCGTATTGGTTGATGAAGTCCGAGCCCGAGGAGTTCTCCATCGAGGACCTCGCCGCGCGTGAACGCGAACCCTGGACCGGCGTGCGCAACTATCAGGCCCGCAATTTCATGCGCGACCAGATGCAGATCGGTGATGGCGTGTTGTTCTACCACTCCAACTGCGCTGAACCGGGCATCGTGGGCATCGCGCGCGTGGCCAGTGCGGCCTATCCCGATCCGACCCAGTTCGATCCCGACAGCGACTACTTCGACCCCAAGGCCAGCGCCTCTGCGCCGCGCTGGTTTTTGATCGATGTGGCCTTCGAACGACGCTTGAAGCGCACGCTCGGCCTTCCCGAGCTGCGCCAGATGAGCGCGGCTCTGGGCGACTTCCCGCTGCTGGCGCGTGGCAATCGCTTGTCGGTTCTGCCGGTCAGCGATTCCCAGTGGCAAATCCTGACGACTTTGGCTTGAGCGAGAAACACATGAATTCAGCTGCAGAAAATGGCAAGCGCCTGTCCGCCGAAAGCGCCCTGAAACTGGTTGAACCCGGCAGCGTCATCGGTGTGGGCACCGGCTCCACCGTGCGTTGGTTCATCGAAGCGCTGGGGCTCGAGCGTGGCCTGATCGAGGGGGCGGTTTCCAGTTCCGAACAAAGTTCAACCTTGCTGCGCCAGCATGGCATCGAGGTGCTCGATCTCAACGCCGTGGGTCCGTTGGAGTTGTATGTGGACGGTGCCGACGAGTGCAATCTGCAACGGCATCTGATCAAGGGCGGCGGCGCGGCGCTGACGCGCGAAAAGATCATCGCAGCCGCCAGTGAGCGGTTTGTCTGCGTCATCGATGGCAGCAAGCGCGTGGATGTGCTCGGGCACTTTCCCTTGCCGGTGGAAGTCATCCCGATGGCGCGCAGTCACGTGGCACGGGCGCTGCTGGACTTGGGCGGGCAGCCGGTGTGGCGCGATGGCGTGGTGACCGACAATGGCAACTGGATCCTCGACGTGCACGGCCTCGCCATCACCGACCCTTTGGCGTTGGAAGCGCGCATCAATCAGATCGTGGGCGTGGTGACGGTGGGCCTGTTTGCGGCGCGTCCGGCGGACATCGTCATTTGCGATGGCGAGCGCATCCTGTCGTGATCGGCGGGCACGAGCCCGCGCTCAATGAGCGCGTAGCCAGGCCGGTGCCCGATAGGGTGTGAGCCTGGGCGCGGGCTCTGCACGCGCGCCGGCAAGTGGAGCCGCGACGCGCGCGCATCGTCGCCAATCGCGCAGGCCGCACACCACGCGTCCGCCCAGCACGGGCTCGACGCCTGGCGCCAGATCGTCGCGGCACGAAGCCTGCGGATGTTTGCGCCAATCATCGGGCAAGCACAGGTCCATCAGACCGGCTCCGAATGGGACTTGGCGCTGTGACGACCGACTGCGATGCCCGCCAGCAGCAAGGCCACGGCCCAGCCGAGGGTGGCGCGACCTTCGCGTGGTGCCAGACGGGGTGCGATCTGGTTAGCGGCGGATGACGTGTCGGCGTGGCCGTAACTCGACTCGCAGCGCGTGCCGGCAATGGGCGTCGCCACGCTGGCCAGTTCGGTCGTGAATCCATCATTGGCCGGCGCAGCGGAAAGGGTCGGACTCAAGGCCAGAAGCAGGATCGCCGATGCATGGCCGTGGCGCTTGCGGGCGAAAAGGCGCGGTTTGCGCGTTAGACGGTGGGTGCTTTGCATGCTCGACTCCTGATGCCCGGCGTGGCACGCATTGCAACGCACGCATCGGCCAGAGCCGCTGCCAATTGGGCACGAAATCCGATCACTTCGGGCAATTTGCGGGCAGTGCGTTGCCGCAGCGCGCGGTCGGACCTATGCTCGAATTGAGCTTCAACTAGGCCACGCCATGAGCCGCACCCTCGCCATCGTCGAAGATGAACCCGCCATCCGCGCCAACTACGTGGATGCGTTGACGCGCTTTGGTCACCGCGTGCTGGCGTTCGCCAATCGTCCGGATGCACAGCAGGCCTTTGCCTTGCAGCTACCGGATCTGGTCATCATCGATGTGGGCTTGGGCGATGAACCCGAGGGCGGCTTCGAATTGTGCCGCGAACTGCGCGTTCGCTCGGCGAGCTTGCCGATATTGTTCTTGACCGCGCGCGATTCGGATCTGGATGTGATTTCCGGCCTGCGGCTGGGTGCCGATGATTACCTGACCAAGGACATCTCGCTGGCGCAGTTGACCGCGCGGGTGCAGGCCTTGCTTCGGCGCACCGATGCGCTGCGCTCACCACAGGCGCGCGAGACGGTGATCGCGGTGCGGGCACTGAAATTGGAGCTGGAGCGCATGCGAGTGACCTGGCATGGCGAGGACGTGCCGCTGACCGTCACCGAGTTCTGGATGGTGCATGCGCTCGCCCATCGCCCCGGCCATGTGAAATCGCGCGATCAGTTGATGCGCGAGGCCCAGATCGTGGTGGATGACGCCACCGTGACCTCACACATCAAACGCATGCGCAAGAAGTTCATCGTGCTGGATCCCGCGTTCGACGAGATCGACACCGTGCACGGGGCCGGCTATCGCTGGCGCCCGTGACGGCGGCTTGAAATCACGGCTTCTTCGGGAAGCGCTCGCGCAACCAGTCGTTGAGCATGCGCATTTCGTAGGCCAACTGGCGGCTGCTGGCCGGCCCTGACGCGCTGAGGAAGGACATGTCGGTCAGTGTCGTCTGGCCTTCGTCCACGCTCGCACCCGAGGCGTCGCTCAGGCGCCAGGACAGCTCGATGCGCGGCGGGTACATTTCCCGCACCACGCGCACGTGGTCCATGTCGATGCCGGCACTGGGTTCGTAGTCACCGGCCAAGTCGACATCGATCAAGGTCACCTTGAGCGTTTGGCCGCTGCCAATCCGGAGTACGGCACGTTTGCTCAACCAGCTTGCCAGAGTCTTGATCGCGCCCTCGGTATCGGTGCGTTGCTTGCCGTGCAGGTGCTTGAGCTCGCGCATGGTGTTGAAGTCACCCAGTTCCACCGTGACCGGTGATGTCACCGACTCGGCGGGTGCCGCCGCATCGTGTGCCGATACCGCAAGCGGCAACAGCAAGGCCAAACTCAAGGGTAGGATGCGTGAACGTAGCGTTTTCATGAGAGATCTCCGTGCGATGTGGATTGGACGCCAGCTCAGCGGCTGACCGTCACCGTGCGCAACGCCTCCCCGCGCCGCCACGCCTGAAGATTCTCTACAGTCTGTGTGACCAGACGCTGACGCGCCTGTCGACTGGCCCAGGCGTTGTGCGGTGTCAGCAGGAGGTTCGGAATGCCCGAGGCGAGCAAGGGATGTCCAGGCGGTGGCGGCTCCACGTCCAAGCCATCCATCGCCGCTCCGCCCAGATGTCCACCGTGCAAGGCCGCGAGCAGGGCGTCGGTGTCGATCAAGCCGGCACGCGCGGTGTTGATCACCATGGCGCCAGGCCGCATCGCCGCCAAGGTATTGGCATCGAGCAGGTGCGCGGTGGCTTCGTTCAATGGGCAGTGCAGACTCAGCACATCGACGTGGCGCACGAGATCGTGCCAAGGCACGGAATCCGGCCCGGCCGCACGTCCCGGCAACTGCGCGAACACCACTTCCATGCCGAAGGCGCGCGCCAGTTCCGCCACCTTGCGCCCGATCGGCCCACGCCCGACGATGCCGAGGCGACGTCCGGCGAGCTCCAGGATCGGATGATCCAGCAAGCAGAAGTTGGCTGACCTTGGCCAAGCGCCGGCGGCCAGGTCGCGCTGGTAATCCAACAGCCGCGTGTGCAGGGCCAGCATCAAGGTCATGGTGTGCTGGGCCACCGCGTCGGTGCCGTAGTTGCGGCAATTGCGCACTTCGATGCCATGGATGGCGGCGCTGTACAGATCGACATTGTTGATGCCGGTGGCGGTGACCAGCACCAGCTCAAGGACCGGCGCCCTGCACAACAGCTCGGAATCCAAGGCGGTCTTGTTGCAGATCACCACGTTGGCGTCCTGCAGGCGCTCGGTCGCCTGCGCCTGCGGGGTGAAGTCAAAGCAGCGCAGCGTATCGCAGGCAGTCTTGAGGCCGGCGAGATCAATGTCCGTACCCAAGGAAGCGACATCAAGAAACACGGCGCGTGCTGCCCGCAGCATTGGGTTCAGTGCGGTGTCGCCATCGGATGCAGGGCGTGGGTTCATGCGGCCAGTCTAGCCCGGCAGGCTGGCAAGAACCGTCACGGGTAGAACGCGATCAGCTCTTGAGTATCGGTGGCAAGGGACAATGCAGCACCGCACACAAGGTCCGCAGGAGTTCGGCTTCGGCCACGCAGATCGTTCCATCGGTGCCGATGGTGGCCACCAGACCTTCGATCAAGAGCGCCTTGCCCATGGGTTCGACATCATCAAGTTCGGACAAGGACGCTTCCAATGCGGCCACGAAGTCGGTCGGTGGTTGATAGCGCGAGGCCTGTCCCGGGAACATCTGCTCGATGCCGGCACCGTAGGCGCGTTGGGCTTCAAGCGCGCTATCGTGCCCTTGATTGGCGAGGACCGCCAATACCGTCTCCACCTGTTCGCGGACCTGGGCGAGCTTGCGCCGGCCGCTGGGCGCGTACCGCGCCGGATCCAGCGCCTCCACCGTCTGCCGTCGCAGCAAGCGCCCGAGGCAGTACTCGAACAAGGACACCGATCCATCCACGGCGATCAGCGCTTCGCAACACGCCAGAAAGCGCCCCAACTCGGGCCGTGGC
Organism: Chiayiivirga sp.; assembly: GCA_035703435.1. Lineage (GTDB taxonomy): Bacteria > Pseudomonadota > Gammaproteobacteria > Xanthomonadales > Xanthomonadaceae > Denitratimonas. The sequence goes on along the minus strand of DASSYF010000038.1, from coordinate 18,421 downwards.
CGGCGGCGCAGCAAGGGAAAGGCCAACGATGCCAAGGGCAAGCGCGCCATCGGATGCAGGCGGGCGACCTCCGGCCACAGGCTGCGGACCTGTGCGGCAGTTGCGCCATCCAGATGCGTTTCGATGTCATGGAACTGGCGTTCACGCAGCGGCGATGCGTCGGCCACCAGCAAGGCCAGCACCACCGCCATGGCCTGATCCTGGCGCCGCGCGGCATTCTGCAGGTTGTCGCTCAGGGCCATGTCGATCGACTGGGCGCAGGCCACATCACTCCGATCGGGAACACCCACCTGTGCGGCGATGGCCTCCGGTGTCACCCCGGTGGTGGTCTGGGTGGCGATCAAGTTGGCGCGTGCATCGAGGCGACTGCCGTCGGCGGCAAAGCCCAGCGCCAGATCTTCATCAAGCGCCGAGGGCGGCTGCGCGATCCAGCGCGCTTTCAGGCTGTCGAATTCCTTGGGATTGAAACTCGGATCGACGGCCTTGATGCGTTCGAGGATGGGCGGATGGGTGGCGAACCAAGAGGAAAAACCCATGCCTTCACCGAACAGCATGTGGCTGACTTCCTCGGTTCGCGCATTGCCCAGTCGCGAACCTTCGTTCAAGCCTGCGATCTTCTTGAGCGCGCCGGCCAGCCCTTCGGTCTGGCGGGTGAATTGCACCGCCGAGGCATCGGCCAGGCGTTCGCGCGAGCGTGAGATGCCGGCCTTGATCAGACGGCCGAAGAACACACCGATATAGCCGACCACGGTCAGCACGAGGGCTGCCAGCATGACCACCAACACCCCGCGTGAGTCGCGTCCGCCCCGCACGTGCAGGAGCACTTCGCGCCCGATGATGCCCAGCACCAGGATGCCGAACAGCACGCCCATGAGGCGGATGTTCAGGCGCATGTCGCCATTGAGGATGTGGCTGAATTCGTGCGCGATCACGGCCTGCAATTCGTCGCGATTGAGGCGGTTGAGCGCTCCGCGCGTCACCGCGATCACCGCATCGCTGGAGGAGTAGCCGGCGGCAAAGGCGTTGATGCCCTCTTCGCCATCCATCACGTAGATTTCTGGCACCGGCGAAGCCGAGGCAATGGCGATTTCCTCCACCACGTTGCGCAGCCGGCGCAGGCCCGGTTCGGTGGTATCGGACGCCACCAGGGTGCCACCCATGGCTTGGGCGACCTTGGCGCCGCCACCGCGCAATGCGGCGATGCGATACAGGCTGGAAAAACCGATGATGGCCAAGGTCAGGATCGTTGCAATCCACAACGCTCGGGTTTGTTGAGCATTGATGCTCGCCACGCGCTCCAGGGTATCGTCCGGAAGTGGGCTGGGCATCGCCAACAGCACCGCCAAATCCACGGCCGCGACGATGGCCAGCACCGCGAGCACGAACAGGATGATCAGCCTGCGTGTCGAGCTGCGTGCCTGATGCTGGTGCTGGAAGAAGTTCATCATCGCTCCCATGGGTGACGCCTGCGCATTGCGGCGCAGGCGTCTGAGCGGATCAGTTGAAGGACACCTTGGGGGCTTCGCGTTTGTGCGCGTCTTCGCTGGAAATTTCGAGGAAGGCCGCCGGCAGGAACTGGAACATGCCGGCAATGATGCTGCTGGGGAAGACTTCGCGCTTGTTGTTGTAGCTCATGACCTGATCGTTGTAGGCCTGACGCGCGAAGGCGACCTTGTTCTCGGTCGAGGTCAGCTCTTCGCTCAATTGCGCCATGTTCTGATTGGCCTTGAGATCCGGATAGGCCTCACTGACCATCATCAGCCGGCCGAGCGCGGCGCCCAGGCCGCCTTCGGCTCCGGCCAGTTGCGCCATCGCCGCCGGATCGCCGGGGTTGGCTTTGGCCGCACCCAAACCGGCCACGGCCGCGGCGCGTGCCTTGATCACCGCTTCCAGGGTGTCGCGCTCGTGCGCCATGTAGGTCTTGGCCACTTCCACCAGATTGGGAATCAGGTCGTAGCGGCGATTGAGTTGCACGTCGATCTGGGCAAAGGCGTTCTTGTAGGCGTTGCGAGCCTGAATCAGGCCGTTGTAAAGACCGACGACGAACAGCACCAAGCCGGTGGCGATTCCGAACAGAACGAGCAGGAAGATGAGAAATGCAGTCATGGCAGAACTCCTTGTGTGAACTGGCTCGCCCTTGGACGATCCGGGTGGGAAAACATCCTGCGTTAAACTGCCACGAATCGCGGTACGAGCAAAGTCAGGCAGTGACGCACACCATTTCCAGACGCATCGGCATGGGCCTTGTGACCTGCCTCGTCGGCCTCTGGCTGGCACCCACACCGCTGCAGGCAGCCGAGAAAAACCAGCCAGCGGCACAGGCCCCTGCAGCCTCGGCGCGCGCCAAGGCCATCACGCCCAGCGAACGCGAACTGGAAGCGCTGGCCAAGCGCGTCGAAACCTTGGGTCAACGCATTCTGCGGCGCGCCAAGGGCAGCGGCATGGCGATCGTCCTGACCCAAGGCGATCGCGTGTTGTTGGAACGTGGCTTCGGCGTGACCGACACCACCGGCACGGAAAAAGTTGGAACCGACACGGTCTTTCGTCTGGCCTCGCTGTCCAAGGCCTTTGCCGGCACCTTGGCCGCGATGTTGGTCGAAGAAGACGCCTTGCGTTGGGATTCGCGCATCGTCGATTACCTGCCGGCGTTCAAGCTGCAGGACATCCATTCGGCTCAATCCCTGACGGTGCAAGACATCCTCAGTCACCGCGTCGGCATTCCGCACAATGCCATGGACCGCCTGCTGGAACAGGACGAGCCGTATCCCTTGCTGGTGGCGAAACTCGACGAACTGGATTCGACCTGCGATGCCGGCGACTGTTATGGCTACCAGAACATCGCCTTCAGCCTGATCGGCGACATCGTGTTCGCCACCACCGGCAAGTTCTATTCACAACAAGTCGAAAAGCGCATCTTTCATCCGCTTGGGATGTACACCGCCACCTATGGTCGAGAAGCGCTTGAAGCCAGCACCAGTTGGGCACGGCCGCATGTCCGGCAACGGGGTCGCTGGACACCGGTGCGTCCCAAGGAAACCTATTACCGCGTGCCGCCGGCGGCCGGCGTCAACGCCAGCATCCACGACCTGTCCTTGTGGTTGAGGGCGCAGCTTGGGCATGCACCGGAGGTCCTTGATGCCGACCTGCTTGCCACCGTTCACGCGCCCCTGGTGGCCACGCCGGATCAACTCGGTGGCTCGGCCTGGCGGCGTGAACGCCTGCGCGATGCCCACTATGCCCTGGGCTGGCGCGTATACGACTACGCCGGGCACACCCTCATCTTTCATGCGGGCGCCGTGCAGGGCTATCGAGCCATGATCGGTCTGCTGCCGAACGAAGACTTCGGCGTGGCCATCGTCTGGAACTCCGAGAGTGGCGTGCCAGGAGGCTTGCTTGCGACCATTCTGGACCAATACCTCAAGTTGCCCAGACAGGATTGGTTGAATCTGGATGCACCCACGCGCCGCGGCTGGCTGCGCTGAGGAGTAACGCAGGCATAAAAATGGCGCTCTTCCCTCTGGGCATCAGGAAGAGCGCCACCGATGACCAAGGGCAGCAAGGCTGCCCGAAACGCCTCAGGAAATGGCGGGGGTCACGGGAGCCGGCGGAGGTGTCTTTGCAGCCGGCTTCTTTACCGCGGGCTTCTTTGCAGGAGCCTTCTTTGCAGGAGCCTTCTTCGCCGCGGACTTCTTCGCAGGAGCCTTCTTTGCTGCGGGCTTCTTCGCAGGAGCCTTCTTTGCAGGAGCCTTTTTCGCCGGAGCCTTCTTTGCTGCGACCTTCTTCGCCGGAGCCTTCTTTGCTGCGACCTTTTTCGCAGGTGCCTTCTTCACTGCGACCTTCTTCGCCGGAGCCTTCTTTGCTGCGACCTTTTTCGCAGGTGCCTTCTTCACTGCTGCCTTCTTCGCAGGTGCCTTCTTCACTGCGGCCTTCTTTGCTGCGGCCTTCTTCGCAGGTGCCTTCTTCGCCGGTGCTTTCTTCGCGGCGGCCTTCTTTGCTGCAGGTTTGCTCGTTGCCATGTTTCGGGTTCTCCTCGTTATTGGAAGTACAACTTCATTGCCCAGCGACTCACGCGGCCTGCGCCGCACACGAAAACGCCCACACCGTCAACGGAATGGGCGCCTTGTTCCCGTGGTCTGAAACCCAACGATATTCGACAGCAAGATCGGAGAGGGAAGCTTTGCCTTGGGATGCGTCGTGCGCGTTCCCGAATGTTGTTTGAAGCAATCCTCTTTGTGATGACTTGCCACGCGTTCGTTGTGTCCACACCAAACTAGCGCGCACGCTAAACATGCATGGTCATGCTGTCAACACGTGTTGCGTGAAGTGATGTGTGCATGCGTGCCGATGATGCGTGCGTGGTGGCGCAGTAGAGGCACTCGATGGTGCCGCGTGATGCCTTGGAACCGTCGATGCACGTGCATGGAGCGCGATTGGATGACTCATCACCAAGGCACGCAAAGCCTTTGTGGTAGCGGCTTGCAGACCATCGACGACAATCCAAGTGCACGTTTTCGGAGTGCGCGTCACGGTGAGTCGAGCGTCGTGACGCCGAGCGTGCGCGTGCATTCGTGATGCGCGATGCGGACGATGAAAATCGCGATCACTTTTCGCGTTGCACAAGCGCATGCGCGCAAGATTGCGCGAACGTGTTGCGCGCATCGCGCAAAAAAAATGGCCGCCCGAAGGCGGCCGATGATGAGCGTGTGATATCCGGAGGAATCAGTGCTCGCCACTTTCGACGTGCGCTGCATACTCATCCGGCGAGAGCAGCGCATCCAGTTGCGATGCATCGTCAGCCTTGAGCACGAACAACCAACCCTCGCCCCAGGCATCGTTGTTGATGGTGTCGGGTGCATCGCTCAAGGCGTCATTGATCTCCAGCACCGTGCCACTGACGGGTGCATAGATGTCGGACGCGGCTTTCACCGATTCCAGCACGGCGCTGCTGGCGCCTTGATCGAGGTGGTCGCCCACGTTCGGCAATTCGACGTAAACCAGATCGCCGAGTTGGTCTTGTGCGTGGTCGGAAATGCCCACCACCACGCGCCCACCATCTTCGAGACGCGCCCACTCGTGCGAACGCATGAACTTCAGGTCACCGGGAATATCACTCATGTCAGACTCCGACTGGTTTGAGGGTTGCCACGCAGGGCGGTTGGGGTTGGCAAATTGTACGGGTGAAGCGATTCGGGTGTTTGGCCTGACGCGCGATCAGGCGTCGACCGGCTTGCCATCGCGCACGAAGGGAAACTTGACGATGTGCGCCGGCACGATCCGGCCACGGATGTCGACGCCGATCTCGCCGGGCTCGCCCGACGGAATGCGTGCAAAGGCGATGGTCTTGCCCAAGGTCGGGGCAAAGGTGCCCGACAGGATCGCGCCATCACCGACCGCGGTCACAACACGTTGCTCATGGCGCAGGACACCCTTGTCATCGAGCATCAGGCCCACCATGCGTCGCGGCACGCCGGCAGCCTTCTGGGCTTCCAAGGCCGCGCGGCCGATGAAGTCGCGGCCTTCGTCGAAGGAAATGGTCCAGGCGAGTCCGGCTTCCAGCGGCGTGGTGTCCTCATCCATGTCCTGGCCGTAAAGATTCATGCCCGCTTCCAGGCGCAGGGTGTCGCGCGCACCCAGGCCGCAGGGTTTGACGCCGGCATCGGCCAGTCGCCCCCAGAACGCTACCGCCTCGTCGCTGGGCAGAATGATTTCAAACCCATCCTCGCCGGTGTAGCCGGTGCGTGCCACGAACAGGTGTTCGTCCTCGCTGCCACGCGCATCGGCGGCGCTGAACTTGCCCAGCGCTTCGACGCGGGCGCGATCGGCTTCCGCGATCAGGGGCAAGACCGTGGCGCGCGCGTTCGGCCCTTGCACCGCGATCAGGGACAGCTCGGGGCGTTCGGTGACTTCAACATCGAAATCGGCGGCGTGGGATTGGATCCAGGCCAAGTCCTTGTCGTGGGTGCCGGCGTTGGTGACCAAGCGGTAGAAGTCATCGCCGAGGTAATACGCGATGAGGTCATCGATCACCCCGCCGCGTGAATTGAGCATGCAGGAATAGATGGCGCGGCCCGTGCTCTTGAGCTTGTCGACGTTGTTGGCCAGCAAGTGATGGAGCAATGCGCGCACCTTCTCTCCATGCAGATCGATCACGGTCATGTGCGAGACGTCGAACATGCCGACATCGCGACGCACCTGATGATGCTCTTCCATCTGCGAGCCATAGTGGATGGGCATGTCCCAGCCGCCGAAGTCCACCATGCGGGCACCCGCATCGCGATGGGTGGCATTGAGGATGGTCTGCTGGGTCATGGCAATCTCGCGGGTGGAAGGGGGCGCCATTATCGCAGGCTCATGCGTCGGGTGCTGGCTTGCGATGAATGCCGGGACGTGGCTGGATGGCAAGACAGGCTGGCGCAAGATCGGCTGGGCACGCCATCATTGCGCCACGTCCAAGGCCAACCGCCATGTCCCAATCCCAGTTCAGTCTGCTGCGTCACCGCCGTTTCCTGCCTTTTTTCCTGACGCAGGCGCTGGGCGCGTTCAATGACAACGTGTTCAAGAACGCCTTGATCATCCTTGTCACCTTCCATGTGGCGGGCCTGTCGAGCGCCGACATCGATTTTTATTCCAATCTTGCCGCTGGGCTTTTCATCCTGCCGTTCTTCGTGTTTTCGGCCAACGCCGGGCAGTGGGCCGAGAAGTACGAAAAATCACGCTCGATCCAATGGATCAAGCTTCTTGAAATCGGGCTGATGGTGCTGGCGGGCGTGGGCTTCTGGTTGGAATCGGTACCGTTCCTGCTGACGGTGCTGTTCCTGATGGGCACCCAGAGCGCACTGTTCGGGCCGCTGAAGTACTCGATTCTTCCGCAGGCCCTGAAACCCGACGAGCTGGTGGGTGGCAACGCGTTGGTGGAGGCAGGCACCTTCCTCACCATTCTGCTGGGCACCTTCGCCGGTGGCGCCCTGATGGGGTTTTCCTACGGCACGGTGTGGGTGAGTGCGGCGATCATCGTGATCGCCATCATTGGCTGGTTGACGGCACGCGCCATCCCGCCGGCGGCCGCCACCGCACCGGACTTGAAGCTCAACTGGAATCCGATCAGCGAAACCTGGCGCAACCTCATCTTCCTGCGTGGCCACCGCGCGGTGTTGAATTCGGTGCTGGCGATCAGTTGGTTCTGGTTCTTCGGTTCGGTCTTCATTGCCCAGTTGCCCAATTACACCAAACTGTATCTGGGTGGCGACCAGACCGTGGCCCCGCTGGTGCTGATGTTGTTTGCCTTCGGCATCGGCACCGGCTCGCTCTTGTGCGAAGTGCTGTCGCGGCGCACGGTGGAAATCGGTCTGGTGCCGCTGGGCGCCTTGGGCATGACGGTGTTTGGAGTGGACCTTTACTTCGCCCGCTCCGGTGCCGCCGAGGTGATGGGCCTCAACTGGCAACAGTTCCTGACGGCGCCCGGCAACATTCGCATCTGCATCGATCTGATGTTGGTGGGCTTGTCCGGTGGTTTCTTCACCGTGCCGCTGTACGCCTTGATCCAGCAGCGCACCCCGCGCGAGCGCCTGTCGCGGGTGATCGCAGCCAACAACATCTTGAATGCGGCCTTCATGGTGGTGGCAGCGGTGCTGGCCATCGTGCTGTTGCAGCTGGGTCTCAATGTGCCGCAGTTGCTGTTGGCAACGGCCATCCTCAATGCGGTGGTGGCGATCTACATCTTCACCCTGGTGCCGGAGTTCGTCGCCCGCTTCGTGGCCTGGCTGTTGGCCAAGTTGCTCTATCGCCTCAAGCTGCAAGGCCTGGACAATGTTCCAATGGAAGGCCCCGCGGTGCTGGTGTGCAACCACGTCAGCTACATGGATGCGGTGCTGATTCTGGGTGCGGTGCCACGACCAACGCGCTTTGTCATGTACTACAAAATTTTCGATGTTCCCGGCATGAACGTGGTGTTCCGCGCCACCCGTGCCATTCCCATTGCCGGCGCCAAGGAAGATCCCGAACTGATGGAGCGTGCCTTTGCCGAGGTGGACGCGGCGTTGGCCGAGGGCGAGCTGGTCTGCATCTTCCCGGAAGGGCGCCTCACATCGGACGGCGAGATCGGTCCGTTCCTGAAAGGTGTCGAGCGCATCCTCGCTGCGCGGCCGGTGCCGGTGATCCCGATGGCGCTTCGCGGCATGTGGGAGAGCATGTGGAGTCGGCGTGATTCACGCTTTAGCCGCTGGCGGCTGCCACGTCGTTTTCGTGCGCCGGTGGAGCTGGTGATCGGCGAGCCGATCGCAGCGCACGAGGCTGATGCCGACCACCTGCAAGCGACGGTGAAGGCCTTGCGCGGGCCAAGCCGTGCCGCGACGACCGGCTCCTGAGCGGGCGTCTCAGGCGGTGAGACGAGGCCTTGGCAGGATGGCACCCGAACCTGTCGGGAGTCCTTGTCATGCCCACCCAATCTCGCATTCATTCCACGCCAGCCGCTGCGCACTCGGTGCGCCCGTTCACCGCAGTGATGGTGTACTGGCTCGTCGTCGGCATCGTGATCCTGATGCTCCTGCCCACGCAGCATTGGTATGAGCCGCACCTTGGCTGGTTGCCGTTCTGGTTGGTGCTGATGCCCGTCGTGCTGTTGCTTGAAGACCAGGGTTTGCGCCGATTGCGGGGCGCGACTGCACCACGCCACACCGCACCGCCGGGGGCAGCGCCGCAAGGGCCATGTACACTGCGCGCCAAGCCCATCCCAGCCTTGCGCCCATGCGTTCGATCAACTCGTCGTCGTGTTTTGCCCTCAGCCTCGCCGCGCTTTTGGCCAGCCTCCCGGCCCACGGCGCAAGCCAAGGCCAGTTGACGGCCACCCAACGCACGCAGTTTTTGACGGAGCTGAAAAATGCCCACGGCATAGCCGCGGACGATGCCACGTCGCTGCTCGATCAGGCCAGCTATCAACAAAGCATCATCGATGCCATCACCCGCCCGGCCGAGGCCAAGCCGTGGAAGGACTACCGCCCGATCTTCCTGACCGCCGATCGCATTGCCAAGGGTCGGGCGTTTCTGGAAACCCATCGCGCGGCTTTGACGCAGGTCGAAGCCGACACCGGCGTGCCCGCCGCGATCGTCGTGGCGATTTTGGGCGTGGAAACCAATTACGGCAGCAACACCGGCCGCTATCGCGTGCTCGATGCGCTCTACACGCTGGGTTTTTTCCATGAGCCGCGCGCCACGTTCTTTCGCGGCGAGCTGGCACAGGCTTTTGCCTTGGCCAAGGAAGAATCCCTCGATTTGAGCACGATCACCGGCAGCTACGCCGGCGCCATGGGCTGGGGGCAGTTCATTCCGTCCAGCTATCGCGCCTACGCCGTCGATGGTGATGGTGATGGCCAGCGCGACCTCTGGAATTCGTTGCCCGACGTGTTCGCCTCGGTCGCCAACTATTTCAAGGTGCACAAGTGGCAAGCTGGCGAACCGGTCGCCATCCCCGCGCTGCGGGCCGAGGATGCGCGCGACTTCAAGCCCGATTCGCTGGAAGCCACGTTCAGCCTCGCCGAGCTGGAGCACAAGGGTTACCGCCCGGCACACGCGCTGGGACATGACGTGCCAGCCACCTTGTTGCGGCTCGAAGGCAACAGTGGGCCGGAGTACTGGATCACCTTCAACAACTTCCATGTGATCTCTCGCTACAACCGCTCGCCGCTGTATTCGATGGCGGTGTTCCAGCTGGCACAGTCCATTGCCGCCACCGACAGCGCCACGCTCGCGCCGTGAGAGTCGTTTGTGTTCTGTCCTTGATCTGTGTGCTGGCGGCCTGCGGCAGCAGGCCGGTCAAGCCGGAGCGTGCAGGCCAGGGCAGCAGCACGTCCTACCCCGAGCGCGTGCGACAGTCGCGCCCCGATCAGCCGGGCGAGTACACCGCAGGTGGCCTGTATCGACCCGGCGTGGATGATGGCGGCCCGCCCATTCCGCCCGACATCAGCCATCTGGTCGAACCCGAGCCCACCAACGAGCCACCGGCGCGTTATGGCAACCGTTCGCCCTACACCGTCCTGGGCAAGCAGTACTTCGTGATGGATCACGCCGATGGCTATCACGCGCGCGGCATCGCATCCTGGTACGGCGCCAAGTTTCATGGCCGGGCCACGTCGAGCCTGGAACCCTATGACATGTATCAATTCACCGCCGCGCACAAGACCCTGCCCTTGCCGACCCACGTGCGAGTCACCAATCTCTTGAACGGTCGCAGCGTGGTGGTGCGGGTCAATGATCGCGGGCCGTTCCACGACGGTCGCTTGATCGACCTGTCTTACGCCGCAGCAGTCAAGCTTGGTGTGCACATCGAAGGCACCGCGCCGGTGGACCTGCAGGTGCTCAAGCCGGGTGTGGAAGTGCCGCCGCCACCCACCGCGATGCCCGCAGCGCAGGCCTGGGCCTCGGCCCGGACGGGCGATCTGCCGACGACGCGGGGCCCGGAAGTCGTGGTCAAGGCGGTGCCCCCGCGGCACGAAGCGCCTGCAAGGCCTGCAGGCCGGATCTGGCTGCAAGCGGCCAGTTTTGCCGAACCGGCCAATGCGCGAGCCCTGCTCGACCGCATTGCGCAGGCGCGCATCGGCGAGGCCGCGATCCAGGCCGCCAAGGTCGCTGGGCGAACCGTTTACCGCGTGCGCGTGGGGCCGTTTGCCTCACGCGACGAAAGTCGCGCACCGGCCTCGAAGTTGCGTGCGCTGGGCTTGGGTGTGCCGACCCTCATCACCGAGTGATTCGACCCGCCTCGGCCTGCATTCACTGATCGAAGCGATAATGGAACCTTGCGAACGCCATCGGTTCCAACTGAGCGATCGCCACGTCCCACACTGAGTACGCCATACGATGAATTGTCTAACCCGTTTTGCCAGCGCCCTTGTGTTCGTGCTCCTGGCTGGTCCGAGCTTGGCCCAGAGCCCGGTCGCCGAACGTCCGGTCCCGAACCGGCCGCAACCGGCTCCCATCGTCAATCCCAGCCCACCGGCGGTGCAGGGTAGTTCGTGGATTCTGGTGGACGATGCCACCGGCCAGGTTCTCGCCAGCCACAATCCGGACGAGCGCGTCGAGCCGGCGAGCATCACCAAGGTCATGACCTCCTATGTGGTCTCTGCCGAACTGGCCGCCGGCAAGATCACGCGCGATGACATGGTGCCCATCAGCGAGAACGCCTGGCGTGGCGGCGGTGGCGGTACCGACGGCTCGACCAGTTTTCTGCCGGTCAACAGCAAGGTCAAACTCGAAGATCTGCTGCACGGCATGATCATTCAATCGGGTAACGATGCCTCCATTGCCCTGGCCGAGCACGTGGCCGGCAGCGAGGCCGCCTTTGCCGACCTGATGAACGCCTACGCCAAGCAGCTCGGCATGAACGACACCCACTACGTCAACGCCCATGGCTTGTCCGCGCCCGAGCATTACAGCACCGCGCACGACATCGCTCGGCTTTCGCATGCCTTGATCCACGACTTTCCAGAAGACTACGCGGTGTATTCGGTCAAGGAGTTCACCTTCAACGGCATCCGCCAGCACAACCGCAATTCCTTGCTGTGGAAGGACGATGCGGTGGATGGCATCAAGACCGGCCATCACTCGGCCGCCGGTTACTGTCTGGCCGCTTCGGCCAAGCGTGGTGACCAGCGTTTGATCAGCGTGGTGATGGGCTCGACCAGCGAGAAGCAACGTGCCGAAGACAGCTACGCCTTGTTGAACTGGGGTTTTCGATTCTTTGAAACCCACAAGATCTATGACGCAGCTCAGACCGTCACCGCGCCCACGCTGTGGAAAGGCGAAACCGACACCTTGGCGTTGGGCTTGAACGAGGCGTTGTCGGTGACCGTGCCACGCGGTCGTTATGAGGCGATCAAGGCGGAAATGGATTTGCCGCTGCAACTGATCGCGCCTTTCAGCAAGGGTCAAACCGTGGGAACGCTGCGCTTGTCGCTCGATGGCAAGGTGCTGGTCGAGCGTCCACTGGTGGCTCTGGCCGATGCGCCGGCCGGCGGCTTCTTCAAACGCATCAGCGATGGCTTCTGGTTGTGGTGGGAGTCCGACTGAGTTCAGCGTGATTGCGACTGAGCTGGCGGAAACAGCTGCTCGGCGCGCTGGAACAGAATCCAGCTGGTGGCGATGTACTTGTCGCCACCGCGCGGGCGGTTGCCGCGGTGGGTGTGGGTGAAGCTGGCTGGCGCCACCAGCAGACTGCCGGTGCATGGCTTCACCTTGCGTTGCTGATAGAGAAACTCGGTTTCGCCTTCGGCAAATTCGTCGTTGAGATACAGCGTCCACAGCAGGTGCCGATGCAGGGTTTCGCAGCCCGTATCGCGCGGATAGGTTTCACAATGCCAGTAGGGATAACCGCCTTTGTCGGCGGTGTAGCGTTGCAGGTTGACGCCGCCCGGTCGCAGCACCGTGCGCAACAAACCACTGAGGGTGGCGTCGTCCATGGCGTTGATGTCACGTGCCTCCAACCGCCGTGCCGGATTGCCGGTTTGCAGCATCAAGGGCGCCAGAATCATGTAGGGATAACGCCGCAGATAATCGAGCGTGGCGTTGAACGCAGCGGTCAGCAGCGCGTCCAGCACGTCTTGCCACTGCGGCTTGCCATCGAGGGTGATGTCGCGGCTGTCCTTGAGCTCGGGAAACACACCGGAACCGATGCGGCCTGGCGTGGCGCCGCCGTCGGCCTCGAAGCGCGCCACGATCGCGGCGCATGTCTCGCGGGAGACCGCATTTTCGTGAATCACGATGAAGTCGGGGTTGTCCATGTCGCACCGGTCGTGAGGAGGTGCCAGCCTAGCAGGATCCCGTCGTGGCCCCGCCACCCTTGGGCATGATCCTGTACTTTCGCTGGCCACTGCACACCTCACTTACAATGCGCGCTTTGCCATTGCGGTCCCACATGAATCCTTTCGATTCACCTGCCATCGCTTGGCGTCGCATCAGGCATGTGATTGTGCTTGCCCTGATGCTTGCGCTGGTGTGGTTCGTACTGGAATCGCTGGTTTTTCGCAGCGGCTTTTACTACCGCGAACTGGCCGAGCCGTTTTCCAATTCGGGCATCACGGCGCTGAAACTTCGGCTCGCACGACGCGAAGCCACCGCCGTGCCGCCCACGGTGCTGGTCTTTGGTGACTCGCGTGTGGCGCAGGGATTTTCGCCGGCCGTGGCGAAGCGCAACGCACCACAACTGAACTTCATCAACGTGGCCGTGCCGGGCAGCAAGCCGCGCACCTGGTATTACCTCGTGCGTGCGATGGTGCGCAAAGGCGTGCCCTTCGATGCGATCGTCATCGGCATGGTGTATCCGGCCATGGGTGGTGATCACTGGGCCGACTGGTCGCTGGATCCGTCGTTCACGGCGTCCTTGGTGGACGTGCGCGACTTTGAAACCTATCCCGCCAGCTTCGATGACCCTGAACTGCGCAGGCGCGTGCAGGCCTCATTCTGGCTGCCGACACTGCTGATGCAGAAGGACATCCAATCCCTGCTCGAATCACCCTTGGAACGCCGCCGCAGTTTGCGTGGCAAGCGCGGCTGGCTGAAAAGTATCGGTAACTACCGCGGCCCGGACAGGGTGATGCCGGCGCTCCGCTTCAGCGCCGATCACGGGGTGCTGGACTGGAGCGACGCCAACGCCGAACAGCGTGCGGCCATCGAACAACACCTGCGTGTGCTGAGGCAGACGCCGGCAGACAACGAAGCCTACGCGCGGTACTGGTTCGCCCAGCTGTTGACATTGTGCCGCGAACACGATGCATCGCTGATTCTGTATCCCTTCCCGCGTGGTCCTTATCGGCAGATCCTGCCCGCCGACAATAAAGCACCGCGCTGGCTGGTCGATCTGGATAACGAGCCCGATGTCACCGTGTTACCGGCGAACTTGCTGGAGGACCTCGAAGCCCCTGAGTACTTTTTTGATGCCCTGCACGCCAATTTGGCCGGACAGATCATCACCTCCGAGCGGGTAGCTGCGGCGGTCACGGCGCAGATGGGTTTGGCGGCGCCCGTGGACGCGGGGACCAAGCCATGATGTTCGACACCTTCCAGTATTGGCTGTTCTTTGCCATCACCCTGGTGGCACTGGCCCTGCTGCGCCATCGACCGGCCAAGTTCATGTTGGTGGTGGCGAGCTTTGTGTTCTACGGCTTCTGGGATTGGCGATTCTGCGCGCTGTTGGGCGCCTCGATCGTGGCCAACTACCTGTTCGGCATCGCCATCGACGGGCGCGAAGGCGCGGCGCGCAAACGCGCGATCACCCTGGCCGTGGTGTTCAACCTCACGGTGCTCGGGTTTTTCAAATACGCCAACTTCTTCATCGATTCGTTCGCCACGGTTTTTGGTGTGGATCCACACGGCATGCTGCTCAACATCGTGCTGCCGGTGGGCATCAGCTTCTTCACCTTCGAAGGCATCGCCTACACCGTGGACATCTACCGCCGGCAGATGCGGGCGGTGCGCGATCCGGTGGATTTCTCGCTGTTCGTCACCTTCTTCCCACATCTGGTGGCGGGACCGATCATCCGGCCGATGGATTTCTTCCCGCAGTTGGCGCAGCGCGACGCGTTGACCAGCGAGGACTCGCGCTGGGGCATGCGGGAAATCCTCAAGGGCTTGATCAAGAAAGTCGCCTTCGCCAACTGGTTCGCGCCGATTGCCGATGCCTGGTATTCCGGCGGCCAGTTCCAGGGCAGTTCGGTGCCGGTATGGGCTGGCGTGCTGGCGTTCTCGATGCAGATCTATTTCGATTTTTCCGGTTACACCGACATTGCTCGGGGCTGTGCGCGCTTGCTCGGCTATCGATTCCCGCCCAACTTCGAGCGACCCTACCTGTCGGCCAATCCGACCGAGTTCTGGCGGCGCTGGCATATCTCGCTGTCGTTCTGGCTGCGCGATTACCTCTACATCAGCCTCGGCGGCAATCGGCGCGGCATCTCGCGCACCTACATCAACCTGATGATCGTCATGGGCCTGGGTGGCCTCTGGCATGGCGCCAGTTGGAACTTCGGCATCTGGGGCCTGTTCCATGGAGTCTTGCTGGTGTGGCACCGCCTGTGGCGCAACGCGATCACGCGCCTGGGGCTGGTGGCGCTCGTCGATCGCGCCTGGCTCAAACCCTTGTGGGTCGCGCTGACCTTCGTGCTGGTGACGCTTGGATGGATTCCCTTTCGCGCGCCGGATTTTGCCAGCTCGATGGGCACCTTCAGTGCCCTTCTGCAACCGCAGGATTGGCAGTTTGCCAGCGCGCACCCTGCCATCTGGATCGTGCCGCTCGGCACCTTGCTGTTCTGCCTGATCGACCGCGACCGTCGCTGGCAGGATTGGCTCACCGAACGCGCCAGCCTGCCGGTCGCCGCCGTGGTCGGCGCCATGGCAATCCTGTTTCTGGAAGTGTTCGCGCAAGTCGATGCGCAGGTGCCGTTCGTCTACTTCCAGTTTTGAGGCGACGCGTACCACGCACGGCCGGCACGATCACCTCGAAGCGTTGGCTTCCATCAGCGCGGTCAAGGCCGCATCCAGTCGCACCAAGCCTTCGTGCACATCAGCTTCGGTGATGTTCAAGGCCGGCGTGAAACGCAGCACGTCGGGTCCGGCCTGCAACAACAACAGCCCGGCCTGCGCGGCGTGATCGAGGATGTCGCCGGCGCGCCCGGACCAATGCGGGCGTAGTTGCGTACCCA
Source organism: Chiayiivirga sp. (assembly GCA_035703435.1). Classification (GTDB taxonomy): domain Bacteria; phylum Pseudomonadota; class Gammaproteobacteria; order Xanthomonadales; family Xanthomonadaceae; genus Denitratimonas. The sequence goes on along the minus strand of DASSYF010000038.1, from coordinate 2,741 downwards.
ACATCAGCCCGCGACCGCGGATGTCGGCAAAGATCGCGTGCTTTGCGTCCAATGCCTGCAAGCCCTCACGAAGGACTTGTGATTGCGCGTGGACATTGCCAAGAACCTCGGCCGAAGACAGTTTGCGCAAAGCCACCCGCGCCACCGATGCGGCGAGCGGATTGCCGCCAAAGGTCGTGCCGTGCTTGCCAAAGCCGAGGGTCTGCGCGGCGCGTTCGGCCACCAGCATGGCGCCGATGGGGAAACCGCAGCCCAGGCCTTTGGCCAGCGTCATCACGTCCGGTTTCACCCCATCCCATTGGTGCGCCCACAGCTTTCCGCTGCGTCCCATGCCGCATTGAATCTCATCGAACACCAGCAATGCACCGACGTCATCGCAACGTGCGCGCAGATGCGCAAGAAAGCCTGCGGCCGCCGGCAGCACGCCGCCTTCGCCTTGCACCGGCTCGACGATCACGGCCGCGACATCGTCGCCAAAGGCCGCATCGAAACCCTCGACATCGTTGAGTGGCGCGTAGCGAAAGCCGCCCGGCAAGGGTTCGAAGCCCTGCTGATACTTGGGCTGCGCCGTGGCCGTGACGGTGGCCAGGGTGCGGCCATGGAACGAGCCGTGGAAACTCAGGATCACGCGCTTCTCGGGTGGGCGCCCGGCATCAGCGGCAAACTTGCGCGCCAGCTTGATCGCCGCCTCGTTGGCTTCGCCGCCCGAGTTGCAGAAGAACACCCGCGAGGCGAAATCACTGGCGGTAATCAATTCCTCGGCCAGACGCAGTGGCGGTTCGGTCAGAAACACATTGCTGGTGTGCCAGATCTTGCTGGCCTGTTCCTGCAGCGCCGCCAACACCTCGGCATCACCATGGCCCAAGGCGCTGACCGCAATGCCGGCGGCAAAGTCCACATACTCACGGCCCTCGACATCCCAGACCCGTGAGCCCAAGCCGCGCTCCAGCACCATGGCGCGTGGACGGTAGGTCGGCACCAGATGGTCTTGGGCGCTGGCGACAAGGGACGGCGTGAGTTCGTTCATGGGTAGGTTCGACAGGGGTGAAACGACATAGTATCGGTCCGATTGAACCGGACGAGACTGCTGGGCCAGGCGCACGGGCGGCGCAGGCATCCAAGAACAACGAGTCCGCGTGCATGACGCCGAGGCCACGGCAGCGCCATGGGCTTGTTGAGCGTCACGCCTTACGAGGCTTGGCCGACGGTTTCGATCACCCGCAGATAATTGCGTACCGTTGGCGCAAGCCCGTCGTAGAGCGCGTCATCAATCAGCGCGTGGCCGATCGACACCTCATCCACGCCCTTCAGGGCCGCCAAGAACGGACCGAGATTGCCCTGATCCAGATCGTGACCGGCATTGATCCCCAAGCCCGCAGCGCGTGCCGCTTCGCAGGTGATGCGGCAGGCATCGAGTGCTGGATGCGCGTCACCGGCGTGTGTCGCCCAGGCGTAGGGTCCGGTGTAGATTTCGATGCGCTCGATGCCGATGGCTCGGGCCTGTTCAAAACCCTGCGTGCTGCCGGCATCGACGAAAACACTGATGCGTGCGCCCGTGGTCCCAAGGCGTTCGCAGATGGGCGCCAGCGACGGAAGATCCCGAGCCAGATCGAAGCCGTGGTCCGATGTGATCTGGCCATCACCGTCGGGCACCAAGGTCACTTGATCCGGCCGAACTTCCTCTACCAGCTCGATGAAGCCCGGATAGCTGCCGCGTGCCGGCGCGAAAGGATTGCCTTCGAGGTTGTACTCCACCCGATGTCGGACCACCGCGGCCAGAGCGCGCACATCATCGGGCCGAACATGACGCTGGTCGGGTCGCGGGTGCAGAGTGATGCCCTGCGCGCCGGCCTGGATCACCGTTTCGGCAGCGTGCACGATGTCGGGTCGTTGCCCGCCGCGCGAATTGCGCAGCACGGCGATCTTGTTGAGGTTGACGCTCAGGCGAGTCACGCACGGTGTCCTGTCATGCCTGCACTTTCACGCGCGCAGGAAGTTGGCCAGCAAGGCATGGCCGTGTTCGGTAAGTATCGATTCGGGATGGAACTGCACGCCCTCGACCGGATACTCGCGATGGCGCAGGCCCATGATGGCCTCCATCGCGCCATCTGGCGATTCGGTCCAGGCCGTGATTTCCAAGGTCTCAGGCACACTCTCGGGCGCCACCACCAGTGAGTGGTAACGGGTCGCCTCGAAACCATCGGGCAGACCCGCGAACACACCCTTGCCGGCATGGCGGATGCGAGACGTCTTGCCGTGCATGATCGTCTGCGCCCGCACCACCTTGCCGCCAAACACCTGCCCGATGCCCTGATGACCAAGGCACACACCCAGGATCGGCGTGCTGGGGCCAAGCCGACGAATCACCTCCATCGACACACCGGCCTGATCGGGCGTGCACGGCCCTGGCGAGATCACGATGCGCCCGGGTTGGAGTTCGGCGATCTCGTCCACGCCCAACGCATCGTTACGCACCACCTGCACCGTCGCACCCAGCATCTGAAGGTATTGCACGAGGTTGAAGGTGAAGCTGTCGTAGTTGTCGATCATCAAAACCATGGATCACCTGTGTGTCACAACACGCCCGAGCAAGGTCGTGAGTGGGGTGCGTTGGCGTGGTGGGCCCACCAGGACTCGAACCTGGAACCAAAGGATTATGAGTCCTCTGCTCTAACCATTGAGCTATAGGCCCGGAACACAAATTGTAGTGGACTGCCGCAAGCAGCCATCCATGGAGCGTG
>DASSYF010000036.1:0-5287 GCA_035703435.1 Chiayiivirga sp. | reverse complement strand
CCAGTCGTTCTGCTCTGGGTGTTCGAAGTCGATGAGCGCCACGTTGGCCGCCGTCAGCGTACCGTCGTCGGCGTAGTACTCCACGTCCACGCCTTCCGTCATCAGCTTGTGGAGGCGGCGGTTCTCCTCCAGCAGCGAGGGCAGCTCGGACTGCAACACGCGACGCACCGCATCCTGCCGTGCCTCTACCGGCAGGCCGGGGTTCAGCCGCGCAACCGCGTCCTCGAAGCGCTTCCTGAGCACGACCTCGTCGTGACTCTCGCGCGCCGGGCGGGGACCGTCCGGGCCGATGTCTTCCTCGCGCTCAATGCGGTAGCCCAGTGCGCGCAGCTGATCGAGCAGCGCTTCCTCCACGGCGGCTTCAGACAGGAACGCCATGACGGCACCTTCCGATATTGACTTGTGGTTCGGGTGCGGCTACCATCGCGGGTAGCTCATCTACCATGCGTAGAAGGAGTATCCGAAGCCCTTGCACAGCAATGTGCCGGGGCTTCAGTCTTTCTGGGCTGCGCGCCATGCGTCCCTCTCCTTTCTGAATTTCCGCATCGTGTGGTCGCGCAAGCAGTAAGCGGTTTTGAGCAGATAGAACAACGACCCATGCTCGGTTTGGCGCTTGGCCAGCACCACAGCAAAATCATGCTGCTCTGCCCAGAGCACGACATGTGTCTCCCGGCCGCGCTCGTTTTCCCACCATGAGAACCCCGAGGCGCCTGCATCCGCATTCTGGATGCACCAAGCCACCCAGCGCACCCGTTCACAACGGCGCGGGTCAGGTATGCGGTCGTCCTCATTCCGGTTGCGCTGATCCGGCGCCTCGGAAATCAGGTGCCAGAATCCATATCCCTTGTGCTTGGTCTCGGGTCTGAAGCGCACCTTGAGCGGACTTCCGCGAAACGTCAAACGCGCATGCGCCACGGTATCCAAATAGACGGCATAGATCGCATCCTCATACGCCTCCCATCCGGAAAAGCCGTTCAAAACGATCAACTCGGGTGGCGCCGTCAAGGCTGCGCCCTCCAGACCAGCAGATTGAACTTCTCGGCGCGCCACAACGAGCTTTGCTCCAGCGTCAGCCCGCTACGCTGCCGAACATGCGCCACCAACGCCTGCTTGGCCGAACTGCCATGCAGATCGCGATGCACATACGACAGCGCACCGATCAACACGTCAGCCACTTGCATCAGGGGCACATCGTGGGACTGCACCTGTTCAATTGAATCAATGATGCTGCGATCAAAGTCGTAATTGGCATTGCACAGTACATCGTGCAGTTTGGCCAGCTTGCGGCGCCCCTGCGTGTCCTTGATGTCCAGAAAAATGCGATAGCGCTTTTCCGGATCGATCAACCGGTTGAGCAGGGTGTACCACTGCTTGTAATAAAAATCGTCATGACTCTGCGCAAAGCGCCCGTGATTGAGCAGTTGCTTGTCAGGAACCACCAGGCCACGGAAATGCAGCAAGGGCTCATCAAAGAACAAATCCAGCAACGCCTGATAGAACGGCAGCTTGCCCGGTGAAACCTTGACCCACTTGATCTCGAATGTCGGGGGCAATCCGTGCAGTGCCTTCAGCGCCTTGACCTTTCTCGACAGGGACTTTTGCTGCTCTGCCGGGCACCACAAAGCCCCCAGCACCATGGCCTTCATGCCGTCGTTTTCCAGATGGCAGGACTCGTCGCAATAGATATGGATGGTCTGCGTCACAGTCCGCGCTCCGTGAGAAACGTCTCGGCATCGGGGATGCGCAGGTCGCCGGAGATCAGCTTGGGTAGCAGGGTATCGCGCAATTGGGCGAGGTAGCGTGATTCTTTGACGTGACCGAGAATTGGATCGAGCAAAGTAGCCGCATTTTTCTCGAATTGTTGAAGCACCTTTTCTGGCGGAAGCACAACACGCACGGCTTCAAATGTTTGCCGCGTAATGGTCGAGAACACAGAGCCATGCGCCATTGCCTTAAGTTGCTCAACCATTCGCTGCGCAGATAGAAACACGAAGTAGCTACCCGAACCATTCTTTCCTTGGAGCGCATAGCAGGATTGATTAAATGTCATTTCACACCCGGCGAGGGCCAGATTCCCAACGGTGCCACGCGCAGAGATGATCGTTGCGCCCTTAGAAATTAACCGCGCCGAACTTCCTTCCAGTCCAGCCCGGGTAATCGACTTTTCAGTTTTAACAACGAAAACATCGCTTCCTGCTGGCGTATCCACGACTGAAAACCAAGGAATTTTTCCACCCCAGTATTCGCTGACCGAAGTTTTCGGCGTGCCGCCGCCGATAATCTCAACAGAATCAGCAAAACTGCCAAGCATCCACCCCTCCGGAATCTCCCCCAACTCCGATTCGACAAGGCGGTCGGGAAAGAGGTCGTAGAGGTGTGCGGGCAGGCCGGGCAGCGACTGGCCGCGCTGCCAACGGCCTTCCAGCTTGGCGCGCACCGGCTCGAAGTCCACGAACCACGCCTTGAACAGGGCGCGTGCCATCGCCTCCAACGTTTGGTTCTGCTTGCGGTTGAGCTCGATCTTGTCGTCCAGCGTACCGAGGATGTGGGCGATGGCGCGCTGTTCTTTGATAGGCGGCAACGGTACTTTTAGCTCGTTCAGAGCCTTTCCAGTCAGGTGCTTGATGGTCGTTCCAGTGAAGAACGGCTCCAACCACCCTGCGCGTCCCGCCAACATGAACCAATAGAACAAGTAGTAGTTGTTCAGACCATCTCTCGGCCGAACACGGTGCAAGGCCTTCTGGATTTTCATGTCAGGAACCTGTTCCCGCCAGACTGCGCAACGGCCCGGCTCGCCCCCCTCACAAACAATCAGATCACCATCACGAATTCCGTAGCGTGCTTCTTCGCCTTCTTCAAACTTCATCAACGCCAAATCGTTGATGTCGAATGAGCCCCAACGGACGTTGCTATTTCCAAGGTATGGGCGTGGGACTCCCTTGTTCTTCTGTGCATCGAGCATCTTCCCAAGGTTTGAATCCACGTAATCACCCAAGCGAACCATCGGCCACTCATTCGCCATACCCAAGCTCCTTCAGGTTGGCCTCAATCGCGGCATCCAGCTTGGCCGCTTCCGTGCGCTGCTCACGCCACAGCGCCGAGAGCCGCGCCATCTTTTCGTCAAAGGGCTCGCCGTCGTCTTCCACATCCGCCGCGCCCACGTAGCGCCCCGGCGTCAGCACATGGCCGTGTTTGCGGATGTCCTCAATCGAGGCCGACTTGCAGAAGCCCGCCACGTCGGCGTACTCGCCAGCGTCTTCCTCACCACGCCAAGCGTGGTAGGTATCAGCGATCTTCTGGACTTCTTCATCGGTGAGTTCGCGCCGGGTGCGATCCACCAGCACGCCCAGCTTGCGGGCGTCGATGAACAGGACTTGCCCGCGCCGATCACGCAGACCCTTCCCGGGATTTTTGTTGCGGGTGAGGAACCACAGGCAGGCGGGGATCTGGGTGGAGTAGAACAGCTGCCCGGGCAGCGCCACCATGCAATCCACCGCGTCGGCTTCCAGCATGGCCTTGCGGATCTCACCTTCGCCGGACTGGTTGGAACTCATCGAGCCGTTGGCCAGCACCACGCCTGCCGTGCCGTTGGGGGCGAGGTGGTGAAAAATGTGCTGGAGCCACGCGTAGTTGGCGTTGCCCACCGGCGGCGCGCCGAACTTCCAGCGCACGTCGTCGCGCAGGCGGTCGCCGCCCCAGTCGGAGATGTTGAACGGCGGATTGGCAAGGATGAAGTCGGCCTTGAGGTCGCGCAGCTCGTCCTTGTGGAAGCTGCCCTCGTTGTTCCAGCGGATGTCCGAATCAATGCCGCGCACGGCCAGATTCATCTTGGCCAGCCGCCAGGTGGTGTAATTGCTCTCCTGCCCGTAGATGGCGATATCGCCGATGCGGCCGCCGTGCTCCTGCACGAACTTTTCCGACTGCACGAACATGCCGCCCGAGCCGCAGCAGGGGTCATAGACGCGGCCGGAATACGGCTCCAGCATTTCCACCAGCACGCGCACCACCGAGCGCGGGGTATAGAACTCGCCGCCGCGCTTGCCTTCGGCCCCGGCAAACTGGCCCAGGAAGTACTCGTACACGCGCCCGAGAATGTCGCGGGATTTGTCGCCCTGCTCGCCCAGCGCAATGCCGGAAATCAGGTCGATCAGCTCGCCCAGCATCACCTTGTTCAAGGCGGGACGGGCGTAGTCCTTGGGCAGCACCCCCTTGAGCGATTCGTTGTCTTTCTCGATGGCGCGCATGGCGTCGTCGATCAGGGTGCCGATGGTGGGCAGCTTGGCGTTGGCCTGCAGGTGCGACCAGCGCGCCTCCTTCGGTACCCAGAACACGTTGTCGGCGAGATATTCGTCCTTGTCTTCGGCCGCCTGTGCGTCTTCAGCCAGCAGCGCGGTGCGCTTGGCCTCGAAGGCGTCGGAGATGTATTTCAGGAAGATCAGCCCGAGCGCGACATGCTTGTAATCGCTGGGCTCCATGTTGCCGCGCAGCTTGTCGGCGGCCTTGAAAAGCTCAGACTCAAAGCCGAGGTTGCCTCCGTTGCCGTTCTTCTTGTCATTTTGGGGGGTGGTGCCGTTCTGTGCCATCGTGTTGGTGTCCTTGTTCGTGGCGCTGACGGATCACCACGCGCACGCGGGGCCATTCCACGTCGCAGCGCGTTTATGTCATCTCACGGCGCTCGCACGCACTCGACGAAGTGCATGGCGAAGGCGTGGGCGGCATCGGCGGGGAGTTTTTCCTGGCGAACGCAACGCCAGCCCATTGCATCGTAATGTGGGAAAAACGCATCGGCACCGACAACCTCGGTATCGACGTGGGTCAAATGCATCATGTCGGCAATGGGCAAGGCCAATTCATAAATCTGTGCGCCACCGATCACGCAGAGTTCCTCGGCGCCCAACTCCCGCGCACGAATCAGCGCTGCATCCAATGACGCCACCGGCTCCATTCCGGCAAACGGCATCTCGCCGCTGCGCGTCAACACCAGATTGGTCCGCCTCGGCAAGGCGCGACCGATGGATTGCGCGGTCTTGCGGCCCATCAGGATCGGCTTGCCCATGGTCAGGGCCTTGAAGCGCTTGAGATCAACCGGCAGGTGCCAGGGCAGTTGATTGCCCTTGCCGATGGCGTTGTTGCGATCCATTGCGGCGATGATCGAGATGCGTGGTCGGCTCATGCCACACCCCTTGTTTCCAGTTGGCATCATCTTGCCAGATTGCACACCCCGCCGAGTTCGACGGCGGCGCGGTGGGCCTTACACCGCCACCGGCGCCTTGATGGCAGGCCACGG